>NZ_BAABEO010000053.1:0-3370 GCF_039540195.1 Arthrobacter ginkgonis | reverse complement strand
TGATACCACCCCTGCCAGCATCAGCGACCGCGCCGACGCGTGGCTCGAAGACGTCGAGTTCATCATCCGCAACGGCACCAGCAAGCGGGCCCTCGAGGAACGCCTCGGCGGGTCCTGGAACAAGATCGCGTCCCGCCTCCGCGGCCGCGGCCGGCAAGACCTCATCGACAGCGTCGTCCGCCAAGACGAATTCGCCCCGGCGCGTGCCGCATGAGCGTGCGCGGCGCAAGCGCCCGGCCGGCGCTGACCTTGGAAGTCGGCACCTACATGTGCGGCCGCTGCGGCGGGATCTTCGCCTTCAACATGGGCCGCCCACACAACGGCTACTGCATCGACTGCCTCCCCGAAGCCCGGCAACTCGGCTGGGCGCCCAAATACACGCGGCGCAAGGCCGCCTAACCACGAAAGGAACCCATCATGGCAACCATCATCACGGCGACTACCGTCCGCGGAGACCAATACCCGGCCGACGCCTTCCACGTCACCCCGGCCACCATCGCCCTCCTCGAAGCGCACGGCTGGAAGGCACCGAAGCCCAAGGCCGCCCCCGCGCCCGCCTCCTGCATCGCCGACGAGTGCGATGGCAAGCAGTCAGTACGCGGATACTGCCGGAAGCACTACCAGCGTCTCCTCAAGCACGGCGACCCGAACACCGTCATGAAGACCGGCCGCACAGCCAAGCCCAAGCAGGAGCCGGAGCCGGACGCGCCGGAGCTCCCCACCCCTGCCGTCCCGACGGAACATCCGGCACCGCAGGCACGCCCACGGCCCGCAGCCCCAGCGGCTCGGCCCGTCCACGCAGCCCCGGCCACCGCAACCAAGCTGTGCCTGGTGAACGGCTGCAAGGAACCGCACAAGGCCTACGGCTACTGCGCTGCCCACCTCGAGCAGTGGGAGACCACCGGCCGCGCTCCGGACGCCACCGGCCCGGCCCCGGTCACCTACGCAAGCGAAGAGCAGCGCCGCGATGCCCACAACAAGCGCCAGCGCGAACTCTTCGAAGCTGGCCGCCGCCGGCGCGGGGCTGCAGCATGAACGTCGGCGCACTGGTGTGGCAGCAGATGTGGAGCCCCGGCAGCAACAAGACCGTCCCCTACGGGCGCCGCCGGCTGATGCGGATCACGCACATCATCGAGAACTACAACGGGCCCGGCATTACCCGGTGGTGTCTGGCAGATCCAGCAAGGCCCAACGACGAGCATCTGATGAGCTACGTCGAGTCCGACTGGTGCGACCTCGAACTCGCGGCGCCCACCCAGACCAGTATCTTCGACCTCCTGGACACCCAGTGAGGCATCACCGGCCCGCTTACCCGTCGGTCATGCGCTGCCTGTGCGGGAAGATCTACGCCCCCACAAGGGACGAGGCCCGCCGCCTCCGGACGGAGATGGAGCACATCGCCGGCCATCACTCCCAGGTCCGCTTTTGCCAATGCGACCGCGGGGCCTGGCATTGGACCCGACAAACCGAAAGGACACCCGCCTGATGGCCCGCGTCTACGCACAAACCGACGTGGGGATCTGGTCAGATGACGACTTCCTCGACCTCGGCCTCCACGCTCAATGGCTCTACTGGCATCTCTTCTCGCAACCGGACCTGTCCTACTGCGGGGTCACGGACTGGCGGCCCAAGCGCATTGTCCCCAAAGCCGCGGGCCTGACCCTCGGAACCGTCCTGGACGCGGCCCGCGAACTTTGTGAGCGTCACTACATTGTTACGGACGAAGACACCGAAGAAGTCCTCGTTCGGTCCTTCGTTCGCAGCGACGGGCTCCTCAAGCAACGCAACATGGGCGCCGCAGTCGCCAAGGCGCACGCCACCATCGCGTCCCGCACACTGGCCGGCGTCGTCGTGCACGAGCTGCAGCGTCTCCACGCCGAGCATCCGGACTGGAGTAGCTGGTCAGCCCTCGAATCGGTCCTCTCCAAGAGGTCCATCAACCCCTACGAGCTGACATCCGAAAAGGGGCCCGACGACCCACCCGAAATGCCCTTCGGAAACCCATCGGGAAACCCATTCGGAAAGGGGTCCCCCAACCCATTCGGAAACCCATCCGGAAAGGGATCGGGAAAGGCATCCGATGACCCACCGTTCTAGCCATCCACCACCCCTGACCGAAGGGGTCTTGAAAGGGATCGGTAACACCAGACACCTAACACCAAACACCCTTCACCCCTCACCGTCATCATCACCTGACGAGGTAATGTCACCAGCGCACGCCAACACAAGCCAAGACGCAACAAGCACGAACCGGCACCACCGAAGGACACACCAGGCAACGCATGATGATCGAAATCACCCGCATCCAAGCTCAGACACTCGCCAACTTCATCCACACCATCCGCCGCGACTGGGACCCCGCCGGCATCACCGAAGCCCTCGGCAGGGCCCGCCACCGCGGAACCCCCGACCAAATCGCCCACGCAGCCATCCGCGCAGCAGGCAACCCGAAAAACCGCACCCCCGGCGTCATCCCCCTCGACGGCGAACACTGGCGCAACCCCTGGCAACCCCCCGACCCCACCCCCAAACGCGAACTCCACTGCGGAGAACACGACTGCCCCGAATCCGTCTGCAAGGCCAAGCACTACCGAACCGAACCCCCCGAAGGCTGGCGGAACGCACAGGCCACCCAGGGCGAGGGGTGAGGGACCGGAACCGGACCCGGCAAACGCACACGCAGGACGGCGCTGTAAGCCCCGAAAAGTACGCGGGTGCAACTCCCGCCCAGATCCCACCCGAAACCCCGCCAAATCCGAGCGGCGAACCGAAAGAGGGCCAACCATGGCATCAGTGACACACCCCAAATGCGGCAAGACGTTCCCTGGCGGCGAGAGGACCGGGCATTGCGGGGCCTGCTGCGAGACGTTCATCGGCCTCATCAGCTTCGAGGCGCACCGGGTGGGCGAGCACGGAACGCCGGACCGCAGGTGCGAGCTCAAGCCCTACATCAGCCACCGCAAGGAGTACCCGCACACGACCCTGTTCGGTCACTGGCCGGACGAGCGCGGCTTCTGGCACTTCGGGGAGAAGCTCACGGACGAGCAGAAGGCCACCGTGTTCGGGGGCCGCAAGTGAGCCGCACTAGGGCCAGCGCGAAGGCGGCCGGCACGCGCATGGAGCGCCAGGCCGCGGACTACCTCGCCGGGGCCCTCGATGACGATGGCGTCGACCGGCAGGTGAAGACCGGGGCGAAGGACACCGGCGACATTCGCGGGGTCAAGGCTCACGGGCAGCGGATCGCGGTTGAGGTGAAGAACACCACCCGGACGAACCTGGCCGGCTGGGCCGCCGAAGCCGAGGTCGAGCGCGGCAACCTGGACGCGCTGGCCGGCGTGGTGGTGCACAAGCGCCACGGTGTGGGCGACCC
>NZ_BAABEO010000052.1:0-747 GCF_039540195.1 Arthrobacter ginkgonis | reverse complement strand
ACGTTGTCACGCCGGAGCAGGCCCGCATCGCCGAAGACGCCGGTGCGGTGGCCGTCATGGCCCTTGAGCGCGTTCCCGCCGACATCCGCGCCCAGGGCGGCGTGTCCCGCATGTCCGATCCGGACATGATCGACGGCATCATCGAGGCCGTGTCCATCCCGGTCATGGCCAAGGCCCGCATCGGGCACTTCGTCGAGGCGCAGGTGCTGCAGTCCCTGGGCGTGGACTACATCGACGAGTCCGAGGTCCTCACCCCGGCCGACTACGTGAACCACATCGACAAGTGGCAGTTCACGGTGCCCTTCGTCTGCGGCGCGACCAACCTCGGCGAGGCCCTGCGCCGCATCAACGAGGGCGCGGCGATGATCCGCTCCAAGGGCGAGGCCGGCACCGGCGACGTGTCCAACGCGACCGGGCACATGCGCAAGATCCGCGCCGAGATCGCCAAGCTCTCCTCGCTGCCCGAGGACGAGCTCTACGTCGCGGCCAAGGAACTCCAGGCCCCGTACGAGCTGGTCAAGGAGATCGCCGCCACCGGCAAGCTCCCGGTGGTGCTCTTCACCGCCGGCGGCATCGCCACCCCGGCGGACGCCGCGATGATGATGCAGCTGGGCGCGGACGGCGTGTTCGTCGGCTCGGGCATCTTCAAGTCCGGCAACCCGGCCGAGCGAGCGGCCGCGATCGTGAAGGCCACCACCTTCCACGACGACCCGGACGTCATCGCCAAGGTCTCCCGCGGCCTGGGCG
>NZ_BAABEO010000051.1:0-3265 GCF_039540195.1 Arthrobacter ginkgonis | reverse complement strand
GATTGACAACGAGCGAGCAGGACCACCCGGAAGGGGAAACACCATGAACCAGCGTCGGGCCTCCAAGGCCGAAGCCGAAGTTAGCCGTGCAGAGCCGGTACGCCCGACGTTCGGGATCACCCTGTGAGTCCGCTGCAGGTGGCCGCGCACCTCGAGCAGAAAGCCCGCCAGCTGCGGGTCGAAGCAGACCATCTCGACACGGTGCCGGCCACCACCCAAACCCTCTCCCGCCGCAACCACGCGGCAGCCAACCAACTGCGGGCCGAAGCCCAAGGGCTCACCGCCCAAGCCTGGACACTCCGAGCCCGCACCCAAACCAACCACCACGCACGCCCATGAAGGAGAACACCATGAGCACCGAGAAGCGCCGGACAAAGCGCCGATACGCCCACGAGCTATACCCCCAGCGCGGCGAGTGGGAGGTGCGCCCGCTGGAGGTCGAAGTGCCCGCGCTCTATGCCTACGCCGCAGGCATGGACCCTCAGGGCACGGGCTGGTTCAAAGCCGAAGGGCCGGAGAAAGTCGCCCGGATCGCCAACATGATCCAGTGCCAGGAAATCGCCCTGGCCGCCGACGCCATGCTCCAAGGCCTCACAGGACAAGCCGCGTGGGAGTTCGTAGTCAAAAACCTCACCGATGACGGCGAACTGTTCTACGAGCGGGTGGTCCATTACGGGGTGGACCCGGACAAGATCAAGCCCTACCCGTGCGGCCCGACCCCGGACCACCACGACCACCTCTCCGAGCCGGATGCACGCGGCTGGCAGACCGTCACCCGAGTAGACGGAACCGAAGACGCATGCCCGGACTGCACCGAGCCAGTCACCGAGGAGGCCGCCAAGTGATCCCCGAGCACCTGATCGAAGCCGCCGCCACCATCCTCAACAGCGAAGTGGGCCGGGGCCCATGGGAGGAGCTGCCGCCCGCAGCGCAGGACAGGTGGCGCCAAGTCGCCCGCGCCTCCCTCGTGGCTGCTGACAAGGCCGCCATGGTCCGCAGTGTGGAAGAGCTCGACGCACTGCCAGACGGATCGGTAGTCATGACTCGGTACGGCGACGCAATCACCATCCGAGAATCGGTGCGAGGCACCAAGGGCGACGCCTACCACTTTGTACTCTCAGACCCCGACGACTTCGCCACCGTCCTCCACTACGGGAACGGGGCCGCCCTGTGAGCGCGCTGGAGGCCATCAAGGTCCGGCTGTCTACCGCAACCGAAGCAACCGGCGCAGCAGAGCAAGACCGGAGGTGGCAGGCCCAGCACCTAAAGACCCTGGCCGTCACGAACAGCCAAGCGGACGTGCCCCGCCTGGTCTCCGCCCTCGAAGCCGTGGAAGCACTGGCGGACCGGTGGGAGCAGACCCCCGCACTCCGCAAGGGGCCGGCCGCCCAGGAACTCCGCACCGCCATCCGCACCGCACTGGAAGGAACCCGATGAGCACCGAACGCGAAGACCTCGCCCGCGCCATCTTCATCGCCGACAATGCCAACGCGCCGGACGCCGCACGCGAGTGGGACTGGGCCGACGACGAGAAGGTTGCCTACGCCTTCGCCATCGCTGACGGACTCATTGCCGCCGGCTACCGCAAGGCCGCGCCCGCCCTCATTGCCGCGACGGCCATAGTCGCGGCCCTGCAGGAAGCCGTCGACGAACTGGACCACCGAGCCGCCACACTGGAAGCCGCGCAGGAGAACCTGACCGACGCGGACGACATGATCCGATACCGGGCCTACGAAGCCCAAACCCGAAACATCGCCGACAGCCTGCGCGCCCGTGCCGTCAAGCTGACCGCTGAGGCCTCCCGATGAGCCGTAGTGTGCGCGACCCCCAGACCTGGCGGGGCGTCCAACCCACCACCCCGCAGACCGGCGCCACCCAGGGGAAGGAGGCGCGCCGTGGCTGAGCGGATCCAGCGGCGCCGCACCAAAGGCTGGCGGATGCCCGCAGGCGCCGTCTACGTCGGTCGGCCCACACGGTGGGGCAACCCCTACACCGTCGGCGACGAATCCGCATGGATGGGCGCACAGCCCGTCTACGGCATCGAGGAACCGCTGACCCGAGGCGACGCAGCACAGCTCTTCCACCTGGCATTGACGGGTGGCCACCTCGACATCACTGCGGAGGCGATCCGCACCGAGCTGGCCGGGAAGGACCTGGCCTGCTGGTGCCCGCTCGATCAGCCCTGCCACGCCGACGTGCTTCTCGAACTCGCCAACCAGGAGGCCCAGTGAGCAACAAGGTTGAGGCCACGTTCCACCCGGGCACCCAGCCCACGACGGTGGAGGCCGGCCGGATCACCAACGACGACCTCGGCCGCATCGTGACCGCCCGCGACCAGTCCGGCACCGTCGTCACCGGGGAACTCGACTACTACACCCAGTCCCGTACCCAGACCGTGCTGCGGCTCCTCTACCACCGGGTGCCCGTCGAAGTCCGCACCGAACCAGACCGGAAGATCACCATCGCCGGGAGGCAAGCAGCATGAAGTATCTCGAACTGACCCTCGTCATGAAGTCCGGCGCGACCCTGACCGCGGCTGTCGACGAAATCAAGGCCAGCCGCAGCCCGATCAGTGGCGAGCTGACGCAGTTGAACTGGACGCACGTTCCCCAGGAGCTGGGCCTGCCGCGTCTGTTCGACGTCAACATCGCCGAGGTCGCCGCCATCAGCACGCGCCACGTAGACGATGGGACAGCCGAGGAAGCCGCGTGACCACCACGATCGAAGCCCGCCGACTCTCCGGGGTAGACCTCGGGAAGACCGTGGAACTGCACCACGAGCGCTCCGGACGCCTCTGGGCCCGCGGCGAACTGATCGGGCTAGAGCACAACGAGTATGGCGTGCTCCTGCGGTTCCCGTGGACCGAGAACAAGTTCAGGGTCGGCCTCCACCGCCTGATCAGCATCACCGGGAAGCCGTCGCCGGGCGCCGGCGCCACCGCGGCGGTCACCGGCCCGCCCGGCCCAGAACCTAGGATCGAAGGATGAGCGAAACAACCAGCGAGCTGTGGGAATTTGTCAAAGACTCCCCCTGGGGGGGAGCCTACCTAGACGAACTCTTCTGGCTCGCCGATTCCGTCGCGAATGCCTGCGACAAAGTCTTCGAAACGGCGCCGCCCCCACCCCCGTCGGGCGATTCATATATCCGCGTCGATGCTGACCTCCACCGGACGATCGACATCGCATTGAACGGCGCGGCCCGGGTTAGGGCCCTCCTGAAGAACCGGACCCAAGGAAGACGCCAGTCAGCGAAAAGCTTTGCGTTT
>NZ_BAABEO010000050.1:0-1753 GCF_039540195.1 Arthrobacter ginkgonis | reverse complement strand
AGGACGCCGGCGACGTACTGGTCCGGGCGGACGATGACGATGGCGCCGTCGCGGGAGATCCCGCGCGTGTCGAAGATGTCCTCGCCGTCGAGGGTGCCGTAGACCTTTTCCAGGTCGGTGAGGCGGAACGGGCCGACCTCGGGTTTGAACACGCCGGGCACGGCGTTGATGTCGATGTCCTCGTGCCTGTGCTGGTAGATCACGTTCACGTCGAACCACGCGTCCTGGTCCGCGCCCTGGGGGGTAGCGGCCAGCGGGGAGTCCGGGGCGGTGGCCAGCCACTGGGCCAGGTCGGTCACCGGGGAGGGGGCTCCGGCCGGGGACGGGTCGGCGAAGACGTGGATCCGCCAGCGCCCGTCGGCGGTGGCCTGGTGGCCCAGGTGCAGGGGGTTGGTGTCGCAGACGCGGGAGACGCGCGCGGACTTGAAGCGCTTGCCGACCGGGAACCCGGCGGCCAGGTCCTGGTGCACGGGCTCGCCGATGATCAGCGAGGGCGCGTACTGGGTCATGAACCCTGCGGGGAACTCGGCGGTGCGCACGTAGAAGTCCTCGAGCTCGGAGGGGTCGTTGAACTCCTCGGGCTTCTTGGCCATGAGCGTGGACCATTCCTTGTCGAAGTCGATGAGGTTCTTCGCGATCACCTGGCGCTCGGCCGAGTAGGTGGACAGCAGCGATTCGGGGCTGCGGCCCTCGAGCACGTGGGCGAGCTTCCAGCCGATGTTGAACCCGTCCTGCATGGACACGTTCATGCCCTGGCCGGCCTTGGCGGAGTGGGTGTGGCAGGCGTCCCCGGTGATGAACACGCGCGGGGTGCGGGTGCCGAGGTGTTCGGGCAGGACGTCGTCGAACCGGTCGGTGAGGCGGTGGCCGACCTCGTACACGCTGTGCCAGGCCACGGAGCGCACGTCCAGGGTGTAGGGGCGCAGGATCTCGTTGGCCTTGCCGATGATCTGCTCGATGGTGGTCTGGCGGATGGCTCCGTGGTCGTCCTCGGGCACCACGCCCAGGTCCACGTACATGCGGAACAGGTGCCCGCCCTCGCGCGGGATGAGCAGGATGGACCCGCCGTCGTGGGACTGGATGGCGCACTTGGTGCGGATGTCGGGGAAGTCGGTCCTGGCCAGGACGTCCATGACGCCCCAGGCGTGGTTGGCCGCGTCCCCGGCCAGGGTGCAGCCGATCGAGGCGCGGACCTTGCTGCGGGCGCCGTCGGCGCCGACGACGTACTTGGCGCGCACGGTCCGCTCGGTGCCCTCGTCCGGGCCGGCGGTGCGCAGAAGGGTGACCTTCACGGGGTACTCGCCCTCGCCGGTCACCTCCAGGGTCTGGAAGTCCCAGCCGTAGTCCGGGCTCAGGCGGGTGGGGGAGTTGGCGGCGACCTCGGCGAAGTAGTCCAGCACCCGGGCCTGGTTCACGATCAGGTGCGGGAACTCGCTGATGCCCATCTCGTCGTCCACGGCCCGCCCGCCGCGCACGATGCGCTTGGGGTCCTCGGCGTCCGGGCGCCAGAACGCCATTTCGGTGATCCAGTAGGCCTCGGCGATGATCCGCTCGGCGAAGCCGAAGGCCTGGAAGGTCTCCACGCTGCGGGCCTGGATCCCGTCCGCCTGGCCGATCGCGAGCCGTCCGGGACGGCGCTCGATGATGCGCGTGGTGATGTCCGGGAACTGGGAGAGCTGGGCCGCGGTGAGCATGCCCGCGGGCCCGGAGCCCACGATCAGCACGTCGACCTCCTCGGGAAGCTCCTCGGGGC
>NZ_BAABEO010000049.1:0-1201 GCF_039540195.1 Arthrobacter ginkgonis | reverse complement strand
GTCGCTCTCACAGTCAAGCTCCCTTGTGCACTTACACTCGACACCTGATTGCCAACCAGGCTGAGGGAACCTTTGGGCGCCTCCGTTACTTTTTGGGAGGCAACCGCCCCAGTTAAACTACCCATCAGGCACTGTCCCTGACCCGGATCACGGGCCGAAGTTAGGAGTCCGGTACAGCCAGAGTGGTATTTCAACGGCGACTCCACAAGCACTGGCGTGCCCGCTTCAACGTCTCCCACCTATCCTACACAAGCTGCACCGAACACCAATACCAAACTATAGTAAAGGTCTCGGGGTCTTTCCGTCCTGCTGCGCGTAACGAGCATCTTTACTCGTAGTGCAATTTCGCCGAGTTCATGGTTGAGACAGCGGGGAAGTCGTTACTCCATTCGTGCAGGTCGGAACTTACCCGACAAGGAATTTCGCTACCTTAGGATGGTTATAGTTACCACCGCCGTTTACTGGGGCTTGAATTCTCAGCTTCGCCTTGCGGCTAACCGGTCCTCTTAACCTTCCAGCACCGGGCAGGAGTCAGTCCGTATACATCGTCTTGCGACTTCGCACGGACCTGTGTTTTTAGTAAACAGTCGCTTCCCCCTGGTCTCTGCGGCCCCGATCCCCTCCCGGACGCGAAGTCCGTTCAAGGTTGGGGCCCCCCTTCTCCCGAAGTTACGGGGGCATTTTGCCGAGTTCCTTAACCATGATTCTCTCGATCGCCTTGGTATTCTCTACCTGATCACCTGTGTCGGTTTGGGGTACGGGCGGCTTGAACCTCGCGCCGATGCTTTTCTTGGCAGCATAGGATCACCGGATCACCCCCCAAGGGGGGCGCCTATCGGGTCTCAGGCATCATGAACGGCGGATTTGCCTACCGTTCGCCCTACGCCCTTGGACCAGGTCGATTCCATTGCCTGGCCCGGCTACCTTCCTGCGTCACACCTGTTAATGCGCTTACCTCCCCGGCTCGGGTCCCGCGCGCCCCGCCCGGTGGGAAACCCGAAGGTCCCCCGGTGGGCGGTTTGGGCGGTTAGCATCGCCGGCTCGATATGGGCGGTTCTTCACCGGTACGGGAATATCAACCCGTTGTCCATCGACTACGCCTGTCGGCCTCGCCTTAGGTCCCGACTGACCCAGGGCAGATTAGCTTGACCCTGGAACCCTTGATCATTCGGCGGACGGGTTTCTCACCCGTCTTTCGCTA
>NZ_BAABEO010000048.1:0-966 GCF_039540195.1 Arthrobacter ginkgonis | reverse complement strand
ATCGTGGTCACCGACCTGGCCGCCTCGCGCGCGTTCTACGTGGACCTGCTGGGCCTGCACGTGACCGAAGAGGACGAGAACGCGATCTACCTGCGCAGTTTCGAGGAGTTCATCCACCACAACCTGGTGCTGCGCAAGGGCCCGATCGCCGCCGTCGCCGCCTTCGCCTACCGGGTCCGCACCCCCGAGGACGTGGACGCGGCCGAGGCCTACTACCAGGAGCTGGGCTGCCGCACCGAGCGCCGCCGGGACGGGTTCGTCAAGGGCATCGGCGACTCGGTGCGCGTGGAGGATCCGCTGGGCTTCCCCTACGAGTTCTTCTACGAGGTCGACCACGTCGAGCGCCTGCACATGCGCTACGACCTCTACTCCGCCGGCGAACTGGTCCGCCTGGACCACTTCAACCAGGTCACCCCGGACGTCCCGCGCGGGCGCAAGTACCTCGAGGACCTGGGCTTCCGCGTCTCCGAGGACATCAAGGACTCCGAGGGCGTCACCTACGCGGCCTGGATGCACCGCAAGCAGACCGTGCACGACACCGCCCTGACCGGCGGCAACGGACCGCGCATGCACCACGTGGCCTTCTCCACCCACGAGAAGCACAACATCATCCAGATCTGCGACAAGATGGGCGCGCTGCGCATGTCCGACCGGATCGAGCGCGGCCCCGGCCGGCACGGGGTCTCCAACGCCTTCTACCTCTACATCCTGGACCCGGACGGGCACCGCGTGGAGATCTACACCCAGGACTACTACACCGGGGACCCGGACAACCCCACCATCACCTGGGACGTGCACGACAACCAGCGCCGCGACTGGTGGGGCAACCCGGTGGTCCCGTCCTGGTACACCGAGGCCTCCCTGGTCCTGGACCTGGACGGGAACCCGCAGCCGATCATCGAGCGCACCGACGCGTCCGAACTGGAAGTGACCATCGGCGCCGACGGCTTCTCCTACACCCGCCCC
>NZ_BAABEO010000047.1:0-4599 GCF_039540195.1 Arthrobacter ginkgonis | reverse complement strand
ACCACGACAGAACCTGCCAAGAACAACCGAAGATCAGCGCATCGGACTCACCATCCAACGGCTCCGCGAACTCCACGGCATCAGCCAGGAACAACTCGCCCAAGCCATCGACGTAGGCCGCGCCACCCTCGCCCACTACGAGCGAGGAACCCGCCGACTCTCCTACGAACGCATCCAACACATCGCTTGGGCCCTCCACGAGCCAGCCGAAGCAATCGCCCTCCGACCAGCACTGGAGCACGCAGCATGAGCAACCCAATGCCCCTCGAAGACACCACCTGGACCGAAGACGCCCTGCAGACCATCGAGTCCATGGCCTCAGTCCCCGGGAACCGATTCACCGCCGACGACCTCCGCCAGCGGATGCGCCCGGCCCCGCACCCCAACCACGTCGGCGCCGCGTTCCGCATCGCCCGTGGCCGCGGACTCATCGAATCCCAAGGCTTCGGAACCAGCCACGTCCGGTCCCGCCACGGCGGCGCCCTCCGCGTCTGGATCGGCACCCCCGAACGCAGCCTGGCGGCCGCCGCGTGAGCCGCCGGGACATGAGCGTCGCCGAACTGGCCGAAGAACTGCAGCACTCCCAAGAGACCGTCCGGCAACTCCTCAACCGCGGAATGTTCCGGGGCGCGTACAAGGCCGGACGCGGGGGCCAGACGTCTCCGTGGCGGATCCCGATGACGGCACTGGACCACTACCGCAAGCGGCAGCCGCAGGGCTACCGCGCCGCATAAAGAAGGGCCCCGCAGCCGGCCAAAGCATCGCGGGACCCCAGACAAACCCAAGAGTTCATCCAGAAGGAGCCTACCGTGAGCATCCTCACCAACCCCGCATACCTTGAAGCGGCGGCACTAGTCCGCCAGAAGGTCGACTTCTACGTCGACCACTTCGGCCCCACCGAAGACAACCTCCCCGCGATCCAGGTCCCCATCGCCCAGGAGCTCGGCTACAGCATCAGCTACTGGGGCCTGCTCGACGTCGTGACTCTGATCGGCGACCGGCGCAAGGCGGAAAGCGACGCCCTGCCGCTCGACTTCCCGGTCAAGGACCCGGACTACCCGGAGTGCAAGCACCGGTGGCTGGAGCGCCAGGACGACCTGATCAGCGAGGCGACCTTCCACCTGATCGGGCACAACTACCTGATGCACAAGGCGGCCGCCTGATGATCGCCGAACTCTTCAACCCCGCCTTCAACGGCTTCGACCTCCTCGCCATGCTGGCCGGCCTCGGCCTCGCGACCGTCTCTTGGAAGAAGGCCGCCTGATGGCCCGCACCGACGCCGCCTACGCGGAAACCGCGCCGGGCTCATTCGACCAGGACGAGTGGGGCCAGCCCACGAACGTCCAGCCCGGCACCGACACGCTCGGCCAGTTCTGCCCGGTGTGCCGCGAAGGCTGGGACGCCAGCGACCTGCACCACCCCGACTGGGAGCCCTCCGACGACCAGCTGGTGATGCAGCCATGACCGCCATCGCCACGGGCACCGCGCCGCGGTTCCTGGACGGGATGGAATCCGACGACTACCACGCCCACCACGCGCTCGGTTCGTCGTCGCTCAAGACCCTGGCCACCCGCACGCCTGCCCACTTCGTGTGGGAGCGCGAGAACCCCAAGACGAGCGACGCGTTCGACCTCGGCACAGTCGCCCACTCCCTCATCTTGGAGCAGGACGAATCAGGGGTCGCTGTGCTGCAGGTCCGGGACAAGCGGTCCAAGGCATGGAAAGAGTTCGACGCCGACACCCGCGCCGAGGGAAAGATCCCCCTCACCGGCGCCGAGTGGGACCGCGTCACGGCCATGCGCGACAGCGTCATGTCCCACCCGATCGCCCGCAACGCGTTCACCGGCCACGTGGCCGAGCGAAGCGTGTTCTGGGAAAAGAGCGGGGTGCCGGTGAAGTGCCGACCGGACGCCTGGAACCGCGGAGTAATCGTCGACCTCAAGACTGCGGTCAACGCCGACCCCCGCGACTTCCCGAAGAAGGCCATGGACCTTGGCTACCACCAATCCCAGGCGCTCTACCGGGACGGCATGGAAGCACTGACCGGCGACCGGCCCCGGTTCCTGTTCGTGATCGTCGAGAAGGAACCGCCCCACCTGGTCTCGGTGGTCGAGCTCGACCCGGACTTCGAAGCCCTCGGCGCCCGCCTCAATGACCAGGCCCTCACCATCTACCGGGAATGCACCGACACCGGCACGTGGCCCGGATACCCAACCCCAGCAACCCCACTGCCTGCCCCGCGTTGGGCCGACAGCCTCACAGAAGGAATCCTTGGAAATGACTGAACTCGCCACCCGCAACACGGCCACACTCGACACCTCGCCCGCCGCCATCCTGTCCACCCCGGCTTCGGGCACCATCAAGCTCGCCGAGTGGGCCCAGGAACTCACCGCCGCGCACCAGCTCGGCACCGCGCTGTGCGGGACCGACTTCGTTCCTGCGGACTTCCGTGGCAAGCCCGAAGCCGCGGCCGCCGCGATCCTCGCGGGCAAGTCCCTCGGCCTGGACCCGATGAACGCCCTCTCGAACATCTTCGTCGTCCACGGCCGGCCCGCCCTCTACGCCCGCACCATGGCCGCTCTGGTCATGAACGCCGGCCACGAGGTGATTCGCACGGCAGCCTCCCCCGAGTCCGTCACCGTCGCGGCCCGCCGCAAGGGCCAGACGCAGTGGACCGAGTTCACCTGGACCATCCAGCGCGCCCAGCAGGCCGGCTACATGTCGAACAAGAAGTACACGACCGACCCGATCGCGATGCTGACCGCGAAGGCCCAGGCAGAGGCATGCCGCACCATCGCCCCCGACGTTCTCACCGGCGTCGCCTCCGTCTCGGTGGAAGAGGTCGAACTGGAGAACCTGGGCGAACGTCCCGCCGTCCAGTCAGTGGCCGCCGCCTTCGCGGATCCAGCCCCCGCCGCTCCAGAACCGGCAGCAGCACCCGCGCCGGCATCTGCCGCGGACGTGTTCGCCGACCCAGGCACCGGAGAGGTCCTCGATGCCGAGCCCGTGAACTACTTCGACGAGATTGAGGCCCGCAGCGGCGACGTCACCGCGCTCCGCCACCTCTGGAGCCAGGCGTCCAACGCCGGGGAACCGCAGGACGTCCTCGACGCCATCGCCACCGCCGCCTCGAACGCAAAGGCGGCCTAGACCATGGCCGGAGAAACCGTCATCACCGTCATCGGCAACCTGACCTCGGATCCCGAACTCAGGTTCACCCCGTCCGGCAGCGCGGTCGCCAACTTCACGATCGCCAGCACGCCGTCCGTATTCGACCGCCAGAGCAATTCCTTCAAGGACGGCGAAACGCTGTTCCTCCGGGCGTCGGTCTGGAAGGAAGCCGCGGAGAACTGCGCGGAGACGCTGACCAAGGGCGTGCGCGTTATCGCCCAGGGCCGCCTCAAGTCCCGTAGCTACGAGACCAAGGAAGGCGAAAAGCGGACCGTGATGGAACTGGAGGTCGACGAAATCGGCCCGTCGCTGCGGTACGCCTCCGCCAAGGTCACCCGCACCCAGCGCAGCGGCAACGGCGGCAACGGCGGCAACGGAGGGTTCGGCGGCAACGCGGGAGCGTCGGATGGTTCCTGGACTCCGGACGCCGGCAACAGCGGATGGGGCGGCGGGAACTCTGGCGGCGGCTGGGGCAACACGGCCGCCGCGGCTGGCGGCGCCGAGCCGCCCTTCTAGCGGTCGACGCGGATGTTGAGCAGCTGCATGCCTTCGGGCAGCGCAGCATCCAGCGCGGCGCGGGCCTCCTCATAGGTGTCGGCCTCAGCCGATACCTGATCGGTTCCGTCAGCTGTCTCATACGTTCCACGCAAAATCACCCACCCACCTTACCGGCGGGCCCCGGCCCCACGGCTGGGGCCCGCCGGTCCATGAAAGGCAACACCGCACCATGAGCGAGTACACCTGCAAAAGGGCCTGCTGCTGGACTCCCCAGGGCATCTGCGCCACCAAGTACGCCTGCCCCCACCACAAGGCCGAGGAACGCGAGAGCGCCCGCACCGCCTACGTGGTCGACCTCGACGTCGAGCTGCAACGGGCCAACACCCTCACCGCACGGCGCAGGGCCTGACGCACGAGGCGAGCGGCAGACCCCCAAGCTAGCCGCTCGCCTTCGTCATCCCCGCCACCAACACCACCACCCCATCCACGCCGCCTATAAGGAGCCGACGTGACCTACCAGCTCACCGAAAAGCAGAAGCGAGTCCTCTACCGCCGCGGCCGCCGCGTCAACGTCCCCGTCACGCGCACCCGGGCCCACATCGAGCACCTGCACGACCAGGGCATGACCTACCGCGGCATCGCCGAAGCCGTAGGACTGAACGAGAAGACCATCGGCAAGATCGTCCGCGGCGAACAGCAACTCATCCACGTCGACCGGGAACGCCGAGTCCTCGCCGTCTCCCGCGACGCCGTCCTCGCCCGCGACAACGGGAAGGGGTTCGTCCCGAAGGTCGGCGCTGTACGCCGCATCCAAGCCCTCCACGCCATCGGCTGGACCAACAAGGAACTCACCCGCCGGGTCGGCATCAACACAGCCGTCATGGTCAACCAGGTCGGCGACCACATCACCCGGGCCAAGCACGAAAAGGT
>NZ_BAABEO010000046.1:0-3741 GCF_039540195.1 Arthrobacter ginkgonis | reverse complement strand
GGACGACGCCACGGGGCAGGTGGTTGTCGAAAAGGTCCCCTCCACTCCGCAGGATTCGTCCGTGGGCGTCCTGAACGGTTTGCGGGCGCTGTGCGCCAGGGCGGGCGTCTCGATGGGTGAGGTCGACATGCTGGTGCACGGGACCACGGTGGCGACCAACATCGCCCTGACGCACACGGGCGCGTCGGTGGGCATGATCACCACCGAGGGTTTCCGGGACATCCTGCACATCGCCCGGCACAAGAAGCCGTACAACTTCTCGCTGCAGCAGGAGCTGCCCTGGCAGGCGCAGCCGCTGGTGAAGCGGCGCCACCGGCTGACCGTGCGCGAGCGGATCACGGCCCCGCGCGGCGAGGTCCTGGTCGAGCTGGACGAGGACGAGGTCCGCGAGCGGGTCCGCCAGCTGAAGGCCGAGAAGGTCGAGGCGATCGCGGTGTGCCTGCTGCACAGCTACCTGAACCCCACGCACGAGCAGCGCATCGGGGAGATCGTCGCGCAGGAGTACCCCGAGGCCTACCTGTCGCTGTCCAGCGACATCGTGCCGCTGTACCGCGAGTTCGAGCGGTTCTCCACGACCGCCCTGAACGCCTTCGTGGGCCCCAGGGTCTCGGTCTACCTGCACCGCCTGAACGAGGCCGTGGCGTCCATGGGCTTCAGGCACGAGATCCTGCTGATGCAGTCCTCCGGCGGCATGATCGGGATCGGCCAGGCCGCCCAGCGCCCGGTCACCCTCATGATGTCCGGCCCGGTCGGCGGCCTGATCGGCAGCGTGTGGGCGGCCCGGCAGTCGGGCTTCGAGAACGTGGTGGGCCTGGACATCGGCGGCACCTCCGCGGACATCGGCGTCGCCCACGGCGGCGAGCTGCGCATGCGCCACCTGCTGGACACCAAGGTCGGGGACTACCAGGCGATGGTGCCGATGGTGGACATCGACACCATCGGTGCCGGCGGCGGCTCGATCGCCTACGTCGACGCCGGCGGCGTCTTCCGCGTCGGCCCGCAGTCCGCCGGGGCCGTCCCGGGTCCGGCCTGCTACCGGCGCGGCGGAACCGAGCCGACCTCGACCGACGCCCAGGTGCTGCTGGGACGCATGCGCCCGGACCGCGGCCTGGCCGGCACCGGACTGCGGCTGGACCCGCAGCTGTCCCGGGACGCGATGGTCAAGGTCGCGGACAAGCTCGGGATGACCGTCGAGGAGGCAGCGCTGGGCGCCCTCCAGATCCAGAAGTTCGGCATGAGCCAGGCCATCGAGCAGAACTCGGTGCGCCGCGGCTACGACCCGCGCGACTTCACCCTGGTGGCCGGCGGCGGCGCCGGCGCCCTGTTCGTGTGCGAGATCGCCGAGGAACTGGAGATCCCCACGGTCCTGGTCCCGGCCCACCCGGGCATCCTGGCGGCCACCGGCCTGCTGGCCACGGACCAGAAGTACGAGTTCGTCGGGACCGCCCGGTTCATGCTGGGCAGCGCGGACACCTGGCAGCTGCAGAACTCCTACGCCGCCCTCGAGGCCGACGCCGTGGCCCAGTTCGAGGCCGACCGCATTCCCGCGGGGCGCCGGGTGGTCCGCCGCCTGGCCGATGCCCGCTACGAGGGCCAGGGCTACGAGATCCGCTTCTCCGTGCCGGACGGGCCGATCACCTCCGAGTGGCTCGCACGGGTCGAGGACCTGTTCCACCAGGCGCACGAGGCCGAGTACGGCCACCGGTTCAAGGACAGCGCCGTCGAACTGGTCAACATCCGGGTCGAGGCCATCGGCACCGTCGACGAACTGGCCCCGCCGCAGGCCCCCGGCGCCGCCACCGGCCTCGAGGCCGCCCTGATCACCCGCCAGCCCGTGGTCTTCAGCGCGGACGGCCGGCCCCAGGCCTTCGACACCGCGTTCTACGACCGCGGGAAGCTCGGCGCCGGGCAGGTCTTCGAGGGCCCGGCCATCATCGAGCAGTACGACTCCACCGTCGTCGTGCCCCCGCGGTTCTCCGGGCGCATCGACGAGGTCGGCAACATGGTCATCGACGTCCCGGCCAAGGAGGCCGGGGGCGAGACCCTCTCCACCCCGATCCTGATGCGCGTGGTCGGCGGCGCCCTGTCCTCGGCGGCCAAGGAGATGGCCTCGGTCCTGTTCCGCATGTCCTACTCCTCGATCATCCGCGAATCCGAGGACCTCGGCGCGGGACTGTTCGACAGGCACGGCAACGTCCTGGCCGAGTCCGACTCCACCCCGATGTTCATGGGCGCCATGCCCAAGATCGTCCGCGGCGTCATGTCCGTCCTGGGCGAGGACATCAACGAGGGCGACATCATCCTGCACAACGACCCCTACCTGGGCGCCACCCACTCCCCCGACGTCGCGGTGATCACCCCGATCTTCCACGCGGGCGAGCTCGTCGGCTTCGCCGGCGCCTCCGGCCAGCTCATCGACAACGGCGGCGCGTTCTCCGGGCTGATGGTGGACATCCAGGACGTCCAGTCCGAGGGCACCATCTTCCGGGCCGTGAAGATCCAGGACCGCGGCGTGCGCCAGGAGGCGCTGCTGAAGCACATCTACGCGAACACCCGCACGCCCACCAGCAACAAGGGCGACATCGAGGCCATGATCGCCGCCTGCGCCCTCGCGACCCGCAGGTACACGGACCTCATCGCCAAGTACGGGCTGCAGGCCGTGCAGGACTCCGGCCAGGCCTGGATCGACTACTCCGAGCGCATGCTGCGCCAGGAGATCGCCAAGATCCCCGACGGGGTCTACGAGACCGAGGTCGGCCACCTGGACGACGACGGCCGCAACTACGGCAAGAAGCTCCCGATCGCGGTCAAGGTCATCGTCAAGGGCGACGAGATCACCTACGACCTCACCGGCTCCAGCGCCCAGGTCCCCACCGCCTACAACTGCGCGTTCGAAGGCACCACCGTCTCGGCCTTCACCTTCATCACCCGCATGATCTTCCTGGACGAGGTCGCCTTCCCGGTCTTCGTCCCGCAGAACGAGGGCATGCTCAAGCCGCTGAAGGTCATCGCCCCGGAGGGGACGATCTTCAACCCCACCTACCCGGCCGCGACCTTCTCCCGGTTCTCCCAGGTCCAGCGGGCCGTGGACCTGGCGCTGCGCGCCCTGGCACCGGTCATCCCCGACCGCGTCACCGCCGGCAACTCCGCCCACATCCACTTCATGTCCTACTCCGGCTGGGACGAGAAGTCGGAGGAGTACTGGGTCTACCTCGAGGTCAACGAGGGCTCCTACGGCGGCCGCGCCACCAGCGACGGCCCGGACTCGGTGGACAACCTCATCGCGAACACCCGCAACAACCCCATCGAGGAACTCGAGTGGCGCTTCCCGATGCGCACCGACCGCTACGAACTGCGCGAGGAGCCCGCCGCGGCCGGCGAGTTCCGCGGCGGCATCGGCATCGTGCGCGAGAACACCTTCCTGACGGACACGATCATCACCTGCGAGGGCGAACGCCACGACTCGGACGTGCCCTGGGGCGCGTTCGGCGGCCACGACGGCCTCAACGCCTCCCTGGTCAAGAACCCCGGACGCGAGGGCCAGGAGAACTGGCCCTCGAAGGTCACCGGCAAGCAGATCAAGGCCGGCGACTCGATCCAGATCACCGTCCCCAGCAGCGGCGGCTTCGGCGACCCCCGCAACCGCGACCCGCAAAAGGTCCTCGAAGACGTCCTGGACGGCTTCACCACCGCCGAGGCCGCGGCCCGCGACTACGGCGTGGCCCTGGCCGAACGGGACGG
>NZ_BAABEO010000045.1:0-17865 GCF_039540195.1 Arthrobacter ginkgonis | reverse complement strand
AATCCTGCCCTCTACCCGATACTGGTGCCCAACCTCCTGGCCATTGGTTACCCGGAGGACATCATCAGCGTGCCAGAGGCCATCCTCGGCGTGGCCCCACCAACCCCTTCCCAGGTCGCGGTCTACCCCATCCGCCTGTACGTGGCCTCGGAGAAGAAATTCGTGAATTGTGGGCACGAGGTTGATCTAGGTGCCCTTCACCAGGAGGCCGAGATGCTGAGAGAACGGATGCGGCCGTATCTAAGCCTGGGCTCAAGCACGCCTGAAAGGGGATCAACCATGTTGATACTCACAGATCAGTCCTTCGGCGTGATCCCGCGTGACTGACCCGGGCGGCCACATCAGCACCACAACCGGAAAGGCGACAATTTGACCAGCATCCTTGCCCAGCACGTGCACCAGCTGACCCGCACTCACCTGGCGACGGGCCCGGACGGGGCGCCGGTGGAGCGGCCATCACTGCTCGAGCAGTTGCGGGGTGCGGTGAAGCCCGACGCTGGGGGCGGGGCAGCAGGATCCAGCGACGGGGCCCGGCTGCCCGTGGACGTCGGCGCCGTGTCCCTTCTGCAGGACATCGAGCGCAGCGCCCGCGCCGAACACCAGGAACTCTTCGAGACGCAGCACGGCACCTTGGAGCAAGTCATCCAACGGTTCGCGACCGTCACGCACCCGGAGTGGGTCGACTACCTGGCACGGGTCACTGGAGAGTGGGCGACCAGCATCGACCGGTACCTGCGCCCGCGAAAGCCGCGCCGGCGCCTGCACCAGCCGTGCCCGGCGTGCGGGGTGAAGTACCACGGCGAGGAACGGACCCCTACTCTCACCCTGAACTGCTGGGGGGAAGACGAGGAAACCCTGCCGCCGGCCGAATGGGACGCAGCCTGCGGAGCTTGTGGGGCTGAGTGGCGCGGGGAGGAAATTACTTGGTTTGTCGGCGCTCTTAGGTGTGCCTGAAAGATTCTTGACGTGTCTTGTCTCATCATGTTGCGTATTGATGCGTCCGTACAGTACGCTGAGTCGTGGTTAGGGAGTAGTGTCACTAAACTAACCACTTAGACCACCCACCCGGGTTGAGGCGTCTTGTTCGCTCTTGAAACCTCCCCGGGTGGGTTTCCCTTTTCCCGGTCAACGTCACCACCATCCTGTTCTGCTGGGGCCAGTGGTGGAACGAAGGCGAGCAACCCAACCAGACCAACTCCTTCGGACTGGTGCCGGCCTGCCGGGAAACAAACCACCATCCCCCTGGTGGACCACAACTGAATAGCGCCGGCCTTCCCCCAATGAGGCCGGGCGCACGGGCTGCGGAGCAAGACCGCGGCGGTTCGCGACCGCACAGCCCACGAGACGGCGGGGCCCCCGGCCCACCACCAACGAAGCGCGGGGCGAGCACCCGCCGTCCAACAACCCCTGACGGGAGGCGGTTCAATGTGGCGCCACGACGCACCTACACCGACACCGAGCGCACTCACGTCCTCGACCTCCACGCCAAAGGCGTCACCCGCAACGCGATCATGCGCGAAACCGGGTACTCCGCACGGTTCATCTCCGACACCGTCGCCGACGCCGGCCTAACCTTCGCCCGCGGCGCTGAGGTCGCCGCCGCCACGCAGGCCAAGCAGATTGACAACAAGGCCCGCCGCGCCACGATCATCGGCCGGCTGTACGCCCAGGCCGAAGCCGTCCTCGACCGCCTCGAACAGCCCACCCGGTACAAGACCATGGTCAAGGGCGAAAAGGGCGTCGACATCGAAACGGTCCTGGACTTCATCCCGCCCGGCGACCGCCGCAACGAACTCACGTCCGTCGGCATCTCGCTGGACAAGGCCGTCGCCCTCGAAAAGATCGACACCGATAACGGCGCCGGACAAGCCCTGTCCATGCTTGACCGCCTCGCCGAACAACTCCAGGGGGTCCCGCTTGCCGACCTCGACCTTGGCGGCAGTGAGCCCGAGGCAGCTGCACTTCCTGAAGACCAGTAACCGGCGCGTCAACATCCTTGAAGGCGCGATCCGCTCCGGCAAGACGATCATCGCGATCCTCCGCTGGTTCCTCTTCGTCGCCAAGGCGCCCCGCGGCGGGGAGCTCCTGATGATCGGCCGCACCCGAGACAGCGTGTGGCGGAACATGGTCGCCCCCATGCAGAACCCCGACCTGTTCGGGGCCCTCGCAGACCAGGTCATCGGGAACTACGGGGCGCCGACCGTGAAGATCCTCGGCCGCACCGTGCACGTCATGGGCGCCTCCGACGCGAAGGCGGAGCGGGTGCTGCGCGGCATGACCGTCGCCGGCGCCCTGGTCGACGAGGTCACCACGATCCCCGAAGAGTTCTTCACCCAGCTCCTCGGCCGCATGTCCGTCCGGGGCGCGCAACTGTTCGGCACCACCAACCCCGACAGCCCGGCCCACTGGCTCAAGCGGAAGTTCCTCGACCGCATCGGCCGCGGCTTGGGCGACTGGGCGCGCTGGTCCTTCACCATCGACGACAACCCCAGCCTTGAGCCCGACTACATTGCCGCGATCAAGGCCGAGTTCACCGGCCTCTGGTACCGGCGCTTCATCCTGGGCGAATGGGTCGCCGCCGAGGGTGCCGTCTACGACATGTGGGACCCCAAGCGCCACACCATCCCCTGGGCCGATCTGCCGGCCATGACCCGCCTCCTCGGCGTGGGCATCGACTACGGCACCACCAACGCCACCAGCGCCATGATGCTCGGCCTCGGTGTGGATAACCGGCTCTACCTTGTGGACGAATGGCGGTACGACGCCAAGCAATCCCAGCTGCGCCTCACCGACGACCAGATCAGCGGACGCATCCGCGCCTGGCTGGCCGAAGACCACCTGCCCGGGGACCGGCAGCTCCGCCCCGAGTGGACGATCGTCGACCCCGCCGCCGCATCGTTCAAGGTCCAGCTATCCGCGGACGGCATCACGAACGTCATCAACGGCGACAACAACGTCCTCTACGGCATCCGCACGACGGCGTCTCTGCTCTCCGCGGGGAAGCTCGTCATCGCGGACCGCTGCCACGGCTTCATCGAAGAGGCGCCGTCGTACTCCTGGGACCCGAAGGCCACCGAGCTCGGCGATGACAAGCCGCTCAAGGTCGCTGACCACTCCCTCGACGCCGGCCGCTACGCGATCACCACCACCGAAACCAACTGGCGAGCCCTCGTCGACCTCGCAGCCTAAGGAGGCCCCATGCCGCTCCCGGCAAACCAAACGGCATGGCCGCCCGCCGAGCTCGACCAGATGCGCGCCAAGTGGGACGAATGGTCCGCCTGGTACTCCAGCGACACCGATGCCCTCACCGACGTCTACACCAGCGCTGACGCCGATGCCACCCGCGACGGGCTCGCCCGCCGCGCCGCGAAGGCCGTTGTTCGGTTCTTCTGGGGCGAGAAGCGCCGCGATCTGACCAAGCCGGCCGAGCGGAAGCTGCACGTTCCCGTCGCCGCCGACCTCTGCCAGGCCTCCGCGGACCTCCTGTTCTCCGAGCCGCCGACCATCCGCCTCGACGTGCCTGTGGTCGTTGGTCAGGACGGCAAGCCCGCCCCGGAGCCAGAGAACGTCGCCCGCACCCGGGAACGGCTCGAAGAGATCACCGGGCCCGCCCTGCACAAGGCTCTCGCGTCCGGCGCCGAAACGGCTGCCGCGCTCGGGGGCGTGTATCTGCGCGCCATGTGGGACACCAGCGTCGCCCAGCACGCGTTCGTCACCGTGGTCGACTACGACGCCGCATGGCCCGAATTCCGGTGGGGCCGGCTCGTGGCCATCACCTTCTGGAGCGTCGTGGGCCGCAACGGCCAGACCGTGATCCGGCACCTCGAGCGCCACGAGCTCGACAACCTCGGCGTCGGCGTGATCTTCCACGGACTCTACGAGGGCACCGACTCCAACCTCGGCCGCGCCGTCCCCCTCACCGAGCACCCGGCCACCGCCGACCTCGCGACTGAGGTCGACGAGGAGAGCAAGATCAGCACCCTCTCCCCCGGCCTGGACGTGTTCCACTGGGAGAACTCCACCCCCAACCGGCGCTGGCGCAAACACCCGCTCGGGAAGCACTTGGGACGCTCCGACCTCGACGGCATCGAACCGCTCATGGACGCCATCGACGAGGCCTACACCTCGCTCATGCGCGACGTGCGCCTTGGCAAGTCGATGATCATCGTGCCCCGCGGCATGCTGGACAGCAACGGCGCCGGCGAAGGCGCATCGTTCGCCCAGGACGAGGTCTACTCCCCGATCAACGCGGCACCCGGATCCGCAGCGGATTCCAAGCTGGCCATCGAGAAGGTCCAGTTCAGCATCCGTGTGCAGGAGCACGAGCAGACCATCGGCATCCTGTGGGCGCAGCTGATCCGCTCGGCCGGCTACTCCGCCCAGACCTTCGGCGAAGGGTCCTCCGTCGCGGCGACCGCCACGGAGGTCTGGTCCAAGGACCGCCGCTCCGCCCTCTCCCAGGGCCGCAAGGGCCGCGTGGTCGAGCCGGTCCTGATGGACCTCGTGAAGAAGCTCCTGGCCATCGACGCGGCCGTGTTCCGCTCCGGCGTGGACACGTCCCTCCCGGTGGACGTGGAACTCGCCGACGGCGTCCAGCCCGACGTCGAGGCGTTGGCCCGCACCGCGCAACTGCTCTCCGCCGCCGTCGCCGCGTCCATCGAAACCCGGGTCAGGCTCGTCAACCCGGACAAGGACGAGACGTGGATCGGCGAGGAAGTCGAACGGATCAAGGCTGAAAACCAGCTGGAACCGTTGGCGGACCCGGATACCCTAGGCGTGGACGGGGCCGGCCTGTCCGGCCAGTTCGGAGGGGGCGAAGATGGCGATACCGGAGACGGCGAAGCCTGACGCCTGCACCTGCGACTGGGAGGAAGTCACCGAGCTCTGCGACCCGGAGACGATGATCGAGCGGACCGGGCCCGACCTGCTCTGCCCGACCCATCCGCCACTCATTAGGGGGGCGCATGGCGATACGCCCTGATGATGCCGCGATCCTCGCCAAGGACATGCGGGAACTGTTTGCGGAGGCGGAAGCGCTGCTGCTGCAGAAGCTCGCCGCGGCCCTCGCCAAGGGTGTGGACAAGCCGGAGTGGGCGGAGCAGAAGCTTCTCGCCACTCAGGTCATGCTCCGCTCTCTCGATGGCGTGCTGGAGGACCTTGCTAGGGGCGTCCCTGGCGCCGCTGCGCGGGCAGTGGCCATGGCCTACAACCGGGGCGTGGCCACCGCCGGCACGGACCTGACCTCGGCTGGCATGGCGTTCGGCGCTTTCGACGGGACCCCCAACACCGGGGCCGTCGCCGCGATCACCCAGGACGTTGTCGGCAGGCTGGACCCGATGCGGTTCCAGATCAAACGGGCCATAGCGGACCTGTACCAGCAGGTCGTCACCCAGACCGCCGCGCAGGTCACCACCGGCGTCCTCACCCGCCGTGAAGCCTCCCGGATGGTCCTCAACCGTCTTGCTAAGCAGGGCATCACAGGTTTCGTGGACAAGTCGGGGCGCCGCTGGGAGATGGGCGCCTACGCCGAGCAGGCTGTCCGCACCGCCAGCATGAACGCCTCGCTGCAAGGGCACGTGGACAAGATGTACGACCTCGGCGTCGACACGATGATCGTTTCGGACGCCCCCGAGGAGTGCAAAATCTGCCGCCCCTGGGAAGGCCGGGTCCTGTCCATCAGCGGCCATACCCGCGGCACGTTGAAGGACGGCCGCGTGGTCAAGGGTTCCCTCGCCGAAGCCAAGGGCGACGGGCTGTTCCACAACAACTGCCGGCACTCTCTCTCCATCTACCTGCCCGGCATCACCAAAGGCCCGGGCAGGGACACCGCCGATCCCGCGGGCCAGGAGCTCCGGGACCAGCAGCGCGGGTACGAGCGGGCCGTCCGTGAGGGCAAGCGAAAGCTGATCATCGCCGAGCAGATCGGCGGCAAGCAAAGCGACGGTTACCGCCAGGAACGCCAGAAGCTCACCTCGCTGCAGGCCGAGTTCAAGGATTGGCGGGACGCCAACGACCGCAAGGACCTTGGTTACCGGACCAACCTGCGCGCCCGCTAGACCTCGTTGGGCCCCAGGGGAGGAGACCTCTCGGGTGTAAAAGAGTGACCAGTAGATCATCGCCCAACCCCATTACCTCCAAGCCGTTCCCGAATCGGGGCGGCTTTTCTCATGCACCAAACACCTCGGGAGAACACCATGAACAAGCCTCGCCTGATCCACGGCATCGACCTGTACGCCCCGGGCGGCCTCGAAGCACTCTTTGCCTACCGCCGCGCCCAGTTCGGCGACGCCGTCATGCAGCTCGGCGCTGGCGACGCGGGCGACAGCGGAGCGGGCGACCAGCAGGGCGCAGAAGGCGGCACGGGCGGCGATCAGGCCGCCGCCGGAGCCGGGGCCCAGCAGGACGGCGAGAAGCCCGCAGGCGACCAGCAGGCCGAATGGGACGGCAAGGTTGAATCCCTGCCCGCGGCCGCGCAGAAGATCATCGCCGACCTCCGCAAGGAAGCCGGTGACGAGCGCGTGGCTGGCAAGACGCTCTCCGCGATCCAGAAGGCCCTCAACCCCGACGCCAAGGGCGACGAGAAGCCCGACGCCGACCAGCTCGCCAAGGCCCTCGCCGAACGCGACACCGAAACCCGGCAAGCCAAGACCGAACTCGCCGTCTACCGGCTCGCCGGCAAGCACTCCGCCGACGCGGATGCCCTCCTCGACTCCCGCGCCTTCCTGGCGAAGATCGCGGACCTCGACCCCTCCAAGACCGCCGACATTGAGAAGGCGATCAAGGAAGCGGTCAACAGCAACCCCAAGCTCAAGACGGCCCTGGCGGCCAGCAAGAGCGGCGCTGACATCTCCGGCGGGTCCGGCGAGGCGCGCAAGCAGTCCAAGTCCCTCACTTCCGCAGTCAGCGCCCACTACGGCGCATAAGCATTAGGAGCACACCGTGGCAGTTTCCCTGTCCGAGTCCAAGAACAACGCTGTAGAGGACTACAGTCCCGCCGTCATCGACGAGTTCCGCAAGGAATCCGCGATCCTCGACAGCCTCATCTTCGATGACGTCGTCAACCCGGCCGGTGGCGGCGCGACCCTCGACTACGGCTACCGCCGTCAGGTCACCCAGGCGACCGCGGCCACCCGTGCCATCAACACCGAGTACACCGCGCAGAACGTCACCACGGAGAAGAAGTCCGTGACGCTGGCCGTCATGGGTGGCTCGTTCGAGGTGGACCGCGTCACCGCGAAGATCGGCCCGACCGCTTCCGCGAACGTGGCCCTGAACCTGTCCGAGAAGATCAAGTCCACCCGGACCAAGTTCCAGGACCTGGTCATCAACGGCGACACCGCCGTGGACGCGAACGGCTTCGACGGCCTCGACAAGGCCCTCACCGGCTCCGCCACCGAGTTCCGCGCCACGTCCGTCACGGACTGGTCGGACTTCGACACCAACGCCCGCGCCGAGCACAAGGCGCTGGACGCCCTGGACGAGTTCCTGGCGCTGCTCGACGGCGCCGCGACCGTGCTGGTCGGCAACAAGGACGTGCTGGCCCGCGTGCGCGCCGCCGTGCGCCGCGCCAACCAGTACGTAAAGTCCCCGGTGGAGGACCTGACGGACGAGCACGGCCGTCCGATCGTCCGCGAGCAGTACGGCAACATCCTGCTGGTCGACGCCGGGGAGCAGGCTGGCTCGTCCAACCTGATCATCCCGACCGAGACCCGCACCGTTGGTGTTTCCACGACCAATCTGACCGACCTCTACGCCTACCGCGTGGGCCTGAACGGCTTCCACGGCGTGTCCACCATCGGTGGCCAGCTCGTGCAGACCTGGCTGCCGGACTTCACCACCGCCGGCGCGGTCAAGAAGGGCGAGGTCGAGCTGGGCCCGGTCGCCGTGGCCCTCAAGACCACGAAGGCCGCGGCCGTCTTCCGCAACATCAAGGTCCGCTAGCCCGGACCACCCCTTCCGCTGGAGCCCCTGCCCCTCTGGGTGGGGGCTCCGGTGGTTCCCAACGTCTTAGGAGCCAGCATGGCCACCATCGAATCCCCTGTCGCCGACTTCACGGGTGTCGTGATCGGCGTCCACTTCAAGGACGGCGCAGCCGAGTCTGAGCATGAGGGCGCGCTGAACTACTTCCGCCGCCATGGCTACACCGTGACCGAGCCGGAGCCCAAGGAACCGGAGGCGCCCAAGGCGCCGGCCGATCCCGAAGACCCGAAGGTACCGGCCGACCCCGAAGGCACCCCCGAGGCGCCAGCGGGCAACGGTTCCACCGACGACTGGCGCGCCTACGCCGTCGCCCGCGGCATCGCCCCGGAGGCAGCCGCCGAGCTGTCCCGCGACGAACTCAAGGCCGCCGTCGCCAACATCGACGCCGAGTAGCAAAGGAGGCCCGCTGTGGCACGCAACTACGCAACCGCCGCCGACCTCCAGGAATGGACGGGCGCGGCACCGCCGGCCAACGCGGCGGGCCTCCTGCGCTCGGCATCCTCCCTCGTCGAACGCGACACCCTGACGGCGATCTACGCGCACGACACGGACGGCTACGCCACGGAGCCGGGCACCGCCACGGCATTCCGGGAAGCCGTCTGCGCGCAGGCTGCGTTCTGGGCGGCCAACGGGCTCGACCCTACAGCTGGGGCGCTGGGCATCCAGGCGGAGCGGGTCGCGTCGTCGAAGTCGATCAAGGGCGCGTCGGTCAGCTACGACACGGCCGACGCCGCGGCCACGAAGGCGGCCCGGGTCGCCGCGCTGGAAACCCTCTGCAGTGAGGCGTGGCGGATCCTCTCGACCGCCGGCCTCACCCCGGCAGGTGTGCGATGACGATCGTCTACGGCGCCCCGGGCGCGTACCCGACCGAGCTGGACGACTTCTACGTGCACACCGTCACCGTCCACACGCTCACCAGCCAGGGCGCGTGGGGCGACGACTACACGCCCACGGCCGGGGTGAAGTGCTTCATCGACGACACCCGCACGCTCGTCCGGGACGGGCAGGGCGCCGAGGTCATCTCGGAAACCAACCTGACCGCGCCGCCCTACTACGCGTCGCTGTTCAAGCCCGGCTCCACCGTGGACCTGCCCAGCCGGACCGCCACGGTCATCAAGGCCGGGCTGGCCGACTCGGGCCCGCTCGAGCTGCCCGACCACATCGAAGTCTGGCTCACGTGACCCAGGGCGCGAGTATCAAGATCAACCCCCGCGTCCGGGACATCGTCAACGGGGCCGCCGTCCGCGGGCTCACCCTCGCCGCCGAGCATGCCCTCGGGGAAGCGAACAAGAACGTCCCCATCGAGGAAGGCACCCTCGAACGCTCCGGATACACCACCGTGGACCCGGGCGGGCTGCAGGCGGCCATCAGCTACGACACCCCATATGCGGTCCGGCAGCACGAGGACATGAGCCTGCGCCACGACGACGGCCGTACCGCCAAGTGGCTGGAGAACGCCGTCAACGCCGAAGCGCAGAACGTCCGGGACATCATCGCCGGCGCGATCCGGAAGGACCTCTGATGGGCTTCACCCGCAACCTCGCCGACGGCATCGGCCAACACCTGAGCGCGACTGGGGCCATCGCCTACAAGACGTCCGGGACGTACCTGACCAGTGAGGTCGGCCTGCACCTGGACCAGTTGCCCACCACTCCGGACCGGGCTGTCGGGCTCACCCTGTACCCGGTCACGGACTCCGGCAACACGGACTCGATCGTGGGCGCCCAGTTCCGGATCCGCGGCCGGGCGAACAACCGGGCCGACGTGAAGGACACCGGAGACGCCATCTTCGATGCCCTCCACGACCTGCAAGCCGTCACCCTCGGCGGCATCCCGGTCGTCCGGGTGTGGCGCAACAGCGCGGCCAGCCTCGGTGCCGACAGCAGCAACCGGCAAGAGGAAACCCACAACTACTACCTCGAGCTCACCCGGACCGGCACCCACCGCCGCGACTAACCCCCTAGGAGAAACACCATGACCATCACCGCAGGAGTGCTCGGCGACTGGCTCGTCGAAGTTGCCGCCTACACCGACGGCACCGCACCCACCACCTGGACCCCGCTCGGCGGCATCACCGAGTTCACCCCGCCGCAGCGCGAGAAGAACTTCGAGAACGACGCCGAGTTCGACGGCACCCACTGGGGTTCCCAGATTGCCACCGGCATCAGCTGGACGTCGGAGGCGACCGTGAAGCGCCCCCGCGCCACCCTCGCCGAAGACCCCGGGCAGGCGATCCTCCTGGCCGCGGCGGAGGAAATCCTCGAGGGCGGGTTCGTGCACGTGCGCTTCTCCCAGCGCGGCGTCACCCCGAAGGCCGGCAAAGAGGGCATCGCGAACGTCGACCTGAACGACAACGGCGGCCCGAAGACGGACCAGACCACCGCGGCCCTGACCCTGACCGGCCGCGGCGCGCTGATCCCGTTCACCGTCTCCCCGTAACCCCCACACTCCCTGCCGCCGCGTTTACCGAGGGCGCGGCGGCAGGGGCACCACCTCGGCACCCTCGGCACCTCGGAAAGGTACCCCATGGCTTTCAAGGCATTCCGCGAGTCAGCGGACACCGGCATCACCCTGCCCATCAACGGGAAGAAGTACACGCTCCCGCCCATCAGCGCCCGCATCGGCGCCGAGATGCTCGACTACTTCACCATCGCCGCCAAGGTCGCACAGCAGCAGCAGGCCGGCGCAGAACCCGCACTGGCGGCCGAGGACATGGAGATCCTGTCCGACGCCGACGAACGCCGCATGTACCGCGAAGCCCTCGGCCCCGCCTGGGACCAGCTGGTCGACGACGGTGCATCCTTCGCCGCGCTCAAGCTGGCCGCGATGACGAACATCATCCATTACGTCCGCGACCCCGAAACCGCGGAGGCGTACTTCAACGCGGGGGGAAAAGCACCAGCGCCGAACAGGGCGGCGCGGCGAACGGCGACCCGGACCCGTACGGGCGCGGCCACTACGACGAAGCCACGGGCCTAAGCGAGTGGTACGAGTACCCCTCCGGGCACGGCAAGGGCGAGACCTTCACCTGGGAGCAGGTCATGGCCCAATGGCCGCTCATCGAACTGGACCTGCACCAGTTCTACGGGATCGACACCGCTGACGGGTGCCTGGACGCCCGGTCGTGGCGGTGGCTCGCCCACCGCATCACCGGCCTCTTCGCGATCGAGCACTCCCGGCTGCGCGTGAAGTTCTACCCGTCCAAGCAGCAGCAGGCCCCGGCACGCAGGGGCCGCAGATAACTACATAGAGGGGTCCCATCATGGCGCTCAACGTCGGCGAACTCACCGCAGTCCTCGGCCTCGACGCCGGACCCTTCGACAAAGGCCTCTCCGGAGCCATGGACAAGCTCGGCAACAAGGGCAACTGGAACAAGGCCGCCGCCGGCGCCGGGCTCGCAGCCGGTGCCGCCCTGGGCGCCGGCCTCATGTCCTCCGTCGAAACCGACGGGGCCGTCCGCAAGATGAACGCCGGGCTCGGCCTCACCGGGCCCGACGCCGAAAAGGCCGGAAACGTGGCCGGCGAACTGTTCTCCAAGGGCATGGGCGGCTCCATGGAGGACGTCACCACCGCCACCGGCGCCGTCATCTCCTCCATCTCCGGGATGCGCGAAGCCTCCGAGGCGGACGTCGCCGCCATGACGACCAAGATGATGGACCTCGCCACCGCGATGGAGGTCGACGTCGCCCGCGCCTCCCAGGTCGCCGGGCAGATGATCCACTCCGGGCTCGCCAAGGACGGGGCCGAGGCCGCGGACCTGCTCACCGTCGCCATGCAGAAGGTCCCCGCGAACATCCGCGAAGACCTGCTGGATGCCACTGACGAGTATGGGCCCTTCTTCTCCCAGCTCGGCATCAGCGGCGAAACCGCCATGACGATGCTCGTGGACTCCGCCCAGAAGGGCGCCTTCGGGATCGACAAGACCGGCGACGCCCTCAAGGAATTCACGATCCGCTCCACGGACATGTCCAAGGCCAGCGGCGAAGCTTACAAGGCGCTCGGCATGGACCAGGAGGAGATGACCAAGGCCCTCCTCGCCGGCGGCGACGAGGGCTCCGCAGCGTTCGCGAAGATCATCATGGGCCTCCAAGAGATGAAGGACCCCGCAGCGCAGTCGCAGGCCGCCCTCGCCCTGTTCGGGACCCCGCTCGAGGACCTGAACACCGGGGAGATTCCCCAGTTCATCGACCAGCTCGCGAACATGGACGGTGGGCTCGGGGACGTGTCCGGCGCCGCGGCCGCCATGGGCGCCGAACTGAACGGCGGGACCGGGTCCGCCCTGCTGACCTTCCAGCGGACCGCCCAGTCCGCCCTCAGCGACGTCATGGCGGACTCCCTGCCCTACATCACCCCCGTACTGAACATGCTCACCCAGTTCGCGCCGGTCATCGCCCCGCTCGCCCTCGGGCTGGCCGGGTTCGCCGCGGCCATCTGGCTGGTGCAGGGTGCGATCGCCGCCTGGAACGTCATCCAGCTGATCATGAACGCCACCCTCTGGGGCTTCCCCGTGGTCTGGATCATCGCCGCCATCATCGCGCTCATCGCCGCGATCTGGCTGATCGTCGCCAACTGGGACACCATCTCGGCTTGGCTGGTCGCCGCCGGCGCCGCGTTCGCCGCCTGGTGGAACGGCTTCTGGACCGCCATCGGCCAATGGATCTCCGACGTCTGGAACGGCTTCATCGGCTGGATCCAAGGCGTCTGGTCCGGGTTCGTCGGCTGGCTGCAGGGAATGGGCGCCGCCATCAGCGGCTGGTGGAACGGGCTCTGGACGGCGATCGGCCTCTTCGTGCGCACCGCCTGGAATCTGATCCTCGCCGTCATCAAGGGCGTCTGGTCGAACATCACCACGGCCATCCGGACCGCCGGGGAGAACGTGAAGTCCTTCCTCACCGGCATCTGGAACGCGATCAAGACGACCGTCACCACCGTGTGGGGCAGCATCGTCTCCTGGATCACCGGCATCCCCGGCAAGATCCTCTCCGGCCTGAACGCCCTCGCCAACCTCGGCAAGACCGTCGGCGAGTGGTTCGGGAAGGTCAAGACCGCAGCCGAAACCAAGTTCGGTGAGGTCGTCACGTTCATCGGTGGCATCCCGGGCAAGATCCTCTCCGGACTCGGGAACCTCGGGACTCTCCTCACGGACGCCGGCGGGCAGATCCTGCAGGGCTTCCTTGACGGCCTCACCGCAGGCTTCGAGAAGGTCAAGGGATTCGTCGGCGGCATCGGCGAGTGGATCGCGAACAACAAGGGCCCGAAGGCCTACGACCTCGCCCTCCTCGTTCCGGCCGGTGGCTGGATCATGCAGGGCCTGCGCAAGGGCATCGCTGACGACATGCCCGCCCTGGGCAAGACCCTCGGGGACGTGTCCGGGCTGATCGCCGGCGGCATCAACCCCGAACTCACCGGCGCCACCGCCTACACTCTGTCCGCGACCACCAGCACCGGCCCCGGAGCGGGCGCCGCCTCCCGGACCATCAACTACGCGCCGACCCTGCAATACGCCGGAGAAACCCCGGAGCAGGTGCTGGCACGGGACCGGGCACGGTTCAACGACATGCTCACCACCGCAAACATCTAGGAGGCCGCGATGGCGAGCATCGTCTACGCCGCACCGTACATCCCGCCCGCCCCGGAACCGTCCCCCTGGGCGGGGATCGGGATGACGTGGACCGGCTGGGACGGCTCCATTTGGGACCTCACCACCCGGGCCTCCGGACTCTACCTGCGCCGCGGGGTCCGGGGGCTCGGGGCGCCGGAGCATGAGCGCCGATTCTCTGTCTCCCCGGGCATCCCCGGCTCCCGCCACAAAGGCCACAGGATCGTCGACCGGGAAGTGTTCTGGCCGGTCCGGCTCTGGCACGACAAGTCCTCGGTCGGGTTCGTGCAACGGGACGGCGCGTTCTGGCGCACCATGGACCCCGACCAGCCCGGCGTGTGGACCGTTGACGTGCCCGCCACCGGCCGCCGCTACCTCGACTGCCGCTTCGACGCCGAAGAGGCCGGCAGCTTCGACCTCAACCCCGTCCGCCAGGGATGGGCGGACTACGGGATCCGCATGCTCGCCGACCGCCCCCTCTTTTACGGGGACGTGCGACGGAGGACGTGGGCCGAGCCCGAGGAGCAGAACTTCTTCGGAGGCTCGGTAGGGTTCGGGCCGCCGTTCATCATCGGTTCCGGATCCAACACGGGCACGGCGTCGATAGACAATCCCGGAGACGTCCCCGCCTACCCTGCCTGGACCGTCACGGGACCGTTCACTGGGTTCACCGTCGGTGTCGGCAGCGATACGGCGACGCTGGTCATGACGGTCCCGGGCGGCGAAGCGGTTCGCCTCCTCACCGACCCGAGCGTCGGCCCCCGTGCCTTCCGTGGCACCCTCGTCGCCGACGAAACGCAGCCGGACGGCTGGGCCAAGGACGACCAGGGGTCCTACCTGATCACCGGCGAAACGGACGTCACCCACGAGATCGAAGCTGACTCCGTGTTCGCACCCATCCCCGCCGGCCAGGCGCGGCCCCTGAACCTCGCAGTGGCGGGCATGGGCACGGTCACCGCCGAAATCGTCCCGAAGTACAGGAGGGCCTGGTGAACCAGTCGCCGTGGCAGCTGCGCATCTATGACAAGGCCCTCGGCTTCAAGGGGTTCGTGGGCGATGCGGAAGTCTCGGCTAAGCCCTGCTTCAACGACACTCCCACCCTGACGATCAAGCTGGACGCGGACCACTACGCCGCCCCGAAGCTCGCCGCCGCGGGCGCCCGGGTGGTCGCCTACCGCCACGGCCGGGCCGTCATGTCCGGCCCAGTGAAGCTGCAGTCCGTCGCCGGCCTTGCGGAAGGCGGGGTCCTCACCTTCACCCTGGAGGGCGACTTCCGGCTCCTGAAGAACATCCTTGCCTTCCCGGTCGCGGACCACACCGTCACCGGCGCCACCGTGAACGACCAGGACGTCGAATACCGCAGCATCACCGCGCCGGCCGAGACCGTCGTGAAGACCATCATCGCGGAGAACCTGGCACGCATCGGCGGGGCCTTCGCGGCGAAATTCCAGATCGCCACCGACGAAGGCCGCGGCGCCACCATCAAGTCCACCTTCCGGATGCACGCCCCCTACGACCGGCTCTTCCCCGCCGTCGAACAGGCAGGCCTCGGCGTATCGGTGCTGCAGGTCGGCGACAAGATCGTCATCGACGTCTACGAGCCCCGCGTCTACCCGCACGTCCTCTCCGTGGAGAACGGCACCCTCGCCGACGGGTCCGGAACCCTCAGTATCCCCACCCTCACCCGGGCCGTCGTCGGCGGCCAAGGCGAAGGCACCGCTCGCACCTTCAAGCAGTACAAGGACGCAGCCCGGGAAGCCGAGTACGGCGACATCATCGAGCAGCTAGTCGACGCCCGCGATTCGAGCTCCGGCGACGTCTACGCCGAACGGGCCGCCGAAGCCCTCGCCGAAGGCGCCCCCAAAGCCGGGTTCTCCCTCACGCTCCTCGAGTCCGACAGCTTCACCTACGGGCCCGACGGCGTCCTCGAAGGCGACCTCGTCACCGTGAAAATCGGCGCCCTCGAAGTCACCGACATCATCCGCGAAGTCCCCCTCACCTGGGACAAGGACGGCGACACCGCCACCCCCACCGTCGGCGACCACCCCGAAAACCCCGCCCGACGCCTCATCAACATGGTTCGCAAGCTCGCCACCGGCGAAAAAGACAGGAAGGCCCGCTAATGGTCGCACTCCCCGCAGGCTCCGCCAGCTACGGTTACGACGGATCCGCCGACGAGACCGCCTTCCACAAGATCATGGACTACTCCGCCTCCTCGAGGTACGGAGTCAACACCCCCGGCGCGTTCAAGGCCACCAACGTGGCCGGCCAGGCCCTGCAGATCAGCCTGGCCGCCGGCACCGCATGGACCGCCGGCGTTATCGACATCATGCCCACGGCACAGACTGTGCAGCTCAATGCGGCGACCAGCACCCGCTGGGACTTGGTCGTGCTGCGCCGCGACTGGCAGCCGACGATCGGCGTCACGACCATCGAAGTCATCCAGGGGACCTCCGCCAAGGCCCTCCCCTCCCGCAACAACAACGGTGGCGTCCTGGACGATCAGCCGCTGTGGCTGCTGCGCATCGAGCCGGGGCAGAGCGTCCCCGCCGAGTTCGTCGACCTGCGCCTCTGGGCCCGCAACGGCGGCTGCACCGCCAACGACGACCTCGTCCGCTCCTACCTGAGCACCACCGGCGCATCCGTGGAAATCAACGGCGTCCTGTGGCTGTACCGGGTCGGGGCAAACGGCACCAATGAGTGGGTCAAGCCGGTCGAACTGGCGATGGCCGCCGACTCTTCCTCGTCCTCGACCGGCGCCGCCGGCAAGCTCGTTCGCCGTGACTCGAACCACCGCTTCGGGATACTGGACCCGGTCACCGCCACGCACCCGGCTTCCAAGGGCTACGTGGACTTCGAGATCCAGGACCACGGCCACCACGCCCTGACGAGCGAAGGCGACGGGATCGTCCTCTTCGTCGGCAGCGACTCCCGCGGCAAGTACGTGGACTCGGACGCCATCCGTGCCCGGACGTACGACGAAGCCCCGAATATGTACATCGGCAGTGACGGAAAAATCGGGCGCTCAACGAATGCGCCAACCCCCCGGTTCGGAACCGTCAGTGTCCCCCTGAGCTCATCCGCGGGATCGGATGGCTTCCATAAGGGCACGATCAACGTCAACATCCCCTCCGGAGTCTTCGACCAGACCCCCGTGGTCTTCGTTAGCGCCCTCTCGGAGGCCCCCGAACTCATCGGTGCGGTCACCGCGCACGACCGAACCAAAACCGGCTTCCTCATCAGTGTTGCCCGCCGAACCGGCACCACCACCACGGTGGCCTGGTGGGCAGTCACCAGCTGACCGGGCCCGCCCCTACCCCCTGCACACCCAAGACTTGGAGGCATAGGCCGTGGCCTACACATTCGACCCGATCTTCGCGATCGACCCCTTCGACCCGTCCAAGGCGGCGGCCAACGCCGCGATCACGATCTTCGCCCCGGGCGACAACACCCAGGCGCCGCTGACCATCACGGACACGTCCGGCCTGCCGCTGGCTAACCCTGTCACGACGAACGCTGACGGGTTCGCGCCTGCGTTCATCGCCGACCTGGACCGGGTGGCATGGATCGGTGGCGGCCTGACGGGCTTCTTGACCTCCTATGAGGGCTTGAAGGAAGTGGCTACTGCCGCCGCGGACTCCGCGGGAGTGGCAGCCCAGGCGGCCGATGGGTCCCGGGTCGCTGCCGAATCGGCCGGGACTACTGCCGCCAGCGGGGCGGTGGCGGCAGTGCAGGCGCAGCTGGGCGCCGCAGTGGACGCGGCCAGCGCATCGGCTCAGGCCGCGCAGGCCGCCGCACTGCTGGTCGATACCCCCGCCGGCAGCGTGATCCGCCAGACGGTCGAGACCGACTTGGATACCCCCGGGTCCGGGCTGTCGACTCGACTTAATGCCGCATTTGTGCGGTTCGTGGACCAGGATGGCAACCCGCTCCCCGCCGGGTCCGTGACGACAATCCACGTCAACACCACTACGGGCGACATCGACGACATCACATTCGAGGAGGCCTAAGCCATGGCGTACATGAAGGACAGCACCGGCCGCCGCCTTGACACCTTCAAGGCAGTTAGCCGCCCCGAGTCGGACGCGCTGTACGGCAGCAACGCGAAGCTCGCGGCCCGCTCCGCACCCGGACTGGACGCACTGATCCTGCCGACCTACACCGGAACCGTGCCAACATTCACGACCTCGGCTGTCAACGCGACATCGAGCATCACGAACAGCATCACGCACCCGTACAACACCGAGAAGGTGTCGTTCATGGGTGGCGTGATGAGTCCCCATAAG
>NZ_BAABEO010000044.1:0-677 GCF_039540195.1 Arthrobacter ginkgonis | reverse complement strand
GGATGCCTAAACATCCGTCCTCGTGCGGCCTGGGCCGTGCGCGGGAAACCGAAACAACGTCCACCGGGGCCCCCCGCAAGCGGAAAGACCCGGCGTCCTGTTGCCTCAGGACCCAACAGTGCGCCAAGGACCCGAACGGTGCTCCCCGCCGGATCTTTCCAACCCCCAGGGGGGCGTACTCGAACCGGACGGGATGAACCCTCCGGGCCACGATTCGTTGACATTCCACCCATGAGCGCCCGCCGGACCACACAAGGGTCCGCAGCGGGCAACACTGAACACCCCACCATCGGCTCGTGCCGGCGGCAAAGGCGTTAGTTGCTCCTTAGAAAGGAGGTGATCCAGCCGCACCTTCCGGTACGGCTACCTTGTTACGACTTAGTCCCAATCGCCGGTCCCACCTTCGACGGCTCCCTCCCGCAAGGGGTTGGGCCACCGGCTTCGGGTGTTACCGACTTTCGTGACTTGACGGGCGGTGTGTACAAGGCCCGGGAACGTATTCACCGCAGCGTTGCTGATCTGCGATTACTAGCGACTCCGACTTCATGGGGTCGAGTTGCAGACCCCAATCCGAACTGAGACCGGCTTTTTGGGATTAGCTCCACCTCACAGTATCGCAACCCTTTGTACCGGCCATTGTAGCATGCGTGAAGCCCAAGACATAAGGGGCATGATGA
>NZ_BAABEO010000043.1:0-1215 GCF_039540195.1 Arthrobacter ginkgonis | reverse complement strand
TCCTGCGCCGGGCCTTTGACCTGGTCACCGAGCGCGCCGAGGACTTCGCGCTGCTGATGACCCTGGAAATGGGCAAGCCGCTGGCCGAGGCCCGCGGCGAGGTCGCCTACGGCGCCGAGTTCCTGCGCTGGTTCTCCGAGGAAGCCGTGCGCGACTACGGCCGCTACCTGACCACCCCCGAGGGCAAGAACAAGATCCTGGTCCAGCGCAAGCCGGTGGGCCCGTGCCTGCTGATCACCCCGTGGAACTTCCCGCTGGCCATGGCCACCCGCAAGGTCGGACCCGCCGTCGCGGCCGGCTGCACCATGGTGCTCAAGCCCGCCAAGCTCACCCCGCTGACCTCCCAGCTGTTCGCCGCGACCCTGCTCGAGGCCGGCCTGCCGGCGGGCGTGCTGAACGTGGTCTCCTCCAACAGCGCCTCGGCGATCTCGGGTCCGCTGATGCAGGATCCGCGCCTGCGCAAGGTCTCCTTCACCGGCTCCACCCCGGTGGGCAAGCGCCTGATGAAGGACGCCGCGGACAACGTGCTGCGCACCTCGATGGAGCTCGGCGGCAACGCCCCGTTCCTGGTCTTCGAGGACGCCGACCTGGACGCGGCCGTCGAGGGCGCCATGGCCGCGAAGATGCGCAACATGGGCGAGGCCTGCACCGCGGCCAACCGCTTCCTGGTCCAGGAGTCCGTGGCCGAGGAGTTCACCGCCAGGTTCGCCGCCGCCATGGCCGCCCTGAAGCCCGGACGCGGCACCGAGGCCGAGACCACCGTGGGCCCGCTGATCGATTCCGGGGCGCGCGAGGACGTGCACGCCCTCGTCGAGGCCGCGGTGGCCGACGGCGCGACCGCGGTCACGGGTGGCGCCCCGGTGGAGGGCGACGGCTTCTTCTACCAGCCCACCGTGCTGGCCAACGTCCCCAACGACGCGGCGATCCTGGGCCAGGAGATCTTCGGCCCCGTCGCCCCGGTCACCACGTTCACCACCGAGGAGGAGGCCATCAAGCTGGCCAACGCCTCCGAGTACGGGCTGGCGTCCTACCTGTACACGCGCGACTTCAACCGCATGTTCCGGGTGGCCGAGCAGATCGAGTTCGGCATGGTCGGCTTCAACGCCGGCGTCATCTCCAACGCCGCGGCCCCGTTCGGCGGCGTGAAGCAGTCCGGCCTGGGCCGCGAGGGCGGCGCCGAGGGCCTGGACGAGTACACCACCGTGCAGTACATCG
>NZ_BAABEO010000042.1:0-851 GCF_039540195.1 Arthrobacter ginkgonis | reverse complement strand
CGGACGTCCCGGACCCCTCTCTCCCCTGGTGGAACACACCCATGAGAGAGGAACCCCTTGATCAACATCCTTCCCGACAACCTTCGCCTCCACCCGACGGAAAAGACCTGGGTCGCAGCGTGGATCGTCACGGTCGCCGAGCCGCTCACCAGCACCCGGCGCAAGTTCGAGTACGAACAGCGCATCACCGGCATCGCCGTTGACAAGGCGCAGTCCGTCGCCGCCCTCTTCACCGGCGCGATCAGCATGATTATGCAGGCTCTCCCGGACGAGGACCCGTGGCGCAAGCTGACCACCACCCCGGACGGCGACGTCGTCATGGACGACGGCGGTGCGCTGTCTTGGGATGCGGCTACCGACCTGGTCGCCCCGTCCTCCTCGGACCTGCGCCTGGACCCGATGCTCTCGGCCCTGGTCGACGCTCCGGACGACGCCGGCATGTCCCTGCTCGCCGCCGCTCCCCACGGCTGGGGGGAAACCCTCCACCGGGCCGAGGTGGCCTACAAAATGGTCGAACCTACCCGCGAAGAGGCCGAAACCATGGTCAACTCGCTGATGGACGCCCTGCGCTGGGCAACCTTCCGCTACCAGTGCTACCGCGGCCGCGAGTCCATGTTCGTCGTCCGCGCCCTGTCCCTGGCCCTGCAGTACTACGCCGCTCCCCTGCTGCACGACACCACCGCCATGCGCGCGATCGACACCCCGGACCCGGCCTACGCTCTGCAGCCAGGAACCTGGCGCAGTATCATCTCCACCCCCGTCCCCTAGCCGCTCGAACCAGCCCAGCCGACCCACACGAACCAAGTCATCGAACACCCCACGAACATCTGCCACCAGGGCACTCGGGCTCA
>NZ_BAABEO010000041.1:0-668 GCF_039540195.1 Arthrobacter ginkgonis | reverse complement strand
TGGAATGTCCCCCACACCTAGTGCCCAACGTTTACGGCATGGACTACCAGGGTATCTAATCCTGTTCGCTCCCCATGCTTTCGCTCCTCAGCGTCAGTTACAGCCCAGAGACCTGCCTTCGCCATCGGTGTTCCTCCTGATATCTGCGCATTTCACCGCTACACCAGGAATTCCAGTCTCCCCTACTGCACTCAAGTCTGCCCGTACCCACCGCAGATCCGGGGTTGAGCCCCGGACTTTCACGGCAGACGCGACAAACCGCCTACGAGCTCTTTACGCCCAATAATTCCGGATAACGCTTGCGCCCTACGTATTACCGCGGCTGCTGGCACGTAGTTAGCCGGCGCTTCTTCTGCAGGTACCGTCACTTTCGCTTCTTCCCTACTGAAAGAGGTTTACAACCCGAAGGCCGTCATCCCTCACGCGGCGTCGCTGCATCAGGCTTGCGCCCATTGTGCAATATTCCCCACTGCTGCCTCCCGTAGGAGTCTGGGCCGTGTCTCAGTCCCAGTGTGGCCGGTCACCCTCTCAGGCCGGCTACCCGTCGTCGCCTTGGTGGGCCACTACCCCACCAACAAGCTGATAGGCCGCGAGTCCATCCCCGACCGGAAAAGACCTTTCCACCACCCCCCATGCGGAAGGAAGTGAATATCCGGTATTAGACCCAG
>NZ_BAABEO010000040.1:0-4288 GCF_039540195.1 Arthrobacter ginkgonis | reverse complement strand
CGGTGAAGACCGCGGCCCTGGCCGCACCCAACGTCGTCGCGTTCATCGACCCCAACGACCCCCTCGGCGTAGTCGCAACCACGCCCGCGTGGGCCGCATCCACCGCATACGCGCTCGGAGACCTCGTCGTCAACAACCGCGCAGTGTGGCGCTGCTACAGTGCACACACCTCGTCGGCATCTTTCGACACCACGAAGTGGGCGCCGACAACCTGGATCTTCGGCACGGGCAAGTCGGGATCACCGACCGGATACGGGAACGCCGACCTCTGCATCCACAGTGACGGCGTCCACCTCACCGCTCCTATCGGGAACGACTACCACACCCGACTCGTATTCGAGGCGATCAGGAAGATCCTCGCGGCGAACTGATGCGGCGAGGCCGGACGGACTACTTGAGTGCCTTGCTGATAAGCGGCTCGATCTTCTCGGCAAGGTACTCATGACCAGCATCGGTCGGGTGGACACCATCAGAGCCGATCAGCCCCTTCTTCCCCTCGGCAAACCACCCTCTGGACAAGGGGTCAACGAACGTGGCCCCAACTTCCTTGGCGGCGGCCTTCACGGCATCGCGGGAGGCACGGACCGTGGCGGGCGGGTTGCCGTCAACCCACGGCGGCCCGATGACCAGGAGCTCGGCGTCCGGCGCTGCGTCTTCCGCCGCGGCGAATGCCTCCATGGCCCCCTCGAGCACGGCGTCGTATCCGGCATCGTCGTTGCGGCTACCGAAGAACACCACAAGATCAGCGTCGGGCACCTCGCCGGCCCGAACCACCAGGTTCACGCCGCCTTCACTGGTCTTCACGTAGCCCGTGCCGCCTTCGGTGCGTAGGGTCACTGGAATGTCGAGGGCTTCCGAAACCAGGGCGGGCCAGCGGTAGTCCTTGCCGGAATCCATGCCAGAGCCCCCAGTGTAGGAGTCGCCAACAACGGCGATGTCCGGCAGGTCTGGGGCGGGCTCGGATTCTTCGGTGATGAAGACCGTGTCGGAGCCGCCATTTCCTCGCGCACCCTTGACGTCCGCGGCGATGGCGTTCATGGCCGCCGCCTTCTCCTGGGCGGGCCGTATGCCGAAAGCCCAGAAGGCCAGACCCAGGGCCACGACCCCAACCACGACCAACGCGATGTTCCGGATGAACGCATCGCGCTCCCGCTGCTGGTGATTCCTGTACGCCACGGCTTCCCCCTGCTGTCTCGACAAACGTCGATAGTCTACCCGGCGTCGACCTGCCCTTATGGCCGGATAAGTGAAGTCCCCGGCCCCCCGTGCGGAATGAGGCCCCAGGCGACAAGCCTGGGGCCTCAGTTCTGCTAGCCCTTGAAGACGTCGTAGTAGACGGGAACGTGCTTCCCGAGGCGGTGCTCCATGACGTCGACAGAATCGAGGAAGGCCGTCAGCCCGTACTCGACGCCGCCGTGCTTCTCCTGGATGTCCCAAACCTCCGCGACGCGGTAGGCCTGGGCACCGCGGAAGACGAACTGACCGGCCGCAGGAGTGGTCTCGGTGTACTCGTTGTCCCACTCCTCCCCGTCGTCACCGATGTACCGAACGAAGATCTTGGGTGCTGCGTAGTCGCTCATTGCGCTCCTAACCAATTGGTGATTTGAACCCTCGAATCCTAGTTGGGTCCGCCCGCCGAGCCCCGCATTCTCACCCCGAACTCCCACGCGTACGCCCGCCAGAACCACCCCGGCGGTCCTTCCGCTTCCCTTCCCCAAGGAGGTGGCCTTGTGCCACTGATAAACCTGCTGCCGCGCCAGCGGATCCGGCTTGGCCGGAACGTTGTCCTGGTCGCGACGGTCGTCTACTGCCTGACCCGGGCGATCGCGTACCTGCCCTTCACGTACCCGCCCTACCTCCCGACGTCGGTCGCCTTGATCAGCTGGGACGGGGTCCTCGTCTGGGTGTGGGCCTCCGCCTGGGCCGTCGCCGCCGTCGTGACCGTGGCCGACATGATCAACCGGCACACCCGCTACGGGCTGTCGCTCACCGTGGCCCTCACGGTCGCTTGGTCGCTTGGCTACGTCGGCGCCTGGGCAGTCTCCGGCTTCACGTCCCGCGACTGGCTCACCTGCATCACCTACCTCGCGCCGGCCGTGATCATCTTCGGGTTCCTCATCAAGGTCACCGCCCTGCAAGACGTGATCAACCCCGCCGCTGAGGAGATCGACTCCGAATGAACCAGTCCGCCCCGGGGGGAGTGGACCCCGTCATCATCACCGCGGCCGTCACCATCGTCACGGCCGCGATCACCGCCATCGTCACCATCATCACCATCAAGATCCAGCACCGCGGCAAGCCTGAGAACGCGCTCATCGACCAACTCCAAGACGAGATGGGGAAGATGCGCAACCGCATGGACCGCTTCGAGGCCCGGGACCGGGTCTACATCCCGCACATCCTGCGCCTCAACGCGCACATCGAAGCCGGGCTCGGCCCACCCGCTCCCCCAATCCCCAAAGTCATCCTCGACTACCTCGAACCGAAAGACGGCGAGGAATGACCCAAGGCCCCGTCGACCGGCGGGGCCTTTCCCATGCCCAGGAGGCACGCCATGACGACCTTCTCCAGCCCTGTCCCGGTGGGCTGCCGGTTCACCTCCGGCTTCAACCCGGCCCGCCGCCTGTTCGGCATCGTCGCTCCGCACGCAGGCGACGACTGGGCCCCGCCCCGCCCCGGGCAGACCGGCGTGCCCGTCCTGGCGCCTGCTGACGGCACCGTGGTCGCCGCCGGCGAAGGCGTCCTGCCCGGGCACTCCGGCAAGATCGTCGTACTCGACCACGGCATCCTCAAAGACAGCCAGGGCACGGACTGGATCCGCACGAACCACGGCCACCTCGCCCGCATCCTCGTCAGCCCCGGCGAGCAGGTGAAAGCCGGCCAGCAGATCGGCATCATGGGCGACACCGGCCATGTGACAGGCATCCACGAACACATGGGCGTCGCCGAGGTCACCCTCTCCGGCGGGCGACTGAAGCTGAACTACTTCTCCCCCAAGGCGTGGCTAGCCCGGAAGGGCATCACCCCAGGCACGACCCCGCCCGTCGTGCCCGGGATCGTCGTCAAGCCGGTCGCCTCGGTGACTCCGGTCGCGAAGCCGGCGGCCAAGCCCAAGGCCACCTCGGCCAACCGGCGCATCCAGAAGGCCCTCAAGGGCATGGGCATCTGGAGTGGGGCAATCACCGGCGTCAACGACGCCAAACAGAAGGCCGGAGTCAAGGCCTTCCAAGAGGCCCACGGCCTCGTCCCGGACAAGGTCTGGGGCGCCAAGACCGACGCCCACTGGAAGCTCAACAAGCGCATCCAGACGGCCATGAACCGCTGGAAGTCCGTCACCCCGAAGCTCAAGGCCGACGGCTACATCGGCAGCCCCTCACGCCGCGCCGTGAAGCAGATCAAGACCAGCAACAAGGGCGGCGCCTGGAAGTCCACAGACACCGGCGCCACCATCACCACCGCATTCCTCACCCTGATCGGAGTCAAGTAACCATGGACACCGGAACCGACGTCCTCCTCGCCGTGATCGCCGCGGCCTTCACCATCGCCTCCCCGCTCGTCATCGCCTGGCGGAAAGACCCCAGCTGGCCGACCCTGCTCAAGGTCGGTCTGCCCATCGCGGCCTCCCTGGCCATCGCCGTGGCCTACCTCTACTTCACCGGCGGCCTCGCCGGGGTAAACCTGCTCGCCGCATTCCTGATCGCCTACGGCCTGCAGCAGCTGGTGTACTCCACCATCCTCAAGCACATCGCCACCCTGCTCGAAGAGAACACCGGCCCGTCCGCCTTCCAGCCCTCCGCCATCGACTACGAAGACACCTGGATCGACGACGACGGCGTGCAGCACGAGACCAGTGAAGCGGCCGACCTCATCCCGGGCACCACCCTGCCTGTCGACCGCGTCGCCGGCGCCGACCACCGCGCCGAATAGAACACCCCCAGCCGATACGCCCCCACCCTTCACCGGGTGGGGGCGTTTTCGTGCGTCTACGATCGGAGCATGGCCTTTACCCCGGAACCGGACCGCGTCTACCGGCCCGCCGAGCGTCAGGAGCCCTACGGCCGCGCCACCTTCCCCGACGGGTCAACGCGGGACGGCAAGGTCACGGCCTGGGAGGGCGACATGGTGCTCTTCAACTGGCCCGAACGCCACCCCGGCGACCGGCACCAACTATGGATGCCCGCAAGCCGAGTCCGGCGCATCCCCCGCCGGGAGTCCTCATGGCAAGACGCCTACGACGACCACGCCTTCTTCGAGGCGAACGGGGAACTCTAGCCCCAAGCGCCACAAG
>NZ_BAABEO010000039.1:0-2315 GCF_039540195.1 Arthrobacter ginkgonis | reverse complement strand
GCGGCGGAATCGAGGCCCGGGGAACTTTCGGGGAACTTCTCCCCCAGCACACCGCCCAGCATCGCGCCCATCCTGACGGCCACATCATCCAGGTCCTCATCGAACAGACCGGCGTAGGTGTCCAGCGTGATGGCCGCGGTCGCATGCCCCAGCATCCGCTGGACGGACTTCACGCTAGCACCGGAGCGGACGGCCCACGAGGCCGCGGTGTGCCGCAGATCGTGCACCCACAGTCCCTCCGGGATCCGCACCCCGTCGACCTTGGTATCCGCCAGCGTCTTGTCGGCGGCAGCGTTCACCGCCGTCACGGCCCGGTCGAACTCGCGGCGCTTGAAGTTGTTGGCCCGCACCTGCGCGCCCCGCGCCGTCGCGAACACGAGCTCGTCCCAGCCGCGCCCCTTGGCCCGTTTGGCCAGCCGTTCGGCGACGGCCGGGATCACCGGCACCGTCCGGGCCTTCCCCGACTTAGGCGGGCCGATCTTTGCCTCGCGTCCGCCGACGAACACCACGGACCGCTCGATGCGGATGCGCCCGCGCTCGAGCTGCAGGTCACGCACGCGCAGCTCCGCGGCCTCCCCGATGCGCAGCCCGGCCGACGCCAGCACCCAGACCAGGTCCGAGTAGCGGTCCTCGATCGTGTCGGCCAGGGCAGCCACCTGATCCACGGTGAGGAAGTAGTGCTCCCGCTTCCTGCCCTTGGGCAGTTTCACCCCAGAGGCAGGATTCTTGGCGATCCGCTGCTCCTCCACGCACCATTCCAGGAAGCCCATCAGCCGGCCGTGGATCGTGCCCACGGTGCGCGGCGCCTGGTTCATGCCGGCCACCCAGTCCTGCACGTCGCGCTTCCGGATTGACCCGACGGCCCAGTCCCCCCAGTGGGGGCGCAGGTGGGCGCGCACGTCCGATTCGACCGCGGCCCGGGTCGATGCCTTCCAGTGCAACTGCCCAGCCTGCCACGGGGTAAGTAGGTCCTCAACGAAGGCCTCCCCCGCGCTGCCGGCCACGTAGGTCCCGGTCCGCTTCTTGTGCGCGACCTCGGCCAGGTGCGCATCGGCCTCGTCCTTGGTGCGGAAGGACTTCTTCTTCGGCGTGCCGTCCATCTCGTCCCAGCGGGCCTGCCAGCGCAGGCCGCGCCCGTGCATGGCGGTCTTGGTCTTCTTGTCGCGCTTGTACCAGCGGTCTTCGACTCTGGCTACGGCCACGCGGCCCTCCTCTTTCCGTCCCCACTGTTCGTCACCAGGACACGCCTTCTGTTCGTCACCAGGACACGCCTTCCCCAACGATCCTTCGAAGCCCCTGCAGGGCCTCCAGCTCGTCCGGCTTCGCGGACTCCAGCCGGTCCCCCAGCACCATGTCCGTCACCCAGAGTTCTTCGGCAGCCTCGCCCAAGGAATGGGCGCCGCGCAGCACCCGGAAAAGGTCCGGCCACTCGAGCAGCAAGTGCGCGGCTTCCCACCTGACCCGGCGCTCCACCGCCGTCGGCTGGCAGGACGCATGCCCGGCCGACACATGCACCAGCTCATGCGTGAGCACGCACCGCCGCTCCCTCTGCGACAACCGCTCATCGAGCCAGATCACGTTCCCGTCGGTCGTCGCCCCAGGCACCCCTTCGGGGAGCCGGTCCCGCCTCACCACCAGCCACGGGTGAGCAGCCACGACGTCCCACGGATCAAACATGGGCTCCAACCTAGAGGCCTGCACCGACGCTCACTCCTGCGACTCCTCGCCCAGGTCGTCCGGATGCTGCTCCGTATCCAACCGCATGCCCGGGTGAGCCGCGAACGGCAACTGCTGGTCGAAGCGCAGCGGCACCACGGGCGACGGCGGGGTGGCGCGCTCCAGTTCCTCCACTCGGCGCTTGAGCCGGTCCAACTCCATGTTCTTCATCTGCAGGCGCGTCGTCAGCTCCACTACCAGGGCTTCGTCCGAAATGTCGTGCGCGGCCTTTGACTCGGTATCGGACCACGACGACTCCCGCAGGTCTTCCAGGGTGACCTCTGCGGGTTCCTTCCCGCTGGTGAGTAGCCGGTCGACCGCACGGGGCTTCCAGCCGAGGGCGTCCGTGATCCTGCGGAGGCGTGCCGGCTGCGGCCAAGTCCTCGCGCTCTCCAGGTTGTAGAGGGTCCCGACGGCCACGCCGGCTTTGTCAGCCAGCTGGTTGCGGGAGAGCCCGAGTTCCGCGGTTGATTCCGTTACGAGTTCGCCGATGCGGCGCTTCATGTCCTGATCGCTCATGACCCCAGTGTGGAGCCTTTTTCTTTGCAACATCAACTCGACGTTGTTGCGTGTTGCCTACCCCAGCGGCGTGCAACAAG
>NZ_BAABEO010000038.1:0-816 GCF_039540195.1 Arthrobacter ginkgonis | reverse complement strand
ACCGGGAGGCCGCGGGCATCCGCGACCTGGCCGAGTGCACCCGGGCCCGCGGGGACCGGACCGCGGCCCGCCAGATGCTCGCCCGCGCCGCGCACCTGACGGGCGCGGACCTGGAGGCCGCCCACTCGCTGGCCGCCACCGAGATCGCCACCGCCCTGCACCTGCCCGAGGGCACCGCCCGCGCCCTGCTCGAGGAGGCCGAGGAACTGGCCCTGCACCACGAACCCGTGCTGGCCGCCCTCGCCGCCGGCGCGGTGTCCTACGCGCACGCCCGCATCGTCAACGACGAATGCTCCGCCCTGCGCCTGCGCATCCCCCTTGAGCGTCCCCGCGACACCGACGACCAGGCCCGCACCCGCCAGGAGCTGGAGACCGCGATGCTCGCCGCGTCCCGGACCCTGGAAACCGTCCTGCTCGCCCACGGCGCCACCCGCACCCCCGCCCAGCTCCGCGACAAGGCCCGACGGCTGAGCGACGCCCGCGACCGGCGCACCCGCCACGAACACGCGGCCGCGGCCCGCGACGCCTGGTACGAACCCCGCCCCGACGGCATGGGCCGGGTCTGCCTGAGCCTGCCCGCCGTCCAGGCCCAGGCCCTGATCGACAGGATCCGGCGCATCGCCACCGACCGCGCCGGGGACCCGGCCGAAACCCGCACCGCCAACCAGCTGCGCGCCGACACCCTGGCCGACCTCGCCCTCGCCGGCACCCCGGGCAACGCGTGGGACCACATCCGCGGCCACGTCCTGGTCCTGATCCCCCACCACGTCCTCACCAACACCGGCACCGGCGGGACCGGCACCGACGCCGCCGGCA
>NZ_BAABEO010000037.1:0-665 GCF_039540195.1 Arthrobacter ginkgonis | reverse complement strand
GCCTGCTTGGGTCGCTCAAGCGGGCCGGGCTGGAGATCAGCCGGCGGATGGGGTATCCGGCGGCCGGGTGAGCCGGCCTTAGCCGACGGTGGTTTCGGCGCGCTGTTCCAGGGGGAGGGTGTCGGCGGTGATGCCGAGCAGGTGTTCGCCGGAGAGCGGCACGTCGCCGACCTTGGATTCGACCCAGTCGTGGAAGGCGCGGATGTGGTGCTCGCTGGGGACCAGGACCCCGCCCTTGGCGTAGGCCTTGGAGGCCATGCCCGGCTGGCAGCGTTCGCACGCGTCGAAGTCCTGCATGTTGACCCGGTGGAAGAGTTCGACCGAGGCGGTGACGTCCTTGCCGGACTCGACCACGGAGGGCAGGTAGAGCCAGTCGCACTCGACGATGGTGTGGTCGGCGGCCAGCGGGAACATCCGGTGGATGATCACGTGGTCCGGGACCAGGTTCACGAACACGGTGGGCTTGATGGTGATCGCGTAGTAGCGCCGGTCCTGGTCCTCGCCCACGCCCGGGATCAGGTCCAGGCCCTCGGACCCGTCCACGGTGAAGCCCTTGATGTCTTCGCCGAACTCGGCGCCGTGGCCCACGAAGTACTGCGCGGCCAGCCCGTCGGCGAATTCGGGCAGCACCTCGGTCAGCTCCGGGTGGATGGTGGCGCAGTGGT
>NZ_BAABEO010000036.1:0-92324 GCF_039540195.1 Arthrobacter ginkgonis | reverse complement strand
ATGGCCAGGGCGATGCGATCTGCCCGGAACCCTCTTGTCAGCCCCCCGCCTCATCCTGCGCATGGACCCCGTAGGAGGCGGTTGGTCCCGCCCTCAAGATCCACCGCGATGACGCGGCCGGCTTGCACCCTGGAACTGCGCCAGGAGCCATGCCGATCCACCAGCGCCCCGAGCACCGATCCTGAACCCCAACCGAACACGCTTTGCGGGCAGCTCCGCGGCGTGGGCCGATTCGGCGCGGAAATCATCGTTCTTGGTCTCGAAAGGCACCTTTGGCGAGGCACAGGGGGAAAATCTGCTCGGCACCTTTGGCTTGGACCCGCTGAACCGGCACTTAAGCTACGACGGCAGATTCGACTTACACGCACGCTGAAAGGGCCAGAATCCCGTATGACTCATTGCGCAAACTTTGGAGAAGATGGTTCTGATGCCACAACCCCATGGCAGGCAGAATCAAGTGCCGTCAAGCCAGCGTCAGCTACAGCCCCAGACGCGCGAGTGCCTCGCCTAACCAAAACCCAGACCGAGAACCAGTAGCGGAGATTATGTAGATCCATGTCTGGGATATTCGCATCCGGTGTTAATTGGCCTGTCACCTTTTCCTTCCTTGCACCGCGGTAGTTCCAGGGGCGGGCGACTGAAGCGGCAGCTGCTGGGGATCCTGGACGAGGAAGCGAACTTGTGCTGATGGAAGAACCTGCCTGACCAGTACAACTAGCACAGCGCGTCGAGGTGGCAGCGGACCGGGCGCGTGCTCAAACCACGCGGTGGACGACCGCACCCGCCCGGCCTACTCCCATCCGCGGTGACGAGCACAAATCGAAGGCTAGCTGGCTTGGAAGACTTCTTGCCTCAGGCCACAGCCTTCGAATTCGCAACCTCGCTAGGAGGGATTCCGAACTTCGCTTTGAATACTCGGCTGAAGTGGGACAGGTCTGAGAATCCATGCTCGATGGCGACGTCGGAAACGGATCTAGTTCTGGCCTCCATCAGGGCCCGGTGGCAGGCCAGGAGCCTCTCCTCCAAGAGCCACCGCATTGCGGATTCCCCTTCTCGGGCGAAGAGCCGGTTCAACGTCCTGACGCTGATGTTCAGGGCTCCGGCCACTTGCGTGGCACTCAAGGAGGAATCCGACAGCCTAGCTCGCATAAGGGTCTTTGCCCGGCCGAGCCTTTCGGTTTGCTCGTCCATAGCCAGCGCCCCCGCAACGTCCGTCAACGCCAACGCGACAATATCGAGTATCGCGGAATCCAAGCGGTCGCGGGCGGCCGGAGCCAAATTATCCGCTTCGCGTGCCAGCTCTCTCAGGTACGTACCCGCAAGCCGAGCCATGGAAGATCCGTTGGACAGCCTGACGGCCGAGAGGGATTCAGGCGAAGCCACCCGTGATGCCAAAGCAACCCGGGGGATCTTGAGCACCAACTCACGGTAGGGTTCGCGAAAATCGAGCTTATAAGGGCTCATCGTGTCATACAGGACAAGATCGCCGACTCCGAGCAGGGCCTGCCGGCCATACTGCTCGACCAAGCAGGAGCCGGTTGATTTCAGACTTAGCAACAAATCGTCCGAAGGGGCGTTAGATACGTCGTTCTCGGATCGTTCGTAGGTCACTGGCGACGAATCGACCTTGGAAAGCCGGCAGCGACCTATTTGAACGACGGCGAGTCGCGCCGCGAAATCGGCTTTACGGTCGATGCGCACGCTGAGTCCGGCGTAGTTGGAAACGACTAACCGCTCCCACTCTGCGACGGAACTGGAGCTCACCGCTCGTACAACACCCTTGTCCATACTCGGCATCTGCCTACCTACCTGACTAACGGATTCCAAGACGAGCGTTCGTCCTCCAAACGGAGCATCCGTGTCCTATATCACAGCCCTTCCTACTAGCGTACCAAAGATGAGGTCGCCTGCACCGGGCAGCCCCGCGCCCTTCTCGATTGACCAGGACACCGCAGCGGGGCGGCCAAGCGCCCTCGCTCAGAGGAGCGGAAGCCCCCTAAGCAGTTCCTGAAGCTGGATGACTTGCCTGGGAACGAACTCGGCGATTGTCATTCCCACGATGTCGGCGGCTGCGTCGATGTCCTGAATCACACGGTGGACCTGCTCGGTCGTGAGGCCCCCCGGTTCCTTGCCCAGCCCGAAGATGGCCTCGTTGCTGTCTACGACATCGACGTCCAAATGGAGCGCCACACGGGTGCATCCGGTGCCGGCCAGCCACTCCAGCAGGGGCTGGCTGGATTCGCGGAGCTCATTCGGCCCGAAAGCAGTAATTCCCCATTCCGCCGCATTCGGGAAATCGTCCTCCGTCCACGAGTGCAGTCCCGCCAGGGCAGCGCGTTTCGGATCCACGGTCGCTGGCAAAAGCTGCAACACGTCCGAGTCTCCATGTCCCGTCAGGGTGCCGAGGGCCATGGCGTGGTAGCCGTGGTAGGCGCTGGCTGGAGTACCGACGTCGGGATGCGAATCGACCCATACGACGGCAAGGTCCTCCCCGTAACGCTCGGCAAGGTTGGCGAACGGCGCTACGCTCACGGAGCATTCGCCGCCCAGCGTCACGATACGGGCGGGGGCGTGTTGCTCGATGGTGTGGAGAGCGGCGTTTAGCTGCCCCAGGATCGCGTCCTTTGCCTCGACGCCGTCGCGCTCCTCAAGACCCTTGGGGCCAAGCTCCACGGGAACGACCGCCGTTGGACCATCATGCTCGGGGAGGATCGCGCCCAGGACTGCTGCACCCACTGCGTAGCCTCGGCGTGCCTGCTCGAAGGGCAGTTCGGGCGTCAACAGTCGAACCACGTCGGCGCCTGCGCCCTGCCATTGGGGCCAGACGAGCCGCAGCGACGGGCCCGCGCCAAGCGAAGACGAATCCCTCACGCCTTTTTTCTGGATGCTCATGCCGTCCCTCTGTCATAGCGCTGCGTTTGCTCGACCGGGATCGATAGAACGCTGGGCCAATCCATGAAGGTTCCCGTGTCTTCATTGAGAGCCTGCCCTTCAGGCGACGAGAAGGCGGCGTCGGCTGCTTCACGGGAGTCGAAGCTGTAGAAAGAGAGCGCATCGTAGTCCGGGAACGATTCTGGCTCCGCCCAGATGCCGTCCTCGTGTCCGATGCGGTTCTGTTGATAGGAGACCAGACCGGGCAGTCGGGAGGCGAGGGGAAAATGAGTCTCGTGGTAATGCCTGAAGAACTCGTCCCTGGTCATCCCAGGAACGCGTCGGGTGAGGAAAGCGATAGTGAACATGTATGAGCTGTCCCTTGGTAGGAGGAATAGAGGACCGTACCCCGGCAAGTGACGCGGGGAGACCGAGTCAAACGCATTAAGCAAGCAGTTCGCGGCGACTTTCGGAAGAGTTCTGCGCCAATTTCACCTTCCTCATCGGAGATTTCCGGAGTCAATAGCCGACGCTGAAACGAGTGCGGATATGACGGCCGTGGAAAAGCTCGTCCACGAAGGCGGCGGCGTAGTCTTCCGAGGAGATCGTGGAGATGCCCGCCTCGTCGGCGACCAGCACGTCTTTTCCGAGGCGATACCTGCTCTCCTTTTTTCCCGGGAACCGCAAACCGTATCGCGCCGGCGGGCTGAGATAGAACCATTCCGCTTCGCTCCGGGAGTCCTGGAGCGCCTTGAGGAGCCTCGAGTGCGATTCCGCGTTGCCCCGAGCTGCCGCGGGGAAGTCCGCGTGGTCCATGAAGGTGGGTCCGCCGGCTTGGACCTGCAGTGTTCCCGCACCTCCAACGATGCCCAGCCGGTAGCCATCCGCCTCGGCTTCCCGGAGGAGCTGGGGCACCAGACCTGCGAGCTCCTGCCCGTTTTCCAGACGAGCAGGAACGGCGAGAACCACCGCGTCGCGTCCTCGCGTAACCTCTTGCCTAAAGTCGTCGTCGTCAAGGCTGCCCGCAACCAGTTCCAGCCGGTCTTCCTTCTTGGGAGAAGGTAGGCTGACGTCTCGTGCGACACCGGTGACGGACGCAGAACGCGCAAGCAACTCGCCAACGATGCTTGTCCCCGTATATCCGGTCGCTCCGAAAACCGTGACGGTACCGATCTTTTTGTTCATGGCCTCAGTTCTTCCGATTAGCTGACTCGTATGTTCGTGGGCTGGGCCGGCCATCGCGCACCCTGGTACTGCCTCGGCCAGTATTCGATGTCTGCCCCCAGTTCGTGTGCGGCGCGAAGTGCGAAGTTCGGGTCACGGATGATTTGCCGCGCGAGCATGACCGCGTCGGCCCGCCCGGAGGCAACGATTTCCTCGGCTTGCTCCGCGGTGGTGATAAGTCCCACCGCGTTCGCCGCCACGCCTGCCTCCTTGCGCACGAAGTCGGCCAAGGGGACTTGGTAGCCGGGCTCCAGTGAGATGAAGATCCCGTTGGTGAGCCCGCCACTGGAGATGTCGAAGAAGTCCGCCCCGGCTTCCCTGGCCCAGCCTGCGACGACAGCCGTTTGCTTTTCATCCCAGCCGTCGTCGATCCAGTCCGTGGCGGAGAACCGTACGAAAAGTGGGACCTGTTCACCGATCGCTTCGCGTACGGATCGGACGATGCGCAGCAGGAGGCGGGCCCGGTTTTCGAGGCTGCCCCCATACCGGTCGGTGCGAAGGTTGCTGAGCGGGGACAGGAACTCGTGGATGAGGTAGCCGTGGGCGGCGTGGATTTCGACGACGTCGAAGCCGGCGCCCACCGACCGTCGGGCAGCTTCCCGGTAGTCGTCGACCACCTTGTCGATGCCAGCTTCGTCGAGGGCCTCCGGCACGTCGAAGCCCGGATACGCGACCGCCGATGGGGCGACTGCCTTCCAGCCGCCCTCGGCCACCGGCTTGGTGGTGCCGCACCGGTCGTCGAAGAGCCTGTAGTCGGACGCCTTGCGCCCAGCGTGGGAGAGTTGCATGCCCGCGGACGCCCCCTGAGAATGGATGAATCTCACGATCCGGGCCCACGCTTCGGCCTGGTCGTTGTTCCAGATTCCCGTGTCTTCGCTGGTGATCCTCCCCTCCGGGCTGACGGCGGTGGCCTCGGCGAAGACCAGCCCGGCGCCGCCGGAGGCGGACTTGCCGAGGTTCACGAGATGCCAGTCGTCCGGCACGCCGTCGTGCTGCTCGCACGAGTACTGGCACATCGGTGAAACCCAGATGCGGTTGCGGATGGTTGTGCCCCTGATGGACAGCGGGTTGAAGAGATGGGGCTGCCCCATGACGCGACTCCGTTCGAGTTGCCGGATGGAATTTCAACAAACTTAGGGCAATCCTCCATCTCCCGCTTGCCTGGATGCGCCACTGGAGGTTGCCCGTTTGCGCCAAGTGTCGCCGGTCACAAGTTGGCGCAAATGGGCAAGCCCGATGGCGCTTCGGGCACAGCAAGGCCAGCTGGCGGTGCGTACCGTCTTTTCCAAGCCGGCGCCAAAGGGGTCCCGGCACTGGATGCAAGGAAGCAGACCGTGACGACACAGGGAATCGACTCAAACGCAACCGCGGCGGTCTTTGCCGCGGACCGGCTGGCTATGCAGGACACAGTGGCGCGCTACGCCTGGGGTTACGACGAGGGCGACTTCGACATGCTGGCCGGAAGCTTCACCGAGAACGGCACCACGAGCGGCAAGGTCGCCAACTCCGACGCCTCATGGGGTCCGACTGCCGGCAACCGGGCGATCGCGGACATGCTCGAGACCATCCGGAAGCAGCAGACCGACCAGCGGCGCCACACGGTGCACACGTTCCGCGTCGAGAACCAGACAAGCACGACGGCCGACCTGTACAGCTACGTCCTCATCACGTCGACGGAAAACGCGGTGACCAAGACCCTGACCTCGGGGTGGTACCACGCCTCCATGGTCAAGGAGGCCGACGGCGAGTGGCGCATGGCCGATCTCACCGCCCTGCTGGACAGCCCCTTCTAAAGAGCCGGAGAAAACGATGTACGCAATGGATCAAAAAGTCGCCCTGGTCACCGGCGCGGGTTCGGGCATCGGGCGGGCCACCGCCCACAAGCTGGCCCGTAATGGCGCCACCGTGGTCGTCGCGGACCTGGACCTCGAGGCGGCCGAAGCGACCGTCAACGAGATCGTCGCCTCAGGCGGTGCCGCCGTCGCCCAGCGCTGCGACGTCACCGATCCGCAGGACGTAGCGGAGCTTTTCGCCCGCATCGAGGAGGACTTCGACGGGCTGGACTATGCGGTGAACAACGCCGGGATCTGCACCGAAGTTGCGTCGATCGCGGACTACAAGCTGCCGCTGATGAGGAAGATGATGGCGGTCAACGTCTCCGCCGTCTTCAACTGCCTCCAGCACGAGGTGCGGTCCATGCGCCGCAAGGGCAGCGGGGCGATTGTCAACCTCAGTTCCATCTTCGGCCAGGTCTCCGGCCCCGGCTACGCCGGGTACACCGCCACGAAGCATGCCGTGGAGGGCCTCACCAAGTCCGTGGCGCTGGAAAACGCCGAGTACGGGATCCGCGTGAACTGCGTTCGCCCCTCGGTCGTCCAGACGCCCCTGATGACGGGCAAGGACGTGCACGTCGAGCCGGGCAGCGACGAGTGGGCCGCCTACGAGGACGCCAATCCCTCGAAGCGGGCGGCCCAGCCGGAGGAGATCGCGGCCGGCATCGCGTGGCTGCTGTCCGACGAGGCCTCCTTCGTCTCCGGCGGCGGCATCAATCTCGACGGCGCCTACCTGGCCCGCTAAACCACGGAAGAACAAGAGGAACTGCAATGACAAAAATCGGTCTTGTCACCGGCGGCGGATCCGGCATCGGACGGGCCACGGCCCACCTGCTCGCCGCCCGCGACCACCACGTGGTTGTCGCCGACATGAATAAGGAAAACGCGGACAAGGTCGTCCAGGAGATTCACAGTGCCGGCGGACAGGCCTCCGCCCAGCGGGTGGACGTGCGGGACGACGACGACGTCGCCGCCCTCTTCGTAGGCATCAAGGACCAGTTCGGCCGACTGGACAGCGCCGTGAACAACGCCGGCATCACAGGTCCGATCGGGCCGATCCACGAGTTCGACCTCGAGGCGGCCAACACGATCCTCGACATCGACCTCATTTCCGTGTTCGTCTGCCTCCAGCAGGAAATCCGGCTGATGCAGGAACAGGGCTCCGGGAGCATCGTGAACCTCAGCTCCATCTGGGGTCTGACCGCGGGCGCGAACTACGCCGCATACACCGCCGCCAAGCACGGTGTTTCGGGGCTCACCCGTGCCGCCGCCCTGGAGACCGCCCAGCTCGGCATCCGGGTCAACGCCATCTGTCCGGGTTTCACCGTGACCCCGATGATCACCGACCAGGGGCTGAAGCTGCAGCGCGGGACCAAGGAGTTCGAGGCCGCCGGCGCGTTCCACCCGATCGGCAGGATGGGCGAACCCGAGGAAATGGCCGCGTCGATCGGCTGGCTCCTGAGCGATGAGGCCAGCTTCGTGACCGGGCACCTGCTCTCGGTCGACGGAGGGTTCGTGGCCCAGTGACAACGGACAGCGTGCTTTTCTCCCCCTACACGTTGGGGGACATGGAGCTGAAGAACCGCATCGTGATGTCGCCGATGCTCATGTACCAGGCGGAGAGCGACGGGCACGTCACCGAACGCCAGGTCCTCCACTACGGCGCCCGGGCGCTCGGCGGCGTGGGCCTGGTCATGACCGAGGTCATCGCCGTCCACCCCCAGGGCCGGATCAGCGAATCCGACATCGGCCTTTGGTCCGACGAGCACATCCCCGGCATCCGCCGCATCGTGGACGCGGTCCACGCCTGCGAGGCGAAAGTCGGCCTGCAGTTGGCGCATGCCGGCCGTAAGGCCGTCCTGCCCGAGGGGTGCGTGGCGCCCTCGGCCATCCCGCACTCGGAGGGCTCGGCCACGCCGTCGGAACTGACGACCGAGGACGTGCGGGCGCTGGTCCGGGACTACCGCGACGCCGCCGCCCGTGCAGACCGGGCTGGCGTGGACTGCGTCCAGATCCATGCAGCGCACGGCTACCTCATCCATGAGTTCCTAGCCCCGATGTCCAACCGACGCACGGACGAATACGGCGGGACCCTGGAGAACCGTGCACGGTTCCTCCTCGAGATCGTCCGCGAGATCCGCGCGGCCCTGCCGACCGGCAAGCCCCTGCTGGTCCGGTTCTCCGGAACCGACCTCATCGACGGCGGGGTCACCGCGGAAGATGCAGCGCAGCTGGCCAAGTGGCTCGAGCAGGCCGGCGCCGACTTCCTCGAAATAACCTCCGGCAACATCACCAAGGAGTACTCCGGCGACGTCTACCCGGGCTACCAGGCGAAATTCGTCGATGGCATCCGCAGCCAGACGACTTTGCCGATGGGATCGGTGGGTTCCATCCACTCCGCCGACCTGGCCGAATACCTGTTGCGGGACGGCGGCATCGACCTGGTCTTCATCGGCAGGGCCCTCCTCCGCGATCCTTTCTGGCCCATCCACGCGGCCGCGGACATGGGCGTGGAACCCCAACTGCCCATCCCCACTTACGCCCGGGCCACCGGACCCTACCAGCGCGGTTTCTAACCCACGACAGGGTCGAAGGCGTGCCCCGAGGCGTACCTCGTCGGCCACCATTCTGGGCCGCGGTGCCCGCCTCCGGGCACGCCTACCCATCAGTTAGTCCTGAAAGGGATCTCATGGAAACTGTTACTTCTTCGTCAGCGACGGAGGCTCTCCGCATTACGGGGCTGTCGAAAACATTCGCGGGCCAGAAGGCGCTGGACGATGTGTCGTTTGCCGTGCCCCGCGGCAAGATCACCGCCCTGCTGGGGATGAATGGGTCGGGCAAGTCGACCTTGATCAAGGTCCTGGCGGGCGTCTACCAGCCGGACCCGGGGGCGTCTTTGCTCGTGGGGGGTGCGGAGGTCACTCTGCCTATGACTCCGGAGGCGGCTCATCGCCAGGGCCTGCGTTTCCTGCACCAGGACGTGGGTTTGGTCGACAGCCTGTCCATCGCGGACAACTTCGCCTTCGTCGACAAGTTCCGGGCCCCAGGGATCCTTGGTCCCATCAGCGTTCGCCGGCAACACGACCACGTCGCCGCGACGTTGGCAAAGTTCGGGATCTCTGCGCACCCATCGACGCTGGTGGGAAAGCTCAACCCAACGCTGCGCACCATGATCGGTCTCGCCCGCGCTTTCCAGGACGAGGAAGAGGTCGGGACGGGGGCCTTCGCACGCAATGTGGTAGTCCTCGACGAACCCACGGCGTCGCTGCCGGCACACGAGGTCGACACGATCCTGACCTCTCTTGAGGAGCTTAAGGCCAATGGGGGGACGGTGATCTATGTCAGCCACCGCACCGAAGAGGTCAAGCGCCTGGCGGACCAGCTGGTGATCCTGCGGGATGGAAAGCTGGTCGCCGACGAGCCGACGGGGGACCTGAGCGTTGATGACATCGTGACCCGGGTCGTCGGCAAGAAGCTCGAAAAGACTCGGATTCCCCGTCCCTCGGAGCGCGAAGGAAAGGTCGCGCTTTCCGCGCAGGGCCTTTCCGGGCCCCGTCTGCGGGAGGTGGACTTCCAGGTCCGCTCCGGAGAAATCGTCGGGGTGGCGGGCCTGGTCGGGTGCGGGCGCAGCGAGTTGATCCGCATGCTCGCTGGCGCCCAAGTGCCGGCGTCCGGCGTCATGCGCATGGGCAGGCAGGCGTATACGCCCAAGAGTCCGGCCGATGCCATCGCCGCGGGCGTGGCATGCGTGCCCCAGGAACGGCGGCGCGAAGGCGTCGTGCTGCCGATGTCCGTGAAGGAAAACATCACTTTGGGGCGCCTGCGCTCCTTCACCGCCAACGGCACGTTGCGGGGGAAGAGGGAGACGTCAGGTGCCAACGACCTGATGGAGCGCTTCAGCGTCAAGCCGAGAGACCTGTCGCGGGTCGTGGGCCTGCTCTCCGGCGGAAACCAGCAAAAAGTCGTTGTCGCCCGCGCGGCCGGATATGGAGGCACCGTGTTGCTTCTGGACGAACCCACCCAAGGCGTGGACGCCTTGGCCAAGCAGGAAATCGCAAACATCATCCGCCAACTCGCCAGCGATGGGCTGGCCGTTGTCTTGGCCTCCACGGACTTTGAGGAGTTCGTCGGGCTCTGCGATCGGGTAGTGATCCTGGACCGTGGCCGGCTCGTGGCCACGGCCGAAGGCGATGACATCAATGAAGAACATCTGGCGCTGCTGTGCGCACGTACCGGGAAGGCAGCCTGATCCCATGAGCACCACGAAACCACGTCCGGAAGTCACTCCGGCCTCCCCCCACCGTGAGAAGGACAGCATGAGCACCACCACGAAAGCCTCCCCGAGCACGAGGGCAGCGAAGGGACGCCGACCTGACATTGGGTCCCTGGCAACCTCCTACGGCGTCATCGTCTTTCTGTTCCTCATGATCGCCGTCTTCTCCATCCTGCTGCCGGCCACCTTCCCAACGGCGGACAACGCCAAGGCAATCCTCACCGACCAGTCCATCCCGGTCATCCTCGCACTGGCGGCTATCCTGCCGCTGGCGGCCGGAGAGTTCGACCTGTCCCTCGGGGCGATCTTAGGCTTCAGCGCAATCACCGCCATCGCAGTCTCCAACGCTGGAGCGCCTGTCCCCGTCGTCCTGTTGGTCTGCGTCCTCGTCGGTGCGCTGGTCGGCACGGTCAACGCCGTGCTGGTGGTCCTAATCAAGGTCAACGCTTTCATCGCCACCCTCGCCTCGGCGACCATCCTTTCGGGCCTGAACCTGCTCGTGACCGGGAGCTCTCTGCTGGTGCTGGAATCCGAATCGTTCGGCGCGCTCACGATCACGAAGGTCCTAGGCCTGCAGATCGTCCTCGGGTACGCGATTGTGCTGGCCTTCGCCCTGTATTACGTGCTGGAGAAGACACCGTTCGGCCGCTACCTGCGGGCCACCGGCATGGGGCGTGACGCCGCCCGCCTCAGCGGCGTGCGGGTCGACAGGTACCTCGCTGCTTCCTTCATCGCCGCCGGAATCCTAGCTGCTCTGGCCGGCGCCTTGGTCGCCTCGCGCGGAGGAACCGCGGCGCCCACGTTGGGCCCTGAGTTCCTGCTGCCGGCCTACGCCGCCGCGTTCCTCGGCGCCACCACCATCAAGCCCGGCTACTTCAACGTCTGGGGCACCGTCATCGGCGTCGTGCTGCTGGCCGTCGGCAGCAACGGCCTGACTCTGTTGGGCGCCCAGACCTGGGTGACCAACGTCTTCAACGGCGTCGCGCTCATGGTGGCCGTGTCCGCCTCCGTGCTCGTGGGACGACGACGCAAGAAGGCCGTCTAGACGGGAACCAGCCCTCCCCCTTCATCCCTTCCAGACTCATTCGAGAGGCAATTCAATGAAGAACAACAAACCAGCACTTGCCGGCCTGACGGCGCTGGGCCTCAGCCTGGCACTGGCACTGACCGCCTGCGGCGGGAACAGCGCCAGCACGGCCGCCAGTACCGGAAGCGTGGACCTCAGCGCGGCCCAGGAAGTCCTGGCCGAGGCCCAGGCGACCGTGACGGAGTTCGATTTCCCCACCGACACAGTGGATGTGCCCAAGGACAAGTTCGTCGTCGGCATTCCCTGCGCCTACGCAGCAGAGGGCTGCAAGCGCGGCGTCGATGCTGTGGCAGAGGCAGCCAAGGAGCTCGGCTGGCGGTATCAGATGATCGATCCGGCCGGCGACCCGGACAAGATGAGGGCCGCCGTCCGGACGGCCATCCAGCTCAAGGCCGACGGGATCTTCCTCGGCGCGACTCCGCCGGCGGTCGTTAAGGACGACGTCGCCGCGGCCCGGGCCGCCGGGATCAAGGTCGTGAACATGTACGAGCCGGCCCCCGAGGACTTCGCTGACGCCAACTCCCTTCAGGACCATCCCTTGGCAGGCCGGTGGAACGCCGCCTACCTCGCTGTCGCAACTCAGGGCGGAGCGAAGGTCATCACCATTAATGACCCCGAGTTCGTCTCCGTCGTCGAATGGAACCAAGGGTTCGTCGATGGTCTGAAGGAACTGTGCTCCACTTGCGAGATCACCAAGGAAATCAACTTCCAGATCGCCAACCTCCAGACCCAGGTTCCCACCGAATTCCAGGCGGTCCTGCAGGCCAATCCCACCGCGAACGCTGTTTGGGCGGCGTACGACCCCGTCGCCCTGGCCATCACCCCCGTCATCAAGCGCTCACCGCAGGACGGCAAGATCAGCATCGTCTCCCACAACGGGGACGCCGCGGCCTTGGACGCCATCAAGGCCGGGGACCAGCCGTTCAAGGGCAGCGTCGGATACAGCATCGAATGGCAGTCCTACGCCGCCGTCGACCAAATGATCCGCCTCTTCGCCGGCAACCTTCCCGAGGAGTTGAAGCTCGTCAACGTGCCCGAAAAGCTCCTCACCCAGGAAAGCATCACGACTGTGCCGTGGGACGGCGACCTGGATTGGAAGAGCGAATACAAGAAACTCTGGAAAACCGAAAACTAGCCACCCCGGGGAGGAGGTCCTGCCCGCCCCGGCGGGGCCTCCTCCCCCGGAGTCTGTATAAAAGGAGAGGCCGATGAGCGAGACGAACTTGATCCCGGAAACCTGCCGGCCAGCTTGGGCCCACACGGCGGGCTTCCTTGCCCTTCGCGCGCCGGGAGCGGTGCCCGTCAGCGTGCGGGAACTGGCCGACCGGGACTTGGCGCGGGAGAGCGCTCTGCGCTACAGCTACGCCTATGACGAGCGACGCCTCGAGGTGCTGCGCAGCCTACTCACCGAGGACGCTAAGTTCTCGATCAGCGTGAGCGGGAACGCGGTGCACACCGAGCAGGGCAGGGACACAGTCGTCCAGTGGCTCTCCGACATCATGGAGAGCCAGGACGACCAGCGCCGGCACCTGGTCAGCAACGTCATCATCGAGGACATCACCTCCCACACGGCCGAGATCGTCACCTATCTGGCCGTCTACAGCGTGCGCGAAACCGCCCAGCTGGCCACGACGGGCTTCTACAGGTTCGAACTCGAGAAACACGATTCCGTGTGGCGGATCAGCCACATTTTCGATGGGCTCGACCGCCCCTTCTAGGACGCACCCCATTCCCCGCGCAGCGCTCCCGCTGCCGAAACTCAATGGAGGGCCCGCCATATGCGGACGCCCGACATGGGCAGGCAACCTGACCAAGAACAACAATTTGACGGAGGAAGGCAATGACCGAGATGTTGACCGAAGAAAAGAAGGGCGCGAGGGTGGGCGGCTGCCTCCTGGATCCGGTGATGGTGGGTCCGTACCTGCTGAAGAACCGTTTCGTCCTTCCGCCCCTGACCAGAAGCCGTGCCGGTGCGGGCGATGTGCCCACGGAGATGCACGCGGTGTACTACGCCCAGCGAGCACATGCGGGCCTGCAAATCACCGAAGGCTCGCCCATTAGCCAGCAGGGCACGGGTTTCCCTGGCACGCCTGGCATCTACACCTCGGAGCAGATCGAGGGATGGAAGCGCGTGACGGACGAGGTCCACCGACGCAACAGCAAGATCTTCCTTCAGCTATGGCATGTGGGCCGCCAGTCCCACACATCGCTGCAGAAGGACAACGCCCTTCCGGTCGCGCCTTCCGCCATTGCGGTCAACGGACAAATCTTCACGGCAGACGGACTCCAGGATTTCCAGACCCCGCGGGCTCTCGAACGCGAGGAGATCTCCGACATCGTGAAGGATTTCGGGGCCGCAGCCCGAAACGCGCAAGCAGCGGGTTTCGATGGTGTCGAGATCCATGGAGCCAACGGCTACCTCATCGACCAGTTCCTCTGCGAAGGCTCCAACACGCGGACGGACGAGTACGGGGGGTCCATCGAGAACCGACTTCGGTTCCTCCGCGAAGTCGTCGACGAGGTCGTCTCGGTCTGGGGCGGGGAACGGGTCGGCATCCGGCTGACGCCCTCAAGCACCTACGGCGACATGTTCAGCAGCGACAAATTCGACGTGTACACCGCGGTCGTCAGCGAGCTGAACAAGTACAACCTCGCTTACCTGCATCTCGTCGAACCGAACATCAGCGGCTCCGAAACTGTCGAGGCCGCAGAGGATGCCATTCCCACCAGCCACTTCAGGTCGATCTACACCGGAAAAATCATTGCCGCCGGTGGGCTCTCCTTCGAGGTAGCCGAACAGAAGGTCCAAACGGGCGAGGCCGACCTCGTCGGGTTTGGCAAGGCCTTCATGGCGCACCCGGACCTTCCGCTCCGCTATTCGAACGGAGCCCCCGTGGGGGAACCGGAGCGCGAGACCTATTACGGCGGCGACGAGACCGGCTACACGGACTACCCCAGCTGCGTCGACGAAGACTACTTCGCCCGTTTGCAGGCTGCCCTTGAGTCCGGGGCACTGAACCGGCAGGACGTCCTCGCGTCCCTGAACGCAGGAAACCCGCTTGAGCAGATCGACGGGGGGCTTTACTACTCGCGGCTCAAGCTCAACCGCGAGGCCTCAAAGTAGCTGCACTTCGGTGCCCCTTGGCCGGAAACGAGGCACGCGCCATGCCCCGCACTGCTCGCGCCTGGGCCAAGATCGCGTAGTGCTGTGAAAGGTAAGTATCGGGGCCGTCTACAGACCTTGATGGCATGCCTAGGTCCCTCCCGAGTCGCAACTTTCCAGCGTGGCCCCCGAACGTTTTTACGTCGGGGGCCACACCCCTGACTGCCGTCGGGAACGGCGTTGCCGGATGAGCTTTCCGGCGATCCCACCACCCGAAAACCAGCTAATAGGCGGGATGGTTACGCGTGCCGGTCCGCCCCGCGGAGCCTGACCTTCCCCCTTGGTCCAAGGGACACGATGCTGGTAGCGCAGGCGCCGTAGGCGTCTTGGACGCCAGGGCTGGCCTATGGGCCGAGCCTATACTTCGACTCCGTTCCTCAATTGCCGACAGCCGTCGTTACATCAACTAGAACAGCGATTATTCGCATCTGATGCGAAGTCGCCGTTCCCCTCGTCCTCCCTATGCCGCACCGGTTTCGGGGCGTGGCGGGGATCTGGCGCAGGCCTGCTGGTGGCCCTACCCGGACGCGGAGTGCGCGGCCGCTCGGCTGGGTGGGGCTTGCGACGATGATGCTGTCCGCGTGGCGGCTGATCATACTTCTCTACCGCCCGCACAGGGGCAAATGCCCGCACACGGGTTGGGTCGTCCTTCGTATGGCCTGCCGGAGCTGGCGCCGACTTGCGCACAGCGGCATGCCCGGCTGTTAAGCACGTGTCGCAGGCCAGAGGCCTCACGGGTGCAACCTTGACACCCGCCGTCGGGGCGGTTCGGCCTGCGAGGCCCGCGTGCAACCTGGCAGGCAGGCAGGGTTGATCCCGGCAAGTACGAAGGCTCCCGTGGAAATCCCGGTCTGGTCCGCGTGCCGCAGCGATTGACCCGGCTGGCTCGTTGAGGGGGGAAGGCGCCGAACCGTTGGGAGACCTCGCTTGGTATCGCCACCACGCGGGCCAGTCGATGAATATGGTCGTGTCCTCGTCGACAGCCTGTCCTTCTGCGGAAGCGAAAGTCGCGGTAGCTGCTTCATCGGATTCGAAGCTAAAGACCAACAGCGCCCCGCTTCCACGAATCCGCCATGGATGATGCAAATTGGGAGTCTCCCTGCCGTTTAGCTGCAGGCGCGATTTCACGGCCTCATACCCATGTCCCGCCCTCGAACAGTGAACTGTTTGCGTACATGAAACTGCTCCCCAGTCATCGGATCTGAATTCTTCAGTCCAACTTCTGGGGAGCAGTTCACATCGGTGGCGCTTTGGGCGGCTGATGCCCCCGGAGGTGGGTAGGCCGTGGGGCACTACGCGTTCTGCTGCGCAGGAAACTTGATCTTCCCCAGCAGCTCCTGCAGGGCAATCGCTTGGCGGGGCACGTACTCGGCTATGGTGACCGCGACGACGTCGGCCGTTTCGTGAAGGGCACCGATGATCCGTACGACGGCATCCCGAGTGAGGCCTCCGGGCTCCATCCCTAGGCCAAACACGATGTCGTTGCTGTCGATGACATCGACGTCCAGGTGGATTGCGACCCTTGAGCACCCTGTCGATTCCAGCCAGGCGAGAAGGTTTTCCGGGCCTTCGTTCAAGTCGCTTGGGGTGAAGGTCCTCAGGCCCCAAGCGGCGACGTTGGGTATTTCATCGTCAGCCCACCCGTGCAGGCCGGCCAGGGCGATCCTCGAAGGATCAATGACGGCCGGCAAGGCCTCGAGCACCTCCGGGTCCCCGTGCCCGGTCAGGTGGGAGACGGCCATGGCATGGTACCCGTTGTAGTTGCTTTCCGGCAGGGTGCAGTCCGGATGTGCATCGAGCCAGACGACAGCGAGATCGTCCCCGTACCGCGCCGCAAGGTGGCTGAAGGGGGCAACACTGACCGAGCACTCTCCGCCGAGAGTGGTGATCCGCTGCGGATCGTGGTCCTCGAGGATGGACAACGCGGCGCGGAGCTGAGCGAGCACGGCGTCCCGGGCGTATATCCCCCGGTCGGCGGGGAGGCGCTGGGCGTACCCTGCCACGGGAACGACTGCGGTGTGCTGGTTCTCCGCCGCCGGAACCAGCAGATCCAGGATGCCGGTCCCGAGAGAGTAGCCGGTTTGGCCAAGAGGTCCCGGAAGCTCCGGAGCGAGGGCTGCCACCACTTCCGGCCCCGCGCCCTGCCACTGCGGCCACAGGAGCCTGAGCGCCGTGGTCCCGGCGGCCGTGCCTTTTTCTGTCATGAGTGAGTTGTTCCTTCCACTGCTGCAATGCCATCCCCTTCCGGGACGGCCGATTGTTCGAGGGTGTTCAGGGGTGCCGCCCGCACGGCGGTGAATTCATCGGTGAAATCACGCCCGCGGGTGATAAGCAGGTACGCTCCGGCCGCAACCGCGAGCCCGACGGCGAAGGCGACGTCAGCACCTCCCAGGGCTTTCGCCAAGGGGCCGGTGTAGATTGCGGTGCTGAAGAACGGGACCATGGCCGCAAAGCCCAAACCATAGCTGAGCATCCCGGGGATCCCCCACCGCCCGTAGATGCCCCCATCGGATTTGAGGATGTCGGAAATCGAATAGACGCCGCGCCGGACGAGATAGTAGTCGGTGAGGTTGACCGCGGTCCAGGGAATAAGGAAGTACCCCAAGATGCTGAGGAACGCCGAGAAGGAACCCAAGGTATCGCTGGGCAGCAGGAGGGCCACCGCAATAACCAGAATGCCCGCAATAACGATGGTCGTTGACCTCAAGGCACTTGTGGAACGGAGGGGCCGGAATGCCTCGGCCGCGCTCAGAAGGGAGACGCTGCCGCTGTAGAACGTCAAGGCGCAGGCGATGAGGCAGGACGCGAGGCTGACCACCATGGTGGCTGCGCCGAGCCCGAAACCGAAGGAATTGCCCATATCCCTGATGGCTGTGATGAGGTCCGTTCCCGGGAACGCAATGGCCAGACCGGCGCCCAGGGACTCAAGCCATACTGCCGAGAGAAGCGTGCCGCCAAAAACCGCGGCAGAAACGGCCCGGCCGCTCGTCTTCGACGGCAGATAGCGGGTGTAGTCGGATACGATCGGGGCAATGGCAAGCTGGTAGGTTGCCGCCGCACCCGCTTGGGCCAGGAAAGCCACCGGCGCAAACGCGCTTTGGGAAAACATGGATCCGATAGGCAGGACCGTCAGGGCGGCGACGGTCAAGAGCAGCAGGTTCGCCAGCATTAGGTACGAGGCGATCTTTTCCACGCGAAGCAGAAGCCGATAGCCGACGATCGCCAGGACCACGGCCGCGGCGCCGACCAGCACCGGGAAAAGGATCGGCTGGTCGACCGTCACATCAGCCAGCGACGAGGCGCCGGTTTGGATGAAGAAGACGGCGAATCCGAACTGGACGACGGTCACGGCAGCGAGCGGCAGAATGGCTCCCCGTGAACCGAACTGCACACGCGATTGGATCATTTGAGGCAGACCCATGTGCGGCCCTTGCGCGCCGTGGAAGGCTTGGAACAGGGTGCCGACAATGCTGCCGATGACAATGGCCAAAAGGGTCCAGGAAAGCCCCAGCCCGAAAAGCGGCCCCACCGCCCCGGTGAATAGGGTGATCAAGGTGGCGTTGACCATGAACCAGAACTGCACTTGCGATCTGACCGTGCCGTGCCGTTCTGATTCGGGAACGTGGTCGAAGGAGCGCGATTCCACAAGTGCGTCGCGTTGCTGCATGCGTGTCTCCCGAGTGATGTGAACCATAAGTGGTTGTGGGTGGTGAAACAGTAGGCCGGTTCGGGAGGCATGCGTCGGCGAAATGCGCATGGCACGATCGGCAATTCCGGCACAAGCGCCGATGCCGGCGCGGAGTTAACCGACGCGAAACCTGCCCCGCCTGTACTGTTGTCTTAGAATTGGGACATGAAAGAGTTCCACGCGGGGAGTTCCGATGCGTGGGAAGCCATCTGCGTTGAGCAGTTCCAACTGTGCCGCATCGACTGGGCGGCTTCCTCGTTCGGGGCAGGCCTGCGTGCTACGACCACCATCCCGAACTTCTCCCTGCAACTGCTTACTTCAGGAGCCTTTGGCGTCTCCCGCACACCGCTCCACGCACGCCGCCACGAATCAGACGACCTCATGGTTGTCCTCCAACACGGCGGCGACGCGGGCTTGGTCGAGCACAAGGGTGTGCGCACGGAGCTTGGCGCCGGGGAGGGCATCCTCATCGACACCAGGTTTCCTTACGTCTTCGACTTCCGGAGTCCGGTGCGGCAGACCGTGCTGAAGCTTCCGCGGAACGCCGCAGGGCGCCTCGAAAAGGCCGCCGGCCGCATTATCCCGTTGGCGGACGGCCCTTCCGCCAGAGTGTTCAACACGATCATCAGCGAACTCGTCCGGATGGACGATCACGGAAGCGTCGATGGTGATCAGGCTGGGCAGAAAGCCGGGCGGCTTCGCCCCGAAACCTCCACTCCCGGAGCCGAAGCCAACGTGATCGCGACAGCGGCCATTGACATTCTCGCGGCTATGTATGCCGCAGATCAGGGCGCAAGCAGCGGCTCCCCCGGGCACGAGGCCCTGCTGAGGTCCGCCCAAGACTTCATCCGTTCCCGCTTCTGGGACGTGGAGATGACGCCGGCCCTCGTGGCCGGACACCTGGGCATATCGCCCAGGTTCCTGTCCCAGATCTTCGAACGGTCAGGACACTCGCCTGCCGCATACATTCGCCAAGTCCGACTGGAACAGGCCGAGCGACTGCTCCGGCACCCGTCACAGCGGGACGCTGCGATTTTCGATGTGGGACTGCGCGTGGGCTTTCCGGACGCCACGACTTTCACCAGGGCCTTCAGACGGGCATACGGCGTTGTGCCCTCGGAATACCGCGCCGTTGCATTCCACCCCTAGGACATTCGCGACGAACCGTCCCCGGCCCCACCCCACGCACAAGCACGGCCGCACCAGCAGAAGACCCGCTGTGTGCCCGGACAAACTACGCACGCAAGAGGGCTGTAGGAGGGCTGGGACTCTCTCGGCCTTCCTACAGTCCACCACGTACATAGCCGCTGTTGTTCCACACCCGAGCGTATTCTGGCGTTCGGCCCGAGTCGCCGTCCTGAAGGAACGACCGCCTGTCCGGCCCATCGGTTGTGGTCAAGTGGGTCTATGCCGGCACCCTCGTAGGTTCGCCAATAGGCGTGAGCAGGTTTCCGATCCCGTCGATTTCCACTTCAACAATGTCCCCGGCTTGGAGGTAGATCTGAGGGGTGCGGCCCTTCCCTACTCCCCCGGGCGTTCCGGTGAGGATCAGGTCTCCTGGACGCAGCGGCAGGATGGTGGAGAGATAGGCCACCAGCTGCGCCGGTTTGAACAGCAGGTCCGCGACTGGATGCTCCTGCATGGTCTGTCCATTGACGGTGGTGCGCAGCGTTGCTTGGGCCGGGTCGAACTCGTCCGCAGTCACCATGACCGGACCCACCGGCGTGGAGCGCGCCCAGATCTTTCCTTGCAGCCATTCCTGGGTGCGTGCCTGCCAGCCCCGCATCGAAATGTCGTTGGCCGCCGCATACCCTGCGATATGTTTCCCGGCCTCACCCTCCCCTACCCTGTAGGCGGTCCTGCCGATGACGACGGCAAGCTCGCCTTCCCAGTCGAGGTCCGGATCCTCAGGGACGGCGGCGACGGCATCGGCCGGACCGGTGAGGGTGTCCGCGAATTTGGCGAATACCGTCGGATAGGCGGGCAGTTCCCGGCCCATCTCCAGGATGTGCTCGGTGTAATTCAGGCCCACGCACAGCACCTTGGATGGGCGCGGGACGACGGCCTCCAGCTCGGCATCGGCGGCCGGGTGACGTTTCCCCGAGGCGGTAGCGGCGATTCCTCGCCAATCCTCTTCAGCCAGGAGGACGCCGAGGTCGGAGTAGCCGGGGATCTCCGTGAAGGTGCCGCCGACGGGGGTGCCGTCAAGGCGGGCGGCCGTAGTGGTCCCGTTCGCTCGCAGGGTCGCCAATTTCATCCGTTGTCCTCTTTCGTAGTCCGCTGTTGTGGTCCGGATCACTCCTCTGCTCCCGGTAGAACAGCACCGGCGAGCCATCATCCAACTGGTTGAAGGGTGCGAAGTGCGCCGGGAGCAGGACGTGGCCTCCGCCGTCCTGCTGTCCATGGAGTGCGCCGGGAAGGGGTGAGCCGGGGAAGCGCTAACACGCCATCGTGGGCTGGTCTGACGCGTCCGTCCCCGCCTTTGATGGACGCGTTCGCCCCTTGCTACGTGTGCTACCGTCCGCTAAGCATTTCCCCGAAGCTGTCGGCAGCGGCCGTTGAGGCTGTCTCAGATGTCTCGCACCGCAGGATTCGGGCAGCGTATTCGTTGCCATTGCGAATGGAGGCGGCGAGGGGCGTCCCGGCGGTCTCGCGGAGGAAGGCATCGGCAGTCAGCCGGCCTCGGGCAATCTGCCCCCTTATCTGGGAAAGACGCACTTCTCCGGTCAGGCTCGGGTAGTCCGTGAAGCCCGTTTCGGAACCGCCGTAGAAGTATTCACGACGCGGCGTATTGAGGGGAGCATCCGCGGCGAAGCGCTCGGGAAGATCGGGATTGGCTATGAACAAGCGTCCATAGCCGACCAGGTCGGCTGTGCCCTCCTGTACCGCGAGGTTACCGCTCTCGGCCGAATGCTCACCCGTCACAATCACCCGGCCATCAAAAAGTGATGCGAGTCCCGCGGTAGAAACCGTTTGGACATCCTCCAGATCTCCCACGGTGCCGGCTCCATCCACAGACGGCTCAACCAGATGGAGGTAGGCGAGGCCGAACTTGTTCAGCTCCATAACCACTTCTTGGTAGAGGCTCTCCTTGTCCTCGTCGAAGCAGTCCATCCAGGTTGCGGACGGGGAAATTCGGACGCCAACGCGATCGGGACCCCACACGTGCGCCACTGCATTGACGACTTCGGTTAGGAAACGGATCCGGTGCGTCTGGGAGCCGCCGTATTCATCCGCCCTGAGGTTTGATCCCCCGTTCAGGAACTGGTCAATGAGATACCCGTTGGCTGCATGGATCTCCACGCCGTCAAATCCTGCGAGCTTGGCGTTTTCGGCGGCGAGGGCGTACTCCTGGATAATCCCCGCAACCTCGTCGTGCTCCAGTGCGGACGGTTCAACCAGGTCCACCAGCCCATCGGCAGTGAAGATCTTCCAGTTGACCACCCGCACCGCTGACGGGGCGACGGGAGGGGTACCGCCGGGCTGGACTGAGGGGTGGGATACGCGGCCCGCATGCCAGAGTTGCATGAAAACGGTGCCGCCTCGGGAATGGACTGCGTCGGCGACTTTTTTCCACGCATCCACGTGCTCGTCACGCCAAATCCCGGGTACACCGGGGTATGCAACGGCTTGCGGGCTGACAGCCGCGCCCTCGCAGATTAGGAGCCCAGCCGAAGCCCTTTGCGCATAGTAGGTAACCATTTCATCGGTGACCCTGTTCTCTGAATCGGCACGATTACGGGTCAAGGGGGGCATCACGATCCGATTACGAAGGGTGTAGGGACCGAGCGTGACAGGACTTTGGAGTAGGTTTTTCAAGAATTGTTCCCTCATTACTAGTGATTCGATTAGTGCGGCCACAGGGTGGGAAGGAGCCCCTTTTGCCGGTGTCCCCGCGATGAGCTTGTTTCCGCCGCCGGCTGCATGAGGCCACGGCTGTTCCCACTGGAGGCGCGTCGGTTATGCGCGTCGTCGCAGGGGCCAGGGACCCATCCAGCATGCGGGGCGGCGATCGGCTGCGGGCCGTGTTCCTCAGGAACGCCAGAACAAAATCCGTAACGTGCCTGGAGGCCGGGGCCGCTGTCAGAAGCCCCACGGCGCTGGGAGCGCTCTGGGCTAGGCCAGTTCGCCCCACTGGCCGCGGTGGAACAGCAGCGGACGGGCGTCGTCCCGCTGGCCGAAGGACTCGACGCGGGCCAGAAGCAGGACGTGGTCACCACCGTCGTATGCAGCCCATGGAGTGCATTGGAAGTGCGCCAGGGAGTCGTCGATGCGCGGGGCCGATTCGCCTACGAGCCAATCGACGGTATGCCCGTCCTGTGGCTTGCCCGCGAATTGCAGGGCGCTAGCCAGCTGGTCCTCGGCCATCACGTTGATGGCGAATGGACGGTCCATGAGGTAGGCCAAGGCCCGGGAGGTGCGCATAAGCGAGACCATGACCAGTGGCGGCTCTAGCGAGACCGAGGTGAAGGAGTTCACCGTCATCCCATAGTTGGTGCCCTGGGACGCGTAGGTCAGGACGGTGACGCCGGTGGCGAAGTTGCCCAGCGTGTTGCGTAGGGCGCGCGGGTCGAGGGCAGAGACGTTGCTGTTGGCAGCTTGGCATCCGGTAAGCATGGTGGCCTCCGCACGGGTCTGGATGGCAGGGGCGGCAAGGACGTTATTCATGGTTTCTACCTCCTAAGAGGAATAGAGAGAGGAAGTGACAGGGAGCTTGGGCTTTTGGGTTGTTCTTTGCCACAGGTGGTGACGTTATTCGGCACTGCAGCCAGCCACCGCGAGGGCCTCGATCTCCACGAGGATCTCCGGCTTGGCCAAAGCGGAGACCTCGACCAGGGTGCAGGCGGGGAAGTTGCCGGTGAAGAACTCCTTGCGGGCCTTCCAGACCTGGGAGTTGTTGGCCATGTTCGTCACGAAGATGGTCATCTTCACGACGTCGTCCATCACCGCTCCGGCGGCCTCCACCAGGTCCTTGATCTTCTGGAAGATGACCTTGGCCTGTTCGTACTCCCCGTCGCCCTGGATGGTCCGCCCGTCAAGGCCGCGGGCCGTCATTCCGGAGACGGTGATCAGGTCGCCGATGCGCAGGCAGTTGGACCACATGCCTTCGGCGGGTTCGCCGACGGCATCGGAAAAGAAGCGTTGCTTCCTGGTCGAGGTTTCTGCAGCGAGGTTCATGGTGTCTCCTAGAGGTTGATCCGGTTATCCCAGGCGGAGGTGCCGCCCCAGTTCACGCACACGCTCTGGCGGCGCATGAAGCCCTGCCACGCGTCGGAGCCGGCGGTGCGTCCGCCCCCGGTCTCCTTCTCGCCGCCGAAGGCGGCGCCGACGTCCGCGCCGGTGGTGCCCATGTTGATGCGCACGATCCCACAGTCGCTGCCGCGGGCGGAGAGGAAGGTTTCGATGTTGGTCAGGTTGGTGGAGTGCATGCCGGAGGCCAGGCCCTGGGCGACGTTGTTGTGGATCTCGATGGCCTCCTCAAGGGTCTCGTAGGTCAGCACGGAGACGATGGGAGCGAACGTCTCCTCCTGCGCGATTTCGAAGTGCGGCTGCACGCCGGTCACGATCGCCGGCTCCACGTACAGGCCGGGGCGGTCCATGACCTCGCCTCCGTAGGCCACGGTGGCGCCTTCCTTCACGGCGCCGGCGAGCGCATTGCGGTAGTCCTCCACGGCGGCGCCGTCGATGAGGGGGCCGACAACGGCCGCCGGGTCGCGCGGATCGCCGATCCTGATCTGGTCGAACGCCTTCTTCATCAGCTCCACAAGCTCGTCGGCGATGCTGGAGTGGGCGATCACTCGGCGGGTGCTGGTGCAGCGCTGACCGGTGGTACCGACGACGCCGAAGGTCAGCGCCTTGGCGGCCAGCTCCAGGTCGGCGGTCTCGTCCACGATGCAGCCGTTGTTGCCGGAGCACTCCAGCTGGTAGCGGCGGCCCAGCGTGGAGCCAACGATGTTGGCGACCTTCTTGCCCACCGAGGTGGAACCGGTGAAGGAGACCATGGCGATCCGGGTGTCGGAGACCAGCTTCTCGGCCACGTCGTTATCGCTGGGGATCAGGAGGGAGAAGACGCCCTCGCAGCCCATTTCCGCGGCGGCCCGGTTGACCAGCTTCTGCACCGCGATGGCGGTGAGCGGGACCTTCGGGCTGGGCTTCCAGATGACGGTGTTGCCGGCGATCGCGGAGAGGAATCCGTTCTGCGCCCACACCGCGGCCGGGAAGTTGTAGGCGCTGATGATGCCCACCACGCCCAGCGGCAGCCACTGGTCGTACATGCGGTGTTCGGGGCGCTGGGACTGCTGGGTGTAGCCGTAGAGCATGCGGGCCTGGCCGGCGGCCAGCGTAGACATGTCCACGACCTCGCGCAGCTCGCCCTTGGCCTCCATGGTGGACTTGCCGGTGTCCAGGCAAACGACCGCTGCCAGCGCGTCCAGGTTTTCCTCGATCAGCTGGCCGATGCGGCGCACGAATTCGCCGCGGCGAGGAGCCGGGACCATGCGCCACTTCTTCTGGGTCTCCAGCGACGCGGCGAGGACCCTCTCGAAGTCCTCGGCGTCGGAGGCCGCCACGTGGCCGACGGTCTCGCCGTCGGCCGGGCACCGGGTCTCGATCACGTCGCGGCCGGCGGTTGGTCCCCAGCCCGTGGCGTCGGAGTATGTTCCGGAATGCACCTGGTCCAGGTCGAACCGGGCCAACGCCTCGGCGGCGTTGAAGAGGGCTTCCTTGGTTTCAAGCATGGTTTCTCGCAATCCTTGCGTTTTGGGCTAGTTCTTGGCGAGGAACTCGCCGATGGTTTCGTCCGTGTGGTACTCGGGCTTTTCGTAGTAGTGCGGGCCGTCGTAGATCTCGATCAGGAGGCTGCGCTCATGGGCAACGGTGGGCCCGTGCGGGTGATCCTTCGGGTTCATGTAGAAGGAGCCCGGCTTCAGCCGCAGCCCGGAGTCCGTGTACTCGTAGTCGCCTTCGAGGCAGTACATGAACTGGTTCGACGCGTGCGTGTGCTTGGTCGGGATGGTGCCGCCCTGCTGGTAGTCGAGCAGCGCGATGCTGGCACCGGTTTCCTCGTTCTTGAAGAGGAAGTATTGGCGGAACCCGTAGTCCGGGTAGTCGATCCAGTTCTCCTCGTTCAGGTCCCCCTGATGGATCAGGATCTCCAGCGACTTCATCAGTTCGGGATTGACGTTCACTTTTTCTCCAGTTCCGGGCGGCCCGCGGCCACCCATTCGTCGTATTCGGCCCGGCTCTCCGGCGTGGCCGGGAAGAGCCCGAAGATGGATCGGCCGTTGGCGATGTGCAAGGCGGCGAAGTCCTCGTACTCGACGGCGTCCAGCGCCTCGTCCGCCACCTCCTCCACGAGGTGCCGGGGGATGACGACGACGCCGTCGCGGTCGCCCACCAGCACGTCGCCCGGATAGACGGCCACCCCAGCGCAGCCCACCGGTTCGTCAAGAGCAACCGGGTGCAGGGCGATCGGCGTGGCCGGCGGCGCGTTGCGCACCTGGTAGCAGGGCAGCCCGGTGGCCTCGATGGCCGCCGAGTCGCGGTAGCCGCCGTCGGTCACCACGCCGCTGACGCCGCGGTGCCTGAGCCGGGCCGCCATCATGTCCCCCATGGAGGACGCCTGCAGGGACCCGAAGGCGTCGATCACCAGGACGGCGCCGGGCGGGCATTCCTCGATCGCGCGGCGGTGCTTGTTGTCCGTGCGGCCGTAGTTGGCCATGCTGTCCAGGTCCTCCCGCGCCGGGATGAACCGGAGCGTGTAGGCCGGGCCCACCAGCTGCGGCTGGTCCTGGGCCAGGGGCGCGAGCCCAAGCATCATGACGTTCCGGAAGCCGCGGGCCAGCAGGACGTTGGCGACGTTGGCCGAACCGACCTTCAGCAGCTTGTCGCGGACGTTCGTGTCCAGTTCGACAGCGGCCGGCGACGCGGTGGCGGTGGCGCTCACTGGAAGAACTCCAGCGGCGGTCGGTTGCCCCACTGCGTGGTGTCGCTGGCGGTGCCGTTGAACCGGCCGGGCCGGTGGCTGGCATCGACAACGTCGCCGTCGGTGTAATGTTCGATCCTAAATCCGAACGGGTCCTTCCAGTAGTCGAACACCTGGCTGCCCAGCAGGTGCCGGCCCACGCCGACATCGGGTGTGTAGCCTTCCTGGAGCAGGAAGTCATGAGACGACATCACCGCGTCCAGGTCAGTGACCTCATAGGCAGCGTGGTGCACACCCACCCAGTCCGATTGCAGGACGAGCATGAAGTGGTGGTCGACCAGTTGCTCCCCCAGGTCCAGGCGGACGAAGGTGCCCACGATCGGGCCCTCCTCGCCCGGCGGCAGGAAGTAGTCCGAGGGCAGGAAGTTGAAGCGGTCGTTCAGCCACGCCATCGTTTCGTCGTGATCGCTGACGTGCAGCACGAAGTGGCCCAGCCGGGCGATCGTGCAGGGCGCCACGGACTGCCGAACAAAGGAACTGACGCGGTTCTTGTCGCGGATGTTGTTGAACGCGAACGGCTCCCGGTCTCTGAGGGGCTCGAACTTCTCCCGGCCCCAGATCGCCTTGATCTCGATGCCGTCTGGGGTGTGCATGACGACCTCCCATCCGCCGCCCGGCTCAAGGGCCTCACGGACACGCGACGATCCGGGCAGCGCGGCCAGCTCATCGAGGTCCTCCCGGGCGGCGACCTCGATGGACGCGCCGATGAAGCGCTGTCTGGGCGCCTTGCGGGTCACGTGGATGTGGTGCTGGGTGCCGGTGCCCCGCATGTACAGGACGTTTTCGTCGCTTCCGTCCACCTTGGTCATCCCGAAGGCGGTCAGGAACTTCTCCATCACGTCCAGGTCGGGTGCTTCGTAGGTGACCTGGGCGGCGTCGACTGCTGTAGCCATGAGTCCTCCTGTGGCTGGGATAAAAGGTGGGCTAGGCCTTGAGGATGCTGACGTCGTCCGGACCCACGAGGTCCGTCACGGTCCAGCCGTCCAGGTCGTACTCGTCCAGCGCCGACTGCGCGAAGGCCTTGCAGTAGTCCAGGACGCCGTTACCCATGGCCCCGAAGAGGTTGGTCTGCCGGGTGACGTCGTTGCTGCCGATGTAGTTGATCTCGTACAGCTCGTGGCGGGCGCCAAACTCGGTGCCGATCGCGTCCCAGAGCATCTTCATGACCTTGACGCGTTCCTCGGCGTCGATGCCGCCGGTGCCACGCACGTAGGTGTCCAGGTACGGGCGGATCTCGGGGGTCTTGAAGTCCTGGGCATGAGAGTTGAGGTAGATCAAGCCGCTGGCGACGACCTGCTCGATGATGTTCTTGACCTTGGGCATGGCCAACTGGTTCATGACCCGGTAGGCGCCGGCGAACTGCGGGTCGGGCTGGATCATCCCGTTCTTCCACGGGACCTCGCTTTTGGCCATGGCGTCGGAGAGGGCCCAGAAGGTGTTGCGCCAAGCAATGACCTCGCCCAGCTGGGACTTGACGCCGTGGAACTCGTTCGTCCCGGTGACCTCCAGGGCGCGGGTCAGCAGCCCGACGAGGAAGTCCATTTTGACCGCGAAGCGGGTGCAGCCGTGCAGGGACGCGCGCTCGAGGTAGCCGGAGTGGATGTTGTATCGGTTGGCCTGCTCGAGGTCGTTGTGCATGAGGACGTTCTCCCAAGGCACGAACACGTTGTCCAGGACCAGGATGGCGTCGTTCTCGTCCAGCCGGCTGGAGAGGGGGTAGTCGAACGGACTACCCAGGACCGCGGCGCGGTACTCGTTGGAAACACGGCTGATGAGCTTCACCCCCGGCGCGTTGGTGGGGGTGATGAACACTGGGCAGTACGCCGGGTCCTGGATCGGTACCTGGCCCACGTGCCCCACGTAGGTGTAGTGAGTCAGCGCGGAGCCGGTGGCGACGACCTTGGCGCCGGAGACGTAGATGCCGCCTTCGGTCTCCTTGGTGACGCGCACGAACACGTCCTTGCCTGCCTCAGCACCGGCGCCGCGGTCCACGGGTGGGTTCACAATGGCGTGGTTGATGAACCATGTCTTCTCCTGGGCCTTGCGGTACCAGTTGCGCGCGTTGTCCTCGAAGCCACGGTAGAACTCGGCGTTGGCGCCCAGCGTGGCCAGGAAGCAGCCCTTGTAGTCGGGGGAACGGCCCATCCAGCCCCAGGCGATCTTCTGCCATTCGGCGATGGCGTCGCGCTGGGCCACCTGCTCCTGCACCGATTCCGGGGCCCGGTAGAAGCGGTGAGTGAACCCGCCCCACTCGGTTGGTGCGGTCAGGATGTCCTTGCGCTCCGGATCGTGGAGGGCGTCGTACATGCGAGCGATCATACGCGCCGAGTTTCGGAACGCCGGGTGCTCGGCAACGTTCTCCACCCGCTCCCCGTAGATCCAGACCTCGCGCCCGTCGTTCAGGCTCTCCAGATACTCCTGGCCGGTGAAGGGAAAGTACTGCTTCTCCGTGCCGGTTTTCACCGACGGATTGATACTTGTAACGCTCATGACTTGGACGTCCTTTCTGCAGCGTAGGAAATCAATGCGACACGGTTTGGTTTGTGCCTGGGAATCGGCTGGGGCCGTTCCTTGAGGTTTGTCGGGTTTGAGAGGCCGATTCGGCGGTTATTTGACGGCCGGGTCCGTGCGAAAGCGGTGCTCCTTGACGAAGACGCGTGGGTGGCCACCGGCAATGAAGTGGGCCGAGTCCTGCACGATTTCCGTCTCGCCGCGTGGGGAGTCGAAGAAGCCCTTCACAAGTGCCTCTTCGTTTGGGAATCCCATTTCGACGATGCCCCCTACGGCTGGGGCGCCTTCGTCGAGAGACTCATGCACCCACCACTGGACGTAGCGGTCTGAACCGACATGCACCCGCTCGGCCAAAGGTTCGTGTACCTGCCAGCTTCGGCGCACCGCCGAAGCTGGCAGGTCAGCGAACCACTGCACGCTCAGCAGGAACTTGATCGCTTCCGCATTTCCGTCATGGGGGGAGCGCTTGTCAAAGATGACTTTCTCCTCGACCCGATAGGCGTGAAGGCGGCCCAGCCGGTGCCGGAGATGCTCGTCCAGGATTTCGGAAACCGCTGCCGGCGAACCGCCCACGACAACCGCGCCGTCGTACGGGGTCGCCGGAGAATCCCCGCTCTTCAGTTCCATCTCCTCCGGCATCGCGAAGGCAGCAGGCCTGCTCGTGCCGGCCAGTACGTCGAAGCGGTCAAGTCCGGGTACCCCACCCAGGAGCGTCGGAGCGAGGCCTACAAGGTCTTGGCCGTCAAGGCCGCTCTCGGGATCCGCGTGGAAGTACGCAAGACACAGCACGTTTTCCGCCGAAACCGTCACTGTCCACCACCCAGGCCGACCGGCTCCCGCCGGGTCCACGTGCCCGCAGGAAGAAGGGTGCGGCGCAGCAGCGGATAGAGCACGGCACTGATCACGAGTGAGGTCAGGAAGCCCAGCGGCAGGACTTGAAGGACCTGCAACGTTTCAGCCACCGCAAGGGAAAGGACGACGGTCAGCACTCCGGCCCAATTGACGACCTCGCAGGCGGCGTGGTCGCTGCGCTGGCGCCGACGCACGATGTAGAAGTCGGATACGAGGACACCGATCAAGGCGGTGGTAATGACCCCGAGCACGGCGAGCCAGGCGTTGAGCAGGTCAAGGATGCCCCCGGCCACGAAGACCAGTCCCACCGCGTTGGCGGCGAGGATCATGATCAAGCGGCTCGGCCGCCGGCGGAACAGGCCGTCAGCGAAGTTCGTCAGGGCCAGCGAGGCACCGTAGACATTGAGAACCTGGGTCTTGGCCTGTACGGCGCACGCCAAAATGAATCCGAGGACGGGCGAGACAATGATGAGGAAGGCGCCGGCGTTGTGCGAGCTCAGTTGGAGGGCGGCGTTGGCCGCGTCGCCGGGGGCAGCCAGTCCATCTTCGACCAGTCGTTGGCCGACCAGGACGGAACCGCCGTAGAAGAGCAGCGACGCCACGATGACCAGTCCGACGTTCAAGACGAGTGCTCCCAGGAAAGCGGAAATCCCGACGTCGCGAGTACTGCGCGCGTATCGCGCATAGTCGGCGGAAGTGAGGGCGAACGAACCCGTCGAAGCGACCAGAGTGACAAGAGCGAACTGGAGCCGTTCCCAGACACTGCCTGCATCTGCCACGAGTGGGCCGTGGCTCAGCGCGGTACCGATGGGCATCCCGCTACCGACCATGGCGATGGCCGTGAGGACAACCATTAGCAGGGCCGAGACCGCCAGCAAGGTACCGGATGTCTTCGTCACCAGGCTCATTCCGAAAGTGGTGAGGGCAATCCAGAAAACAGTCAGGATTCCGTAGATCACCAGATCTGCGACCCACGTCTGGGGAAGGTCGAACATGAACCGAATGGCGTTGTAGAGCAATACATTCTCGATGGCTAGAAAGCCGATGGCCATGAAGCCGAAGATCGCCGACGCCAAGCTGGATCCGCGTATTCCTAGGCCATAGAGGCGCGTCACAACAGTGTTCGAGACACCCTCGGTGTATGTGACGTGCCCGACAAGCCAGGCCAGTGCGGTGCCGAAGATCGTGATCAGCACCGCGGCCACGATCCCGACCAGGAATCCTGCCTGAATGATGACCAGTCCGGCGATGGCAATGCAGATGAGTGGAGTTACGGCGCTCATTGAGTTCAGCGAGAGGCTCCATCCGGATCGCCTCTGATCATCTGGCACCCGCTGAAGGACGTTGTCCTCCATCAGGTCCTTGACGGACGGCGTTGCCGGCTCGAAGTCGGCAGTTTTCGTACTCGACGGCACGTCGAAGAGTTCATCACCAGTGCTCATTGATGGGTCCATTCCGTGTATGTGGGAGGAACAGGGACTTGGGGGAAGGAGAGAATTGTGGGGGGCGTGACCGCGATCACCGAACCCACCTAGAAGTATTCAGCGGCGACCCATCAGGCATCTATCCGATGCTGGCGGACGTTTGTCCTTCATTGGCGGACTTGCCGGCCGGCCTGTGAAACATCTCTGCCAGCTATCGACTAAGGCCACTCCCGGCAGTAAGCTCTGTCGGCATGTCAGATGGTTCTGGCCTCTTGGCTGTCACCGTGCAAGCGAAGGAGGCAGTCGGATGAGTTCCTCCGTTCTGGTCGATCCACCCGCCCCGCTGGGCGGGTACTCAGTCGTTTCGGGCACTTCGGCCGGCGTGGTTCGAGAAGCCGTAAACTCGTTCACGTCGGATGAGCATGAGTTGGTGCCGGCAGCGGATGAGCTCAAGGCTGTTGTCAATGGTGTACGGGTCGGTTCGTTTGGACTCCTGTACGTCCGCTACGGAGCGAAGGTGCAGGTGGTCGCTCCACCGACCGGCAAGCGTGTCGTTGTCGCGGTTCCCACCGGGCCCATGCACGTCCGGGGCCCCTCAGGCAGGATGTGCACGACGACGGCACCGTTCGTGCTCTCCATGGAGGGACCGACCACGATGGTCCCGGATGCCGAGGCGGGATGCCTCGTGGGTGCTGTCGACGCTGCCGACCTTGAGGACACACTTTTTGCAACCACGGGCATCTCCAGACCATTGCGTTTTCTGGAACCAGGCGAGTTGCAGGACATCCAAGAGGGGCCAGACGTGGTCAGTTCGACTTGGACGAGCGTATGCCGGCACCTTGACACCCTTGGTCGGGACCGCTTGGGAAACCCCGCGCAGCGGCTCATGGCACAGATGTTGATGTCGTCGGTGTTGGTAGGGATGCCCCACTCGGCCCGCTCGTCTCTCGAGACGACGCCCGCTGACGTCGGCCCTGCTTACGTGGCCCAGGCCACGGAGTACATGGAGGCTCACCTGGCAGAGCCCCTGTCCATGGTGGAGGTGGCCCAGGCGGTGAACGTGAGCGTGCGGCAACTGAACGCCGCCTTTCGGATGCACCGGGGGACGACCCCCACTAACCAGCTGCGGGACCTCCGCCTCGCCCGTGCCCATCAGCTGTTGGCAGACGCAAATCCTGACGAGACGGTCAGCAATATCGCTTTTGCCTGCGGTTTCCTGCACTTGGGGCGCTTCTCGAACTACTACGCGCAGCGCTATGGCTGCCTGCCTTCCGACACCCAGCGTGGCCGGCGGCACGCCGGCTGAGAGGGCGGCAGTGTGCCATTCGACGCCGGAGCATGCGCATATCTGGCCCATTTGATGTCGCATAACTGGCTGGTCCCAGTCACGCGCGCCGGTTCACCACAACAAAAAGCCCCATAACGCAGCTGGGCTGGTGCTCTGTAACAGGCCACCTAGACCCGGCACAGAGCACCAGCCGCTTTTTATACGCGCTTTCCACCCTTTATCCCAATGGAGGTTGGGCATGGGGGAATGCTGAAGGGTCATGTCCCACGGGACTTACCAAATAACGACTTCCTCTGTGGCCAGAAATCCGGGAGACCGCGTGAGGTTAACTCCTGGTGCTGCGAGAAAGGCGCGCCAGCTATCAGTGGATGCGGCGGCCAAATAGGTCGCAGCGTCCGGGAACCAGACTTCCCGGACGGCATCGTAGGGGTCGAGGCTGAGCCAATGATGGACCTCGGCCTGCGGCGGCAGCTCGGAGACATAGGATTCCGGAAGCGCCTCGCACACGGAGTACGCCACGACGCCCAGGTCCTTGGCCATCTTCAGGTGCTCTGCGTTCTCCAACGCCGGAAGCATGCGGTCCGCAGCCGTACCGGCGGTTCTGACGAGGTGCAAGAATTTCACTCCGCGGCTTTTTTGGTCCAGCGATCCCGGGATAAGTTCCCGCTCTTTGGTGAGCACGCGGAAGGTATCGGGCCCGAGGTCCATGAATTTTGGTTCATCCAGGCCGCAGTAGTCGCTGTAGTTGGGGTCCTCGTTCAAACGGTTCGCCGTGTCAACATCGGCAAACCATATCTCGGCGGCTCCGTCATGGGGCGCCGGCGGGGCGATTTGGTCGTCCACGCTCTTGTGTGCCTGTATGTAACGCTGCATCGATTTGATGCGCTTGGCCATCGTCCCGTGGGGATGGCGCCAGTACTCATGGAAGGATTTCTCGCTGAAGTCGTGGCGACGGGGGATGAAACAGAAAACCTTGATCGAATCTGCTGTGGGACCGTGCATGCTTTTTCCTATTCTTGTTACGGAGGAGACACAGGGAGGTAGTTAGGGGACCACAAAGCCGCCGTCCACGGACAGCAGGTGCCCGGTGATGAAACTGGCCTTCTCGGAAAGGAGGAAGGAGATCCCTGCGGCGATTTCTTCTGGTTCCCCAAAACGGTCCATGGGATGCAGAGCTTCCCGCGCTCGGAGCGCCGCCTGATCTTCGTCCAGGGAAAGGCCGCTTTGCATGTTCATGGGGGTTCGGACGAATCCGGGACACACTGCATTGATCCGGATTCCATCGGTGGCGGTTTCCAAGGCTGCCGATTTTGTCGCGCCGGCCACGCCGTGCTTCGAGGCGGAGTAGGCAACGTAATTGGCAGAACCGTTGAGTCCCCAGATGGAGCAGGTGTTGACGATCGCACCCTTTGACGCTCGCTTCATGAGGTCGATCTCGAACTGCATGCAGTACAGGACGGAGAGCAGGTTGACGGAAATGAGGGACGAGATGGCCTCGGGATCTACGGATTCCAGCGGACCAATGGGGCCAGTTATCCCCGCATTGTTGACGGCACCGTCCAGTCGCCCCCAATGCGAGTCGATTGACGTGAAGAGCTGTGACAGATTTTCGTGGGAACTCACGTCGCAGGCGTAGGCAGCAGCCGTGCCCCCGCCCTCCGTGACCTGGTCCGCCACGGACTGCGCGGAATCGAGGTTGACGTCTGCGATCAAGACGGTGGCCCCCTCAGCAGCCAAGGCAAGCGCGGTTGACTTTCCGATTCCGGAGCCGCCTCCGGTTATCAGTACGATGCTGTCATTCATGCTCTGGCATCCTTGCCTTTCGATAGATGCAGTAGTTTCATGTTGCAGGGCAGGTTCGGGCAGATGTATTTTTTGGACACGTGGGAATGCGTGGGCGACAGCGATCGTCGTCTGCCGGCGCTGTCGACCACCGGCCTACTTGAGAACGTTGATGCCGTCGCTCATGTAGACGTAAACGCGTTCAAACTTGCCGTCGCGAACATAGAAGAAGTTGCAGCTCGTAAGAACCACATCGTTGCCTTCATGGTCTGTCATCTCCGCTCGGAACTGAGAGGCGATCCTGCAGTTCTCGACGTCGACGACATGCCGGAAATGGATGTGCCTGATCTTTCTGAAGGAGCCGATGAATTCCTCATACATCGAACGGATTCCGGTATCGCGGCCGTGGTGGGGTGAATGGGCCGATTGAACGGTGAATACGGCGTCGTCGGCATAGTGCTCCAAAACGGCGTCAAGATCGCCATCATCCAGAGCGGCAAAATAGCGCTCCACCAGGTCAACAAGCTGCCCGTACGTAGGCTGGCCTGTGGCAGTAGACGGCGCGAGTTCAGTCCAGCTTGATCTGGTGGAGGATGTGATTTGGGACTTCAACTGAGGTTTCCCCTTCCTAACTTTGCTCGATGTGGTGGATATACGGTGGCAATGAGTCGGCGGTTACGGCTGAGGTCGGTTAGCTGCCGGGGGTCGTCCGATAGTTGGTGTGGCCTCTGTCCCGGCCGCAAATGTGAAGGACCCGAGGTGCAACGCCGATCGAAGCACTTCCCCGGTTTCCCCGTTGCGGCCCCGGACTTCCGCCGCTGCGCCGAATGACAGGCGAGACCAGTCTTCGACGCCAGCGGAAGATCCTTTTCTGCCCCCTATGCGCGGCGCAGGGGATCTCCCGTTCGACCGTCTCGCAGGCGGTGTCCCCGTGAAAGTTGGCTACCCGAAGGCATTGTTCAACTGGTATCCCAGTCTGCCGCCGCAGGGGGACGGACTCTAGCCGCGTTCGGCAGGAACATATCCACTTTTGGCGGTCTGCTCTCGTGCCGCGGCCTCGCATGCAACCCACCACCTAACCCGCCTTGAATCATCGTTTGAGTGCAGCGACAGGCCTTAAGGCGCCCGGAACCAACCCGTCTGGTCGACGCGCAGAGCCAGCGTCTCCAATGCCCTAAAAACTTGCACCGGCGGCGCACATCCGGCTCAAACGGATCGGTTCGCCGGGTGAGGTCGCCCGGAGCGCCCGCCCTACTCCTGGCTTCCGATGACGCTGCCGCGCAGCAACCGGCGCCAACCGTCCGGTCGGCGCCGCTTGCTGCGCGGCACGCTGGGCCTGCCACCATCAACCCGGTACGGGCTCACTTTTCCGGATCCGAAGACGGTCGAAGGGAATGAGCCGAAGCGTCATAGCCACCGCGATTGCGGCGCCCTGAACCAGCAGCTGGACCGACGGCGGCGCACCCAGCGCGAGCACGGTCTGGCCGAGGCTCGTGATGAACAGTGCACCGATCGCTGTTGCGACGATGCTGGCCCGTCCGCCGGTGAGTGGTGTCCCGCCCAGGACGACCGCGGTGACCGTTGCCAGCAAGTACGCATCACCGGAGTCGGTGGGCGGGGTTCCGACGTAGCCGGCGAACAGTATCCCGGCGACGCAGTAGCAGACGGCGGCCAGGATGTAGGCTCCCACTTGGTACCGTCGGACGGGGAATCCCGTCGCGTGCGACGTCAGCGGATTCGCGCCGACCAGCGTTGTTCTCTTCCCAAACGTACTCCGGCGGAACAACCAGGCCGCGATTCCGATGACGAGCATGGCGAAGATCAGCGTGGTGGGAACGCCCAGGGGACGAGCGGATGCAAAGGCGGTGAGCATGTTCGGCGCCCGGGTGGGACTGCCGCCGGAAATGGTGTGGCACACCCCCAGCAGCAACGCGTTGCTGCCGAGCGTGGCAATGAGCGGAGTGATTCCGAACCTCGTCACAGCGATGCCGGTCGCCCAGCCAATGAATGCCGCCCCCGCGAGGGCCAGGACGATGCTTCCGAGGATGCCGACACCCGGCCGGGACGGCATCACCGTCACGATGATGGTGGAGAGGGAGAAGACGCCGGCCACGGAGAAATCCAGTCCTCGTTGTTGGACGACCAGCGTCTGGCCCACCGCGGCCACCGCCAGGATGCTGGCGAAGGGCAGGAGGGAGAGCAAGGAGGCGGCCGTGAGGACCCCCGACGACATGGTGACCGCGAGCAGAGCCACGGTCGCCCAGAGGATCAGCGAATAATCCCCCATTGCCGCGCGCGGGGCGCGTACCCCACCGGCGCCTCGGTTCCAAATCTGCTTGGTTTCGGTGATCATGCCTTCGACCTCAGTCTTGAGTAGAAACCGGCGGCCAGGATGGTCAGCCCGCCCAGCAGGTAGTGTTGCCATGCTTCGTCCAGTGCGAGGAAAACCGTCACGGTGTTCAACTGCTGGATCAGCAGCGCGCCCGTCAACGCTCCAACGAACGAGCCCCGACCTCCGAAGACACTCGCTCCCGCGAGCACGACGGCGGTGATGCTCGGCAAGGTGTAGCTGATCCCCGCGCTGGCGTCTCCAGATCCTGTCTGTGTCATCAGGACCAGTGCCGCGAGCACGACGATGCCGGAAGCGGCGACATAGGCGGTGAGCAGGGTCCAGCGGATCCTGATGCCAAGGCGCTTCGCTCCCGCGGGACGTGAGCCGACCGCGCGGAGTCTGAGGCCCCATGCCGTCCGCCGCAAAGCGAACTCCAGCCCCAGTCCGAGGACCACGGCGGCGACGGCTGCCAGGGGAACGAAGCCTGCGGAGGCCTCCAGCCAGACCAGAAGATTTCCGTTGATGGCCCCACCCGGCTCCGGGCGGAGCACGAGCGAAATGCCTTGGAGCAGGGTAAAAGTGATGAGCGTGCCAATGACCGGAGGAATCTTCGTGAATTCGATTAGCGCCCAGTTGGCCGCGCCGGTCGCGAGGCCGATGAGGCACAGCACCAGGATGCCGACCGCCAGTCCTCCATAGCTGGACAGGCTGGCAGGCAGGACGAACGAGGCCACCACGACCATAAGACCGGCTAAGGGACCCACGGACAGGTCGATCCCGCCGGTCATCATGACCACCTGCTGCGCCATCGCCACGAAAGCGTAGCCTGCGAAGAGCATCAGCAAGGAGTTGAGGTTGAAGGCGGTGAGGTAGAACTCGTTCTGGGACGCGGCCACTGCGCCCAGGACGAGGGAGGCCACGGCCAGGATCGCGGCCGGGAAGTAGTCGCCCGTCAGGAACCGGCGGGCGCGTGACCGCTCCGTTGCGGCCGCAACGGACCGGGTGGTGGTGGATGTCAGGACCGCGTGCGTGATGGCCTTTTCCGTGAGTTCTTCGCCCTCGAGTTCTGCGGCCACCTGCCCTCGGGAGAAGACCACGACCCTGTCGCAGAGGCCGCTGAGTTCCATTGCGTCCGATGAGAGGACTAAGGCCGTTCCGCCGGAGTCCGCCGTCGAGCGGAGGATTTCGTAGATCTCCAGCCGGGCCCCGACGTCGACGCCTTGCGTCGGTTCGTCGGCCAAGAGGAGCGTGGGTTCGGAGGCCAGGCTGCGGGCCATCACGACCTTTTGCTGGTTTCCCCCGGACAGGCTCTCGATGGGCGCATCCAAGGAACTCATCTTGATGCCCAGCACCGCGCGCAGGTTCTGAGCGGCGGCGACCTCCTGCTTGAGGTCAACGATCGAGGCCCGCGAAAACTTGGGTAGTGTCCGCGCCGTGAGGTTGGCCAGGATGGGCATGGAGGTGAAGATTCCCTCGCCATGGCGGTCGTTCGGAACGAAGGCGATCCCGTGCTCGGCCGATTTCCAAGGCTTGCCGAGGGGTACCTCGCGTTCGCCGACCGAAAGCCGGCCGCGGGCTTTGCCGAGACCTGCCAATGCCCTCAAGAAGTCCCGTTGCCCCTGCCCCTCGATGCCGGCCAAACCGACGATTTCGCCCCGGTGCAGCGCGAGCTCCTGCACTGAGAAGTTCTCACCCACGAAATCTTGGACGACGACGGCGGTCTCGCTCTCGCCGGTAGGCTTCCTTTTCTCGGGAAACAGGGCGGCAAGATGTTTTCCGGCCACGAGGTTGACGATTTCCCGATCCGTCTTCTGATCGGCTGGGAACGTGTCCTTGATGGCCCCGTCGCGCAGGACGGCGATCCGGTGGGCGATCCTCTTGACCTCGTGGATGCGGTGGGAGATGTAGACGACCGCGCACCCCTGCTCGGCCAGCCGGCGTACGGTGGCCAACAGGATCTCGACGTCGTCCTTGCTCAGGTGCTCGGTGGGTTCATCCAGGATGACCACCTTGGGATTTCCGGCCAAGGCCTTGGAGATCTCCAGGACGAACCGTTTGTCCGGCTGAAGGTCACGCACCGGGACCGCCGGCGGCAGCGGATTCTCGGAGGAAAACGCTGCGGTCAGGCTGCGCGACCACGCGGCAAGTCCCGCGAACTTCGGCCGTTGTTTCTCGGGCACGCCGAGGTAGCAGTTTTCGTCGACCCGCAGGTCGGGGATCAGCGCCGGGTCCTGGTAGACGATGGCCAGGCCAGCACTGCGCGAAGCCTCCGGGTCGCTGCCGTCCATTCGCTGGCCGGCAATGGTGACGGTTCCGGCGTCGGGCAGCAGCGAGCCTGCCGCAACGGACATCAGCGTCGACTTCCCTGCTCCGTTCTCGCCGACGAGGCCCAGGATCTCGCCTGGGAAGAGTTCCAGGTTGACGGCTTTGAGCGCGTGGACGGGGCCGAAGTGCTTTTCGATCCCGGCAAGCTCGAGTACGGGCCGCCTCTCCTCCCCCGTTTCCTCCGGGCGGGTACCACCTTCCGGAGCCAGAGCAAGGTCAGCCAAGACAGTCTGGTCCGACTGGGCGTCACGCATGTTCGCCAGCCCCCACGCCCGCGCGGTCCGAGCTGGCCGTCTGCCGGTGCCAGGCGTCGGCCAGGCGCAGGAGCCTAGCGTCCTCCCAGTGCGGAGCAACGAGCATCATGCTGACCGGCAAGCCATCCGACAGGCCGAGGGGCACGGCGGTGGCCGGGTGTCCGGTGATGTTAAAGGCGCACGTGTTCTGCAGCATGTCCAAGGCGCTGCCGACGACGGTGCTGATGGAGGCGTCGCGTGGCGGGATGGTGGTCGCCTTCTTCGGCAACGTCGGCATGAGGAGCACGTCGTAGTCGTCAAAGGCCCGGTCGTAGGCTGCGCGCAGGCCGAGGGCCAGGTTCTGGGCCTTGGCGTAGTAGCGCGCCCCGTGGGTCCGAGACATGTAGTCGGCGATGTAGGAGTAGAGCTTGTGGGTCGGCGAGAGGCGGGACCCGCGGAGTTTCAGGGCCTCCCGCACGGCGTCCATCATGTCCGCCGGGTAGTGGCCGCGGAAGTTCAGGCCGACCCCTTCGCCGGTGGCCATGGCGTGGATGCCTCCTTCGATGAAGATCGGGAAGGCGATCGAGGGCGCGTCCCGATGGGCCGGGATGCTGACCTCCTCGACGACGCATCCGAGGGACCGCAGGCCAAAGGCCGTGTCGCGAACCAGTTCGTCGACGTCGTCCTCCGAGTGGCCGGGCCAGCCGAACCCCTCGGTGAGGACACCAACGCGCAGGTCCTCCACGTCGCCCGTCAGCGCTTCCCGGTATGCGTCGACCCGAAGATCCCACTGCTGGCGGGGATCCAGCCCGTCCGGTCCAGCGATGACGTCCAGCACCAGGGCCAAATCCTCGGGGGATCTCGCGATGGGGCCCAGGGTATCCACGGTGGCTTCGATGGTCATAGCCCCCGTGTAGGGAACCAGCCCCCACGTGGGCTTGTGCCCGTAAACGCCCGTCCATCCGGCGGGCATGCGGATCGAGCCGCCCTGGTCACTGCCGATGGCCAGGTCCGCCTCGCCCGTGGCCACGAGGACGGCCGAGCCGCTCGAGGATCCGCCGCTGGAACGGGAGGGGTCGTGGGGGTTCCGCACGGGACCCGGGTCCGACGTGTGGCTGGCTCCCGAAAGGCAGAAGCTCTCGCAGGTCGACTTGCCCACGATCGTCGCGCCGGCGTCCAAGAGCCGCCCGACCACGGTTGCGTCTTCCGCCGGGATGAAGCCTTCGAGCGCGGCGGAGCCGTTTCTCATGGGAATTCCGGCCACGCTGACCGAGTCCTTGATGACGACGGTTTTCCCCGTGAGGGGACCATCCTGCGCCCCGATGATCTTTGACTTCCAGGCCCAGGCGCCCAGCCGGTTCTCTTCCGGGTCCGGAAGTGAGCCGGACGGCCGAGGGTACTTCACGTCCGGGGAAGGGACGTCGAGCTCGTCGAGGCGTCGGTAGGCGTCGGCCATTCCTTCGATGATTTTCTTGAACTCGAGGATCTCCTCCTCGGAGTTCCCGAACCCCAGAACGGTATTGGTTCGCCGCAGTTGCTCGGCCGTTGGTATCTTCCTAGCCATTGTCATCTCCTTGCTCCGTGGCCCGGCTACTTCGCGAAAATCTCGCGCATCTCTTCCGGCGTCAGGTCTGCCGACATATCTGCGTCGGCCGGCAGGTCCGGATCGCAAACCGGCATCTTGCCGTTCAGGGTGTCGATGAACACCGGGATTTGGACCATTGACGCCTCCGTGTTTTCGATGCCCTGGGCGGCGGCGACCGCCTTGCGCAAAGCCACGACCGAAACATTGGTCGTGCCTTCCACGGAAAGGAGCTCGAAGCCAGGGTGGTCCTTCTTCAACTGGTCCCAGGCACAACCGACCTCATTGGTGCTCGCGGTGGCGGCCACGGGCACCAGTTCCTGGCCTGCGGCATCGTAGGCTCGAGCGAGGCTCTGAATTCCCGCGCCGAAGTCCGTCAGGATCAGCCCCGTGTCCGGGTACCGGGTCATCATGCCCGCCGCTGCCTGCTGCATCCCGGCAACGGTCCAATCGGTGTTGAGGGGTTCGTCCTGCGCCAGAGTGATGGACGGTGCGGCATTCGCCTTGTATCCGTCGAGGAACGCGGTGCTCAGCGGGTTTCCGGGAGTGCCGCCGAGCATGGCCACCGTTCCCTTCCCACCGAGGGCCTTCTCGGCCCACGAAGCCCATTCCTTGCCCACCTGATCCGTGTCTTCGGCGACGAACACCTCGTAGTCCTCCCCCGGCGTCCCGCCGGGGTTTGCGATGTACGGTACGACGACCACACCGGCCTTGGTGGCTTTACGCAGGGTGGGGAGCGCGGCGGGGCCGAAGTCGTCGAACGTGATGATGGCATCCACCCCTTGGGCGACGAGTCCGTTGATGTCCGATGCGTACTTCTGGGGGTCGGAATTGGCATTGGTGTAGATCGTCTTCGTGATGTTGGGGCACTTTGCGGCTTCCTTCTCGAATTGCCGCTTCACGATCTTGCGCCAGGCGTTCCCGCCGAACCCGTCGGCCAAGGCTACGGTGATTTCCTTGTCGCCGCAGAATTCGGTGATGTCCGGGCGGCCCTCGAGGGGGGCGCTGACGACGGCGGCCTCGGAAGCCGCTGCCCCGGACCCGGCCGCCGCGTTGGCGCCGTCCGTGGAAATGTCACCGCATCCGGTTGCCGCCAAGGCACCGGCAGCGAGGAAGGCGCTCCAGAGGACTCGCCGCGAACGATTTGATGATGTAGTCATGGATTCCCTCGAGCTTGGAGAGCGCTGTGGCCGCGTCTTGGCGCGGCCACAGCGTAGGACGGAACGGATGGTTAGCTGCGTGCGGAGAGATTTCCGGTTTCGCGCAGGGGGGCGCCCTCTTCGAGCGTCTTTTCGAGCTCGTCTTCCAGAGCGAGCCGGGCGTCGCCGGCGGCTTCGTGGGCTATTGTCTGCCGGGGAGTCACACTCGGCGCACCACCGTGGACCCACGGAGTGGGAGCGGAGTTGAAGTTCAGCGAAAGCACATCGGGACGCGAGTAATGGCCCACCGGGTCGGCGGCGAACTTGGTCAGGGCGATTGCCCCCAGGTCCAGCTCCGCGTAGAGGATGCCCTCTTCGTCCTCGGCAAGGGGCTCGACGAGATCCTTGCCGTCCGGGCCGATGATTCGCGCCCAACCGCCGCCGATCCCCATCTGCTGCCTCTTCAGTTCGGTGTCGCAGAAGAGCTCCTGCGCCGCCTCTCCCACCACGGACGTCGAACAGACCACGAAGGTCTGCCCCTCGACGGCATACATGCGGGTGGCCAGGTCTCCGACTTCGATCTGGAACGTGTGGACGTCGGGCTTGAACATCTGCAGGCTCGGCCAGGACGCGACGTGGATCTGCTCGTGTTGGCTGTACATGGCGTACTTGGTCAGGGTCTGGAAATGCTCCCAGCAGTTCAGCGCACCCACGCGGCCGATCGGCAGGTCAAGCACCACCAGGTCGGAACCGTTGCCCTCACCGAACATCGAACGCTCCACATGCGTAGGCTTGAGCTTGCGACGGTTCTTAATTAGCGTGCCATCCGGCCCGATCGTGGCCTGGGACATGAAGAGGCTGCCGCCGCCACGCTCGCTGTAACCCATGACAACCGTGATGTTGTTGTCCGCAGCCGCCTTCTGCAGGCGCTGCATGTGGGGACCGTCGACGGTGATCGAGTTCTCGTGGTAGCGCCGCTGGAACTGCATGACCCAGAACTGCGAGTCCAGCCAGATGTACCAGGGGTAGCCCGGGATGAAAAGCTCCGGGAAGGCGACCAGTTCCGCCCCGTTGCGGGCGGCCTCTTCGATATAGCCGATGGACTTCTCGATGCCGGCATCAACATCCAGCCAAGCGGGCTCGGCCTGGACCGCTGCCACCTTCGTGAGCGCCGTGTACTCAACCATGAGCTTCTCCTTCACATTGCCTAAACATCGTAGAAACAAACGTTCGCTTTAGTTAGGATGTACCATCCCGCCCACAGCATTGGTGGCGCGGATCACATGATTAGAGCGTAGGCCCAGGAATGGGGGGAAATCTTGCTTTTTCCGTTCAGGAAAGTTGTCAAGAACCGCCATCCAGCCTTGTCGCTAACCGCCACATCGAGTGGAGTCGCCATGCGAACAAGAAGCCATTCCGCCGCAGGGATCCGCAGCGCGCGGGCCACCTCGCACGACGAATGGGCCCACGTGGCCAGCCAACATTTCGTCCCCTTGGAACCCTCCCCACTGCGCCAGCATGCGGGCGGATTCCGTGCGGAAATCGCAACCGCCCCCTGCGGCGACCTGCAAATCTCCTCCCTACAGGCCAGCGGAGTGCACGTGCGTCGTGGAGCTAGGCAGATCCGGGAGTCCAGCCCGGAGCTCGTCCTGGCCGGGTTCCAATCCGCCGGCGTGGCCGCGGTGCAGCAAGCCAACCGGACCGCCGTCATCAGAGCCGGCGAATTCACCTTCTTTGACACATCACGCCCATACGAGATCGAGGCGTCCCAGGAATTCAGCCAAGTAGTCATCTCGTTCCCTCGGGACCGGTTCTTTCACCAAGTGCCGGCGTTCGATCGGCTTACCGCCATAACGCTCGACGCGTCCCGCAGCTCAAACGCCTTGCTGCTGCGCATGGTGGACCAGTTGGCCACGGACCGGCCCCGAGGGTTGGCCCACGAACTCGACGCCATCGCCTCCGCCCTGGAACATGTCGCGGTCGCCACTCTGCGCGCCCTCGTCGCGGACAACACCGACATGCCCCGGACGCACCAAACACGCGCACAAATCGTCCATTACGTCATGCGCAATCTCCGAGACCCCTCCCTGAACGTCGCCCGCATAGTGGCCGACCTGCACCTGTCTGAAAGCACGGTCTACCGGGCCTTCAAGGACTTCGACACTTCACTGCCCGATTTCATCTGGCAGAAGCGGCTGGAAGGCATCCGGGAGGATCTCCGCGCGGTCGGAACGCGCCCCGGCGGCTTGGGTCAGGTCGCTTCAGCGTGGGGTTACTGCGACTACTCGTTGTTCAGCAAGAAGTTCAAGGCCTCCACCGGCCTTTCCCCCCGTGAGTACGTGAAATCGTTCCGCTCCGAACCTTGCACCGACCGCGGGGCCAATTAGCTTCCCCCTTACTGATCGAATTTCTGTTGACAGCCCACACAAGCGCACCTGTACCGTAGAACAAACGAACGCTTGTTAGGAAGAAGGCAACAAACCATGTACTTCTATCTCCTTTTCGGCCGCCGGCTTGATCAGCGGCTGAATCGTCCGCACGCCGATTTGTCTTGGACCAGCCTGACGGAACGGCTCGCCGCAGGGCTGGCCGCCGACCAGAAGATCGACTACGGAACACCCGCGGAAGGAGTCCCCGAAAGCAAGCTCAGCATCTTCGGAAGCCACGTGACCGTGATGACCTTTAGCGAGCGGCGCATGGCCGAACGCGCCGAACGGCTGGTATGTGAGCATCTGGCCCATTCGGCAACGGGCAAAGGCGCGTCGTGGGACGTCCGCGGACGCCTCCTCAAACAGGTCGACCGATACGGCCCCTCTCCGTCGGGAAACGGTGCTTTCCCTGCCCATGCAGCTATGTTTCAAGTCAGCTGGAAGGTCCCGGAGGACCTGATGCCCGGTTTTTCCGCATGGTACGAGGAGCACCTGCGCTGGCACAGCCACACCTTCGGGACGCTGGACGCCCGCAGGCTGGTGGGCGTTGACGCTCCCGCACGGCTTATCTCCTACCCCTACGACATGACCGCCATGTACTGGTTCGAGCAGCCGCAGGAGGTCGTCGACATGTGCGTGGACCTGGTCGAGCGCGGCAAGCGGGGCTGGCCCGATGTCGCCCAGTGGAGTGCCCGGACGCTGAGCGATCGGTCACCCTTCATCCGGATCTCCGAGTGACGCACGCCGCCGTCCACTCACAGCCAGCTAAAGAAATGAGGAATCACATGACCCTGTTGTTCAGCCCGCTCACGCTACGGCGGACAAGCTTCAAGAATCGCGTGTGGGTGGCGGCCATGTGCCAATACTCGTCAGAGGAAGGCATGCCGACCGACTGGCACCTGGTCCACTACGGGGCCATGGCGCGGGGTGGCGCTGGACTGGTGATGACGGAAGCAACCGCCGTCCATCCGGAAGGCCGGATTTCCCAGGCCGACGCAGGCATCTGGACCGACGAACAGGCTGTCACCTACCGCAGGATCACCGATTTCATCCGCGCTCAGGGGGCCCAACCGGCGATTCAGCTGGCCCACGCGGGACGCAAGGCGTCGGTGACAAATACGTGGTCCGGCAACTCGTACGTAGGCCCCGCCGACGGCGGGTGGGAACCCGTGGCCCCTTCGCCCATCGCGTACCCTGACGGCGATAAGCCCGTGCCCCGCGAATTGACCGCAGCCGAGGTGCAGGAACTGGTCGAATCGTTTGCGTTCGCCGCCTCCCGTGCTGTCGGTCTCGCCGGATTCGAGGTGATCGAAATCCATGCCGCACACGGTTACCTCATCCACGAGTTCCTGTCCCCTCTGACCAACCGCCGCGACGATGCGTACGGGGGTTCCCTGGAGGGGCGGTGCAAGTTCCTGCTTGACATCGTCAAGGCTGTCCGTGAAGCCGTCGGACCCGAGATTCCCGTTCTGGTGCGATTCTCGGCCACCGACTGGATCGAGGGCGGATGGAGCGTGGAAGACACGGTGCAGTCGGCGCAGTGGGTCCGCCGTGAGGGCGCGGATCTGGCCGACATCTCCACGGCTGGCCTGTCCACCGAGCAGGACATCAGGATCGGTCCCGGCTATCAGGTCCCCTTTGCCCGCCAGGTCAAGCGGGCGGCGGGAATGGCCACGGCCGCCGTCGGATTGATCACGGACCCGCGCCAGGCCGAACAGATCCTCGTGGACCAGTCGGCCGACGTGATCATGCTGGGACGCGAACTGCTTCGGAACCCCCACTGGCCGCTGTGGGCGGCGCACCAGCTCGAGGCCGACGTGGCGTGGCCGAATCCGTATCACAAAGCCAAGTTCCGGCGGTCGGCAGCGCGGATCTGACACGCCAAACGGAAGGGGCCCCGTCCTGGGGAGATCGGTACCGAACCGAATCCTGGGACGGGGCCCCTTTATTGTGCAAGGAGACTGTTGGCTCACCAGCCCGCGACCGCGCGGAGCTTCCCCTTCACGATTTTTCCGCTCGGGTTGACGGGCATGACGCCGTGCTCCACGAACTTGAACACCTTGGGGATCTTGTAGCCGGCGAGGTGGTCGCGGAGGTAGGCGCGCAGTTCGTCCTCGGTGGCACTCTGGCCCGTCCGGAAGGCCACGACGACACGGACCTCCTCGTCCCATTCGGTGCTGGGAACCCCCAACACCCCGCACTCCATGACCGCCGGATGGGCATACAGGAGCTGCTCGATCTCCGCGGCGTAGACGTTTTCGCCGCCGGTCTTGATCATGTCCTTGGACCGGTCCCGGAAGAACAGGTACCCGTCGTCGTCGCGGACTCCCAGATCGCCGGTGTGCAGCCAGCCGTCTCGGATCGCGTCCGCTGTGGCCTCAGGCTGGTCGAAATAACCGAGCATTACGCCGGGGCCACGCACACAGATTTCGCCCAATTCGTTCGGAGGAAGCTCCACTCCGAACGGGTCAAGGATCCGGGCCTCGACGAACGTGTATTCCTTCCCGATGGAGCCGTCGAGTTCGGGCTTCAGGATGTCCTCGGGGAGCAGCCGGGAGACCATCGGCCCGGCCTCGGTCAGCCCGTACCGGAAGAACATCCTCAAGCCCGCCACCTTCTCCAGCACGGCCTTCTTGTCCGGCATCCGGAGCAGGCCGCCTCCGCTATGGAGCTGCTTCAGATGCTGCTGGACCCCTGGACGGTCGAAGATTCCGGCGTTGAGCAGCCGGCGGATCATGTTCGGGATGATGAACGTCGAGTTGACGCCTTCCGTTTCAACGACCCGGGCGAATTCCTCTTCCGAGAACTTGCGCATCATGACGTTGGTTCCGCCGGTGACGTAATGCGGGAGCACCACGCACAGCAGCGCGGCGGAATGGAAGACCGGGGTGATGCTGCAGCCGACGTTGTCCGGGGCCTGGCCCAGGCCACAGTCCACCAGTTCGTTGATGGCGTTGTTGATCGATCCGTGGTGTGAGAGCACCACGCCCTTCGAACGGCCCGTCGTCCCGCCGGTGAACAGGATCAGCAGGGGATCCTTGGGGGCGATGCGCACCTCGACAGGGGCACCTGAGTGCAGGAGCTGCTCGTACTTTGGTCCTTCGGTGAAGCATTCGGGCTCGCTGTCGACCGTCCAACTCGCCGAGGCGGCTTCAAGCAGCTGCCTGAACTCGTCTTCCACCAGGATGACCGCCGGTTTCGTCAGGCTGACACCGGCGGCAAGCTCCTGGGCCGCCCACCGCCAGTTGTAGGCGGTGTATACGCCGCCCACCAAGGAGATCCCCAGAAGGGTCTCGATCGCGAAATTGCTGTTCGCGCTGAGGACTCCGATCCGTTCGCCCGGCTTCACCCCCAGGGACTGGAGGCCCCGGGCCAACGACTCCGCCCGTTCGGACAGTTCACCGTGGGTGAGGCGGCCCTTTTCGTCGACGAGTGCCGTTCCCTGTGGATTCCGGCGGGCGTTGAGCCGGACAAAGTCAGCAAGTGTGAACACGTTTGCTCCTGTATATCGTCTGGTGGTGGATCCGTCCGGCCCGTCCACGGGGGGCGGCCCCTTCCGGGGCGTTCCGAACATGGTATGGCCGGCCCGTTTTTAAGCGAAGGCTGGTGCCGTGTGTCCTAATGGGACGTCGTCGCGGCGACCGCGGCTGCCGCGTGTCGCTTCATCAGGGCTGTGCGGCGCACCACGCAGACGAGTTCGTTGTTCTGGTTGTAGCCGCGGTGCTCGATGCCCACGATCCCGGTGTCCGGGCGGGACTTCGACTCGCGCTTGTCCAGCGCCTCGGTCTCCACCCGCAGGGTGTCGCCGAAAAAGACCGGCTTCGGGAACTCGATCTCGCGGAAGCCCAGGTTGCCGAGCGTGGTGCCCAAGGTGGTCTCCTGCACCGGGATGCCCGTGACGACGCCGAGGGTGAAGATGCTGTTGACGATCTGCCGCCCGAAGATGCTGTCCTTGGCAAACTCCGCGTCCAGGTGCAGGGGCTGGACGTTCATGGTGAGCGTCGTAATGAGCAGGTTGTCGGTTTCGGTGACTGTGCGGGTCACTTCGTGCTTGATGACCTCGCCGATGGTGAAGTCCTCGTAGTACATGCCGGCCATGGTCGGCCTCCTTTCGGTGGTGCTGTCAGTTGCGGGCCAGCGCCAGCGCCTCGCGGGCGTGGTTGGCGTGGGCCAGATCGATGTGGTCGCCGCGGTAGGACACCGCCCCGTGACCGTTGCGCTGGCCGTCTTCGAAGGCCTCGATGAGTCCGGCGTAGTAGTCGCGCAGCGTCTCGGTGAGCCCGTATTCCTCGTTGGCGACGGGGGCGTGGGACGGGTGGATCAGCACCTGGCCCGTGTAGCCGAGTCCGCTGTTGTCCTGCGCGAAGCGGCGCATGCCCTCCAGGTTCCGGACCTCCTGCCACAGGCCCAGCACGATGGTGCGAATCCCGGCGGCCCGGGCCGCGACGACCACCTTGCTGCGCAGGTAGAGGGTTTCCAGGCCTTCGGCGGTCCAGCGGAAGCCCACCTCGCGGGAGACATCGGCGTCCTTGGCCGCCGCTGCCATCACGCCGCCCACGCGGGGGCCGGCGAGGATCTCGTCGACCTTGCTGATGGACGCGGCTGTCTCCAGCGAGGGGACCAGTTCCACGGTTCCGCGGTCGAGGCCGTGGTCCAATTCGGCCGCGGTGACCAGGGCGTCGAAGCGGACCACGTCATCCCGGGAGAAGAGCTTGGGCAGCAGGAACGCGGTGAGGTTCCGGTGCGTCACCTCGGCGACGTCGCGGCCGAAGAACGCGGTGTCTAGGGCGTTGGGGCGGATGAGGATGCCCTTGGTGCCATCGTGGGCCTCCAGCGCGTCGCGGGCGTTGGCCCGAGCCAGTTCCTTCTCCTGCGGCGGAACGGAGTCCTCGAGGTCGATGATGACGGCGTCGGCGTCGGAGGCGAGGGCCTTGTCGATCCAGTCCCGCTTGTGGCCGGGAACGAACAGCAGCGAGCGGTAGGGTTTCATGCCGCGGCCTCCTCGGTGATCTTGGTGAGCAGGGTGCCGGCGGCCAGGGAGTGGCCGATGGTGGCGTCAATGTCGCCGACAACCCCGGAGACGGGGGCGGGGATGGGGTTCTCCATCTTCATGGCTTCCAGGACGAAGAGCACCTCGCCCTTCTCCACCCGCTGGCCGGGAGCAACGTTGATTTTCACGATGGTGCCCTGCATCGGCGCCTTGACGGTGCCGTCGCTGACGGCCTCGCGCTTGGCCCGTGCCTGCCGTGTACGGCCGCCGGCGGCGCTTGCGGTGTCCGCCGCCGGTGCCGCCGGCGCCGCTGCGCCGTACCCTGCGCCGGTGCCGTAGTCGCTAAACGTGGGGATGATATAGAAGCGTCCCCCCACCTCCACGGTGGAGCGGTCCGCGGGTTCTTCCTCGGTGAAGTCGACGGTTTCCTCCAGCCACAGGGTGCTGAAGCGCACCTGGCGGAAATCCGGGTGGGACACGATGGTTTTGGCGGCCGGGGCGGTGGTCGGGACACCCTCGATCTTGAGTCGGTCCAGCCCGTCCAGCAACCGCTCGATGGCGGTCTCCCGGTCCGGGCCGTAGGCGATGAGCTTGCCGATGAGGCTGTCGTAGTACGGAAGCACGATGTCTCCGGAGACGTAGCCGCCGTCGAACCGCAAGCCCTCGCCTTCAGGCGCCTCGAGCACGTCCACCGGGCCCGGCGCCGGGAGGAACTTCCCCTCGGCGACGTCCTCGGCGTTGATGCGGGCCTCGATGGCCGCGCCCTTGGGAGCCAGGTTGTCCAGGATGGAGAGCCTCTCTCCCGCGGCGACGCGGATCTGCTCCGCGATGAGGTCCACCCCGTGGACCATTTCCGTGACCGGGTGCTCCACCTGGATGCGCGTGTTCATCTCCAGGAAGTAGAACTTCTCGTCCTCGACGAGGAACTCGACGGTTCCGGCACCGACGTAGCCGACCTCGCGGGCGAGGCGGACGGCGGATTCGCCCATGGACCGGCGCAGCGCGTCGGACAACCCGGGTGCCGGGGACTCCTCCACGAGCTTCTGGTGGCGGCGCTGGACCGAGCAGTCGCGGTCGCCGACGTAGACGGTGTTGCCGTGGGAGTCGGCGAAGACCTGCACCTCGACGTGGCGGGCGTGGGTGAGATACCGCTCGAGGTAGACCTCGCCGTTGCCGAAGGCCGCGGTCGCCTCGCGCACCGCGGCGTCGAAGGCCTCCTGCGCCTGGTCGGCCGAATCGATGCGGCGCATGCCGCGTCCGCCGCCGCCGGCGGAGGCCTTCACCAGCACCGGGTAGCCGTGTTCGGCCCCGAAGGCCTCAACCACGGCAGCGCTGGCGATGGCCCCGTTGGACCCCGGAGCCAGCGGCACTTGAGCGTTCACGGCGACCTCGCGGGCGGCGACCTTGCCGCCCATCGTGGTTATGGCATGGGCCGAGGGACCGATGAACGCCAGCCCGGCAGCGGCCACGGCTTCGGCGAAGGCGGCGTTTTCCGAGAGGAAGCCGTAGCCCGGGTGGATAGCCTGGGCGCCGGACTCCACGGCCGCGGCGATGATCTTCCCGATGTTCAGGTAGTTCTCGCTGGCCGGCCCCTCCCCCAGGTCAACCGCGGCGTCGGCGACGCGCACGTGCAGGGATCCGGCGTCGGCGCTGGAATGGACCGCCACGGACTCGATGCCCAGGGAACGGCAGCTGCGGGCCACGCGCACGGCGATTTCGCCGCGGTTGGCAATGAGGATCTTAGTGAACATGGGTGTCCTTCGTGCTAGGCGCCGACGCTCAGCGCACGGTGCAGGTGTTGCGGCATGCGCCGATGCCGGAGATGGAGGTGGTGACGGTGCTGCCGTCACCCAGGAATTCCTTCGGGTCCCGCCCGTCGCCGACCCCACCCGGGGTTCCGGTGAGGATGACGTCGCCCGGGTGCAGGGTGGTAATGGCTGAGATGTAGCGGATGAGGTCCACGGGGCCGAAGACCAGGTCGGCGGTGCCGGACTTCTGCTTGGTGGCGCCGTCGACGGCGCATTCGAGCAGCAGGTCCGGGGCGGTGCCGGCCTGGTCCGCAGTGAGCAGGAACGGGCCCAGCGGCGTGGTTGCATCGAACGTCTTGCCCTGCAGCCACTCGGGCGTTCGGCGCTGGAAGTCGCGGGCGGAAATGTCGTTGGCGACGGTGAAGCCGGCGATAGCGGCGGAGGCCTCCTCCTCCGTGGCCCGGCGCACCGTGCGTCCGATGACGACGGCGAGTTCGGCCTCCCAGTCGACGGCATCGGATCCCGGCGGCAGCACAATCGAGTCGTTGGCCCCGACGAGGGCGTCGGCGAACTTGGCGAAGAGCGTCGGGTGGGTGGGCAATTCGCGCCCCATCTCCAAGATGTGCTCGCGGTAGTTCAGACCCACGCACACGATCTTTCCCGGGGCGGTGACCAGGGGCGCGAAGTCCGCATCCTCGAGCGGAAGCCGGTCGCTGCCGTCGTACAGCCCCGGTTCCGGCGAGCCGGCGCGCAGCCACTCCCCGACGTCCTCGAACGGCAGCAGCATCAGCTGTCCCTCCATCTCCACCGCCGCCGCTGTCCCGCCGTCGACGCGGACCGTTGCCAGCCTCATGCCGCCCGCCCCCTGCACATGATGTGGGTTTCTTCCGTGCCGCGGTGGTCGGGTTTCGTCCCCTCGCCAACTGTTCGCACTACTCACTCCTCAATCGGACGTTGGGACGGCGGATTGGCCGTCCAAACTGACATCAACACGTTACGAACAAGCGTTCGTTCGAAAGCTTAGTATGACGCGGATCATGGTGCAAGGGACTGCTTCAGGCGGCGGGCCGGCGCGAGGGGAAACCGGAAGCTTGGCCCGGCACGCGCAGCCGCCACCAGGGCACCTCCTGCGCCACACGCCGCAGAGCCGGCTTCTCCGCGTCCGTGCGTGGCGCGAAGGAGCCGGCTCTGCCGGTGGTTGAACCGCTACGGGGTGGCCGAAATGGCGGTGCCGGGGCTAGCTCTCTCGGGTTCCGGTTCCGCGGAGGCGCCAAGATAGACCTGCTGGACTATCTTGTCTGCCTTCAGCTCCGCCGAAGTGCCGGAGGCCAGCATCCTCCCGCCGCTCATGAGGTAGCCGCGGTCGGCCAGGCCCAGGGCCGCGTGCGCATTCTGCTCGACAAGGACGATCGTGAGCCCGGATTCGCGGCGCAGCTCGCCGAGAACGTCCATGATCCGCGCGGTCATCTGCGGCGCGAGGCCGAGACTGGGCTCGTCCAGCAGCATGACCTTAGGCCGGCTCAGCATGGCCCGCCCGATGGCCAGCATCTGCTGCTCGCCGCCACTCAGTGTTCCTGCCAACTGGTCCGACCGCTCCGCAAGGCGGGGAAAGATGTCGAAGACGCGCTCGACAGTGGCCTTGGCGGCGCCGTCGCGCCGGGTCACGTAGCCGCCGAGCACCAGGTTGTCCCGGACCGTCAGGGACGAGAAGACCTGGCGGCCCTCGGGAACCAGCACGCAGCCGATCTTCACAACGCCGGCCTGCGAGAGCCTGTCCGTCGCCTGGCCCCCAATCCTGATGGTGCCGCGCCGCAGCCTGTGGGAACGGGCTACGACGTTGAGCAGGGTGCTCTTGCCGGCACCATTTGGGCCGATGATGGTGACGATCTCTCCCTCGTCGGCGTCGAAGGAGACGTCGAAGAGCACCTGTGCGCGCCCGTAGGAGTAGTCGAGGTTGGCCACTTCCAGCATCCGGCTCATCGCACAGCCTCCGTTTCAAGGGCCTGGACCGCGGTCGGAGCCTGGGCGCGTTGGGTCGTTTCGCTAGCAGGGACGCCCAGATAGGCGTCGATCACGGACTGGTCGGCTTGGACCTCGGCGGGCGCGCCCACCTTGAGGGTGGCGCCGAAGTTGACGACGTGGACCCGGTCGGCGGCGGCCATGACGAACTCCATGTCGTGTTCGATCACCAGGACGGCAATGCCTTCCCGGCCGAGCTGGCGCAGCAGGACCAGCAGCGACTTCTTCTCCGCCTTGTTCAGACCCGCGCACGGCTCGTCGAGCAGCAACACCTTAGGGTTCGCGACCAGGGCCCGGGCGATCTCGATCTTCTTCTGCTGACCCAGCGAGAGGTTTTTTGCGTCCTCGGCGGCCAAATGGCCCAGGCTCAGGCGCTCCAGCACCGCATGGGCCAGCCGGTCGAGCTCGCGTTCCTCGCGCAAGGCCCCCCGGGTCGGGACCGAGGAACGGAGCATTCCCACGCGGCCGCGCAGGTGCGCTCCGACCTTGACGGTGGACAGGACGTCCATGCCCTCGAACAGGCAAGGGGTCTGGAACGAGCGGCTGAGGCCGTGCCGGGCGACCACGTGGGCGGGTTTTCCGGTGAAGTCCTCGTTTTCGATGGACACCGCCCCGGCCGTGGGCAGCAGGTTGCCCGAGAGCAGGTTCACCAGAGTGGACTTGCCGGCGCCGTTGGGGCCGATGACCGCCAGGACCTCGCCCGCGTGGATGTCCAGGGTGATGTCGTTGACCGCCGTCACGCCGCCGAAGCGCTTGACCAGTCCGCGGGCGGAGAGCACGACGCCCCCGGCTTCGTGTCCTTGCTCGGCCCGCTCGGCGTCGTCCCGGGCGCGGGCCTGGGTCATCGTGACATACTCCGCTTCGGCCTCTGGCGGGGCCCCCAGTTCGGTGGGCCGGCCGTTCCGGCGCAGCCGCCGGGCGGCGGCCTCGACGACCCCGACGATGCCGTCGGGGCGGAGAATGAGGATCACGACGAGCAGGAAGCCCAGGACGAGCGTCTGGCCAGCACCGACCGCGGCCGAACCGAGCAACTGGGTGAGCACGCCCTCGATGCCCTGGTGGAGGAACTCCAGGACAACGGCGCCGATGATCGCCCCCCACGGCGACCGCATACCGCCTAGCACGGCGATCACCAGGACGTCGATCGCCGTCACGACGCCGAAGGGCGGCGGGTTCACGTACATGACCTGGTGCGCGTAGAGGGATCCGGCCAAGCTGCTGATCACGGCCGAGGCGATGAAGACCCGGGTCTTGGACGAGCCGATGTCGATCCCGGCGGAGGCGGCGGCAGCCTCGTGGCCACGGATGGCCTTCAGTGCGCGGCCTTCGCGGCCCACGGCGAGCCGGAGGCAGCCCCAGAGGACCAGGCCGACGATCAGCCAGTTCAGGATGAAGTGCTGGCCGGTGTCGAAGAGGTCGACCCCGAAAACGTTCAAGGCGGACAGCGGAAGCCCGGACGAGCCGCCGGTAATTTCCAGGTTGTTGACGAGCAGGAAGAACACCTCGCTCAGCGCGAGGGTGGCCATGGCCAGGAAGTGTCCACGCAGGCGAAAGATCGGCCTGCCTAGAAGGTAGGCGGCCACCGCGGCGACCGCGGCGCTGGCCACGATGGCCAGGAGGCCGGCCCAGCCGAAGTTCATAGTCAGGAGGGCGCTGCCATAGGCCCCGATTCCGTAGAAGGCGCCGACCGCCAGAGAGAACTGTCCGGCATATCCGGTCACCAGGATCATGCCCAGAGCCAGCAGTGCCATCAGGCCCACGCTGGCGCCGATCCCCTGCCAGTAGGGGGCCAGGCAGAGTCCGGCCGCGATCACGGCCAGGATCCAGATGAGGGCACCTGCTCCATGGCGCCATCCGAGTCCGTGGGCTCGGGGGCGGGCCCTGTCGGCTGCGCGCTGGGCGGGTCCGGTCGTTTCAGCACTCGGGGTCTTGGCAAACCTAGACACGGTCGGCCACCACCTTTCGGGTCAGGCCCTGGGGGCGCAGGACGAGCACGGCGATGAGCAGCGCGAAGACGATGGTCTCGGCGTGGGCCGTCGAGATACCGCGGGCGGCGACGTTCTCCACCAGTGCGATGAGGAATCCGCCGGCAAGGGTCAGGCCAAGCTTGTCGAAGCCGCCCAGGATGGCGGCGATGAAGCCCTTGAGGCCCAGTGTGAACCCCGCCCCGACGGTGATGAACGACGTCGGGACCTGGGTGGCGAGCACTCCCCCGGCGACCGCGCCGGAGACGGCGAAGGCGATGGTTGCCATTACGGTGAGATTGATGCCCACGACGCCGGCGGCGTAGTTGTTGACGGCGCAGGCACTGAGCGCCTTGCCGGTCAGGGTGCGGTCGAAGAACAGCACGAGTGCGATAAAGGCCACGACCGTGATGCCGATGACCCATAGGGCTTGTTGCGGCAGGGCGGCCCCGAGGACGCTGACCGGTTCACCGGAGGTGATCGGTGCGAACTGGCGCGGTCCGGTGCCGAAGATCAGCTGGAGGATGGAGCGGATGACGATGCCAACGCCCAGCGTCACGATCGTCTGGACCAGCAGTCCCTGCTTACGGAGCGGGAAGATCGCGAAGTGGTACATGAGGACGCTCGCAACGGCACCGGTGACAGCGCCGACGGCGATGGCGGCCAGCGGGGGCATCACCGCCGAGGCGACGACGGCTCCGAAGGCGCCGGCCACGGCGATGTCGCCCTGGGCGAAGTTGACCATTCCGGTCATTCGGTGGATCACCACGTAGCCGATTCCCATGGAGCCATAGATGGCGCCCACTGCTAAGGCGGAGAGCACCAGCTGCAATCCAACGTCCATGACAATCCCTTCATTGAAAACTGATGACTTACTTGGGCCGCGAGAGAGACGAGACTTATACGAACAAGCGCTCGTTCGACAATGACCCTAGGTTATGACCTGGATCACGTCAACCGTTTCCGCCCGGCAGCGGGAGGACCCGCCGCGCCCCTTCCGCTGCCGCGACCCGGGCGGCAGCGGGCTCAACCCTCCTGGAGCCAGTCCGGATCGGGGAGGCCAAACTGCCGAACAGGAAGGAACATAGGCTCGCTCACCAGAAGTTCGACCCTCGTCCGCACGAGTCGCATCCGAGAGATGCGCCAAGCCTCGCCGACACGGCGGTATTCCTCCTCGTAGAGTCCGTAACCGCGGATTCCGTGAAGGCCTGGGATTTTGGCGCCCCGATACTCCCGGCTGTCGCGCGGCCAGACCAGGTAGTCGTGCATCGACCAGACGCCCCTGATCGAGTGGTCCCCCGTCGCGACCAGCCGCGGCATGAAACCCTGATGCACCGATTCGACGTCGCACAGGAACGCCGATACGCCCGCAACAAATCCATCGGCGTCGTTCGCCGCAAAGGGAAATCCGTCGAAGGTCGAGTCGTCCGCGAAAAGTGACCTGAGCCGCGCCCAGCGCTTTGCATCCAGATGCCGGAAGTAATCGCTCTTCAGGTTCCTGACCGCGTCAAAGTCGGCGGAGGTGAGACCCCTTCCGAGGGGATCCAAACCCGGTTCTCGCAGGGGATGCTCAGTAGGACTTTTCGACATGGAACTCGCCTTCCTTGACCCGCAGGACGGTCAGGCCGACCAAGTCGGACGGACCATGCACTTCCGGCGAGAACGAGTAGATCGCATTGACGCCCACGATCTTGTCCGTGGAGCCCTCTAGGGCATCGCGGATTCCCTCCCTAGCGGCCTGCACGTTGGAGGGATCCGGCGCGGCGGTCTCAAGGGCGTTCTCCAGCAGAATCGCCCCATCCCAGCCATTGGCCGCATACTGGCCCGGCATCTCCGAGTACGCCTCCTGATACTGGTCGACCAGGTTCTTCGTCACCTCATACTGGGGATCTGTCGCGTCCAGCGTGTCAGCGGCAAGCACCTTCGACCCCTGGAGCAGGGTCTCGTTGGTGGCGGCGCCGCCACTTTCGACATACACGGGAGAGCCGGCGCCCGGGGAATTGAACAGCGTAGGGGCGAAGTTCATGGCCGCAGCGCTCTTCGCAACAATGGCGTTGGCAGGGTTTGACGCCCAGACCAGCAACGAATCGGCGTTCGCCGGCTTGATCTTGGACAGCTGCGCGGTCACGTCCGTGGCGGTGGCATTGAACACCTCGCTGGCCACCAGTTCGATGCCAAACTTCTTAGCCACTTCCGGGGCGATGCTGGTGGCAGCCTGCCCATAGCCGTCATTGGTTGCCAGCAGAGCGATCTTGCTCCACCCCTGTTCCTTCGCGTAGGCGAACTGCCCTTCCAAGGACAGCGTCGTCCCTGTGTACTGCTTGAACATGTACTTTGCCTCATCGGCAGGCTGGATGATGTTGTCCCCGGAAGCCAGCGCGATCACGGGAACCTTCAGCGAGTTGGCAAAGGACCTGATGGCGACCGACTCGCCCGTGGAACTGGGACCAAGGACCGCGACGACCTGCTCCTGGGTGGCCAGCTTGCGCAGCTGGTTGACTGAGGTGGCCTCATCGGTAGCGCTGTCAAGTACGACGAGTTCGACCTTCTTGCCGTCGATGCCCCCGTCGGCGTTGACCTTGTCGAAGTAGAGCTCAATGGCCTTCTTCTCCGGCTCCCCCAGGGCGGCGTAGGCACCGGTCAGGCCCACCAGCACGCCGACCTTATAGGTTCCGGCCTCCGCGGCTCCGCTGGACGAACCGCAGGCGGACGCGGACAACGCCAGGGCGCCCGCCGCGACAACCGCTGCAGCCAGTCGCAATACCGACCTCGTAGATTTCATAGCCAAGGCGAACTTCCTTCCTTCGGACGTGGGATCGAGGGCGAGAATCGCTTGCACATGATCCGCATCACATTTGATGGACTTGATTCAAACGAACGAACGCTCGTATGTCAATTGCTCATGGAGTTCCCGGCGCTTCGATCCCCAGTAGTCCCACGCAAAGCGGCCCGCCCACCCCGTAGGGTGCGCGGGCCGCACGGCGATCCTGCGGGATCGCCAAGGCTTCGCTGAATCACTTACGCCGACAAGCTGGAACGGCGTGAATGGATGGATCAGCGCTTGGATGCCGCCGTGGTGTCGGCGGGGATGCCAGTGAGCATCAGGTCATGCAAGCCCGGGTGGTCCTGGCTGACCGCGCCCAGCGTGTCGATCAGCCGGGCAACGGCTGGGGTTCGGACGCCCGCCCGGGTGATCTGTCCTCCCTGCACCATGTCATTGCGCTCACGGCGCCGGTAGGCGTGGGCGGAGGCCAACACCTGAAGGTCCTCCTCGTTCACTGGCAGCAGGTCCAGGACCCTGGAGAGGGCGGATCGGTCTGATGCTGCGATTTCCACCACGGCATCCAGCGCCTCATCCGGGAAAACCGTGTGCCGCATGCCGACCGGCAGGCCCGGGTCCAACGCGTCGTTGTCGTACGGTTCGAAGGTGTGCCGGCGGACCCGCACCGACTCTTCCGCAGCGGCGGCACGGTCGGCAAAACGCCGAACCCATTCATGGCCCTGCGAACGCTCGACGGAATCCTTGTATTGGAAAGCCAGCAGCACAGTCTCCGCCGGTTCCCGACCGTCCGTGTTGTCCTTGAGCGTGCGGGAGCCCTTGTTGGACTGATAGAACAGGCCCACCCAGAAGGCGTTCTGAGCGTCGGTGTGGGTGTATCCGCCAGGTCCGTCACTGAGCCGGTAGGCTTCCATGGCCTCGTCCTGATCGAGATATAGCAGTTCCGCGACGCCTTCAAGAGCGTAGTCCTCGGGCGCCAAGCGCTGGATGCTGAGGGGGAGCCGCCAGTAGGGCAGCTGCACCGCTTCCACATGGTGCAGGGTGTAGGCCCAAATTCCCGGCATACGAGCCATGATCGGGGCGTGGACGTTGGCCCAGTAGGAGTCGAACTGCTCCCTTGTCAGCCCCTTCGGTCGCTTGAGAGTGATCAGGGAGGCGACGGTTGCCTCGTTCTCCATCGTCGCGCGGTCAGTCATGAGTCGGTCTCCTAAATAGAGGGGGGTAGGGGCTAGAAGCTGGTGCTGAGACCGCCATCGACATCCAGGATTTCTCCCGTGATGTAGGCGGCGGCATCACTGAGGAGGAACAGCGCTGCGTTGGCTACTTCAGTCGGTCCGGCATAGCGGGAGAGCGGAATCTTTCCCTCAAGGGCAGCCTGGGCCCGTGCCGGGTCCGACGGAGAGACGGCAGCGTGGAAGGCATCATTCATTGGAGTGTCGATCAGGCCAGGGGCAATGGCATTCACCCGCACTCCATAGTGGGCTCCTTCAAGCGCCGCCACCTTTGTCAGGGCATGGATGGCGGCCTTTGATGCGCAGTAGGCGGCGTAGTTGGGCACTCCCCGACTGCCTAGGATTGAGCCGGTGTTGACGACGGCTCCATGGCCCGCCTGCCGCATATGGCTCATGACGTGCTTGAGGATGATGAACGATCCTTGGGCATTGACCTGCATGATGCGTGCGAAGTCGTGGACGGCAAGCTCGGTGATGCCCACCAGAGGAGCACCAATGCCGGCATTGTTGAGGCAGGCGTCGAGGGAACCGAACGCCTCCATCGACTCCTGGACTGCGACACTGACGTCCGCTTCATCGGTGACGTCAACGACCCTGCGGATGAGGCGGTCTCCTGCGAAAGGGGCCAAGGCCTCATCGAGAGCCCGTGCATTGATGTCCAGTGCGGTGACCCGCGCGCCGGCCGCGAACGCTTGTTGAACCATGGCCAGGCCCAACCCACTAGCCGCTCCGGTGATAAGGACGTTTCGGTCCAGCAACTGCTGGTGGGCTTCCTGACCGACTGGGTTCACGAGGGGAATCCTCACAGTGTCTCTCCTGACATGCTGGGAACGGTGGAGCGGGCGCTGCCCCTTCGTCGTTCGGTGATCCGGGGAGCGGTCTCGATGAGCAACAGCCCGAGGAGGGCGATGGCGCCCACGCAGAGGGCGGCGATGAGCGGGGCGGTTGCAAGGCCTGCCGATGCCACGAAGTTGCCAATGAGCGCAGCTGCGATACCGCTGCCGATGATTTCGCCTGCGCCGACCACCAGGCCGTTCGAGGTCCCGAGGAAGCCACGGGGGGCTGCCTCCGCGACGATGGGGCCGCCGACCAGGCTCAGTATGGCGAAGCAGAAAAACGCTGCGCCAAAGAGGATTGCGAACAATGCTGCCGGGGAATTACCCACCTGTGTGATGAACAAAAGGCATACGGCAGCGCCGATGCCCTCCACGACCAGCATGAGCCGGCGTCCCCAGAGGTCGGACAGCCCGGCCAAGGCGACCTGCCCGGCGAAACCGCCGAAGCCGATGGCAGAGGCAATGAGTCCCATGTCGGTCACCGAGACGCCCACCACGCTCGTCAGGTAGGAAGGGATCAACCCTCCCAGGACAAACATGGCTGCCAAGGCCAGGATGGTCGACGCGACGGCGATCGCCATGTTTCTCCGACGGAGGACACGGAGCAGGGAGCTGAACTGAAAGGCTTCTCGAGCGGTGGCCTTTGGCCCCGCGTCCGTGGCCTGCATAGGGTAGTTCGGGACGTCCTTTTGGCGCTTGGCAAGCAGGAGCGCAAACAGCAGGCCGGGGACGGCAGAGAGGAAAAAGACCCAGTGCCAGCTAGGCACGACCGTGAGCAGTTGCGTTGCAATGATGGGTCCAATACCCAAGCCAAACAGCGGAAAGGCACTAATCAACAGCCCCATATTGAGACCGCGCCGCCGGGGGTGTGAGGCCTCCACAGTGGCGGAATAGAGGGCGGGCACGAAGGCGCCCTCGGCCATTCCCAGGATCACACGGACAGCCATGATGACGATCAAACCGGTGAAGACGCCGGTAAGTGCGCTGCAGGCGCTGAAGATCAGGAGGGCGGGAATCATGATTCGACGCCGACCCCACCTGTCGGAGGCCGTCCCTGCGATGAGTGCAAACACTCCAAAGACGATCCCAAAGGCAGCGGAAATGTTGCCCAGGTCGCCAACGTCCAGCCCCAGGTCCGCACTCATCACCGGGAACAGGGTCGGGAGCAGCCAGCGGTCAAAACTGGTTGTGCCGTAGGCCAGCGCCAACAGCAGAAGCAGAGTCCATTCGTGATGCCGCCCATGGAGGGGCGTGAGTTGCTTAACGGTGCTCATTGGACGCTTTCTTGAAGGTATGCCGACGAATAGTTGGAGGTCTGCGGGGAGTGGGTGTCCGTCTCGGGCTCAACGGCAGACCGATCGGCCGGTCCTTCGCTGATGATGGGAAGGCGGGGACGGTCGTTGAAGACAAGCCGAAGGACGTCTGCCCGGGCATAGTGGCCCGTCGGATCGACCATGTTGCGCGCGAGATCGGTGTCCGCAAGCCGGATCTCGGCGTAGACAATCCCTTCTTCGTCCCCCGGAAGTGGAGAGGTCAACTCCGCGGAGTCCGGCCCGAAAACGGCGGCGATGCCGCCTCCCCCCGTGTAGATGGGGCAAGGCGAACCGTCGGAGGCGGGAAATGCGAGGGCTCCCTGGTCAGACATGATTTGGGACGACGTCACGACGAAAACGCCGCCCTCAAGGGCATATGTCCTGGAAGCGCCCTTGAGGGTTTCAGGACTCATGGCAGGGGCATTGCCCATAATGCCGAGGCAGGGCCAACCTGCCACGTGGATGCGCTCGTCCTGCCCGAACAGCGCGTACTTCGTTAGCGGCTGGATGTGCTCGAAGCAGTTGAGCGCTCCTACCCGTCCCACGGCCGTATCAACAACGCGCAGGCCCGACCCGTCACTCTCCCCGAAGAGAGAACGTTCGACATGGGTTGGCTTGAGCTTCCGCCGGTGCAAGGCGATCTCCCCATCGGCGTCTATCACCACTTGGGACATGTAGAGGGTGCCAGCGACCTTTTCGCTAAAGCCCAACACCACCACCAAGGAGCATTCACGCGCTGCGGCTGCGACGAGGCGAATCTCCGGGCCGTCGACGGCGATGGAGGCAGCGTGATACCGGGCAACAAATGAAGATTGTTCGTACACCGGGTGCGAGAACAAGAAGACAGGAAACCCAGGGATCCAAGTCTCAGGGAAGGCAACCAGATCGGCACCCTGGGAGGATGCCTCACGGATGAGGTTTAGCGTCTTTTGAACCGTTGCATCGGCATCCAGCCAGACCGGTTCGGCCTGAACCGCTGCGATTTTGATGGTTTCCATGGATGTTTTTACCTGCTTTTGGCATTCGTGGAGGCGCTGGGAGTGCGCTCCGTCACTCTTTGATAGTGCGAAATGCTATCCTCGGCTCGGAGGCCCCAGTCGACTATTCCTGCGCCCCGATCGACGATCTCTGCGGGAAGAATGAAACATGTTTGTCACCTGCGGCGTTGTCCACGGCAATCTGCCGGTCCCATACTTGTATCCATGAGCCCCTTGAAGGTGGCCACCGTGGAGGAGTGGGAGGCGGCCAGCAGCCTCAGCTTCGCGCCCCTGAATTGCCGAGAGGCCAGTCCTGGTTTCACCGGCCAGATGGATACCCGGGAGCTGAGTCCCCGCTTGTCCATCTCAAGTACCTCTAGCGGTGGCATACGAATCAGTCGAACGGCTTCCTTGGTGCGGAGCCATCCCTCCGATGATCTGCTGATGACACTGCAACTCGCGTCGGAGGGACAACTTACCCAGAACGGCCGGTCCTCGAGCGTGCCCGCGGGCGCCGGCGTTTTCTACGAGACGCGGCGCCCCTACGAGATCGACAACCGGCAGGACGGGCAACGCCAGTTCACAGTGCGAGTGGCCAGAGCCGCCCTGGATGTCGCCGACTCCGCCGTGTCACGCACCTGCGGCGAAGTCATCAGCCCACGCTCCCCCGAACTGCGGGTGCTCCGAACCACCATCGCATCGCTTCACGAGGAATGCGAGGAACTCAGCATCGAGGCGAGGGAAGACCTGGGCGACCATGTCCTCGACATGATTGCCTCGCTCATCCGGCGCCAGGCACGGCCGTCCATGAGCACTCCCCGACTGATGCGCGGCTTGATGGCACACATCGAGGAAAACATCCACTCGCCCGAACTGAATGTCACCAGTCTGGCGGCCGCGTGTTTCGTCTCCGAACGATCCGTCTACGAGGCGTTCGCCGGCATGGGTTACGCGCCGGCCGCCTACATCACAAACCTGCGCATGCAGCAGGCCGAGCGGTACCTGATGGAAGGGAGGTCGGTCCAGGTGACGGCAGGGCTATGCGGCTATTCAGACCCTTCCACCTTCATCCGTGCCTTCCGGCGCGTCCACCACACCACCCCCAAAGCCTGGGTGGACGGCAAGCGGGGTCGGTAAGGCCGGGCACCCAGCCGCCGGCCCCTTACCAGCCGGCCGCCATCGGCGCAGCCCGAGTGGCCGGCTTCGGCGTCCTCGCCGGCTCAACCTGCCCGGCCTACACGCCGTCCCAGACGGAAGGCTGCGGCCTCAGGCCTGCGGCATGCCGTTTGCGCCGCTAAGCATGTCGACGTTGCTGAGGGCACGGCCGAGGAGATCCCGGAACCACGTGTGCGCTGTGGAGCGGGTTACGGTGTCCTGCCAGTAGAGACTGACGTCGAAGCCGTCGACCTCCACCGGCAGCTCCTTGATGGCCACCGGCCACAACTGGCGGAACAGGACGGCGACCCGCAAGGGGACGATCGCCACCAGATCGGTGTTGGCCAGCACCCCGGGAAGCACGGAGAAGTGATGGACCCGGAGGCTCCCCCGCCGCTCCACGCCCCGTGCGGCCAGCGCGGCATCGGCCTGGGAATGTCCGCTCGACTGGTCGATGAGGACGTGCCGCAAGGCACAAAACTCCTCGATCGTCAGGACTTCGCCGCCGCGGTCCAACCGCGTTGGCAGCAGGCAGACGTACCGCTCCCGGAAAATCACCTTCTGCCGGGCTTGTCCGGGCAGAGCCACGCTGGCGATCGCCGCGTCGACTTCGCCCCGTTCCAGCCACTCGGCGACGCGGTCGATCTGCATGGGAACCACGTCCAGGGCAACCCCTGGCGCCTCGGCTTCCAGGCGGCTCATGACCGAAGGCAGAAATGCCAGCTCGCCCAGATCGGACAGGCACAACCGGAAGGTGCGGGTGGACGTCGAGGGGTCGAACGATTCCCAGCCTTCCACCGCTCGATCGATCTGATTGACGGACCGGCTGAAGACCTCGAACAACTCGGTGGCCTTGGCAGTGGGGACCATGCCCTCCGGCCCCCTGACGAACAAGGGGTCATCGAGTTGACGCCGCAGCTGGGACAGCGCATAACTGACTGACGGCTGGGTCACCGAAAGCAGGGAGGCTGCCCCGGTCAGGCTTCGGGTCTTGTAGATGACGTTGAAAATCCGGACAAGCCGCAGGTCGAGGTTGGCCATCCGCCGATCATATCCCTCGACCCACTCCCCGAATGCGACTTCTCAGGCCCGGCCCTCTCATCGCCCGCGGAGGCGCCGGCCGCACCGCGGACTTTCTATTCATCAAATCTGTCTATGATCGAAAACAAAAATATCAATTGGTTCAATTTAATCACTGTCTTTAGGGTTGGAGAAAGATGCCATTCCGTGGATGGAGAAGCCATGACCAGAACACTGCCAACACCCTCGACCCCCAGCGCCGGCCAGCGCGCCCGCATCAACCCAACGCTTGAATTGGGACCCTTCCCGCACGGGCATATGGGAGGAACGAAGTGAGGACGGCAATCGTTGGCTCCGGCGCGATGGGACAACTCTTCGGCGCGCGCCTCTCGATGGCTGGCACCGAAGTGGTCTTTCTCGACACCAATCCAGGGACCCTCGAGGCGCTCAATAGCCGTGGCGTGACGCTCCATACGGATCTCGGCGTTGAGCGAACCCCCGCGAAGGCGGCACGCGCCTCTGAACTGGAGGGGGAGTTTGGCCTCTTCATCGTCTTCACGAAGGGATTCCACACGCAGGCCGCCGTCGACTCGGTGAGTCACCTCATCGGTGCCGAAAGTATTGGTCTGACGCTTCAGAACGGTCTGGGCAACGCAGAGGTCCTGCAGCAGGCCTTCGGAGCAGAACGGACCCTATTGGGCATGACCGACTTCCCTGCCGATATGGAGGAACCGGGGATAATCTCCAGCAACAGCCGGGGCAAGGTGCGCTTGGGATCGATGAGCCAGAACTCGCCAGCGGAAGAAATCGCTCAGCTGCTGGACACGGCCGGGCTGCACGCAACCGTTGATCAGGACATCCGCGTGCCGATCTGGGAGAAGGTCACGTTCAACGCGGCGCTGAACACCCTCAGCGCCGTAACCGGAATGACTGTGGGACAGATTGGGCACGATCCCCACGCTCGGAACCTGGTCCGCTCGGTGGTGGACGAGTGCACGGCGGTCGCGCAACACGAGGGCATCGGTGTGTCCCGGGAGCGGATCGAGAGGTCCTTGGCTAATGCCTTCGCCCACCATACTCACCACAAGACGTCGATGCTGCTGGACCGCGAGGCTGGCCGCCTGACGGAAGTGGACACCATCGGCGGAGCCGTCGTCCGACTCGGCCGGAAAGCCGGTATTGACGCACCGGTGCTGAGCACCCTGTGCGAACTCGTCCGGGCCATCACTGCCCCTCCGGCAGGCAACTGAAACGCAGGTGGACGCTCGCACGCGATGATGCATCGGGGTCCCGGCCAAACGGCCGGAACCCCGATGCATCATCGCGTGCTACCGAACCGCGCGCTCGACGCGCCGGTCGGCGTCAACCACTCCGAGCTCGCGTAGGGCGAACCGGGTGTAGATGCGGACGATCTCATCCAGTCCGAGCCGGCCTCCGGGCCGGTACCAGCCGGCAATGTGGGTGGCCTGGGCGACGAAGCTGTAGACGTGGAGCCGCGCATCGATCACGTCGGCCAAGCCCGCAGCACCCGCTTCGATGACAAGCTTGCCGAGGAATGCTTCGTACTCTGCGCGCTTGCTCACCACGACCAGACGGGCTTCCTCTGGCAGGGAGCGCAATTCCGCGTTGCCGATGAAAACCTCTTGGGCCCGCTCCGCGTGGAAGGTGAGGTGTTCGGCGAGAGCCGCCTGCAGAACGTCCACAGCATCCCCCTCCGCACCTTCGACGGTAGCGCGCACACGCGCCAGCAGGTCGTCGATGATTCCACCCATGATCTGCAGCAGGAGGTGCTCCTTGCTGTCGATGTGGTTGTAAAGGCTGCCAACCTTTAGTCCGGCGGACGCCGCGACCTGGCGCAGGGTGGTGGCGTCGTAACCGCGTTCGAAGAACAGCTTCGCGGCGCCTTCCCGGATGGCTTGAGCGCTATTCCGCTCGGTTCGCACGGTCACTTCTGCTCCCTTGATGGTCGGCTAGGGGAAAACTTAGTTTAACAAGTCGAGTGGTCGACTCGACGCGGCCGTGGCATTGACAGCGAAAATCGCGTCCGCAAGACTTAGATTAGCGTACAAGCGTTCGTAAGTCTTGAGGAGATCCCGTGAATTCCAGTGTTGGGCTTTTCGATTCGGTGATTCTGGGCGGCCAACCGCTCACCAACCGAATCGTTTTGCCACCCCTGACCCGCAGCCGCGCCACTGATGAAGGCCTCCCGACTCCACTGATGGAGGAATACTATGCCCAGCGGGCCGGTGCTGGTCTGGTGATCAGCGAAGGAGTCGTCGTGACTCCCCAGGCCTCCGCCTACCCCCGGGTCCCGGGGCTGTATTCGGCCGAGCAGACCGCAGCTTGGTGTCCGGTCGTCGAGGCGGCGAAGCGTGAGGGCGCCGTGGTCTACGCCCAGCTCTGGCACGTAGGGCGCCAGTCCCACTCCTCGGTGCAGCCCGACGGCCAGCCGCCCAAGGCGCCATCCCCGATCGCCATCACCGGCTACCAGTACCGGAGCCTCAACGGCAGGATCCCCTACGAAACGCCGCGGGAACTCACCTCCGCGGAAATCGCTGACATTGTCCGGGCCTACGGAATCGCAGCTCGGAACGCCGCCCGCGCAGGCTTCGACGGAGTCGAATTGCACGCCGCGAACGGTTACCTGATCGACCAGTTCCTCAACGACGGTTCCAATCAGCGCACCGACAGCTACGGAGGCTCGCTTGAGAACAGAATGCGGTTCCTTTGCGACGTTATCGCGGAGATCACCAAGTACCTGCCCAGTAACCGGATCGGCGTCCGGCTCTCGCCGTCGTCGGAATGGATGGACGCCCACGACTCGGACAAGCGCGCTCTCTACTCCGCAGTGATCCGCCAGCTCAACGACTTCGGTCTGTCCTATCTCCACCTGGTCGAGCCGGAAATCGCCGGTTCAACCACGGTCGACAGGCCGGCACAGTACATCCCCACCGCAGAACTCGCTTCGCTGTTCGAGGGCGTCGTCATCGTCGCCGGTGGCCACAACAGGGCCTCGGCCGAGGCCCTGTTGGCAGCGGGAACGGCCGACCTGGTCGGATTCGGCCGGCTCTTCATCGCCAATCCGGACCTTCCGCATCGATTCCTCATTGGCGCGCCGCTGGAACCGCTGCGGCCCACCGGCCTGTACAGCGGTGGACCCGAGGGCTACACGGACTACCCGACCCTGGCCACCGCGGCGCCGTAACCGCCTGCTACCCCGCCGCCAAGCCCATCACCGGACCGTAACCATAGGAGCCAACCCCGTGAGCAACACATCCCTCAACGTCCTCGTCACCGGAGCCGGTGGCGGTATGTGCCGTGGTATCAATGCGCGCCTGGCCGCCGCCGGACACACCATCATCTGCGTTGACATGAACCTTGAGCTCAGCGAGAAAGCCGCCATGGCCGTGCGGAACGCCGGAGGGAAGGCCGCGGCGTTCGCCGCAGATGTCGCCGACGAAGCCGCCGTCGAACAACTCCGAGCGGACGTCGAGGCCACGGTGGGCCCCGTCCAGGCGCTGGTCAACGCCGCCGGGATCCTTGATCGCAAGTACCTCGCCGACAGCACCGCCGAGTCCTTCCGAAAGGCGTTGGACGTTAACCTGGTGGGGCCGTTCCTCCTGATCAAGGCCTTCGCCCCGGCCATGGTCGATGCCGGATGGGGGCGCATCGTCAACATCGCCTCGATCGCCGGCACCACGGGCTACCCCTACCCCAGCTACGCCGCCTCCAAGGCCGGACTGGCCAACATGACGCGCTCCCTGCTCGAGGACTTCTGGGGAACCGGCATCACCATCAACTCCATCTGCCCCGGCGTGGTGGACACACCCATGGTGATCCAGGAGGTCCGGGACCAGGTCCGCCGCCGCGTGCCCACCCAGTCCATCATCGACCCCGAGGAGATCGGAGCCCTGACGGCGTTCCTGCTCACCGAGGATGCCCGCAACATCAACGGGGCCGACCTCCTGATCGATGGCGGGGCCACCCAGCTCTTCAGCCTGGTCAACAACCATGCGGACTGACTCCATCGCCGTGACCGGCCACGCCCAGCGGGAGGCCTGGCAGCGCCGGGTGCTTCCGCCCGTGGAGCGGGTCTCCCCCGGCGTGCACAGCGTCCCCGTCGTCTTTCCGGGAAATCCGATGCGCTACACCCTGAGCTACGTGCTGCTCAGCGGCGACGAGTGCGTTGTCGTCGATCCGGGGTTCGACAGCGACGAGGGACACGCCCAGCTCCTGGCGGCGCTGGCCCGCCTTGACGTGGGCCCCTCCGAGATCTCCGGAATCGTGGCCACCCACTTCCATACCGATCACTTGGGCATGGCGGCGCGCCTGGCCCGGGGCTCGGGCGCTTGGATCGCCTTGGGCGAGCACGAGCGCCGCCACATCTCCGCGTTCGACGACGCGGCCGCGGAAACCCGGAGAGACCAGGAGCGCATGCGCACCTGGGGCGTTCCCGAGCACCGGGTGGCGGAGGCGGCTATGGACCCCGGCCGTCTGAACGAGCTCCGCCGGTTGGCGGACGCGGACTGCCGCCTCGCCGACGGGGAAATTCTCACGGCGGCGGGCCACATCCTCCGGGTCATGGCCACCCCCGGGCACACGCCGGGGCACGTCTGCCTCTGGGACGACGCCGGAGAGCTGGTCCTGGCGGGGGACCACGTCCTGCCGCGCATCTCCCCCAACGTTTCCCTGGAAATCCGCGGCGACACCGATCCGCTGCGCCACAACATCGCATCGCTGCGCCGGATCGCGGAGAACGACCACTACGAGGTCTGCCCCGCCCACGAATACCGCTTCCGTGGCGCCGCGGCCCGGGCGAGGGAGCTCGAGGGTCACATCGCCGAGCGTTCGCGCGAGGTCCTGGCCGTGCTGGACGCCGGGGCGCCGACGGTGCACGAGGTCGCGCGGCAGCTGACGTGGTCGCGCGGCTGGGACTCGTTGGGTCGGCTGCAGTTCCGGCTGGCGCTGAGCGAGACCGCGGCGCATGTCCAGTACCTGGTCACCTCGGGAATCCACCAGGGTGTCCCGGGTTTGCCGCCGGCCGGGAACCTCCCCGGCTGACGGGCTCACTCCCGAGCGGCAGGTTCCGCAGGATCCGCCGACGAGCCCGGCGTCTGCTGGGGCGGGACCACGCGCGCCTGGCCCAGGACGATTCCGGCAATGGCCACCGCGGCGCCCATCACTTGGTTCCAGGTGATGTCTTCATGCAGGACGATGGCCCCCACCACGGGCGTCACGTACGCGACGGTCGAGGCGGGAGTGGCACCCATTCGGCGATGATCCTGAAGTTCCAGACGTAGGCCAGGCCGGTGCCGACGACGCCGAGCAGGATTATGCTGGCCGCCACGGGCGCCGTGAGCCGCATTTCGCCCAGGGCGACGAAGGGGGCGAGGACCAGCATGGCGGCGGTGGCCAGCAGCATCTGCGTGGCCGGCACGGCGATCGGGTCGGCCCCGTAGGGCGAGACGTATTTCCTGGTGTAGGAAAAGGCGACGCCGAAGCACAGGACCGCCACCAGGCAGGCGAGTTGGCCCCACAGGTCGACGCCGCCCCCCGCGTAGAAGCGCCACGGCGAGAGCACCAGCAGTATTCCCAGCGCCCCGACGCACAGGCCGAGGATCCTCCGGAGTCCCACCTTCTCCTGGCGCGTGGCTGCCAGGGTGACCGCGGCGGTAGCAAGCGGGGTGGCGGCGTTGAGGACGCTCGATAGTCCGCTGGGGATGCGTCCGGCCGCCCACGCGAAGAGCAGGAAGGGCACGACGCATCCGATGATCCCCGTCACCGCCAGATGCATCCACAGCTTTCGCTGCCGGGGCCACGGACGCCTCATTAGGACCAGCAGGAGGTTGAGCACCAGCCCTCCGAGGGCCAGGCGGGAGAGGACCACCTGCCCGGGGGACAACCCCTGGACAGCGACGCGCATGAACAGGAAACTCGTTCCCCACGCGGCCCCCAGGGCCAAGAACCTGACGGTCGTGCCCCATGCGGCCACGCTGGCTTCCCTTCCGCTCACCCTTCCCTGTCTGCTTTTCAGGGCCCTCAGACGATGACAAGCTCCTCGGCGACGTAGACGTGGATACGCCGCAGCACTTGCCGTAGCCCATCCACGCGCTCACCGGCGCGCGCGGCGGCCGCGGCGGCCGCGTCCGCGTCCTCGAACCCCAGGACGACCGCGACCTCGGGGATCTCGTCCTCGTGCCGCAAGGCGTCGCGCAACAGCAGTTCCGCCCCCGGCCCCAGGGTGTTGACGGCCGCATCCGGCGCTCCTTGCAGATCCGCGGCGAGCCCCGCGGCCCAGGCCTCGACTCCGGGGCGATCCGCGGTCTCCGCGTCCCGCCACCGGGCCAGCAGCCACACCTTGTGGGGCCGCGGATCGGGGATACCCGGCGCGGCCACCGGCCCGCCGGAGAGCCCACTCAGGAAGCGCGGCTCATCAAGCACCAGCCGGTCCGCGACCTCCGAGCCGTAGCCCGCTCGGGCCGCACCCTCGTCCTCGAACCACAGTTCCACGATGCCGTCGACCCGGTAGGGCGTGCCTTCCTCGGGCACGGAAACAGCCGCCGCCACGTGGTTCTGCCGGTAGGCCGCGACCCCCGGCAACTCCCGCGCGATGTCGGCGTGGACGGTGGACCAATGTGTCCGGAAGTCCTCCCGCGCCATCCCGTCGCGCTTCTCGAGGTAGGTGATGCGCTTGGGCAGCATTAGGCCTCCTTGGCGAGCTGAGCCGCCGGTTCTCCGGCGAGGGGGACCTCGAGCTCGTCGGCCAGGAACCACTCGACGCTCTCGAGGAACTCGTGCTCGTGGGCGAACAGTTCCTCGGCTTCCGGGCCCGCGTAGGCGGCCTTGACGGCTTCGACCGAATCGAACCATAGCTCCGCCATGCCGCTAAAGGGCCAGGCCTTGCGGTGTTCAACGGCGGGATTCTGCCGGTATCGGCGGATGCCCGGCAGCTTGCGGACGTAGGCCGGATGCTCGACGTTCCAGTGGTGGAGGAACTGTTCCCGGTCCAGACCTTCCTTGACCTTGATGACTGCAACGACCTTGATCATTGTGTTCCTCCCTTAGGCCGGGGTTACGGCCTGGCGCCGCTCCACCGGGATCATCTTGCGCTTCGAATACAGGCCCAACCGGCGGGTGAGGTCCGCGCGGAGGTCGTTAGCCGGAACCACGGCCTCCACCGCATTGGCGTTGGCGATCTTGAAGACATCGATTCCTTCGGCGTACTCGGCGTGCTTCTCCGCGATGAAGGCCCGGCGCTCGTCCGGGTCCTCGATTTCGTGGATCTGGTTGTAGTAGATGCCGTTGACCGCCGCGTCCGGGCCCATCAGTGCCGGGCGCGCGGTCGGCAGCGCAATGACGGCGTCCGGATTCATCGGCGCGCCGGACATCGCCAGGTAACCTCCGCCATAGGCCTTGCGGACCAGGACCGTGATGCGAGGCACGCGGCATTCGGAGACCGCGAAGATCATCTTCGCGCCGTGGCGGATGATCCCCTCGCGCTCGACCTGGGATCCGATCATGTAGCCGGCGATGTCCACCAGGAACACGATCGGAATGTTGTAGGCGTTGCAGATCCAGATGAAGCGCGCGGCCTTGTCCGAGGAGTTCGGGAAGATCGATCCGCCCATGTGTCGGGGCTGGTTGCCGACCAGTCCGACCGGGCGTCCGTTGATGCGGGCGAAGCCGGTCAGCATCTCCGGGGCGAACAGTTCCTTGTAGGGGAACCAGGAGCCCTCGTCCACGAGGGACTCCACGAACTCCTCCATGTCGAAGACCTCGGCCTCCCGCAAAGGGACGATGTCTTGAAGCGAACGGCCCGGACGAGGTTCGATGGCCGGAGCCACGGGTGCCGGCGTCTCCCAGTTCGCCGGGAGGAAGGAAAGCCACACGCGGATGGCGTTGAGGGCCTCTTCGTCATCCTCCACCAGCACGTCGCCGAGGCCCGAGACGGTGCAGTGCATTTCGGCGCCGCCCATTTCCTCGAGGGTGACCTTTTCGCCCGTGACCATTTCGGCCAGTCGCGGGGAGCCGAGGTAGGCGGTGGCGTGGCCCCGAACCATGATGGTCATGTCGCAGAGCGCCGGCACGTAGGCAGATCCAGCCGGGGAGGGGCCGAAGAGTGCGCAGACCTGCGGGACGCGGCCAGAGATCTGGACCTGGTTGTAGAAGATGTTGCCCCAGGCGTGGCGTCCGGCGAAGCTCTCGAACTGCTCATCGATGCGCGCGCCCGCAGAGTCGAAGAGGTACACGATCGGGATGCCGGCCGCGTTGGCCTTTTCCTGCGCCTGGATGATCTTCTCGAAGGTGCGGTTGCCCCACGTTCCGGCCTTGACGGAGAAGTCGTTGGCGATGACGCAGACCTCGCGTCCGTCGATCCGGCCGAAGGCGATGACGACGGCGTCGCCGGGAAGGCCCTCCTCGTAGCGGGCCAGCAATCCGTCCTCGATGTAGTTCTCGTCGTCGAAGAGGATCTCCAGCCGCTGGCGCACCAGCAGCTTGCCGGAAGCGAGGATCTTCTTCCGGTTCTTCTCGGAGCCGCCCAGCCGCGCCGAGGCCAGCTTCTCCGCCAGCTGTTCGTGGACCGTGGGGTCCGGCGCCGCGCCCTCGACAGCCAGATCCTCCACCTCGACGATCGTCGCTTCACTCATGATGGGCCTCCAAAACCTGGGTTGATGTACTTGCACCAGTATACGAACAAGCGTTCGCTAGTCTAGTCTTCTTCTAGAGTTGGACTCCACGGCTCCGGCAGCGGGAGTCCGTCCGCACGGAAAAGGGAGACACATGTACGGCAATGATCCGGAATCCGCTGGCGTAGCGACCTCCGCCCCCAAGGGGCGCCCCGACCACCATTGGGAGGACCTGATCGAAGGGGACCTGATCCACAGTGCCGGAATGACCATCACCGATGCGCACCTGGTCCAGTGGGCCGGCCTCACCGGCGACCTGGTGTCGCTGCACCTGGACGAGACGTACGCGGCGCAGACACAGTTCGGCCAGCGCATTGCGCACGGCCCGCTGACGCTCTCGCTGGGCCTGGGCCTCATGACCCAGACCGGATACTTCAGCAACGTGGTGGCCTGGCTGGGTCTGGACTCGGTGCGGGCCGTTGCCCCGGTCTTCATCGGCGACACCATCCATGTGGAGGCGCGCGTAGCGACCGCCCGCGAGTCCAAGAAACTAGGCGTGGGGATCTGGACGATCGACTACACCGTGCTCAAGCAGGACGGAACTGTCGTGATGACCTTCAGTAGCAGCTTCATGATCAAGAGGAAGTAGGACCATGACCACGCAGGCAACCACGACGCCGGCGGCCGAGATCACCGAGCCGGCGGAGTTCGCGGATCTCCGTGCCCGTGTCAGGGAGGAGTTGGCCCGCCACGTGACTCCGGAGAGGCTCAACCGCTTCGACGAAGCCGAGGAATACGACCTGGAGCTCTACCGCGAACTCGCCCGGGCAGGCTTCGTGAAGCTCGACGGAGAACTGCACGGCCCCGGCCCCAAGCACCAGGCGCAGGCCGTCGTGCTGGAGGAGCTGGGCGCCGGACCCACCTCCATCGGGGTCAGCATGGTGGTCCAGTACATGGGCGTCCAGCTACTGCATTCATACGGAAACCACGCGCAGCAGGAGCGGTTCCTGGCGCCGCTGCACTCCGGCGACGCCCGCATGTCCTTCGCGCTGAGCGAGCCGGGTGGCGGCACCGACGTTGCTCGGGCGATGGCCACCCGAGGCAGCCGCTTGGATGACGGCAGCTACTCCATCTCCGGGCAGAAGAAATGGATCGGCGGGGCCATGGAGGCTGACTTCCTGATCCTGCTGGCCCGGACCAGCGACATCACCGGTTCCGCGATCGACGGAATCACGATGTTCATCGTGCCGCGCTCGACCCCCGGCATCCGTACCGAGGTGATCGACACCGTCGGCATCCGCGGGCTTGAACAGTGCGATGTCTACCTCGAAGATGTGCGCGTTCCGGCGGAGAACGTCCTGGGCGAAGTCGACCGCGGATTCCGCCAGGTCCTCGACACGCTTAACGGAGAGCGGCTCAACGGCGCGGCCGTGGCCCTGGGCATCGCGCGGGGAGCCCTGGAGACTGCGGTCGGCTGGGCGCGGGAACGCCAGGCTTTCGGCCGGCCCGTTGGCTCCTTCCAGGCCCTGCAGCACGGCCTGGTCGATGCCAGCGTGAAGATCGAGTCCGCGCGGCTCTTCCTTCGGCAGGCGGCCTCGGCGTCGGACGCCGGCCCCGGCACCAACGAGACCTGGTCCGCGATGGCGAAGCTCGCAGCCTCCGACGCCGCCACCACAACGACCGACGTCGGCATGCGCGTCATGGCCGGCTGGGGCTTCTTCCGCGGCCTACCGATGCAGCGCTACTTCCGCGACGCCCGGCTCTATACGTTCGCACCGCTCACGGACGAGATGATCCGGAACTACATTGGCGAGAAGCACCTGGGGCTGCCGCGGTCTTTCTGAGCCGGTTCACTGCGACGGGTGGAGGGGCGACCAGCAGGCCCCTTCACCCGCTCCCGTCTCGACACCCCGGAACACAAACATCTGGAAACACGAAGAAGCGGGACGGCATGGGTGCCGCCCCGCTTCTTACATCCTTCCGGCTAGGAGCGGTAGTCGATTTCGAGGTCGATGATCTCTTGGTCCTCCAGATTGACCACGATGTTGTCGGGGGTCCGAGTGGTCATCCAAACAAGCTCTTCCGTCTTGCTGGCGTTGCCCTCGATGTGCGGCATGTAGGGCGGGACGAAGACGAAGTCGCCTTCCTCCATGTAGACGATCTGGCCGTAGCCCTCACCGTAGCGAATGAAGCCGCGGCCTTTGAGCACGTATCCCCCGGTCTGCGCCTCGCCATGGTGGTGCGGGTCGGAAACCTCACCTGGGCCCGTATGGACCTTGCCGAACCAGATCCGGTCCGCGGCACTGTTCTCCTTGCTGACGCCCGAGATTCGGCGGGCATTCAGAGTCTGGCCCGGAGCGGCCTTGAGGTCCGCAGCCTTGTGGACGCGGAAGATGTCAACGTTCTGGTTGATGTCGAACTCTTGAACCGTCATCGCAGATTCCCTTCTTTTGCACAGTACGGACGATGGACAGCACGCCCATTCCCACTGGGATTCAGTATCTCGGTGGCGCGCAGGACAGTCAAGACGTACGCTCGTTCGTTAATAGATACTTAGACGATCCTTTGGCCTACTGAAGGAGCAAGCGTCGCGGGCCCCACCAAGAAGGACGGCCAGTGGGGCGGGGCCACCTCACGGCCAGCTAGTAAACCCCTATAAGAAACGCGGAGAACAGCATGTACACAATGAAAGAGAAAGTAGCGCTCGTTACGGGTGCGGGCTCGGGTATCGGGCGGACGACAGCACATAAACTTGCCAGCAATGGCGCCAACGTCGTCGTGGCGGACATGGACCTGGAGGCCGCCGAAGCCACCGTCGGGGAAATCGCCGCCGCGGGCGGAGCCGCAACGGCCCAGCGCTGCGACGTCGCCCAACCGTCCGACGTGGCGGCGCTCTTCGCCTATATTGAAGACGATCTGGGAGGATTGGACTACGCGGTGAACAACGCCGGGATCGCCCCGCGGGCCACGCCGATCGCCGACTACGATCTGGCACTATTGCGCAGGGTGATGGCCGTCAACGTCTTCGGCGTTTTCAACTGTCTGCAGCACGAGGTGAGGTTGATGCGCCGCAAGGGCGCAGGATCCATCGTTAATCTCAGTTCCATCTACGGCCAGGTGGCCAAACCCGGGTATGCGGCCTACGCCGCCTCCAAGCATGCTGTCGAGGGCCTCACCAAGTCCGTAGCGTTGGAAAACGCGGAGCACGGCATCCGGGTCAATTGCGTCCGGCCCGCGGTCGTGCAGACGCCGCTCATGACAGCCAAGGACCTGAAGGTGACCCCGGGAACGCCTGAGTGGGTCGCCTATGAGCAGGCCAATCCCTCGAAAAGGGCGGCGCAGCCTGGGGAAATCGCCGCAGGCATCCTTTGGCTCCTGTCCGACGAAGCCTCGTTTGTCTCCGGGGGCGGAGTCAACCTCGACGGCGCCTATCTGGCCCGTTGAACCCAATGGACCCCTGGGAAAGACCTGGACGAAGATCGACCCTGCAACCGGCGGCGGACCCTGATCCGGGCACGACTGCCGTCTTCCTGTCGACACCACGTCGTCCCCGACATGGACCAGAAGAACGCGGAGAAGGTGACCCGGGAGAACTGGAACGCCAGCTTTCAGGTGAGCTCTCTGCGGATCAACGGACGGGACGAATACAAGGCGGCCGTTCTCTTCGCCGGCATCAGCAAGGAGGTCGGAAGACTCGACGGCTCTTCGGACAACGTGGGGATCCCCGGGCTCATCGGTCCGCTCTAGGAGTTCGATCTGGACGCTGCCAACTCGGGTCTCGACGTCCCTCCACCGTCGCGGACCCCTCTCTGGGAGCAATTGAAGCCGCGGTGGGTAGGGCGCGACGCAGGTTCCGCGTGACATGATCGGCCTCGTTGGGTTCGCGAAAGTCGGTGTGCCGCATCCGTTGCTCCGTGAGTGCATATCTACGCAGTAGGGTTCACGGGTGACCTAACGGCGCTTTTGTTTCGCCACCCCCCTCGTCACACGCTAGAAACCAGATGAAGGAGGCCATCCATGGTGGATTTGAACCTCATCCGGGTATTTTCTGCCGTCATCGAGGAGGGATCGGTGACGGCGGCGGCGGAGCGCCTGAAGATGTCTCAGCCTTCCGTCACTCAGGGTTTGAACAGACTGCGCCGGGCAACCGGAAGCGATCTCTTCCGGCGCGAAGGGCGTGGAATTGCCCCCACCCGTGCGGCACTGCAGCTTTATGAGGAGATTGGTCGGCTTCCCCTGATGGCCGATGCGGCCATCGACAGGCTCTCGCGGTTCGACCCTCCGACGGCGCTGAATACTTTTCGCATCGCGTTGACTGACCTGGGGCAGACCGTGTTCCTTCCAGCGCTAGTGTCCGGCCTCGCGGAGACTGCCCCTCACTGCAGTCTGGATGTGGTTAACCTAGACACCGAGACGGCAAGTGAGGGCCTTGCGTCGGGGCACTTGGACCTCGCCGTCTCGTCCACGCTGCTTGCAGGGGCGCTGCGCACTTCCGTCATTCGTTGGGACCGGTACTGCTGTGTGTCGAAGCGCGATCGGTTCGGAGACGAAAATCCCACCCTGGAAGAAATGACCTCGCTACCTCGGGTAGTGGTCCGAGGAACGACTGGCCACGCCCTTATGCAGTCCCTCCTACCGCCTCCCGCAGCGGGCTCCGTTCATCTCTCGGGGTTCGCGGCAATTCCCGGGATCTTGGCGGCATCGGACCTAGTCGCTTTCGTCCCGGAGGTGGTCACCGCAGAGTGGGTCGCTCGATGGGGCTTCGAAGTCAGACCCTTGCCGCGTGAGGAGTTCGCGGCCCCCGTTCGCGCCCACGCAGCTCTCGACACCTCGTCGTCAGCAACAGCTTGGTTCGTCGAGTGGGCGATCCAGACAATGCGGTCCCTATAACGAAGCCCAACTGAGCATTCCCAGCCTCTCGACCTTTGGATCGTTCCGGGCGCGGGGAGGTTACGGAATCCGCGCGGGCGAGACCCACTCATAAGACCCGCCTATGGAATTGGCATCCATTCTTTATTAGACCTCGGTGATCAGTGTCACCTAGCCTCAATATGTCTCTGCGGAACCGCGGTTCCGGAGACTACTTCGATTACCGAAAGAGGCTTTCATGACTGCCACGGCTACCACTTCCTCCGACGTCCGCACTGCCGCCACCTCCGTTATTGACGGCCTTCAGGCCGGAGGCTTCATTGGCGGTGTGTGGAGGGACGGCTCCTCCAATCGACAGATCACCGTGACCGCTGCGGTGGACGGTACGGCACTGCGCAGCTTCGCTGGCGCGTCCGCCCAAGATGTAGACCAGGCGTACGAAGCTGCCGCCGCGGCTCAGAAGGAATGGGCCAACGTTCCCCCTAACGAACGCGCCGCCGTCATCAGTCGGGCCGCTGACATCCTGGAGCGCCGCCGTCCGGAGCTCACCGCACTGCTGCGCATCGAGTCAGGGTCGTCGGCTCTCAAGGCCAACATCGAGGTCAGCGCCGCCGTGGGCATCACGCGCGAGTCTGCAACATTCCCGAACCGGTCCCACGGCACCCTGCACCCGTCTGCCTTCCCGGGCAAGGAGAACCGCGTCTACCGCGAGGCCCTCGGCGTCATCGGCGTGATCTCCCCCTGGAACTTCCCGCTGCACCTGTCCATTCGTTCCGCTGCCCCGGCCCTTGCCCTGGGCAATGCGGTCGTCCTGAAGCCGGCTTCGGACACCCCTGTCTCGGGCGGGTTGGTCCTTGCCGAGATCTTCGAGGAAGCCGGCCTGCCCCAGGGCCTGCTGTCCGTCGTCGCGGGAGCCGGCTCGGAGATCGGAGATCACTTCGTCCAGCATCCGATCCCCTCGATGATTTCCTTCACCGGATCGACCCCGGTGGGACAGCGCGTGGCGTCTCTGGCCGCCCAAGGCCACCTGAAAAAGGTCGCCCTCGAGCTGGGCGGGAACGCCCCACTGGTCGTCCTGGACGACGCCGACCTCGACGGAGCCGTCAATGGCGCCTTGATGGCCAAGTTCCTGCACCAGGGCCAGATCTGCATGGCCGCGAACCGCATCATCGTGGACGCGTCCGTCTACGACGAGTTCGTTGACCGCTTCGCCGCCCGAGCACGGGAACTCGTGGCCGGTGATACTACCGACGACAGCGTCATCATCGGGCCGGTCATCAACGACGAACAGGTCGCCACCGTGGCCGGCCTGATCGATGCGGCCCGCCGGCAGGGTGCCCGTGAGGTTGTGGGGGGCCAGCTCGACGGGCGCCTGGTGGGCCCCCACGTCTTCGCCGACGTGACCGAGGACATGGACATCGCCCGGGACGAAATCTTCGGTCCCGCCGTCGGGATCATCAAGGCCCAGGGCGAAGAAGACGCCCTGCGTATCGCCAACAACACCGAATTCGGGTTGTCCTCGGCCGTTTTCACCCGGGACGTCGAACGCGGTGTGCGCTTTGCCCGCGGCATCAAGGCAGGCATGACCCATATCAACGACTCGACGGTCAACGACGAACCGCACGTCATGTTCGGCGGCGAGAAGAACTCCGGCCTCGGCCGGTTCAACGGCGAGCAGGCCATCGAGGATTTCACGACCCTGCACTGGGTGGGTGTGCGCTCCGCCATGGGACCCGTCCCGTTCTAACCAGCCGGGGGCCGGATCGGTGATCGCCGATCTGGCCGAGAACGTGTGGGGCATGGTCTGGTCCAGCAACAAGCCGCTACCCAGACCATGCCCAACACCCACCTTCGCAACGAATATTTGAAAGAAGAACACGCATGACCACCAAGAAGACCGTTCTGGAATCGAGCTTGGACGTGTTTCGTGCCCACGGCATGACCACCATCTTCGGGAACCCCGGATCCAACGAACTCCCGTTCCTCGCGGGCCTAAACGAAGACTTCGATTTCGTCCTGGGCCTGCACGAGCAGGTGGTCGTGGGCATGGCCGAGGGCTACGCCCGCGCCACGGGGCGGCCGGCCCTGGTGAATCTTCATGCGGCGTCCGGTTCCGGCAATGCCATGGGAGCCCTGACCAACGCCCACTACGGCCACATTCCCATGGTCATCCTGGCCGGGCAGCAGGTTCGGCGCACCGTCGGCCAAGAGACGATGCTCGCTAGCGCGGATGCCGCGACACTGCCGACGCCGCTCGTGAAATACTCGCACGAACCCCTCTCCCCTGCCGACGTCCCACGAACCTTGGCCCAAGCCATTTTCGAGACCTCCACCCAGCCGTGCGGGCCCGTCTACGTCTCGGTCCCCCTCGACGACTGGGCCGAACCGGCCCTTGAGGACGACTTCCTGCTGAACGAGCGCTCGGTGTCCGCCGCCGGGGACCTGCCTGCGGCGTTGGCGCAGGAACTCCTCTCCGTCATTGATGGCGCAACGAGCCTCGCCCTTGTCGTCGGCCCACAAGTGGACGCCGCCGCCGTCCGGGACCCTGCCGTGTTCGAGGCGGTCGTTTCCCTGGCGGAGAAAGCCGACGCCTCGGTCTACATCGCCCCGTCGCCGTCGCGTTGCCCCTTCCCGACCACGCACCCGAACTTCGAGGGTGTCCTCGTCCCGGGCATCACCTCGGTGCGGGAGCGCCTGGCCAGCCACGACGTCGTCCTCGTCCTGGGCGCTGCGGTCTTCCGCTACCACCGCTGGGAGCCGGGCAACTACCTCGAGGCCGGAACGCAGGTCGTGCACCTCACCCAGGACCCCCGCGAAGCAACACGGGCACCCTATGGGCGCGCCGTCGTCGTCGACGTCGCCAGCGCGGCACGGACCCTGTCCGAGAGCGTCAAGGACCGCGGCCAGCGGCGTGGGGCACGCGGCACGCGAGCCCTCCCCGCGGCCAAGACCTCCACGGAAGGCATGACGGGCACCGAGGTCCTCGAAGTGCTCAACGCCCACGCCAACGACACCGTGGCGTACGTGAACGAAACGACCACCCTGGACTTGGAATACCTCGAGCGCATCGCCATCGAGCGGCCGAGCATGTACCACTTCCCGGCCTCAGGCGGTCTCGGTTTCGGCCTGCCGGCAGCCGTCGGGATGTCGCTGGGCGATCCGGACAAGACCATCGTCGCGACGGTGGGAGACGGGTCCGCCAACTACGGAATCACGGCCCTGTACACCGCGGCCCAGCGCCAGACCCGGACCGTGTTCGTCATCGTCAACAACTCCAGCTACGGGGCTCTCGCCGCCTTCGCCCAGCGCATGGGCGTGCCGGACGTACCGGGGCTTCAGCTCGGCAGCATCGATTTCGTTGCCATTGCCGAAGGCTACGGGGTACCGGCCCGGCGGACGGAGACCCGCGAGGAATTCGAGCTGGTCTACAAGAAGGCCTTGGAAGGAAATGGCCCATTCCTCATCGATGCACGGGTCGTTGCCAACTGAGCTTCCGCGATGAGCCCACGTGAAAACGGTCAAGCCCCATCCACCAGTACGGGCAAGGCTTCGGATTGTCCGAAGTCTCCAGCCTGTCCGCCGCCCAAGCTAACGAATACGCCGGCCGTCCTCATCGCACCCACACGGGAGCTCGCGATCTCCACCTATCCTCCAGGGGCTGTAGGAGCGCACTGTGCCTCTGCCGCCCCTGGGGCCGGCGGGTGGCGGCCGCTCTTTCCTGCGGGGCCGCGTGCCGAGCATATGGGATGCAGCAGGCTGCTCATCGGCGCCTGCGCCACCTCGATAGATACGCAATACGAAAGGCATCGTCATGGCAAACCCTGCCGAGTGGAATGACTTCGTCGGTCAGCTGGTGCGGATTCAGCACCACGGGCGCACCATCCGGACCGGTTACGTCGAGGAAGTGACCGGGACTGCGGACGCACTATGGATTGCGGCCCACGGAATCGACCAGCGAGCCCTGTATGAGAAGGCACAGGGCCACACGGTCCAGCCCGTCACCGAACACGAAGGGACAGATCATGCATACCGCAGCTGACACCGTCATCGAAGTCAGGGTCGGCAGCAGGGTTGCGATGGACGACTGTCTTAACGACGCGGTCGCCCGCATGATCGAGGTCGCCCTGCGGGGCTGCCGGCGCGGCATCCGGGTCACCCGCCTGGGGACCGGACACTTCACCGTCGGGCTCAGCGAGGAGGTCCCTTTCGGCCGCACCGAAGAATGCGACGCTTGGGACAGGTCTTCCTGACCACTTACCGGTGCCGTTTCGGCTTGTTCAGGCGCGCCGTCCGGCGACGCATTTAGTCAGGTGAGGTCCGCTGGGGCATGCTGCAAACCTGTTTGGCATGTATCTCCTGGGCTTGAGGTACGACTGAGCGTGATCCGGTGTGGGAGGAGATCAGTCCCGGTCTTTCCTGCGTGGGGAGGGCGGCGTGCAAGTTTCCTTGCCAAAGCGGATTCCTTGGCGAAATGCCGCAGGCGTGACCCCTTGGCGCTGAGTGAAGTACTTGACGAAGTTGCTGGCATCATCAAAACCGAGCTGGGCGGCGACTTGCCCAACGGCATCGTTGGAGTGGACAAGCATCCGTTTTGCCTCCAGGACCACCCGCTGATCAATGAACTCCTTAGCCCCCATGCCTGCCGAGGCCATGGTGGTCCGAGTAAGGGTGCGAGGGGAGTACCCCAGTGTTCGCGCATAGTCGTTGACGTTGCGTGTGCGGGTGAAGCCGGTCTCCACTGCGTCACGGAACCGCACAAAAGCCTCCGCGGGACTGAGGATCGCGGTCCCGGTCTGCGACGTTTCTTGAACCAAGCGAAGCAAGAGCACGGCCAGCAGATGGCGCAGGATGGGGGCCCTGACCGCCTCGGGTACGGGGGCGCGGGGACGGAATTCGGCAGCGAGGTGATCCAAGGCTAGCCGCACAGCAGCTGCGCCCTCTCGGGACAGTTGCCAATAGGTGCGGCCGAAGGGGTCATCCACCCGGGTTTCAGCCACCGTCGCAGGGTCCAAGAACCCCGGCTGGAAAAGGACTATCTGCCCGGTGGCGGCCCTGAGATCCCTGAATTGCTGGATCTGCCCGGGTCGAACCCACAGCCACGTCTCGGGGCCTACCGCATAGTCGGTGAAATCCACCATGTGCCGCAGTAGCCCCGTTTCCACGCTGATCAGCAGGTGGAAATCCGTCCGTTGTGCTGTATCGGCTTGCGGATGCTGCCTCATGCGCCGGCGCAACTCCTCCAGCAAGAGCAGCTCCACGCCGGCCGTGGATTTAGCCGCCGGCCGGTAAGACACCTGACGGACATCAAAGTGTCTCATTTTTACCATTTTCAGTCCCCAGTCTACCTAGTTAGCGCGCACGCTTCTCCCTAGATTGGATCGTAGGAAAAGGATGCAGAGGACTGATCGCCCTTTCGGTCAATTGTCCCTGTCCTCGAAACACCATTCCAAGGAGTCTTCAATGCCGCGTGTCCGGCTCACATATGCCTTCGACGCCTACTGCGGCTGGTGCTACGGCTGTGGCCCTGCCCTACACCGCTTCACCACGGCCAATGCCAGCCGTATTGAACTGCAGGTAATGTCCGGTGGTCTGTTCTCCGGTGCCACCGCTGGACCCACCGGTGCGTACCCGCACATCCCGGCCGCCAATGAACGCATCACCGGCCTAACCGGCGTCATTTTCGGCGAGCCGTACCAACGGGTACTGGCTGAAGGCACCATGATGATGGATTCCGCAGCTGCGGCAGCCGGGCTGGTGGCCCTGCGCCGGCAGGCCCCGGAGCGAGCCCTGGAATTCGCTGCGGCGATCCAGTCAGCTTGGTACCTGCAAGGCAGGGACCTGCGGGACCCGGCCCTCTACCGCGAGATCGCCGCCGCGCACGGCATTGATGCCGATGAGGTATCCGAGGTTTACGCGACTCCGGCCGTCCGGGCCGAAGCAGAGGAGGACTTCCGCCGGTTGCGGCGGCTGGGCGTGTCCCAGTACCCCGCCCTGCTGCTGCACACCGCCACCGGCGTGCACCGCTTAGGCGGCCCCGTCTCGAACGCCGAAGCCCTCACCGCGGCCTTGGACGCCCACCTTCTTCCCTCCACCCCCTGAATTCTCCGGCCCCCCTATACCAATAGATTGGTCACCTCGAAAGGAAACCCCATGGTCAACATCGCTGTTTTCGGCGCCACCGGCAACATCGGCTCCCGCATCATTGACGAGGCCCTGCGCCGCGGGCACACCGTCACCGCTGTGGTCCGCGACCCCGCCAAGTTCACTGCCACCGCCCCCGGCCTGACCGTCAGCACCGGCGACGTCCTGGACCCGGCCGCGGTCACCGCCGTGGCCAAGGGCCAGGACGTGGTGGTTAGTGCCGTCGGCGGTGGAGATGGACCCGGCCACCAGGCCACCATCGAACCGGCCGCCCGCGCCCTGGTCGAGGGGCTGCGCGCCTTGGTTGATCAGGCCCCGCGCCTGGTCACCGTCGGTGGCGCCGGCTCACTGCGCACGCCCGGCGGTCAGCAGGTGTGGGACACCCCGGGCCTTCCCGAGCCCCTGCTGCAGATCATGCACGCCCACGGCGAGGCCCTGGACTACTACCGCACCGTCACCGACCTGGACTGGACGAACATTAGCCCCGCCGCGCTCATTCAGCCCGGAACGCGCACCGGCGGCTACCGCACCGCCGGCGAGGACTTGATCACCGACGAGGCCGGCAACAGCACCATCTCTATCGAGGACTATGCCGTGGCGGTCCTGGATGAAATCGAGAACCCCCGGCATTCCCGCCAGCGCTTTACCGTCGCCTACTAATCCCGAAACCGTGGAACGGGGTGGGCACGCACGGAATCAGTGCCGCTTGCCCCGTTCCGCGCCGCAACCGCCTGCATGGCATATATCGACTGTCGGGCAGTAAACCCATGGCCAACCACCAGGCCGGCCCCTGCATCGACGAATTGTCCCTGGCGTTTTCCGTCCACTATCGCGGACCGGATCTTGGACCGGACAGAAAAGAGAGAGCCCCTCATCGCCGTTCCGCATGAGGCCCTGATGCGTGATGTCCTCGAACACGGTGCCCTCAAGTTCTACCGCATCGGTTTCGGTACGCGCAGCCTATTCGGCCGATAACCCCATTTCGTCCTCGCTCTCCAAGGCCTGCTCCACGGAACGCCTTTCATCGGCCACGAGCATTCCAGAAAATCCCGCCTCAACACACTAAGGAGCAACCATGGCAACGATCGGACTCATCGGAGCAGGCCTCATCGGCAGCACCCTGGCCCGTCTGGCCATCGCCGGCGGCCACGACGTCATCCTCAGCAACAGCCGAGGACCCCACACCCTCGGGGCGCTCACCGCCGCCCTCGGCGACTCGGCCCGCGCTGCAACCCCCGAAGAGGCGGCCCAGCAAGGGGACCTCGTCGTCGTGACCATCCCGCTGAAGGACTACCGCAGCGTGCCCGTCGAGCCGCTGCGCGGGAAGGTCGTCATCGACACGAATAACTACTACCCCGAGCGCGACGGCCGCATCCCTGAACTCGACGACGAGTCCATCACCACCAGCGAACTCCTCCAGGCCCATCTGCCCGGCTCCCACGTGGTGAAGGCCTTCAACAACATTTACTACCTGTACCTGGGACGGCTCGGCCGCCCCCACAACCACCGAGAACGCTCTGTGCTGGCCATTGCCGGGAACAACCATGCCGCCAAGGACACCGTTGCCGCGTTTATTGACTCGATCGGCTACGACACCCTCGACGCCGGCCCCTTGGCCGAGGGGTGGCGCTTCCAGCGCGACCTGCCGGCCTACAACATTCCCTACTTCGGCGACAGCGCCCAGGCGCCGCCCCTCGACGTCCGCTTCAATCCCGGCCATCCCGCCACCCGTGAGCAACTCGCCGCCGCGCTGGCTCAAGCAAAGCGCTACCGCGACCTTTAACCTTTTCAGTTCCGGGTTCTCCGACGCATGGTGCAAACGGATTGAATCGGCTGTATGCCTTGTCCTGCAACCGTGGATTGCAGGATGCATTGTCAGGCCAATGCTGACGAAACATTTTCCGCGCGTCGGGCACGCTGCCTGCGGCTTCTCGCACCTCCCATAAAACATGCCGGCCCCGCGCCCGCAGGAGCACAGCAAAAGCCCACCCATTTCGCTGTTTTCCCGCACATACGATAGACATCGGGCCCCACCGACAGCCTGCCCACCGCCGACAAGTCACCAAAGGCTCAGGCGGTTTGTCGAGACACTCTGGCATGCAATCGGAAACCTCTTTCTAGAAGCTGGGTGGAGGGGCGGTTTCGGTGAGGATGGGCTGCACAAGGACCTCGAGTTCGGTCTGGTATGCCTGGGCTTAGTGCTCAAAAAGGGCAGCCAGGACCGCGTGGCCGACTACGCCGACCTTCCGGAAGACGCCGTCTGCTCCCATCTGGTCGGGATGTTCGTCCACCCCAACCGCCGTGGACAGGAAACCGGTAGTGCACTCGTCAGCGCGTTCCTCAACGAAGTCGCGGCAGCCGGCAACACGCTCTGCGTCGTGAGCCCCGACGAGCGGGATCTGGAACACCTCACCGGCTACTACCAGCGGTTCGGGTTCGCCCTGACCGAGCCCGCCCTCACCCACGGCACCCTCGACCCGTGGCTGATGGCCCGGGAAGCCGCCGCCTAGTCCGAAACAGTGGGCACTGCCCATCGGGCAGTGCCCTTTCCGTGCCTCGGTTCAAAGGGTTCAAAGCGACCAGAACAGTCTCGAAGCGGTCCCGTGTCGCTTGTTAGCTCATTGAAGCAATGCCCCAACGGAGCAATGCAGCAATACGCCAATGATGCAACGCGTCAATGCAGCAATGTGTCGATGCGTCAATGCACCAATGAAGCAACGCCCTGCAGTCGCGGGGGGCGTCGCCCCCTGCCGGGCGGAGCGGTCTTTCATGCTCCGGAGTTCTTGGCCAAACCTGCGTCCCCTTTCCACCGCCACCGGCGGGCGTCAGCGGCCTCCCAGACTGTCGCGCGCATGGGATGGGATACGGGTGCTCATTCGTTTGTGGTGACTGTGCAAGAAGGCCTGTCGTCCCAGGTATCCAACCGGGTCGGCGGGCCTTCGCACGTCCGGGAGGCTGTCCGTGAGCGAGAAGGCTGCGCCACCACTCTGGGTAGGCATGAGGACCCTCTGCCTCGACACCGCTGCGCTCGATCGCCTGGATGACCGGGCGGAGGAGGCACGGCGAGAACGGGCCGCAGCACGCTAGGCCGAGGTGGAGGCGGTCCGCGCCGCGAAGGAGGCCGCCGCCAAGAAGTGCCGGGAGCGGAGCGTGGCGAAGGCGCGGACGAAGGCCGGGGCGGCAGCCGTCGCGCAGGCACAGGCCATCCCCGTCGTGCGGCCGGCGCCGGTCGTGCAGGTGCAGCCGGTGGCTCCCGCGCTGGGATTTGGAGGTCCGGGCGGGGAATCGGTTCCGGGACCGTTCGCACCACAGGCCTCCGCGGTGCAGACGGAATACTTGGCCAAGGCCGCCGGACTGGTTGGGAAGATCGTGACAACGATCGGAGCGGTCCCCGGGACGGGCCCCGAAGCGCTTGAGTGGCTGGGCCGGGCGGAATCCTACCTGGACCGGTGCACGGCGCCGGGGCAACGGGCGCTGGTTGCCCAGGCGCTCACCGACCACGTGCGCACCGGCGGATGGGATGAGCGGCTGGCTGCCAAGTTCGTGGCGCTGGCCGCGTCACTCCCCCAAGACTGGGCGCAACGGCGGGCAGCCTAGCTCGACCAGCGGCCGCCTCCGGGGATGACCCGGAGGCGGCCATTGTTGGGTCCGGAGGCCATGCAGTCGATTCCCGGCTCGGGACACGAACACCTCCCGCCTAGCTGCCCCTCCAGTGCAGGGGCTCCACCGTCCACGTCGTCGTGTCGATCAGCACCAGGGCCCCCTCCCGGTCACCGTCGCGGCCCAGGACCTCGACGACCCCGCCGTCGGGCACCGGCAGCGTCGCGCGAATGTGGTGGTGGCCAGCCACGTGGGTGCGCGGACGGACGGCTGCGCGGGCCCGCGCGACCAGGCCGCGGTCACGGTCAACCTGCTGTGAGTACCCCTCGAAGGGCTCCGCCTCCGTCTCGCGGTGCGGGTATGGTACGACCACTCCCGTTGGCACCTCGTGCGTGAGCAGGAGATCCACCGGACCACCGGCAGCCAGGCGCTCCGCGGCGGCCTCCTGCACCGGTTCCTCCGGCCACCAGAGGGTTCGCGGCTTGCGTTTGCGCCACTCTTCCTCGCGCCTCCACTCCCGGTCCCAACTGGTGGCTCCGCCGAGGCCGCCGACCGTCACTCCGTCGACCGTGAAGCGGTGGCCATCGGGCAGGTGGAAAATGTACTCCCCCTGGCGGAGCAGCCCTCGCCCGTCCGGCTCGCCGGGCACCGGGGCCACGTCGTGGTTCCCGCGGATCCACACCATCTCGACACCGCACCGCCCCGCCCAGGCGTCCAGCTTGAGCCAGTCGCGGACCCGGCCGGGTCCGGGCCACCCGAAGCCGAGGTCTCCAACCTGCAAGAGCAACCGTGCACCGGCGGCGGCTGCGGCCCGTATCGACCCGTTCGTCCAGCCCAAATCCCCGTGTGTGTCGCCGAGAGCCGCGATCAGCACGGGACTTCCGGTTCGTCTGGCACGGACGCAGACCCGTCGCCTGCCGCGTCGACGACGTCGGGGAAGGCCCAATCACGGTCCATCGCCATCCGGAACCGCTCCTGCACGAGGGCGGTCAAACGGATGTCGGCGTCATCGTACCCGCCGGCTTCCAGCCGCTCGCGGATGGCCGCCTTCGAGTCCCCCAGGTCGATCTCGGGTGGGAGCCCCGAAGGGAGCTCGAGCCCAGTCAGCAGCACCGGAACCGCGACTTGGGCGACGTACCGGCGCATGGCGGTGAGTTCCTTGGCCGGGTTCACCCACGCAGCCCACGGCTCCGGCCTCTGCACCATGGCGGCGGTGTTGGTCTCCATGAGCACCGGAGTCCCCCACGTGGCGCGGGCCAGCACCTCGCTGACCCGCAACTCGCGGTGGGCAAGGTCCTGGCTCAGCAGGGGCGACGAGCTGTGGTTGCTGATCGTCCGGGCGACCGCGATGCGGACCGCGCGGTGTTTGTCTGCGTTGGAGTAGGCCTGCAGGAGCTGGAGCGGGTGGGCGGTCTCCACCTCGATCCCCATGACAGAGGCCAGGGTGGCGCCCACTGAGGGCACCTGCTGCCGGTCGGCGAACGGCTGCAGCGTATGCAGCCGGGTGGCCAGCGCCGAGTCTCCGCCGAAGACTGCGAGCCCCGCTTTCGTCCTGGCCTTACACCAGCGCTCGAAGGCCTCCGGCGTCTCAGTGATCGGCATGGCGACCAGCAGGGCCGCCCGCCCCTCCAGGGGCCCATGTTCCGCCTCGACCAGATGCCAGACCATGTTGTCGAGCGCGGCCCGGATGTGGTTGACCGCTTCACTGAAGAGCAGCGACGCCCGTGGCGGGACCGGGCGGATTGCCGTCAGGACCGTCTCCACCTGGTCGCCCCTCCGGACCTGTTTCATCTCCAAGGGGCTCTCGTAGGACCAAGCCGAAATCAGGTCGCCGATCTGGAAGGCCAACTCATCAGCGCGGGCCAGCCGCAGCGCGACAGGCTCGAGGGCGGCAGGCAGCCAGCTGAAGGATGAGGCAGTGGAAGACATGTCGCCAAGATACCGAAGGACACCCCCATTTGATCGGGGTCGCAACGACGAGGACGACCTGGTCCGCGCCGCAGACGCACACGATGCGCAGGTAGGAACGCATCGTCCCGCCGGTCTTCAGGACGATCACGTCGGCGTGGTCCTTGGGCCCGAGCGGGGTGGCCAGGCCAGAGACGGCGGCGATGAACCGGGAGGGGTCAATCGAGGAGCCCGGCTGCCGAACGAAGTGGAAGACGTGTGCGTTCATGCCCTGAACCATGCGCACCGCCGGTCCCCAGAGGTGGCGGCACCACACCGGTGATCCATGCGGTTTTATATTCGCTCCACCACAAAATGAAAGGGCCTGGATCGCCAGTTCCGTGCACCCGGGCCCGTTCCGTGCTTCCCCATCATTTTCCCTTCCTCCGTCTGTGGACGTCCGGCTTCGCCGTTCCGGGTGGGTCAGCCCCTCAGCCGGGGCGGGCTGGACGTGCTGCGCCCTCGGTGCAGGCTCGGCCCACCGGGCACGGGATTCGGTTTTCGGGTCTGGTGCCCGTGGTGGTTTGGTCCCGGCCGGTGACCGCGTCTCGATGTCCGCGCTGCTCCACTAGCCGGGAGTCGAACCGAACACCATGCAGGATCCCGGAGTGCCAACGGCGCTGGCTGCCGGGCGGGCCGCCCATCCTGCGGCTAAGAAGCCGCACCCGGCCCACGGACGTAACAAATAAGGGCGGCGCAAAAGCGCGGATAGAGGCGACTGCATGTCCCACGGCAGGACGGCGGGCACCGCGCGTTAACTGCCGAACCGCAGCGGGACCAGCACCGTAGACGTCGTACCGCACGACACGAGGCACGGTGCATCCGCAGGCCGGAACGTGGACGGCACACTGGTGGTGAAACCTAGCCCGGAGAAGTGTCTGATCGTGGCGCCCGGGCGTGGTGGTCCAGCTGCCGGTGGATGTCGACGAGGCCGCGGAAGGCAGGACGCACCGGGCGTGACGGGGCTCGTGGTTCAGGACGACCCGACGGCTGGTTGAGCGCGAGCGGAACCACGACGCGGTGGACGCGACCGTGGTGGAGAAGTCGGACGGACTGCACGGATCGGAGCCGCCTAGCGGCCCCTCGCTCCCCATCGCAGCCCCGTGCCGGTTCGCCCCGGGCCCCGGGGCTCCATCTCTCCCGTGTCTTCGTCTATGCGGTTCAACGGTTAGGAGACCAGCCCCTCGACGGCCCTGCCGGGCGGGGGGCTCGGGCTGCGTAGGCAAGCCCGCTGTCGGGTACCGGCGGCAAGCTCAGGCCTCCAACGACAGGTTAAGGTCCTAACCCGTCGTTAGGACGCTGCAGCTAAAGGTTAGGGACCGTCCCGGATGCGAGAGGCTACAAGACGTCCGCACCACGGCGCTGGCAGGGTATGCAGCAGGTTCGTCTCGGTTGGCGGCGCGTGTGCGGGGCGCCGCATGTCGAATCGCTCGGCAGCGAGGCGCGCAACGGGCGTCGCGCGGACATCGACCAAGTGCTCGGCGGGCCTCTGCGAGTGCGGGCGTGACGGCGGGTCAATGCCAAGGTAAACGGGCCTTTCGCCGGAACGGATCCCGCCACGGCATTGCGTCATTGCTCCAATGCAGCAATGCGTCGTTACGTCGTTGCGTCAACGTTCCAATGCATCAACGAGTCATTGCGTCAATGCGTCAATGCGTCAATGCGTCAATGCGTCAATGCGTCAACGTTCCCACGTGCACAGTACGCCCCGCCCTCTCATCGCGGACGTGTCGGTTGGCGGCTTTGAGTTATTGGTGCACTGCTCAGATGTCACGACCCCACGAGGGCGTCATGCTTACCGCCGGGCCTCGGGACCACGCTGCTTGCGCGCGCCGACCACCCTGGCGAGCAAATGCCGGTCGCCGTACACGTGGACGCCTTCCCGGACGATGGACGTGAGGACGTCAGCAGGCCTTACTTCCGACATTTCGTAGACCAGCGGACGCACGTCGTTGCCCGTGACGCGGTAAGCGTCGACGGCCAGGTCGCCAATAGCCTCGTGCAGTTCGTCCGATGCCCCGTCGGGCAGGATGAATAGGACGTCGATGTCCGAATCCGGTCGCATCGTCCCCCTAGCCGCCGACCCGAAAAGAGTGACCTGGACGGGTTTCAGCTCCCAGCGGCCGATGACTCGGGACAGGTGGCGGAGGAACCTGTTGCGGCCTTCCGCCGTAGCCGGCATACAGCCCGGGGCCGGGTGCGGCTCCACGATTACCGGCCCCCTCGGGGCCTGCGCTGGGCGCGCTCGATAGTGGCGGGGTCGGTAGGCCGGCCGAGCCGCCTGTTGAGCTTCACGATGAGCCCGGCGCGGCCGCGGTCTGCTTCTTCGATGAGCAGTTCCTGGAAGATCTCCTCGAACCGGCGCTGGCGCTCGGGCCGAAGCGGCGGCGGCATTTCGCCCGCGGCGCGGGCAACGATCGACGGGTCGGTGGGCCGGCCAAGCTGCCTGTTGAGCTTCACGATGAGCTCGGCGCGGCCGCGTTCTGCTTCCTCGGCCATCAACCGATCCTCGATCTCCCGCAGCCGGCGGTCGCGGGCGGACCGGAGCGGCTCGTCCTGCGGTGTGCCCATTGCTGAATCCTTTCCCCTGTGGCCTCCAGCCTATCGGGGCACCTGCCGCTCGCCCATGGAGTGCAGCAGTCCTCGGGATCTGGGCAGGGGACGGCGGCGAGAGCGCCAAAGTACCGGCTCGGTGTCTCGACCGGGCCAGGAACCGCGGCGTGGAGGACGTGTGAATCGCCGTCTGCGACGGTCTTAAGGGCCTCCCGGAGGCGATCACGATGGCCTGGGGCCGGGTGATGTGCAGACCTCCGTGATGATGCCCGCCGTAATACGACCTGCATACGCTCCCTGCCAGCATTGAGACGAACTCGCCAAGGATCTCAAACTCGTCTGCACAGCTGCGACCGAGGCCGCGGCGCGAGATTGGTTCGCCAGCTAGGGCCCCACCGGGACCGGGCCTGCGCCCGGGAGTAAGCCGGAAGGCCCTAAACAGGGCGCTGAACGCGTCTGCAGCCCCGGTTTTGCCCCAGCGTGGCCGGCTCTGTCCCGCTTTTGGGGCAGCTTCTGGGGCAATGAAAACCGCGCC
>NZ_BAABEO010000035.1:0-98210 GCF_039540195.1 Arthrobacter ginkgonis | reverse complement strand
GACGCCTCGCCCTCGACCCCGAAGCGACCGCAGCACTGAGGGCAAGCATGGCCCAGGTGTAACGGCCGGCAGCAACGGGCCGGGCCCGGGACGGCGGAGACGCCGTCCCGGGCCCGGCCCGTTGCTGTTGTATCAGCTGCGTGCGGTGTCAGCTGTGTGGGGAGTCAGCCGGCGGTTCCTCCGAGCCGGACACTGATCTCGGACGCCGCACGCCGGCAGGCGGCCCGCAGCGAGTCGAGGACGTCCCCGGTGACGCGGTAGCGCGGGGCAGCGATCATAACCGCGGCGACGACCGTGCCCCGGTGGTCGCGCACCGGGGCCGCGACGCCGACTTCGTCCGGGCTCGTTTCGCCGTAGTTCACGGCGCTGCCGGCCTCGCGGACGGCAGCCAGGCGCTCCTGGTACGACGCGGCGTCACCGGTCCCGGCCTCGAACTTGATGGTGCCTCCAGCCACGCGTTCGGCGACGCCGGCAGGGTCCTCGTAGGCCAGGAAGACCTGCACGGACGCGCTCAGCCCGGTGGCGTAGCGGCTGCCCATGGGCGAGGTGTGCTTGACCTGGCGCGGGCTCGCAAGCTGCTCGACGGAGATCGATTCGGCCCCGTCCCAAACGGTCAGGGCGACCGTCTCCTGGGTGGACTCACGCAACTCCTCCAGGACGGGATAGGCGACCTGGCGGACATCGAGGTTCGCCAGCAGCGGGCCGGCCACGGCAATCAGCCCCAGGCCCAGCCGGTACTTGCGGCTGGGCCCGTCACGCTCAACGATCCGCTCCTGCTCGAGGGTGGCCAGGATGCGGGAAACCGAGGACTTGTGCAGCCCCACCCGGGCGGCGATCTCGGTCACCCCTTGCAGGGGCTGCTCCACGGTGAAGCAGCGCAGCACCTCGATGACATTGACGATCACCGACGCGCCCCGCGATTCCGTGGCGCTGCCTGCCGACGTCTCGACGGCCATCGGTGCTCCCTTCCGTTGTGCTGGGTTTCCTTGTGTCCCGCGCCCCGTTGATTCCGAGGTTGTTGCCCCTGAGGATATCCTGCCCAATCCACCCCGAACCCTGCCGCCTTAAACCCAGCCGCCCTGCCCCAAGACGGGTGTCCGGGGCAGGGCGGCTGGGGTCCGGGGTGGCCTAGCGGTGCCGCAGCGGCTTGTGGCTGGTTTCCGCCGACAGGCCGACCGCCACCAGCGAGACGACGGCGGCCGCCATCAGGTACCAGCCGGGTGCCAGGTCGCTTCCGGTCGACGCGATGAGCATGGTCGCCACGAGCGGCGCGGTGCCTCCGAAGAGGGCGTTGGAGAGGTTGAAGCTGACGGCGAACCCGGAGTAGCGGACCTTGGTCGGGAACATCTCGGCAAGGAAGCTGGGCAGCGTGCCGTCATTGAGGGTCAGCATGGCGCCCAGGAGGATCTGCACCAGGACGATCAGCAGGAAGTTGCCGGTGCCCAGCAGGGCGAACGCCGGAACGGTGAGCACGATGAACAGGACGGACGCGGTGATCAGGATCTTCTTGCGGCCGTACCGGTCGGACAGCATGCCGGTGAGGAAGATGAACCCGATGTACGTCGCCAAGGCAACCGTGGTGGCCATAAAGGACAGCGTTTCGTCGAGGCCGATCTCCTGGGACAGGTACGTGGGCATGTAGCTGAGGATGACGTAGAAGCCGACGGCGTTGAGCAGGACCGCGCCGGCCGCCTGCAGCAGCTGCCGCCAGTAGGTGCGGAACAGGTCGCCAAGGGGGGCCTTGGCCGCCGCGGCGTCCTCTTCCTCGGCGAGTTCCCGGAAGGCGGGCGTGTCCTCGAGCTTGGTCCGGATATAGCGCCCGATCAGGCCCATGGGTGCCGCGAGCAGGAACGGCAGCCGCCAGCCCCAGTCGTGCATCTGCGTGGAGTCGAGCAGGCCGGTGAGCAGGGCCGCGAGGAGCGAGCCCAGCAGCAGCCCGGTGGCGGTGCTGGCCGGAACGACGGCGGCGTACAGGCCGCGCCGGTTGGCCGGGGCGTACTCGACTAGGAAGGCGGAGGCGCCGGCGTATTCGCCGGAGGCGGAGAAGCCCTGGACCACCCGCATGACCAGGAGCAGCACCGGAGCCCAGATACCGATCGTGGCGTAGCCCGGGATGAGCGCAATGCAGAACGTGGCCATCGACATCAGCAGGATCGACCAGGACAGCGCCGTGCGCCGCCCGATCCGGTCGCCGAGGTGGCCCCAGACGAACCCGCCGAGGGGCCGGACCAGGAAGGAGATCGCAAACAGGGCGAACGTGAGCATCAGGCCGGTCTTGGGATCCGATTCGGGGAAGAACACGGCGGTGATCGTCACCGCCAGGTAGCCGTAGACGGCGTAGTCGAACCACTCGACGAAGTTGCCGATGAAGCTGGCCGCAACGACGCGGGTCCGCGTCTGCTTGTCCACGCCGGCCGTGATTGCGGGCTGCGGCACTCCGGCCTGCAGCGATGAAGCTTGGGGATCTGACATTGGTTACCACCATCTTGAGGAGTCGCACCGGGTACGACGTGCTTGCATCAATTGGTTGTGTTGCAAAGATCGCTTCAGGGCCTTCCGGGTCCTTTTTTTGAACGCCTCGTGGGAGCCGTCCGCCGGCAGGCAAGAAAATGGCAGCGGGGCACCCACGGAAGCCGTGGGTGCCCCGCTGCCAAGCGTCGACGGCTAGGCGTCGATGATGTTGTGCTCCGGGCCGAAGCCGAACTTGGTGATGTTCTCGGCCCCGTCCTCGCCCACGACGAGGATGTCGTGCTCGCGGTAGCCGCCGGCACCCGGCTGGCCGTCCGCAACCGTGATCATCGGCTCCATCGAGACGACCATTCCCGGCTCGAGCACGGTGTCGATGTCCTCGCGCAGCTCCAGGCCCGCCTCGCGGCCGTAGTAGTGGGACAGGACGCCGAAGGAGTGCCCGTAGCCGAAGGTGCGGTTGGCCAGCAGGCCGTGTCCGATGAAGATCTCGTTGAGCTCGGCGGCGATGTCCTTGCAGACGGCGCCGGGCTTGATCAGTTCCAGGCCGCGGCGGTGGACCTCGACGTTGATGTTCCACAGCTCCAGGCTGCGCTCGTCCGGCTGGCCCAGGAACATGGTGCGCTCCAGGGCGGTGTAGTAGCCGGAGGTCATCGGGAAGCAGTTCAGCGAGAGGATGTCGCCGCGCTGCAGCTTGCGGGTGGTCGCCCAGTTGTGGGCGCCGTCGGTGTTGAGGCCGGACTGGAACCACACCCAGGTGTCGCGGACCTCGCGGTCGGGGAAGGTGCGGGCGATCTCGTGGACCATGGCCTCGGTGCCGATGAGGGCGACCTCGTACTCGCTGATGCCCTCGCGGATCGCGGCCTTGATGGCCTCGCCGCCGAGGTCGCCGATGCGGGCGCCGTGCTTGATGACCTCGATTTCCTCGGCCGACTTGATCATGCGCTGGCGCATGGCCTCCTGGGAGATGTCCAGCAGCTGCGCGCCGTCGAACGCGGCCTGGATGCGCTGGCGGGTCATCAGCGGCAGGGCGTCGTCCTCGACGCCGAGGCGGCGGGCCTTGACGCCGCGCTGGCGCAGGGCCTCCTGCAGGCCGAAGTAGAAGTTGTCCCGCCGCCAGTCGGTGTAGACGATGTTCTCGCCGTAGCTGGTGCGCCACGGCATGCCGGCGTCGATGTTGGCGGTGACGGTGACCGAGTCGTCGGCGGTGACGACCAGGGCGTAGTTGCGGCCGAACGTGGTGTACAGGAAGTCCGAGTAGTACTTGATGCCGTGGTAGCTGGTCAGGATCACGGCGTCGAGGTCCTTGGCCGCCATGATGCTGCGCAGCCCGGACAGGCGGCGCTCGAACTCGGCGTCGGAGAAGGTCAGCGGCTGCTTGGTGCCGTTGTGCAGGACCTTGAGGCGCTCCAGCTCGGCGACGGAGTTCGGGTTCGCTGCAATGCTCATTGGTTTTCCCTTTCTAGCTACGCCTCGGGCGCGTTGGTTTGGCGTGGAAGGTTGTTGTGTTCGTGCCGCTGTGTGTGCGGCCGGATCCGGCGGGGAGTGCCACCAAACCAAGATCCGAGTTTCGGGATCCTCTTGTGGGATCCGACTTGCCCTTCAAGAGTTGCATTCTTTGCAACCCTGTTGCATCAGTATGGTCGAGTGACGGCCGCCACGTCAAGGCATGCCCGCCGTCACATTTGCCGCCGCTTCGGGTGGGGTCGGGCCCGCACGGAATCCCGCACGCTGGCCCGCACGCACGGAGGGTGGCGACCCCGATGGGTCGCCACCCTCCGTGCGTGGTGTCACCTCCGCGGCGTCATTGCCGCGGCGTCACAGGCCCCATGTCACAGGCGGACGGCGTCCGGCAGCGACAGCTCCGCCGCCGTGTCGGCCGCGATGTCGGCGACCACCTGCTCGTAGAGCAGCCGGCCCTTGGCAGCATCCGCACCCTGGGGCGAGGAGAGGCATCCGGACTCCGGGGTCCGCGACGCGACCACGGGCAGCCGGTCGAAGCGCGGCAGGCGGGCCGGCGGGCCGGACGGGCTGCGGTCCAAATCGACCCGGGCGGGCTCGAGGTGCAGCATCAGCGAGGTTTCCAGCACCCCGCCATGCTCGATCTCCCACCCGGGGAAGCCCTCGGGGTAGACCTTGGCCAGGGTCTCGTCGGTGACGAAGTCCCAGTAGGAGAGCAGGAGGACGGAGCGGTCCGCATCGGAACCGATGCCGCACTCCTCCAGGGCGAGGTCGATCCCCTCGTAGAGGAACTGGTAGTTCTCGTAGTGCCCGTTGACGAAGACCAGGTGCCGGAACCCCTGGCGCAGGTACGACTTGACCAGGTCGCGGGCCTGGGCCGTCAGGGAGGCCCCGGCCAGGCTGGTGGTGCCGACCAGGTGGTCCCCGCCGCCGGACTTCTGCTGCGACTTGTACCCGTAGGCGATCGCCGGTGCGACCACGGCCCCGATCCGTTCGGCAACCCCCTGGCAGATCCGCCCGGACAGCAGCGTGTCGGTGCCCAGGGGCAGGTGCGGTCCGTGCTGTTCCAGCGATCCGACCGGGACCATCGCCACCCCGGATCCGGTGGCCAAGTAGTCGCGCAGGGTGAAGGCGTCGATGTCTTCGAGTCGCACGGCGTTGTTCATGGTGCTTTCCTCTCCGCCCGCAGGGCGTGGGGTCGTGGGATGGGGACTGGCTAGGCGAGCGGTGCCGGCGTCGTCTCCGGCTCGGTTTCGGGCGCGGCGCCCGGACCGAGGTCGATCGCCTCCTGCCGGCGCTCGGCCTCCTGCTGCTGGCGCAGGGCGTCCTCGTCGCAGATTCCGGCCTTCAGGCCCAGCGGGACGCCCGCCTCGATGCGGGTGCGGAAGCGCCGGTACCCGAGGGCGAAGTACACGCCGCCGGAGGTTACGGTGCCGGCCAGCCAGGAGAAGTCGATCCCGCCCACGGCGGTGGCGATCGGGCCCTGGAGGGCGGGGACCGAGCCGTACATGCACATCCAGGTCATCAGGATGCCCGCGAAGAAGGCGATCATCGCGGCCGGGTTGACGGCCTTCAGCGTCGTCTTCGACGGCGACAGGAACAGGTAGGAGTAGTCCTTGTGGCGCCGCTCGAAGATGAAGTAGTGCACGGCCATGATGCCGCCCCAGGTCGCCACCCAGGCGGCGATCGCGATGATCCAGTTGTGCAGGATGTGGGCGAAGTCGGTGGCGAAGAGGAACGCGATGACCGCGCCCATCGAGAGGCAGCCGACGATGATGGAGATCTTCTTGCGCGAGACCTTGATGTCCAGGGACTGCACCGCCACGCCGAAGGTGTAGAGGTTGATGATGTTGGTGGCGATGGGGCCGTGGATGACCAGCAGGATGACCGGGATGGCCATAACGCCGAAGCTGGAGACGATCAGCTGGCCCGGGTCGGCGTGGCCGTTGCGGGTGGCGAGGCTGGCGCCGAGCACGCCGAGCCAGACCACGGGGAGGAACTGGCCGAGCACGCTGACCGCATACAGCCTGGACGGACGCACGGTGCGGGAGACGAAGCGCGAGTAGTCGGGGGCGTAGGTGAACCAGCCGATGCCCCAGCCGATGCCGATCGCGGTCATGATCGAGGACATCGCGGCGATGCGGGGCATCCCGGTGAGCACCTCGCCGACCGGGCCCTGATAGCCCCAGTCGATGTCCAACTGCGTCCAGGCGACGATCGACATAACGATCAGCACCAGCACGGTCGGCGGCATGGTGATCCGCTCGAAGCGTGCGATCGCCCGGTAGCCGCGGTAGCAGATGGCGACCTGGATGGACATGATCACGGCGGCGGTGCCGATCTTCCACCCCATGTTGGCCTCTGCCGGGTCGACCCACCCGATCATGCCCAGCAGGGCCATGATCAGGTCCAGGATCACCCAGGTGTTGACGGCGGACCAGCCGATGGCGATCGTGGCCTGGATGGCCGCGGGCAGGTAGGCGCCGCGCCGGCCGAAGGCCCCGCGGGCCAGCAGCATGCCGGTGGCTCCGGTCCGCTGGCCCAGCAGCACGAAGAAGCCGAAGCCGAGCATGCCGATGACGTTGCCCAGGATCAGGACGGTCAGGGTGTCGGCCAGCCCGAGGCCCAGCTGGATGCCCAGCGCCCCGAGAATCCAGTTGATCGGGGCGACGTTGGCGCCGGCCCAGATCCAGAACTGCCCCGACAGCTTCCGGGTGCGGTTCGCTTCCGGGATGGGCTGTAGCTCGTCCTCAATTTCGCCGTGGCCCGGCGATTGCTGCAAGCTCATGTGTCGTCTCGATTCTTGAGGAAAAAGGTGACACATCAAGCGTAGGAGTGATACAGGTCACCGGATATATGCTATTCGTCTACACCCAACGCCTTATGGGGCGACAAAATGTCAGGAGATTCCATGCCCACCTTGGCCGCGGCGTTGCGCTTCCCCTCATTGGCGGGGGCTGCCCCGGTGGTCCGGACGGCCCCGGAGGGCGGGCTGGAGCGCGACGTCCGCTGGATCCACTCCAGCGAGGTACTCGCCATCGCCCCACTCCTGCGCGGCGGAGAGGTCCTGCTCACGGGCGGAATGGCGCTGCTGGCGCTCGCCGATGCGGAGCGCCGGGAATACGTGCGGAGCCTGGCCGCCCGCGACGTGGCGGCACTGGCCGTGGAAATGACGGACTGGGACGAGCCGGAGGTGGAGGCCCTGACGGAGGCCGCCGCCGAGGCCGGCCTCACCCTGGTGGAACTGAGGCGCGTCGTCCGGTTCGTGGACGTCGCCGAGGAGATCAACAGCGCCATCGTCAACCGGCAGGCGCGCATCCAGTCCGTCGTCGACGGCATTTCCCGCAGCATCGCCGAACACATCGCCGGGCGGGGTCCCCAGCTGGACGCCATCGTCCGCCTCGCCGCCGAGTCCCTCGAGGCCCGCGTCACACTCACGGCGACCGATGGCGCCCGCGAGGAAGCGGCCGGGAGCGCCGGCGATCCCGCCGGGCCGGCGCCACGTTCCGCCGAGGCCGACATCGCCGTCGGCGGACACGTGGTCGCCCACCTGCTCATCGAGTCGCGCGCGGCCGGCAACGATCTCCTGTCGGCGGCGGCCAGTCGCCTGTCCGAGGTCCTGGCCCTGGCCCTGGCCCAGTCCTTCCGGCCCTCGCCGGACCAGATCGCCGAGGGCCGCTTGATGCAGGCGGTGATTGACGGCGCCCCGCGCAAGTCAGTGGGCAGGCTCTGGGCCGGGACCACCCTCCCGCCCGGCCCCGCCTGCGTGGTGCTCCTCGTGCCGCTGGGCTCGACGACGGCGCACGAGGCCGTGCTGCGGCGCACCGTCCCCCGCGCCGCGGGCGCCGTGTGGGGCCGCGGCCGCGCGGTCCTGGTCCCGCTGGCCAGGCCGGATGCACCGCAGCGCCGGGCGGACCTGGTGGCGGCAGCGGTGGAAGCCGTGGACGGCCTCATGGTCCGCTGCGTCGTCGGACCCCTGGTGTGGGACGGGGCGGAGGCCCACGAGTCCTTCACCGAGGCGCGCACGCTGCTGGACGAAGCCGCCGACCAGCCCGGCGTCGTCGACGTGTCGGCCGAGTTCGGGAACCGCGTCGCCCGCCAGTTGGAGGCGGCCTCCTTTGTCCCCGTCCACGTGCGCTCCGCGCTGGGCATGGTCCACGACTGGGACCGGCGGCACGGGACGCCGCTGGTGGAGACCCTCGCCCGGTGGCTCGACTCCGGCTGCAATGCGACCGCCACCGCGGCGCGGCTGCACATCGAACGCCAGACCCTGCACAAGCGGCTGTCCAAGTCGTTCGAGCTGCTGGGCGGGGACCCGCGGACGACCGGCGACGTGTTCCCGCTCCACGTGGCGGTGCGGGTCGCGCTGCTGGGCTTTTACCTCCCCTAGGGAGCGGCCCCCGGAACCGCCCTACAGGACCGCGCGCACCGCCCGCTCGAAGTGGCGCACGTGCTCGGCCGCGAGCTTCGCCGCGCCCTCGGCGTCCCCGTCCAGGATGGCCTGCAACAGCCCGACGTGCTCGGCGATGTGCTCGGTGATGGCCGGGAGCCGGTCCAGCACCAGGCACCAGATGCGGGTGGCAAGGTTGTCCAGGCGCACCAGGGACTCCTCGAGGTGGCGGTTGCCGGCCGCGCGGTAGATCAGCCGGTGCACCTCCACGTCGTACTCCATCAGTTCGCGGCGGTCGCGGCCCGCGTCGAGGGCCTCGAGGCCCTGCGCGACCTCCTCCAGCTCGGCGCGCACCGCCGGATGGGTGTTCAGCGCCGCCTTGCGCGCCGCCAGCGGCTCCAGCAGCTGGCGTACCTCGGAGATCGCGGCCAGCTCGGTGATGTCCACGATGGTGGCGAACGTGCCGCGCCGCGGGTAGGACACGACCAGGTGATCGGTCTCCAGCCGCTTGAGCGCCTCGCGCAGGGGCGTGCGCCCGAAGCCCAGCTCCGCCGCCAGCTGCCCCTCGTTCAGCGGATCGCCCGGGGCGATGTCCAACATGATGAGCCTGTCCCGCAGGGTCCGGTACGCCTGCTCGGCCAGCGAGAGCCCGCTCGACGCGATCTCGGTCTGAATCCCCATGCCTCCTCCGATCCGCCCCCGTTCGCCGGGGGTCTTGACGGTGTGTGAACCCCATCATACTCTTGATCTCACATTGATATATCAGTGGTCGACAAAAGATCAACGAGGAGGAAACCCATGACGCAGATCGCCGTGAGCGCCACCGGAACACCGGCCGAACTGGCCGCTCCCCTGGCCGAGCTGGATCCCGAGGTTGCGGCGCACATCGACGCCGAACTCGCCCGTCAGCGCGATGGGCTGGAGATGATCGCCTCGGAGAACCACACCGCGGCCGCCGTCATGCAGGCCCAGGGCTCCGTCCTGACCAACAAGTACGCCGAGGGCTACCCGGGCAAGCGCTACTACGGCGGCTGCGAGCACGTGGACGCCATCGAAACGCTCGCGATCGAGCGCGTCAAGGCCCTCTTCGGTGCGGAGTTCGCCAACGTGCAGCCGCACTCCGGCGCCCAGGCGAACGCTTCGGTCATGCACGCCCTCATCAAGCCCGGCGACACGGTGCTCGGGTTGAACCTGGCCCACGGCGGCCACCTGACCCACGGCATGAAGATCAACTTCTCCGGCCGCCTCTACAACATCGTCCCCTACGGCGTGGACGAGGTGAACCACACCGTGGACATGGACGAGGTCGAGCGGCTGGCCCGCGAGCACCGTCCGCAGCTGATCATCGCCGGCTGGTCCGCCTACCCGCGGCAGCTGGACTTCGCCCGCTTCCGCGCGATCGCGGACGAGGTCGGAGCCTACTTCATGGTGGACATGGCGCACTTCGCCGGCCTGGTTGCCACCGGCCTGCACCCCTCCCCGGTCCCGCACGCCCACGTGGTCACCTCCACCACCCACAAGACCCTCGCCGGTCCGCGCGGCGGCATCATCCTGAGCAACGACGCCGACATCGCCAAGAAGATCAACTCCGCCGTCTTCCCCGGCCAGCAGGGCGGCCCGCTGGAGCACGTCATCGCCGGCAAGGCCGTGGCCTTCAAGATCGCCGCGACCGACGGATTCCGCGAGCGCCAGGAACGCACCCTGGCCGGCGCCCGGATCCTGGCCGAACGGCTCTCCCGCCCCGACGTGGCCGCCCGCGGCATCACCGTCCTGACCGGCGGCACGGACGTGCACCTGGTCCTGGTGGACCTGCGCGCCTCCACCCTGGACGGCCAGCAGGGCGAGGACCTGCTCGCCGCCATCGACATCACCATCAACCGCAACGCGGTCCCGTTCGACCCGCGCCCGCCGATGGTCACCTCCGGCCTGCGCATTGGCACCCCCGCCCTGGCCACCCGCGGCTTCGGCGAAGAGGCCTTCACCGAGGTCGCCGACATCATCGCCGAGGCCCTCATCGCCGGCACCACCGAAGGCGTCGCCGACCCGGAGACCCTGTCCGCCCTCAAGGCCCGCGTCGAGGCGCTCGCCGCGGCCCACCCCCTCTACCCGAACCTCGCCCCGATGGGAGCCCAGTAATGGCCGATCTGCTGCCCGAGCACCCGGATTTCCTCTGGCACAACCCGGACCCGAAGCCCTCCTACGACGCCGTCATCGTCGGCGGCGGCGGGCACGGCCTGGCCACCGCCTACTACCTGGCCAAGAACCACGGCCTGACCAACATCGCCGTGCTGGAGCGCGGCTGGCTGGCCGGCGGCAACATGGCCCGCAACACCACGATCATCCGCTCCAACTACCTGTGGGACGAGTCCGCAGGGATCTACGAGCACTCGCTGAAGCTGTGGGAGCAGCTGCCGGAGGAGCTGGAGTACGACTTCCTCTTCTCCCAGCGCGGCGTGATGAACCTGGCGCACACCCTCGGGGACGTGCGCGAGAGCATGCGCCGGGTCAACGCCAACGTCCTCAACGGGGTCGACGCCGAGTGGCTCACCCCGGAGCAGGTCAAGGAACTGTGCCCGATCATCAACATCGGCGACGACATCCGCTACCCCGTGATGGGCGCGACCTACCAGCCGCGCGCCGGCATCGCCAAGCACGACCACGTCGCCTGGGCCTTCGCCCGCAAGTGCGACGAGATGGGCGTGGACATCATCCAGAACTGCGAGGTCACCGGGTTCATCAAGGACGGCAACCGGGTGGTGGGCGTGGAAACCAGCCGCGGCCGCATCAACGCCGGCAAGGTGGGCCTGAACGCCGCCGGTCACTCCTCGGTCCTGGCCGACCTCGCCGGGTTCCGGCTGCCGATCCAGTCCCACCCGCTGCAGGCCCTGGTCTCCGAGCTCTTCGAGCCGGTGCACCCCACCGTGGTGATGTCCAACCACGTCCACGTGTACGTGTCCCAGGCCCACAAGGGCGAGCTGGTCATGGGAGCGGGCATCGACTCCTACAACGGCTACGGCCAGCGCGGCGCGTTCCACGTGATCGAGGAGCAGATGGCAGCCGCCGTCGAGCTCTTCCCGATCTTCGCCCGGGCGCACCTGCTGCGCACCTGGGGCGGCATCGTGGACACCACCCTGGACGCCTCCCCGATCGTCTCCACCACCCCGATCGACGAACTCTACGTCAACTGCGGCTGGGGCACCGGCGGTTTCAAGGGCACCCCGGGCGCCGGGTACACCTTCGCCCACACCATCGCCACCGGCGAGGCCCACCCGCTGAACGCGCCGTTCGCGCTGGATCGCTTCGAAACCGGCCACCTCATCGACGAACACGGCGCCGCCGCCGTCGCGCACTAGGAAGGACAGCCATGCTGCTCATCGAATGCCCCAACTGCGGTCCGCGCGACGAGACCGAGTTCCACTACGGCGGCCAGGCCCACGTCGCCTACCCCGAGGACCCCAACGCGCTGACCGACCGCGAATGGGCCGAGTACCTCTTCTACCGCGAGAACCCCAAGGGGCTCTTCGCCGAACGCTGGCAGCACAGCACCGGATGCCGCAAGTGGTTCAACGCCGTGCGCGACACCGTCACCTACGAATTCAAGGCCATCTACCGCATGGGCGAGCCCCGGCCGGCCCTCGCCGAAGGAGGAACCAAGTGAGCACCGCACGCCTGGGCGCAGAGCGCGCCACCGGCCACGGCATCGACCGCACCCGCGAGGTGTCCTTCAGCGTCGACGGACTCGTCTACACCGGCTTCGCCGGCGACACCATCGCCAGCGCCCTCATCTCCGCCGGCCGCGTCGACTGCGGCACCTCGATGTACCTGGGCCGCCCCCGCGGCGTCCTGAGCGCCGGCGTCGAGGAGGCCAACGCCCTGGTCACGGTGAAGTCCCGCTTCCCCGGGCACGTCGACGAGTCGATGCTGCCGGCCACCACCACGGAAATCACCGAGGGCCTCGAGGCGACCTACCTGCGCGGCCTGGGCACCCTGGACCCGCGCAAGGACGAGGCCGTCTACGACCGCAAGTACGTCCACGCCGACGTGCTGGTCATCGGCGCCGGTCCGGCCGGCCTGGCCGCGGCCCGCGAGGCCGCGAAGACCGGCGCCCGGACCATCCTGATGGACGACCAGCCGACCCCCGGCGGCTCGCTGCTCTCCACCCGCGGGGAATCGATCGACGACGTCGACGCCCGCGACTGGGTGGCCAACACCATGGCCCGCCTGGCCCACGCCGAGGAGTTCACCTACCTGCCGCGAACCTCCGCCTTCGGCAGCTACGACTCCAACTACGTGATCGCCGTCCAGCACCGCACCGACCACCTGCCGGCCCGGGAGCGCCGCGGCGTCTCCCGCCAGCGGATCTGGCACGTGCGCGCCGCCCAGGTGGTCCTCGCCACCGGCGCCCACGAGCGCCCGATCGTCTTCGCCAACAACGACCGGCCCGGCATCATGCTCGCCGGCGCGGTGCGCTCCTACCTGAACCGCTACGCCGTGGCCGCCGGCTCCAACATCGCCGTCGCCACCACCAACGACTCGGCCTACGCGCTGGTCGAGGACCTGCACGCGGCCGGCCTGGGCGTCGCCGTCGTCGTGGACTCCCGTCCCGCCCCGTCCGCCACCGCCGCCGCGGTCCTGGAGGCCACCGGAACGCGCGGCGTCTTCGGCGCGGCCGTCGTGGACACCGAAGGCAGCGGCACGGCGGGCCGGATCAGTTCGGTCACGATCAGCCGGATCGACGACGCCGGCGCGCTCGCCGGCGAGGTCGAGACCGTCGCGGCGGACCTGCTCGCGGTCTCCGGCGGCTTCTCCCCGGTGGTCCACCTGCACAGCCAGCGCCAGGGCAAGCTCGCCTGGAACGAGTCGGTCGCCGGCTTCGTGCCGTCCGCCCCGGTGGCCAACCAGCAGACCGCCGGCGCCGTCAACGGCTCCTACTCGCTGCACCAGGCCCTCGCCGAGGGCGCGGCGGCGGGCCACCGCGCCGCGCAGCTCACCGGCCGCTCGGCTCCGCTGGTGGTTCCCGCGGCCCCGGCCGACGCCTCCGGCACGGTCCGCCCGCTCTGGCTGGTGCCCGGGCTGGCCGGCGAGCCGCGCGAGTGGCGCACCCACTTCGTGGACCTGCAGCGCGACCAGACGGTCGCCGACGTGCTGCGTTCCACCGGCGCGGGTATGCGTTCGGTGGAGCACGTCAAGCGCTACACCTCCATCTCCACCGCCAACGACCAGGGCAAGACCAGCGGCGTCAACGTCATCGGCGTGATCGGCGCGGCGCTGAACAACGAGGACCTGGGACAGATCGGCACCACCACGTTCCGGGCCCCGTTCACGCCGGTCGCCTTCACCGCACTGGCCGGACGCCAGCGCGGTGAGCTGTTCGACCCCGCCCGCGTCACCTCGATCCACCCGTGGCACGTCTCCCACGGCGCCCTCTTCGAGGACGTCGGCCAGTGGAAGCGCCCCTGGTACTACCCGGCCCCCGGCGAGGACATGGACACCGCAGTGCTGCGCGAATGCGCCGCCGTGCGCGAGTCCGTGGGCTTCATGGACGCCACCACGCTGGGCAAGATCGAGATCCGCGGCACCGACGCCGGCGAGTTCCTCAACCGCATCTACACGAACGCGTTCAAGAAGCTCGCCCCCGGCATGGCCCGCTACGGCGTGATGTGCACCCCGGACGGCATGGTGTACGACGACGGCGTGACCCTGCGCCTGGACGAGGAACGCTTCTTCATGACCACCACCACCGGCGGCGCGGCCAAGGTGCTGGACTGGCTGGAGGAGTGGCACCAGACCGAGTGGCCGGAACTGGACGTGGTGTGCACCTCCGTCACCGAGCAGTGGAGCACCGTGGCCGTCGTCGGGCCGAAGTCCCGCGCGGTCATCGCCAAGCTGGCCCCCGAAGTGGACCTGTCCAACGACGCCTTCCCGTTCATGGCCTTCCGCGAAACCACGCTGGCCAACGGGATCCCGGCGCGGATCTGCCGGATCTCCTTCTCCGGCGAACTGGCCTTCGAGATCAACGTGGAGGCCTTCTACGGCCTCACCGTCTGGGAGGCCGTCGCCGAGGCCGGCGCGGAGTTCAACATCACCCCGTACGGCACCGAGACCATGCACGTGCTGCGCGCCGAGAAGGGCTTCATCATCGTCGGCCAGGACACCGACGGCACGGTCACCCCGCAGGACGCTGGCATGGACTGGGTGGTCTCCAAGGCCAAGGAGTTCATCGGCAAGCGCTCCTACGTCCGCCAGGACACGGCCCGCACGGACCGCAAGCACCTGGTCGGCGTGCTCCCGGTGGACCGCACCACCCGGCTGCCCGAGGGCGCCCAGCTGGTGGCCGCCGGTACTCCGATCACCCCGCAGGAGGCACCGGTGCCGATGCTCGGCTACGTCACCTCCTCCTACCTCTCCGCCGCCCTGGGCCGCCCCTTCGGCCTGGCCCTGGTGGAGAACGGCCGCAACCGGATCGGCGAGGTCATCCAGGCCCCGCTGGGCGACCAGCTGGTCGACGTCGAAATCACGTCCCCCGTCCTCTACGACCCCGAAGGGAGCCGTCGCGATGGCTGAGAACACCCTGACCCACGCATCCACCTCCACCCCCGCCGGCCTCGAGGCGCTGCGCACCTCTCCGGCAGCCCACCTGGCCGAGGCCATGGCCGCCGCGACGGTGTCCGGTGAGCGTTCGGTGGCACTGCGAGAGGTCGCCTTCGCGGTCCAGCTGGGCCTGCGCGCGGAGCCGGGTTCGGCCTCCGCCGCGGCGCTCGAGGCAGTGCTCGGCCTGCCGCTGCCCGCCGGGTACGGCCAGATCACCGGCGACCCGGCCGCGGCGCACGTGCTGTGGCTGGGCCCGGACGAGTTCCTGGCCGTGGACGTGTCCCGGCGCCAGGCCCCCGGCGCGGCCGACGCCTCCGCCGCGGCGCTGGCCGGGCTGCCCGGACAGGCGGTGGACCTCTCCGCCAACCGGACCATCCTGGAACTCTCCGGCGCCAGCGCCCGCCTGGTGCTGGAGAAGGGATGCCACGCGGACCTGCACCCGCGCTCGTTCCCGGTGAACACCGCGGTCTCCACCCAGGTCGGACCGGTCCCGGTGGTGCTGCACCGCACCTCCGAGCGCGGGTACCGGCTGTACCCGCGGGCCTCCTTCGCGGACTACCTGGTGCGCTGGCTGCTCGATGCCATGTCCGAGTTCTCGGGGGAAGAGGTCCGGTAATGGCCCTCAGCGTCCTGGACCTCTTCTCCGTCGGCATCGGTCCCTCCTCTTCCCACACGGTGGGGCCGATGCGGGCAGCCCGGCGGTTCACCGCCGAGCTGGCCGACGCCGGCCTGCTCACCTCCGCCGCACGCGTCAAGGCCGAACTCTTCGGCTCCCTCGGTGCGACCGGGATCGGGCACGGCTCCGATGCCGCGGTGGTCCTGGGACTGGCCGGCCACGACCCGGAGAGCGTCGACACCGTCGCCGCCCCCGGGATCGTGGCCGGGGCCGCGGCCTCCGGCAAGCTCACCCTGGGCGGGGAGCACGAGGTGGCGTTCGACCGCTCCCGCGACGTGGTGCTGCACCGCCGCCGGTCCCTGCCCGGACACCCGAACGGGATGCGGCTGTCCCTCTTCGGGCACGACGGAGCGGTCCTGGCCGAACGCGACTACTACTCGGTCGGCGGCGGGTTCGTCGTCGCCGCCGACGAGGCGTCCGCTCCGGCGGGCGGGGAGGAGGGGCCGGCGGAGCCGTACCCCTTCGCCTCCGGCGCCGAGCTGCTCCAGCGGTGCCGGGAGACCGGGCTGTCCATCGCCGGGGTCATGCTTGCCAACGAGCTCACCCGGCACAGCGAGGCGACGCTGCGCGCCGAACTGCTGCGGATCTGGGAAGTCATGCGCGAATGCGTGGAGAACGGCTGCACCCGCACCGAGTCGACGCTGCCCGGCGGCCTCAAGGTCCGCCGTCGCGCCCCGGAACTGCGCCGGCGCCTGCGCGAGCAGGAGGCGGCGCGGACCGTCGAAGACCCGCTGTGGGCGATGGAGTGGGTGAACCTGTACGCGCTGGCGGTGAACGAGGAGAACGCCTCCGGCGGTCGGATCGTCACCGCCCCGACCAACGGGGCGGCCGGCATCATCCCGGCGGTGCTGCACTACTACACCCGCTTCGTCAGGGGTGCCAACGAGGACCAGGTGGTGGACTTCCTGCTCACCGCCGGGGCGATCGGCTCGCTGTTCAAGCGCAACGCCTCCATCTCCGGTGCCGAGGTCGGCTGCCAGGGCGAGGTCGGGTCGGCGTGCTCGATGGCCGCCGGGGCGCTGTGCGCGGTGCTCGGCGGAACCCCGGAGCAGGTGGAAAACGCCGCGGAGATCGGGATCGAGCACAACCTCGGCCTGACCTGCGACCCCGTCGGCGGGCTGGTCCAGGTTCCGTGCATCGAACGCAACGCGATCGCCTCGGTCAAGGCCATCAACGCGGCCCGGCTGGCCATGGCCGGCGACGGCGACCACCGGGTGAGCCTGGACCAGGCGATCAACACCATGCGCCAGACCGGCGCGGACATGAAGTCCAAGTACAAGGAAACCTCGCGCGGCGGCTTGGCCGTCAACGTCGTCGAGTGCTGAAGGAAGGAATGACCATGGAGAACACGGCCGGACGGTTTGTCCTCACGCTCGCCTGCGCGGAGCAGCCGGGGATCGTGCACGCGGTGACCGGGGTGCTGCTCAAGCACGGCGGGGACATCCTTGAGCTTAAGCAGTACGACGACGCCCTCTCCGGCCGCTACTTCCTGCGGCTGGCCTTTTCCACCGGCGCCAGCGAGCTGCCGCAGGGCCGCGAGGCGGCCCTGCGGGCGGACTTCGAGGCCCTCGGCGGGGACCTCGGGGCCACCTGGGAACTGCGCCCCGAGGGGGCGAAGCGGCGGGTGCTGGTGATGGTCTCCAAGTTCGGGCACTGCCTCAACGACCTGCTCTTCCGCGCCCGCATCGGCGAGCTGCCGGTGGAGATCGCCGCGGTGGTCTCCAACCACCCCGACCACCGCCAGCTGGTCGAGTGGCACGGCATCCCCTTCTTCCACGTCCCGGTGACCGCCGAGACCAAGCCGGAGGCCGAGGCGAAGCTGCTGGACCTGGTGGACCGGTTCGAGATCGACCTGGTGGTCCTCGCCCGTTACATGCAGGTGCTCTCCGACGACCTGACCCGCCAGCTCAGCGGGCGGGCGATCAACATCCACCACTCGTTCCTGCCCTCGTTCAAGGGCGCCAAGCCGTACCACCAGGCGTTCGAGCGCGGGGTGAAGACCGTGGGGGCCACCGCACACTACGTCAACAGCGAGCTCGACGAGGGGCCGATCATCGCCCAGCAGGTGGTGGAGGTGGACCACACGTTCGGTCCGGAAGACCTGGTGGCCGCCGGCCGCGACACAGAGTGCAAGGCGCTCTCCAACGCGGTGAAGTGGCACTGCCAGGGCAGGGTCTTCCTCAACGGCAGCCGCACCGTCGTGCTGCGCTAGGAGCGCCCGCCGGCAAGCCCAGATATGCGATCAAGGACGCCTACTCCAAGCGGATCATCGGATACTCCATCGATCCAGTTGAGGTAGGCGTCCTTGGTCGTGGCGGCCTGGGGGGCACGCGATCGGCCTTAGGGACCGCCGCCGTACCGTGGTCCGCTCGGGTCACAGCCTTAGTTCCGTTCCAACGCGTTCGTCCGGGGTAACTGGCCAACCAACCTCCTACGAGGGTCGGTGGGACGGGCCGGAACTTGCGAAGGCAATGCAGAAGGGAGTCCTCCTTCGCCCTGATTCGGAGAAACGTGCCGGGCCAGGCCCCGGTCCCGACAATCCGGAGGGACACGTGCATGTGGTGGTGGCTGCCCTTGCAGCCACCACCACATGCACGGCGGTTTTTCCTAAACGAGCGCCGACTCGCTGTCTTGGTTATCCGGCTGCCGCCGGAAGGCGGGCGCGCTGTACTCGTCAGGGCGAATGGTTCCATTCGTCCGGTCTTCGGCCTCAAGCTTGCGGGTTTGAGGCAGCGAGAGCCATACCGCCAGCAGCATCGCGATGATGCCTGCCGAGACCTTCCCCACGATGAAGGGGAAGACCATGTTGGGCTGGAAGTTGGCGATGAAGGCCAGGTGGTCTCCAAACGAGAACGCCGCGCAGACGCTGAAAGCCGTGCACAGCACCTTGTCCCGCGGGGGCATGGTCTTGATTAGCCGGAACATTGCCTGAATGTTCACGGCCCCTGCCACCACGCCGGCTGCCCCTTCTTCGGTGAAGCCGAAGCGGGCTCCGGCCGCACTGAGCGGCTTGGCCAGCCAGGTCTTGATGGCATAGACCAGCGGGAACGCCCCGGCCAGCATGATGCCCACGTACCCGGCAATCTCCAGCGCCCTGAACTGGTTTTCGGCGTCCGCAATGAACGGGTGCAGGCCCCAGCCTCCGAGAAGGCCCGAGAAGAAGCCGGTGAAGTACTCCACGATCGAGACCGCGAGGCCGATCTTGATCACCCCGTCCACGATGCGGCCGAAGACAATGAACACCCGCACCATGAAGCCGGTGAAGAATTTCAGTCCCACGGCCAACGCCGTTACAACGATCGCCAATGGAATGAGGTTGAGGAAAATCTCGCTCCAGGGCAGGCCGAAGGGCTGGGTCGAAGCCGCATCGGTGGACACTTCGGTGCGCAAGGGCGTACCCGTCACCTGGAGCATCAGCGTGGTCACGAACACCGCAACCGGAATCGTGAGCAGGCCTGCCATGAAACCGAGGGCCATGTACTTGTGGTCCCTCTTGTCCAGCATGGCCAGGCCAACCGGGATGCTGTAGAGGATGGTGGCGCCGGCCGTGAGGCTGGTGGCAAACGCCATCATCCACGCCCCGTGGCTACCGGCTGTCTCCGAAGCCAGCTGGTAGCCGCCCATGTCCCCGGCGATGATCGTGGTGGCCGCCAGTGACGGGTCCGCATGGAACCATGCGTAGATTGGCCCCAGGAACTGCGTAACGAAGGCCGTCAGATAGGGCATGAAGACCATGATTCCCGCCACCGGCAGGAAGATGACCCCGATCGAGTAGATGCCTTCCTTGAATTCCCGTCCCAGCCCCCTTTCATCATCGATGACCGCGGCGACGGCACCGATGAGCACGAACGCCATCATGATGTAGATGATGACCTGTCCGATAACTTCCATGGCTCGACTCCTGTCCGGTGCTTAGGCCGGCCTAGCCCACAAGGGCGCGGGTGTGGTCGTTGAGGAAGACTCCGTTGGGGTCGAATTCCCGGCGGACCTGGACAAAGGTGTCGTATTCGGGGAAGTGCCGCTGCATGCGTTCGCGGGTCATGAAGTGGATCTTGCCCCAGTGCGGGCGGGCATCGAAGTCTTCCAGCAGCGCATCGAGGTCGCGCAGGTAGGGCCAGTAGTCGGTGCCGGGAGCGCCGGAGACGGAGAGCACGGTGGTATCGCGCTTGTAGAAGGGCGAGATGTAGCCCTCGTCGCCCTTCACCCAGCGGACTTCCAGCGGGTACTTCTGGTCCTTGTGGGTAGTCTGCAGCAGGTTCTGCACCGCCTTGACGGCTTCCAGGCCCTGTTCGGCCGGAACGTAGTACTCCAGTTCGTGGAACGGGATCATGTATCCGCCGGCGTAGATGTTGTAGGCACGGTCCTTGCGGGCGCCTTCAACGCTGGAGAGTTCAGTGGCTTCGTCGAGATTCGCCGCACGGTACTTCTTTGTGTAAGTGCGGTTGACCATGGACTCGCCCTTGGGGGTGGGGAGTTCATAGAGTTCGGCTGAGCCTTCTTCCTGGCACCAGATGAAGGAGTAGTGGCGGTTGTTGCGGATGTTCTCTTCCCAGTTCCGTTCCACGTCGTCCCACAACGGGTAGGTGATTTCCTCGACGATGTGGTAGGCCGGTGAGGCCTGCAGTTCGACTTCCAGGAAGATGCCCAGGGTGCCCAAGGCAACCTGGGCCGCCTTGAGTTCACGCAACTGGTCTTCGCCGACCTCCACGATTTCCCCATGGCCGTTGACGATCTTCGCCCAGCGCAGTGCCGATGAGAAGCTGCCCAGGTCGATGCCTGAGCCGTGGGTGCCGGTGGAAATCGCGCCGGCGATGGCCTGCTTGTCGATGTCGCCCTGGTTCGACAGGGAAAGGCCCTTGTCCCAGAGCGGGGCGCCGACGTCGCTGATGCGGGTTCCGCCGTACATGCGTACACGGTTCTTGTCGGTGTCGGTACCGGTCAGGCCGGCGAGGCCTTCAAGGTCCATCAGGATGCCGCCGGTCTGCACGAGCGGTGTGAAGGAGTGTCCGGCGCCCACCGCGCGCACGGGCAGCCCTTCCTTGATCGCGAAACGGACCGTGTCCAGAACTTCCTGCTCCGTCTTCGGACGGACGGTGAAGGCCGGAGTGCAGGACTGGTTTCCGCCCCAGTTCGTCCACTTCTGTTCGGTGCCGTGGGGAATCGGGGGGACGGGGTAGAGCGCATTGGGCATGGGAAATCCTTAGGTGTGGGGTTGGGTTCGGTACCGGCCGGGACTGTCCCGGCCGGTACCGGTAAGGGAAGGGCCGCTGCTGCACCCGTTTGCGGGCGCCGCGGTGCGGTCGGTGGACGGGCTGGTGTGGCGCCCGGCCTTAGCGGCCGTGGTTGATCATCACGTGCTTGGTGCGGGAGAAGTCTTCCAGCGCATAGATGGACAGATCCCGGCCGTAGCCGGAGCCCTTGAAGCCGCCCCAGGGAACTTCACTTGCCAGTACGAGGTGGGAATTGACCCAGACCGTGCCGAAGTGAAGCTTCTTCGGGACATCGAGGCTGCAGGCTGAATCCTTGGTCCATACGGAGGCGGCGAGGCCGTAGGGGACCTCATTGGCCCGTGCGATGGCGTCGTCCTCGTCGGTGAAGGTTTCAATCGAGACAACCGGACCGAAGATCTCATCCCGTGCCACCTCGGCCCCGGCAGGGACGTTGGTCAGGACGGTGGGGGCGATAAAGAAGCCTGGACCCTCCAGCGGTCCGCCGCCGATGGCTGCTGTGATGCCGGCTTCGCGGGCCCGCTCCAGGAAGCCCGATACCCGGCGGAAATGGGCCTCGGAAACCATCGGGCCGATCTCGACGTCCTCGCCGGCAGTGGGATCTCCGATGACGAAGGAGGCGACCTGTTCCACGAGCAGTTCGGTGAAGCGCTCGGCCACGGATTCGTGGACCAGGACACGGCAGGCGGCGCCGCATTCCTGGCCCGAGTTCCAGTAGCTGGCAGCGCGCAGCGATTCGGCAGCGGCGGCGAGATCGGCATCGGCGAAGATCACGACCGGTGCCTTGCCGCCGAGCTCGAGGTGGACGCGCTTGACCGTGCTGCCGGCCGCGGTGGCCACGGCCTTGCCGCTGTTGACGCTGCCGGTGAGGGCGACCAGGTCGATGTCCGGGTGATCGGCCAAGCGCGCGCCGACCTCCGGCCCCAGACCGGTGACGACGTTGAACACGCCGGCGGGCAGCAGATCGGCGATGATCTCGGCCAGCTTCAGTGTGGTCAAGGGGGTCTGCTCGGAAGGCTTGAGAATCAGGGAGTTGCCGGCGGCCAGAATGGGGGCGATCTTCCAGGCCGCCATCAGCAGCGGGTAGTTCCACGGGGTAACCACCCCGACGACCCCTGCCGGCTCGCGGAGGATGATCGAGAGGTGGCCCTGGGCATAGTCGGAGGCCGCCATCGAGGTCAGCGCCCGGCCGGCGCCGGCCATGAACCGGAAAGTGTCCGCCGAGCCGGCAACGTCATCCTGGGACGTGGCCAGCGGCTTGCCGGCATTGAGGGATTCGATCCGGGCCAGCACGTCCGCGTGCTCTTCGATCCGGTCCGCGATGCGCAGCAGCAGTTCTGACCGCTCCTTGGGCGTGGTGGCCTCCCACCCGGCCTGCGCCTTCCGGGCGGCCGCAACGGACAGGTCCACATCGCCCGCGGTTCCTTCCGGCACCCGGCAGATCAGCGACCCGTCGCTGGGATTGATGATTGCGGTGCTGGCCGCAGCGGCCGCAGAGACAAAGGTTCCGTCGATGAAGTGGTTCAGCGGCGGAAGTTCTTCCGGCGCGACGAGGGGGGCGCCGTTGCCCCGGCGGATGACGACAGTGGTAAGGGTGGCGTTCATTAGTGTGCAAGCTCCGTTATATGCAGCGGGTTGACCGGATTCCGGCCGTGTGGCTGTTGTCACACTTAAAAGATACAAACCCAGATCTTAAATTCAATACCCCTGGGCGTTAACTTTTTGTTTCGCCGCAATTGGGGGGCCGGGGGTCGAAGCGCCCTCGGGCAGGGAGCAGCGGCTCAGTGGGCAGCAGATTCCTGCCGAAGGGTGGGCGGAATACGGCTCGCCGACTCGATCGGGGTGCGGTCCGAAGCCATGGATCGCCGCGGGAGCGGCTAGTGGTTGGCGACGACCAGATTCCAGGGAAGCTGTTCATACTTCGCCGGCAGCAGGGGCTGGTTCACCACTGCTTTAGTTAGGTCGGCGAGAGTGCCGACAACCAGTAGCGGGGAGTTCGACGCGATGATTCTGGCATTCGGACCCACGAGGATCACCGTAGGATCAAGCGTCCGCACCGCCTTGATGAATATGGTCTCCAACGCGGAGAGGGAGACATCGCAGCCAAGCACATGGGTTCCATGAACTGTCCGGGCGGGCGCCGTAAGGGTGACGGTATTGACGTTGATTCCACCCATGTCGATGTAGGGCCCGATCGCTACCGGGTGGCCGGCGGTCCTGGGAATCCTGAACCAGTCACGGGCGGAGTAGTCGTAGTACCTGAGGGAGCTGGGATTCAGGTCATGACGGATGAACTTGGGATGGCCGGTAGCTTGGATGCGCCACCAGTCAAGCCAGTACTCGACGTCGGCCAGGGTGCCGGGTTCGTAGGCAATGCCGGCGCCGTCAATGAGACCGCCGTTGCGCACCAGCAGGTCCTCGAAGAGGGGCTTGAGGAAGGATAATTCAGCCCTTCGCGGCACATGCCCCATCTTGGCCACTGCCGCAGCAAGCTGTGCTTCGATTGCCTGGAGGTCATCAACAAGGCCCCCAATGCGGGAGGCCACCGCTTCGGCGGTTCGGCCCAGCACATCGGAGAGAGGTTCCGTTGTCATCCGCTCTCCTCGGACTGCACCAACAGCTGAAGGTGCTGCGCGATAAGCAGTGCCGTCTCGCTGCGACTGTGGGATTCCGCTGCTTCTGCCGCCGCCGCCGGATCGTGTTTGGCGATTCCTTCCACGATTTGGGCATGCTGCCTGCTTGCCTCCGCCACGGAGAATCCATACTCGTCGGCCGCCCAGATGAAACCGGACAGCTCAGCCTGGATCTGCAGCATCGCGGCGGTGAGCCGACTCGACTGCGCGGCGACCCCGACAGTGACGTGGAACCGGCTGTCGGCCCTGCGCCGTTCCTGCGGGCTTGAGCTGTTCTCAAAGCGTTCGGCCAGTCCGGCCAGGTATTGGACGTTCCGGTCGTCGGCGCGTTCCGCTGCCAACTTTGCGGATATGGCGGCGATGGCAGTGCAGTGATCACCTAAGTCGCGCAGCTCTTCCGTATTGGTGGTGCGCAGCCTCCGGCGGACCTCGGCGCCGGACGGTTCCAGCTGGCCCAGCACGACGCTGCCTCCGCCGCGCCCCCGACTGGTCTCGATCAGTCCCTTGGAGCGTAGGGCGGACAGGGACTCTCTCAGGGTGGCGGGAGAGACGCCGAGTTCGGACGCCAGGACCAACTCCCGGGGCAGCCTGTCGCCCTCGCCGAGGATCCCCATCATGATGGCGGTCTCAAGCTGGTAGGAGACTTGTTCTGCGCGGCCGAGACCCTCGGGCTCGCTGCCCCTGAGGAGCACCAAGAGATCGATGGCGGAAGAAGAAACCGTGGCGTCTTCTCCTGATCCTCGCTTCACGCTTGAAGCTTATCAGCGCCGGTCGCCTGAAATGCGTCGTCAGGCCGCGAACAGAGCCGATCGCACCACGCCATCTCGAACCCGTCCACGTGCGTGCGCACGAGCTCGGCCGCACGGCCCTCGTCGCCATCGAGGTGCCCGAAACGCCAGCCGAGACGGGAGGAATCGACGCAACAACGGAGGACGGCAGCACTCTTCCGGATGCACCAGGGACACGCGGCCGCCCCGGGACGGATTCCGTCCCGGGGCGGCCTTTTGCCTATCCCCGGCAAGCGCGGGGCAGCAGGGTCCCTAGTCCAAATGCGTCGGAGCGAACATCCGCAGCAGCGTCTCCACGACCACGACGTTCGGTCCGTCCGCGGCGAAGGACTCCTCCAGCGCGGCACGCACGTCCTCGGGCGCGGCCCGCCGGGCGGGGACCCCGAAGGACTCGGCGAGCGCCACGAAGTCGGGGCGGGCCAGTTCGGTCGCCGTGGCCTTGCCGAACGCACCGACCATGTACTCGCGCAGGATCCCGTACCCGCCGTCGTCCACGATCAGCCAGGTGACAGGCACGTTGTGCTGCTTGGCGGTGGCCAGTTCGGCGATCGAGTACATCGCGGACCCGTCGCCGGAGACCGCCAGGACGCGGCCGTCGATCCCGGTGTTCCCGGCAACGGCCAGTCCCACGGCCCCGCCGATCGCCGCCGGGTAGCCGAAGCCGAGCCCGCCGGCGCCCTGGGCGGAGTGGAACTCGCCGGCGCGCGCGTCCCAGCAGCTCCACGCCCAGTAGGCGGAGATGGTCATGTCCCAGAACGTCTGCATGGCGTCCGGCACCGCGGCCCGGATGTCCGCCATGAACGTCCGCTCCTTGCCGAGGTCCTGCGCGTCCAGCCGGGCCTTCACCTTGGCCAGCGTTTGGGCGACCACCGCCTCCGGGGCCTGTCCGTGCCAGTCGGCGCCGTCGCGGGCCTCCTCCGGGAGCGTGTCCAGCGCGCGGTCCAGGTCCTCGAGGGCCGCCCGGGCGTCGGCGCGGATGCCCAGCGCCGGCACGTTGGATTCGAGCACGCGCGGCTCGGCGTCGATCTGGATCATCCGCCCGCGCGGGGCGAGCGTGAAGTAGTTGGAGGTGACCTCCCCGAGCGAGGATCCGACGACGATCAGCACGTCGGCGTCCTCCAGGACCTCGGTCACGTGCCGGTCCTCCACCCAGGACTGCAGGCTCAGCGGGTGCGTCCACGGGAAGGCGCCGTTGCCGCCGGGCGAGCAGACCACGGGCGCGCGCAGCTTCTGGGCCACCCGCAGCAGCGCGTCCCGGGCCTGCGCCCGGCGCACCCCTCCCCCGGCCACGATGGCGGGGCGGCGGGCCGCGGCCAGCCAGCGCACCGCCTCCTCGACCAGTTCCACCCGGGGCGGGTGCTCGTAGGGCACGGCGAGCGCGTCGGCCACCGGCGGCACCAGCACCGGGGCCAGCAGCACGTCCTGCGGCACCTCGACCCACACCGGGCCCTGCGGCATGGTGATCGCGTCCGCCCAGGCGTCCTGGATGGCGGAGGGAATGCCGGAGGCGTGGTGGACGGTGCGCTGGCTCTTGGTGACGTTGGCGGCGGAGGCCTTCTGGTCATCGAGCTGGTGCAGCATGCCCTTGCGGCGGGCGCCGAGCCCGGAGAGCGGGATCTGGCTGGCGACCACGACCATCGGAACGCCGGTCGCGTAGGCCTCCTGGAGGCCGGCGAGGCTGGTCAGCGCGCCGGGGCCGGTGGAGAGGAAGAGGACGCCGACCTCGTTCGTGGCGCGGGAGTACCCGTCGGCGGAGAACGCTGCGTTGTTTTCCACCCGGGAGGAGACGAACCGCAGCGGCGAGCGCGAGAGCGCGTCGAACAGCCCCAGCGCATGCTGGCCGGGGATGCCGAACACGGTCTTCGCGCCGAGGGCGGCGAGGGTCTCGACGACCAGGTCGCCGCCGTTCCGGCCAGTGGGCAGGGCGGCACCGACCGCGTCCGGGCCGGAGGACGGCGCCGGGGTAGACGACGCCGGCGCGTCGGCGGGGATTTCGGGGGTTGCCTTCGCCTGCACCAGGTTTCCTTCCACCAGGTTTCCTTCCATGAGGTTCCCTTCCACCTAGGCGTCCTTCCGCTGTCCGGCGAGCGACGCCTCGGCACCGATGCGCGAGGAGCGCAGGTCCGCCATGAGGGTGACCAGGTCGTAGGCCACGTGGGAGGCCGCGACGCCGGTGAGCTCGGCGTGGTCGTAGGCCGGGGCGACCTCGACGACGTCGGCGCCAACCAGGTTCATCCCGCGCAGCCCGCGCAGGATCTCCAACAGTTCGCGGCTGGTGATGCCGCCGGCCTCCGGCGTGCCGGTGCCCGGCGCGTGCGCCGGGTCCAGCACGTCGATGTCCACCGAGACGTACAGCGGGCGGTTGCCGATGCGGTCGCGCAGCTTCGCCACGATCTCCGCCACCCCCTGGTAGTAGACGTCCGCGCTGGTCACGATGCCGAACCCGAAGCGCTTGTCATCCTCCAGGTCCTTCTTCCCGTACAGCGGGCCGCGCGTGCCCACGTGGGAGATCGCCTCGGTATCCAGGATGCCCTCCTCCACCGCCCGGCGGAACGGTGTCCCGTGCGTGTACTCGGCCCCGAAGTAGGTGTCCCAGGTGTCCAGGTGGGCGTCGAAGTGCAGCAGCGCCACGGGCTCGCCGGCGCGCTCGGCCGCCGCGCGCAGCAGCGGCAGCGCGATCGTGTGGTCTCCGCCCAAGGTCACCAGCGAGGAGCCGTCGGCCGTGAGGTCCAGCGCGTTCTGTTGGACGGTCTCGATGGCCTCGTTGATGTTGAACGGGTTCACCGCCATGTCGCCGGCGTCCGCGACCTGGACCAGCTCGAACGGGCTCACGTCCAGGGCCGGGTTGTAGGGACGCAGCAGGCGCGAGGCCTCGCGCACGTGGCTGGCGCCGAAGCGGGCGCCCGGACGGTAGGAGACCCCGGCGTCGAAGGGCACGCCCACAACCTTGATGGATGCCTCCTTCAACTGGTCCAGCCGCGGCAGGCGGGCGAACGTGGCGGCGCCGGCGAAGCGCGGGATGCGGGAGGAGTCGATGGGACCGATGTTTCCGTTGGCCTCTAGCCGGATCTCTTCCATGGTGCTCCTTGGGAGTCGTCGCCGAAGATGGCGGTGCGGATGGTAGGGGGATGTGGCACGAAGGGTGCGGGCGGAGGAGCCGCCGGAAAGGGGAACCTCCGCCGCATGTTTTCCGGTAAGTATGTTTTCCGATAAGCAACATCCGTTGCCTTGCATGCTATTTCTTGGGTGGCCGGCGGTCAAGGCCGCGCCGCCTCCACCCCTCCGTTTTTTGTGACGAACCATACTGGGATTCGCCGCCCCCGGGGGTCCTCCCGGCGCCCGCCAGGGAGTAGCGTTCCCTCTCGTGATCAATTCCCCCGTCGCCCCGCGCCGTGGGGCGGGCACCGCCGCCTCGCTGCGGGCCCGCGCCGGCCGCTGGCTCATGGACGAGGAAGTCGGACGCGAGGAGCACCCGGAAGTCCCGGCGCCCCAAGCCCCCGCCACCCCACCCGGGCACCACTGGTGGCAGGTCATGTGCCTGTCCGGCCTCGACTACTTCTCCACCCTGGGCTACCAGCCGGCCATCGCGGTCCTGGCCGCCGGGGCGCTGGCCCCCATAGCCACGATCATCCTGGTCATCGTGACCCTCTGCGCCGCGCTGCCGGTGTACCGGAGGGTCGCGGAGGAGAGCCCGCACGGCCAAGGCTCCATCGCCATGCTGGAGCGCCTTCTGCCGCACTGGAAGGGCAAGGTCCTGGTCCTGGTGCTGCTGGGCTTTGCGGCCACGGACTTCATGATCACCATCACCCTCTCCGCCGCCGACGCCACCGCCCACGTGATCGAAAATCCGCTGGCGCCGCACTGGTTCGAGGGCCAGAACGTCGCCATCACGCTGGTCCTGCTGGCCCTGCTCACGGCCCTGTTCCTGCGCGGCTTCCACGAGGTGATGGGGCTGGCGGTGTTCCTGGTCTTCACCTACCTGGCGCTGAACCTGGTGGTCATCGCCTCCAGCCTGGCCCGCATCGCGGCCCAGCCGTACATCCCGGGAGACTGGTGGGCCGGACTCACTGCCAGCCACGGCAGCCCGCTGGCCATGGTCGCCGTCGCCCTGCTGGTGTTCCCGAAACTGGCCCTGGGCCTGTCCGGGTTCGAAACCGGCGTGGCCGTTATGCCGCAGATCCGCCACCGGCCCGGCGACACCGAGGCCCGTCCCGCCGGCCGCATCCGGGGAGCCAAGCGGCTGCTGACCACGGCGGCGCTGACCATGAGTGCCTTCCTCATCGCCTCCAGCGTTGCCGTCACCTGGCTGGTCCCGGAGGATGAGCTGCAGCCCGGGGGCGAAGCGAACGGGCGTGCCCTGGCCTATCTGGCCCACGAGCAGCTCGGCGAGGTTTTCGGCACCGTGTACGACGCCTCCACCATCGGCATCCTGTGGTTCGCCGGGGCCTCCGCGATGGCGGGCATGCTGAACCTGATCCCGCGCTACCTGCCCCGCTTCGGCATGGCCCCCGAGTGGGCACGCGCCAACCGGCCGCTGGCGCTGGTACTGGCGTCCATCGCCGTCGTCGTCACGGTGCTGTTCGAGGCGAGTGTGGACGCGCAGGGCGCCGCGTACGCCACCGGCGTGCTGGTGCTGATCACCTCCGCCGCGGTCGCCGTGACCCTCTCCGCCCGGCGAAAGCGCCAGTGGGGGCTGGCCGTCGGGTTCGCGCTCACTTCCGTGGTGTTCCTCTATACAACCGTGGCGAACTCGTTCGAGCGCCCGGACGGCCTGCGCATCGCTGGGTTCTTCATCCTGGCGATCGTCCTGGTCTCCTTCGCCTCCCGGTTCCACCGCTCCACCGAACTGCGCGCCACGACGGTCCGGCTGGATCCGGCGGCCGTGGCGCTGCTGCGCGGGGCCGAGGAGGACGGGCTGGTCCGGCTGATCGCCCACGAGCCGCTGCGGCTAAGCGCGGAGCGGTACCGGCACAAGCTGGAGCACGCCCGGCTGGCCAGCCACCTGCCGCAGCAGAGCCCCACCCTGTTCATCGAGATCCGGGTCGGGGACTTCTCCGACTTCGCCCAGGACGTGGTGGTGCGCGGCATCGAGCGGCACGGCTACGGCGTCCTGGAGGCCACGGCCCCGGCCGTCCCCACCGCCATCGCGGCGATCTGCCTGCACATCCGCGACGAGCTGGGCATCATGCCGCACGTCTACTTCCGCTGGACCGAGGGCTCCCCGCTGCGGAACCTGCTGCAGTTCCTCTTCCTCGGCCAGGGCGAGATCGCCCCGGTGACCCGCGAGGTGCTGCGCGAGGCCGAACCGAACCTGCAGCGGCGGCCCTGGGTGCACGTCGGCTGAGCTCGGCAGTTCCCCACCCGCTCCCCGCCTGCCCTGGGCAGGGAGCGGCGAACATCGTCTAGGGTGATCCGCGTGAGCTACCAGGCCGACGACACCACCATCGAGCACGCAGCACGCCGGATCGCCATCTCGACCACCGCGCCCTTCGGACTGCTGCGGCGGCGCTTCGAGGAACTGGTCCCGGCCGTGTCGCTGACGGAGCTGCACGGGGAAGCCGAGGGCGGAAACGCGTGGGAGGCGATCCGCCGGGGCGCCGAGTGGAACGCCCCATACGGGCTCTGCCGCTTCTGGTCCGACGAACCCACCGTCCTGATGCGCGCAGCGGGCAACGACACCCCCAGCGCGACATACCTGGTGGGCAGCCTGACGCTGCAGGCACGGCTGTTCCGGCACAGCCCGGCGACCATGCTGTACTTCCCGATGCGGATCGAACTGCATGAGGAGCGAACCGGGCGGACCGTCGTCGGATTCGAACAGCCGGGAGCGCAACTGGCAGGCTTCGGGATCAACAAGGTCACGCAGGCCGGCTACGAGCTGGACCGGCTCCTCGGCGACCTGCTGGAGGCCCTGGACCTGCCCCGGCCCGCCGCGCTCCGGCGTTAGGGCCTGCCGCGGCGGGTTCGCTTCCCCGGCAGAAGGGCCTGCTAGCGCGAGGCCGCGGGCACCAGGACCCAGAGGACCACGGCCTCCTCGTCGGCGGGGTTGATCCAGGAATGCGGTTCGCGGCCGGGGAAGGTCACCGAGTCCCCGGCCTCCAGCTCCAGGCGCTCATTGGCCAGGACCAGGACGAAGCTGCCGGAGACGACGTGCAGCACCTCCACCTCGCAGTCCACCGAGTACAGTTCCGCCTCGCCGGCGCCACGCGGCTCAATCACGGCCCGGATCACCTGCAGCCGCTGCTCGGAGCGGGCCGTGAGCAGCCGCTCGACGATCCCCTCCCCGCCGAGGGAGATGCGGGGGGCCTCGGCCAGCCGGACCAGGTGGGTGTCCGGCTGCGCGAACAGGTCGCCGATGGACAGGCTCAGCACCTGGCACAGGGTCACCAGCGAGGCGACGGACGGGGAGGTGAGGTCGCGCTCGACCCGCGAGAGGAAGCCCTTGGTCAGCCCGGTGGATTCGGCCACCTGTTCGATGGTCATGCGCTGGGCCTGCCGCGCGGCGCGGATCTTCGCCCCGATCGCGAGCGGCGCGTTGCTGGGTTCGACGGGCAGGACCTTCATGGCTGGGTTCTCCGGACGGCAGGGCGGGTGGTGGACGGCGGACCGCTGGGCACCAGCCTAGGGGAAGTTGACGTGTTAGTTGAGTCACATTAGCCTAATGGGCAACATACGTTTACCAATGGTAAATGAGTCTGCCCGTCTCCTCCCTGAAAGGCCCGCCCGTGGACTACATCAACGCGGGCATCGTGATCGTCTACCTGGTCGCGATGCTCCTGTTCGGCTGGTGGGGCAAGTCCCGCACCAAGAACTCCAGTGACTACCTCGTGGCCGGCCGCAGGCTCGGCCCGTTCCTCTACACCGGAACCATGGCCGCCGTCGTGCTCGGGGGCGCCTCCACCGTCGGCGGCGTCGGGCTCGGCTACAAGTTCGGCATCTCCGGGGCCTGGCTGGTCATCGCCATCGGCGCCGGCGTCCTGCTGCTCAGCCTGCTCTTCGCGCCCACCCTGCAGCGGCTGAAGATCTACACCGTCTCGCAGATGCTGACCCTTCGCTACGGCAGCCGCAACGCCACCAACACCTCGGGCATCGTGATGCTGGCCTACACCCTGATGCTCTGCGCCACCTCCACCAGCGCCTACGCCACCATCTTCGTGGTCCTCTTCGGCTGGGAGCGCTGGGCCGCCATCGCCATCGGCGGGGCGATCGTCCTGGTCTACTCGACCGTCGGCGGCATGTGGTCGATCACGCTGGCCGACCAGGTGCAGTTCGTCATCAAGACCATCGGCATCTTCTTCCTGATGTTGCCGTTCGCCCTGAACGCGGCCGGCGGCTTCGCCGGCATCAGCGCACGCGTCGAGGAATCCTTCTTCCAGTGGAACGGCATCGGCGTGCAGACCATCATCACGTACTTCGTGGTCTACACCCTGGGCCTGCTGATCGGCCAGGACATCTGGCAGCGCGTCTTCACCGCCCGCACCCCGCAGGTCGCCCGCTGGGGCGGCTCCACGGCCGGCGTGTACTGCATCCTCTACGGGATCGCCGGCGCCGTGATCGGCATGGCCGCCCGCGTCGCGCTGCCGGAGATCGATGTCGCCTCCATGGGCAAGGACGTCGTCTACGCCGAGGTGGCCACCCAACTGCTGCCCGTCGCGCTCGGCGGGCTGGTGCTCGCCGCGGCCGTCGCCGCCATGATGTCCACCGCATCCGGGGCACTCATCGCCGCCGCCACCGTTGCCCGCGCCGACGTTTCCCCGTTCGTGGCCAGCTGGTTCGGACGGCGCATCGAGGTCAACACGGACCGGAACCCGGAACACGACGTCCGCGCCAACCGCATCTGGGTCCTGGCCTTGGGGCTCGTCGCGATCGTCCTGGCCATCCTGGTCAAGGACGTCGTCGCGGCCCTGACCATCGCCTACGACATCCTCGTCGGCGGCCTGCTGGTGGCCATCCTGGGCGGCCTGGTCTGGAAGCGGGGCAACGGCGTGGGCGCCGCACTGTCCATGGCCGTCGGCACCGTGGTGACGCTCGGCACCATGATCTACCTGGAGATCAACGCCGCGGCACCCCTGGACGGGGTCTACGCCAACGAGCCGATCTACTTCGGCCTCGCCGCCTCGGCCGCCGTCTACATCATCGCGAGCCTGGCCACCCCGCCCACGCGGCCGGAGGTTGCCGCCGGCTGGAGCGCACGCGTCGCCGGCCGGAACCCCGACGGGTCGCCCATCATGGACGACGGGGCCGTGCTGGAACAGCGGGCCTGATCGGTACACACAGTCACGCCGTCCACACGGCACCGCCCGTCCGCACCCGCGGGCGGGCGGTGCCGTGTGTTGTGGTGCCGCCGGTCCGGCCCGCGGAACGCCGCGGTTTTTCCTTCCGCGGGGCCCGCGGCTATGCTTGAGGGTTGAAGGGGAGTAGTTCCTGAACCGCCCGCGGCCACGCAGGGCGTATGCGGCTTGTCGACATACTGGTCACCACCGTGACCCGGCAATCCACCCGGCTCCAGCACAACGGCGGCACCGCCGCCGCGGACCGGGCGAACGAGACCTTCGGCCCGCCAGGCGCGGTCCGAAGCTCGCCGTACCCCTAAACCAGTTCAGGCAGAGCCGATCGGACCAGCGCCCCCGGAAGATGATTCCGGGGCACGACGACCGAACGAGGACTGATTCATGACACCGGACACCGTACCGGCCGACCCGTCACCCGCCGACTCCCCCCAGCGCGACGCCGTCGCCCCCCACCGGAACCCCACCCACGCCCAGATCCGGCGCTGGCGCAAGTATCTGGCCGACGAGCGCGCCGAAGGCGCCATCTACCGCGAACTGGCCGCCCGCCGCGAGGGCGAGGAACGCCAGATCCTCCTCGGGCTGGCCCAGGCGGAGCTGCGCCACGAGATGCACTGGCACCGGATGCTCGGCGAGCACGCCCACCGCCGCGCCCGCCCCTCCGCCCAGCGCGTGGTGCTGCGTGCCCTCGCCCGCCACTTCGGCTCCGTGTTCGTCCTGGCGCTGGCCCAGCGCGCCGAAGGGGCCTCCCCCTACGCCGAGGACACCGACGCCACCCCGCAGATGGCCGCCGACGAACTGGTCCACGAGGAGGTGGTGCGCGGCCTGGCCGTTCGCGGACGCAACCGCCTCTCCGGGAACTTCCGCGCCGCCGTGTTCGGCGCCAACGACGGACTGGTCTCCAACCTGGCGCTGGTCATGGGCATGGGCGCCACCGGCGCCTCCAGCTCCCTGGTCCTCTTCACCGGATTCGCGGGCCTGCTCGCCGGCGCCCTGTCCATGGGGGCGGGCGAATACGTCTCCGTCCGCTCCCAGCGCGAACTGCTCTCCGCCTCCAAGCCCACCCAGATCACCCTCACCGCCGCCCCGAACCTGGACCTGGACGCCAACGAACTGGTGCTGGTCTACAAGGCCCGCGGCATGTCCCAGGAGGCCGCGGAGCACCGTGCCGCCGAGCGCATGGGCTACTTCTCCTGCGACTGCGACCCGTCGCTGTCGCTGCACCCGGAGAAGGCGGACGAGGACGAGCTGGAGCACGAGACGGTCGGCTCGGCCCTCGGCGCCTCCGCCGCCAGCTTCTGCTTCTTCGCCTCCGGCGCGATCGTGCCGATCCTGCCCTACCTCCTGGGGCTGACGGGAGCGCCGGCCGTCATCGTCGCGACCGTCCTGGTGGGCCTGGCCCTGCTCTTCACCGGCAGCGTGGTGGGACTGCTTTCCGGCGCCTCGCCGTCCAAGCGCGCCTTCCGCCAGTTGGGCATCGGCCTGGGGGCCGCCGCCTGCACCTACGGCCTGGGCCTGCTCTTCGGAACCACCGCCGTCTAGCGCGTGGGGCAGGCCCTTTCGTGTCGACTTCGTCGCCCGTTCGCGGCCTGCCCCGCACGCTCCGCACACGGGGACCCCTGGCCGCTCTCTTGCAGGGACCCGGCTGCCCCACGCTTACACGGCGCGGGGGCGCTCAGGACGCCGCGCCGACACCCCGCTTTGGTGGCCGGGGCCGTCCTCGTGAAACGATAGGAGGATGGCCGAAACAGCATTTCCCCTCATCGACGCCCGCGAGATCCTCCGCGTGGTGGGAGGCGCAGCGTTCACCCGTGGCAAGGGCTACGCCAACGCTGCCACGATCAGCGGATTCGGCTGGGACGGCGCCGGCCAGCTGCTCTCCGGCCAAGTCTCCGGATCGGCTCCGGAGCCCTACCGCACCGCGGTGCGCCTGGCGGACAAGAAGGGCGCCTGGACCATCGCCTCCACCAGCTGCAGCTGCCCCGTGGGCTCCGGCTGCAAGCATGCCGCCGCCCTGCTGATCTACTCCAACGCCCTGCACCTGCAGGCCAAGGACGTCTTCTTCCGGGACACCGCCGCCACCGCCCCGGCCTGGCAGGAGTCGCTGACCGGACTGCTGGCCACCGCCAAGCCCGCCGCCCGGGCCCACGGGGCCGACCGGCAGCCGCTGCAGCAGATGGCCCTGCAGTTCGACCTGCAGGACACCACCATCCAGGCGCACCGGCAGTGGGCCCCAGGTTCCGGCGTCGGACGCCAGGTGGCGGCCGCCCAGCGCTGGCGCCTGGGCGTGCGCCCCATGGTCCGGTCCGGCAACGGCCGGTGGGTGCGCGGAAACCTGCGCTGGAACACCATCAGCTTCAAGACCTACGGCCTGAACCTGGACGCGGAGCAGCACCGCTGGTTCTGCCAGTTCGTCCCGCTCTACCGCGCCAACGGGCAGCTGTACTTCGGCGAGGACAACGACTGGCTCTTCCTCGACGAATTTTCCTCGCCGCTGCTGTGGCCGCTGCTGAAGGAGACCGTCGCGCTGGGCATCGAACTGACCAGCACCCAGCCCGGGCTGCACATCGAGGTCGGCGGCACGGCGGGGGTCTCGTTGGTGGCGGCCGGATCCGCGGCGGGCATCGAGCTGGCCCCGACCGTTGCGCTGGACGGGGCGCAGCTGACGGTGGATGCCGACCTGGCCGCCGGCGCGATCGGCAACCACGGGGTCTACGCGCTCGACGGCGGCGTCCTGCGGCTGGCGCCCACCGGCCGCCGGCTCGATTCCGCCGAGCTGGAGCTGCTGCACCGCCGCGAGACGGTCACCGTTCCGGCCTCCGACGTGCCCGTCTTCCTGGCCAAGATCTACCCGCGGCTGGGCCGGCGCATCGCCGTCGCCAGCCCCGACGCGTCCGTCGAGCTGCCGGCCATCCTGCCGCCGAAACTCAAGCTCTCGGTGCGTTTCGAGGCGGACACCGCCCACCTGGCCTGGGACTTCGACTACGGGCCGGTCGCCGTGGAGGCGGACACCCGCGACACCGCGGCCGAGGCCGCGCTGGAGCAGCGGGCCCTGGCCGTCCTGGCCCAGTCCCCCGTGCTGGAGACCCAGGTCCTGGCCCCGCGCACGCTGCACGGCCTGGACACCGTGGACTTCGTGCGCCGCACGCTGCCGGCGCTGGAGGCCCTGGAGGACGTGCGCGTCGAGACGGCCGGCGAGCGGCCCACGTACCGCGAACTGACCGAGGCGCCGGAGCTGACGGTCACCACCGTGGAGTCGGAACAGCGCGACTGGTTCGATCTGGGACTGGTGATCTCCGTGGGCGAGCGTCGCATCCCGTACGCGGACATCCTGCGCGCGCTCTCCCGCGGGCAGACGAAGCTGCTCATGACGGACCGCACCTACCTGTCCCTGGAGCAGCCGCTCTTCGACAAGCTGCGCGCCCTGGTCGGCGAGGCCAGCCAGCTGCATGACAAGCAGCACGGACTGCGCATCACCCGCTACCAGGCCTCCCTGTGGGAGGAGCTGGACGCCCTGGCCACGCACACCGAGGCCCCGGACTCGTGGACCGAGTCCGTCGGGTCGCTGCTGGCCCTGGCCGAGGTCGGGCCCGTCCCGCTGCCCGCCGGGCTGAACGCGCAGCTGCGCCCCTACCAGCGCGACGGCTTCGCGTGGCTGGCCATGCTCTGGCGCAACGGGCTTGGCGGCATCCTCGCCGACGACATGGGCCTGGGCAAGACGCTGCAGACCCTCGCCCTGATCCTGCACGCCCGCGACAGCTGGGCGGAGGACGCCGTGCAGTCCTCCCAGCCGGGCCCGTTCCTGGTGGTCGCACCGACCTCCGTGGTCTCCAACTGGGCCGCGGAGGCGGCGCGCTTCGCCCCGGAGCTGCGCGTGGCCTCCGTCGGGGACACCCAGGCCAAGGCGCAGCAGGGGCTGGCCGCGCTGGCCGCCGGGCACGACGTCGTGGTCACCTCCTACACGCTCTTCCGCCTGGATGCGGAGGCCTACCAGGAGATCGCGTGGGCGGGCCTGATCATGGACGAGGCGCAGTTCGTGAAGAACAAGGCGACCAAGGCCCACCACGCCGCACGGGACCTGAACGCCCGGTTCAAGCTGGCGATCACGGGCACCCCGATGGAGAACAACCTGATGGAGCTGTGGTCCATCTTCGCCATCGTGTCCCCGGGACTGTTCCCGTCCGCGGTGAAGTTCGGCGAGCAGTACCAGCGCCCCATCGAAAAGCAGGGCGCGGCGGAGTCGCTGGAACGGCTCCGCCTGCGGGTGCGCCCGTTCATGCTGCGCCGCACCAAGGACGCGGTGGTCACCGACCTGCCGCCGAAGCAGGAGCAGGTGCTGCACGTGGAGCTGGCGCCGAAGCACCGCCGGATCTACGACACGCACCTGCAGCGCGAACGGCAGAAGATCCTGCAGCTGGTGGAGGACATCGACAAGAACCGGTTCACGATCTTCCAGTCCCTGACGCTGCTGCGCATGCTTTCCCTGGACGCGTCGCTGGTGGATGAGGAGTACGCCGGCGTGGCCTCGGCCAAGCTGGATGTCCTGTTCGAGCAGCTTGAGGACGTGCTCGCCGAAGGCCACCGGGCGCTGGTGTTCAGCCAGTTCACGTCCTTCCTGAAGAAGGCCGCCGAACGGCTCGAGGCCGAGGGGGTGGAATACGTGTACCTGGACGGGTCAACGCGCAAGCGCGGCGAGGTGATCGACGCCTTCAAGTCGGGCAAGGCCCCCGTGTTCCTGATCTCGCTCAAGGCCGGCGGATTCGGGCTGAACCTCACGGAGGCGGACTACTGCTTCCTGCTGGACCCGTGGTGGAATCCGGCGGCGGAGTCCCAGGCCGTGGACCGGGCCCACCGCATCGGGCAGACCCGCAACGTCATGGTGTACCGGATGGTCGCCAAGGACACCATCGAGGAGAAGGTGGTGGCGCTGCAGGACGCCAAGCGCCAGCTGATCTCCTCGGTGATGGACGAGGGCGAGGGCTTCGGCTCGGCCCTGACCGCCCAGGACATCCGGGACCTCCTCAAGGACTGAGCCGCTCCCCCGCCCCCTCCCGCCCCCGACTTGCGGGGAAACATAACGCCGGACTGTTGAGCGGCATGACGGCGGGCGGAGAACGCGGGTGCGCGGAGCCCGCGCCCCGGGTTAGGCTGGTCACAGCTTCACGAGACATGGCCCCGCGCCCGCAGGACTTCCCTTCCAGGGGTCCCGCGGGCGGCGAACAGCTCCGACTGGCCATGCACCAACCCCGCGGTGGGGCGCGTTCCGCGTCCCGGATTGTTTCTCCCGACTTGCTCGGGGGGTGGTTCGGATGACGAAGCGGCCCGTGCGGCAGCCGCCGGCGGGCAAGAGCGATCCGAAAGGTCCTGCCATGTCGGCACGTCCCCTGCCCCACGCCCTCCCCGCTCCCGCGCCGCGCGCGCTGGCGTTCGTTCCCGAGCCGGTCGTGCCGGTCTCGGCGCACAGCGCCCCGCGCTTCGCCAACGACTGGATCGGCGCCACCCTGCGGCTGTGCCCGGAGCGCCGGATGGTGCGCATCGCCGCCGGCACGCTGGAATGGCTGCTGGCCGCCGCCGATTTCGACGCGCTGGCCGAGGCCGCCGGGAGCCTGGGCCCGCTCGCCGTGGAATGGAACCCCGACCTCGGCCAGGTCCTCGTCCCGGGCGGGCACCTGCGCGGCGGCGCGTCCTTCTTCCGGCTCCGCGCCTGACCTCCTCGCGGCCTGACACAACGACGACTGTCTGGCGCAACGAAAACGACGGCGGTGGGTGCGGTCCCTAGGGACCGCACCCACCGCCGTCGTACCGGTTCTGCACCCGGCCATCGCTAGGCGATGGCGATGTCCTTGGTGTCGTGCCGGTAGTTGATCGTTACCGTCCCGCCCTCGTGGGTGAGTTCGTGGTTCGCCCCGTCAAAGCTGCCGAAGGCGCCGTAGTTCTCCGCCCAGGACCGGTTCAGCGCGATCTTGAAGCTGTAGGTGCCGGCCGGCAGGTCCACGGTGCGGACCCAGCTGAGTGTCGGGGCATTGAACTCCATCTGCACCTCGTCCAGTTCGGGAGCCCAATCGGCCGCGCCGCCCAGCAGCGCGGCAAAGTCGCCGGCAATCGCCACAGCTTCCGGCTGGCCGGAGCGGCCAGCGGACTCCCCGGCAGGTGCCTCTTCCTCGCCCTGTGCCGGTTCCTCGGCCTGTGCCACTTCCGGGGCCACCTCGGCCTCCGGTGCCGCCTCCGCGGGGGCCGGGAGTTCGGTGCCGGCCGGCACCGGGGTGCCGGAGGCGAGAGCCGCACCCAGTTCCTCGGGGGTGGGGAACGCCACCAAAGCGCGCAGCCCCTCCTCGGTGATCGCCCAGCCGCTGCGTCCCTTGACCATCCATCCGGCCTTGACCAGCTTCGCGGTGGCGGTGGTGAGCGCCTTGTACCCGCGCGGAACACCGCCGGAGAGCAGGTGCGCTTCCTGCTCGTCGAACGGGTGCGCAGCCACGGCCATGGACAGCACCGTACCCGCGTTCGCATTGCCGCCGTCCTGGTCGGCCGCGGCCAACCCGTCCAGAACCGCCTTCAGCCGTGCCTCAAGTTTCGAGTCCTTCGCCATACCATCCCCTTTTCACAGAACAATCCAGAGCACGCTCCCCGAGCGGACCCAACTCTAGCCTGCCGTAGCAAGGTTTCGAATGGAAGACGGGAATGTATAAAAAGAACGACGGCGGCAGGTGTACCTTCCCGTGGGGAGGATCCTGCCGCCGTCGTGCTATAAGGGGCTACCGCGGGGCAGCCTTAGAGGCTGGAGAGCTCTTCGCGCTCCGGGTAGACCTCGCGCAGCAGGTGCGCGGTCTCGGACGGGGTCTTGCCGACCTTCACGCCCGCGGCCTCGAGGGCCTCCTTCTTGGCCTGCGCGGTGCCGGAGGAGCCGGAGACAATGGCGCCGGCGTGGCCCATGGTCTTGCCCTCCGGGGCGGTGAAGCCGGCCACGTAGCCGACAACCGGCTTGGTGACGTTGTTCTTGATGAACTCGGCCGCGCGCTCCTCGGCGTCGCCGCCGATTTCGCCGATCATCACGATCGCCTTGGTCTCCGGGTCCGCCTCGAACGCAGCCAGGGCGTCGATGTGGGTGGTGCCGATGACCGGGTCGCCGCCGATGCCGATGGCGGTGGAGAAGCCCAGGTCGCGCAGTTCGTACATCATCTGGTAAGTCAGGGTGCCGGACTTGGAGACCAGGCCCACGCCGCCCTTGCCGGTGATGTTGGCCGGGGTGATGCCGACCAGGGACTCGCCGGGGGTGATGATGCCGGGGCAGTTCGGGCCGATGAGGCGGGTGATCTGCTTGCCGTCGGCGTCCACCTTGGACTGGGCCAGGGCCCAGAACTCGGCGGAATCCTGCACCGGGACACCCTCGGTGATGATCACGACGAGGCCGATCCCGGCCTCGATGGCCTCAACCACGGCGTCCTTGGTGAATGCCGGCGGAACGAAGACGATCGAGACGTCCGCGCCGGTCTCGGCGATGGCTTCCTTGACGGAGCCGAAGACCGGGAGGGTCTTGTCGCCGTGGGTGACGGTCGTGCCGGCCTTGCGGGCGTTCACGCCGCCCACGATGTTGGTGCCGGCGTGCAGCATGCGCGCGGTGTGCTTGGAGCCTTCGCCGCCGGTGATGCCCTGGACGATAACCTTGGAATCCTTGTTGATGAAGATAGACATGTTCTTTTTCCCCTGAATCCTTAGGCGTTCGCCAGTTCGGCGGCCTTGTCGGCGCCCTCGTCCATGCCCAGCGCCAGGGTCACCAGCGGGTGGTTGGCCTGGGCCAGGATGTGGCGGCCCTCTTCGACGTTGTTGCCGTCCAGGCGCACGACGAGCGGCTTGGTGGCCTTGGCGCCCAGGATCTCCAGGGCCTGCACGATGCCGTTGGCAACGGCATCGCACGCGGTGATGCCGCCGAAGACGTTCACGAACACGGACTTGACCTGGGAGTCGTTCAGGATGATGTCCAGGCCGTTGGCCATGACCTCGGCCGACGCGCCGCCGCCGATGTCCAGGAAGTTGGCCGGCTTCACGCCGCCGTGGTTCTCGCCCGCGTAGGCGACGACGTCCAGGGTGGACATGACCAGGCCGGCGCCGTTGCCGATGATGCCGACCTCGCCGTCCAGCTTGACGTAGTTCAGGTCCAGTTCCTTGGCGCGCGTCTCGATCGGGTCGGCCGCGGCCGTGTCCTCAAGCGCAGCGTGCTCGGACTGGCGGAAGTCGGCGTTCTCGTCCAGGGAGACCTTGCCGTCCAGGGCGATGATGTCCCCGGCGCCGGTGCGGACCAGCGGGTTGACCTCGACCAGGGTGGCGTCTTCCTTCTTGAAGACGTCCCACAGCTTGACGATCGTGTCGGCGACCTTCGGGGCCAGCTCGGCGGAGAAGCCGGCTTCCGCGACGATTTCCTCGGCCTTGGCCTGGTCGATGCCCACCAGCGGGTCGACGGCGACCTTGGCGAGGGCCTCGGGGCGCTCGACGGCGAGCTGCTCGATCTCCATGCCGCCCTCGACGGAGCACATGGCCAGGTAGTTGCGGTTCGCGCGGTCCAGCAGCACGGAGAAGTAGAACTCCTCGGCGATGTCGGCGCCCTGGGCGATCATCACCTTGTTGACGGTGTGGCCCTTGATGTCCATGCCGAGGATGGCGGAGGCGTGCTCGAAGGCCTCGTCCGCGTTCTTGGCAACCTTCACGCCACCGGCCTTGCCGCGGCCACCGACCTTTACCTGCGCCTTGACCACAACGACGCCGCCGATCTTCTCAGCAGCGAGCTTGGCTTCTTCCGGGGTGTACGCCACGATGCCGGCAAGCACGGGAACGCCGTGTGCCTCAAACAGATCGCGCGCCTGGTACTCATACAGGTCCACGTGCTTGTGTCCTTCTACGTCGAAGTAGTTCTTGACTGCGGAGGGTGCCGACGGTAGCCGGCGACTCCATGGGGAACTTTAGCCCCTAGGCGCTGGGCGCCCCATTCAGAGTATCCCTTTCGTGATGAAGCGCACAGTTCTACAAAAGGTAGAGACTTAACCTGGAAAAACCGCAGAAAACCGCGGATTTTCGGCAGGGCAAAGCCCCTCCGGCAGCTGGCGCCGGCCGCTTCCGGGCCGCCGGACTAGGCCAGTTTGGTGAGCGGCGCGTAGCGCAGCAGCAGGCGCTTTTCGGCGTCCCCGAACTTCACCTTCGCCACCGTCTTGTCCCCGGCTCCCTCCAGTGCCAGCACCACGCCGTCGCCGAAGCTCGCGTGGCCGACCTTGTCCCCGACGGACAGGGCGATGATCTCCTTCTGCGGCTGGACGCGGCCGGCCGCCCGGGCGGTCGGGGCGGTGCTCAGCGTCGCGGTCTCCGAGTCGCCGGCACGGCGCCCGCCGGTCCCGGACCCCCAGTGGGAGCCCTTGTCGTAGCGGCTGGTCGCGAAGTCGCGCTGCAGCGAGCCGCCGAACCCGCCCAGGGGGGTCCGTGCCCGGCCCTCCCGCTTCCAGTCGATCAGCGGTGCCGGGATCTCCTCGAGGAACTGGCTGGCCGGGTTGTACTGGGACTGGCCCCACAGGCTGCGGTACTCGGCCCGGGTGACGTAGAGGCGCTTGCGGGCCCGGGTCAGCCCCACGTAGGCCAGCCGGCGTTCCTCGGCGAGTTCTTTCTCGTCCGTCATGGAGCGCTGGTGCGGGAAGATCCCGTGCTCCATGCCCGTCAGGAACACCACCGGGAACTCCAGGCCTTTGGCGGTGTGCAGGGTCATCAGGGTGACCACGCCTTCCCGGCGGGCCATCTCCGCGCCTTCCTCGTCGGTGGGGGAAGCGGGAATCTGATCCGCGTCGGCCACCAGGGAGACCTGCTCCAGGAATTCGGCCAGCGACCCCTCCGGGTTGTCGCGCTCGTAGTCGCGCACCACCGCCACCAGTTCCGCCAGGTTCTCCACGCGGGACTCGTCCTGCGGGTCCTCGCTCTTGCGCAGCATCTCCAGGTAGCCGGTCTGCTCCAGCACGGCCTCCAGCGAGGCGGCGGCGCCGGAGCCTTCGGCGACGACGGCCAGGTCGTCGATGATCTTCACGAAGGCGGCGACGGCGTTGAGGCTGCGGGTCGCCAGCCCCGGGGCGTCCCCGGCTCGGCGCAGCGCGGCCATGAAGCTGCTCCGCTCGCGTTCGGCGAGCGCTGCGACGGCGTACTCGGCGCGGTCGCCGATCCCCCGCTTGGGCTCGTTAAGGATGCGGCGCACGTTGATGTCGTCGTCCGGGTTGACCAGCACGCGCAGGTAGGCCAGCGCGTCCTTGATCTCCTTGCGGTCGTAGAAGCGGGTGCCCCCGACGACCTTGTACTTCAGGTCCACCCGCATCAGTTGCTCCTCGAGGGAGCGGGACTGGGCGTTGGTGCGATAGAAGACCGCGACGTCGCCGGGGCGGATGCCCTCCTCGTCGTTGAGCCTCAGGATCTCGTCGGCGATCCAGCGGGCCTCGTCCTGCTCGGATTCGCCGACGTAGCCGACGATCCCCGCCCCGTCGCCCTCCGCGGTCCACAGCCGCTTCTCGGGCCGGTCCGGGTTGCGGGAGATCACCGCGTTGGCCGCGGACAGGATGTTCTGGGTGGAGCGGTAGTTCTGCTCCAGCTTGATGGTCTCCGCGTCCGGGTAGTCCTTGCCGAACTCCACGATGTTGCGGATGTCGGCCCCGCGGAAGGCGTAGATGGACTGGTCGGAGTCGCCCACCACGGTCAGCTCGCCCGGCGGGGTCGGCCCGTCGGGACCGGTGAGTTCGCGCACCAGGGCGTACTGGGCGTGGTTGGTGTCCTGGTACTCGTCCACCAGCACGTGGCGGAAACGGCGCCGGTAGGAGTCGGCGACCGCGGGGAAGGCGCGGAAAATGTGCACCACCTGGGCGATCAGGTCGTCGAAGTCCATCGCGTTGGCTTGGCGCAGCCGCTGCGTGTACCCGCGGTAGACGGAGGCCACGGCGGAGGAGAACGGGTCGTTCCCGGAAATGGTGGACGCGAAGTCCTCGTCGTCGATCAGTTCGTTCTTCAGCGCCGAGATCTTGTGCTGCATGGCCTTGGGGCTGAAGCGCTTGGGGTCCAGGTCCAGCCCCTTGGCCACCAGGGTGACCAGCCGCAGGGAATCGGCGGAGTCGTAGATGGAGAAGTTCGACTTCAGCCCGACGGCGGGCGCCTCGCGGCGCAGGATCTTCACGCAGGAGGAGTGGAAGGTGGAGATCCACATGCGGTCGGCGACGTCCCCGACCAGTGCTCCGATGCGCTCGCGCATCTCGGCGGCGGCCTTGTTGGTGAACGTGATCGCGAGGATCTCGTGCGGGCGGGCCCTGCCGGTGGCCAACAGGTAGGCGATGCGGTGGGACAGCACCCGGGTCTTGCCTGAGCCGGCGCCGGCGACGATCAGCAGCGGCGAACCCGCATGCTTGACCGCCTCCTCCTGTTGCGGGTTCAGCCCATCCAGCAGCGCGGCGGCATCGGGCAACGCGGGACGGCGGGCCGGGGCAGTGAAGTCGTCGAAGAGGAAATCCATGGTCCTTCCAGTCTACGGTTCGGCGCCAGTGGCGCTCCGGCCGCGCCCTCCGGCCCTCCGGTCCGGCCCGCTAGGATCGAGACCGTGTCCAAGAAGTCCGGCAAGCGCCGCCCCCAGCAGAAGCGGCGCCCGGCGCCGGCCACCCCGCAGCGGCCCGCACCCGGGCAGCAGCCAATGGTCCCGCGCAGCCCCACCCCGGCGGAACAGACCCCGAAGCAGTCCGCGTCGAACGCGGGCCTGATCCTGCTGGCCGGCTTCGGCGCGGCCCTCCTGCTGTTCTGGTACTACCACCTGCTGGTGCTGAACCAGATGACCGACCTCTCCGCCGGACTGGCGATGCCGGACCAGCTCGTCGGGGGCTTCGACGCCGCCCACGTCGAGGCGCTCCGGGCGGCCATGGACGCGGACGCGGCGGGCCAGCTGAACTACGTGCACAAGACCGCCGGCGTGCTCTTCACGCTGTTCCTGTCCGGCGCGACGCTGCTGGCGATCGCCCTGCACGTGCGGCGCCGGGCCCTGCGCTGGGCGCTGTTCGCGGTGCCGCTGGGCTTCGCCGTGGTCCGGTTCTGGGGCCAGTCGGCCATCGATGGGCTGCTCGGCTCCGCGGCGGCGTCTCCCGTCGACGCCGGGGCCGTCGCGGTGGCCAGCGTCCTTACCGTCGCGGGCTGGGTGCTGCTGTTCGCCACGGTGGCGGTGGCCGCCGGCGTGCTCCTGGCCTCCTTCAACCGGACCTTCCGGCAGAAGTGGGCAGAGGCCGGACTGGGCTAGCGCGTGGGGCAGCCGGGGCCCAGTTGGATGCACGGGCCTGGCTGTGATTACTATGGGGAAGGTCCGCGCACGCGGGCGCGCCCCTGTAGCTCAGTAGGATAGAGCGACCCTCTCCTAAAGGGTAGGCCATCGGTTCGATTCCGGTCAGGGGCACCACAGGGCCCGCGCACGGCCCGGGCCGCCCGAAGGACTCGGGCACAAACAAAAAAGGGGCCGTCGGCCGGAGTGGCGAGGAAGGCTCCCTTTAAACATCCCCAACACACTCCGGCACGACGGCCGGGCTTGGCTCTGTCCCCCGACAGCCGAACCGCCGTTCCCCCATCAATCCGGTGGCGGCCCCTGAGACTCGCACGCGACCCCTGATGGGCAGTTCGGATACCGCAGAGCCAATACGTATTATCTAAAGCTATTCGAATTAGGGAGTCAACCCGGTGAACAACTATTTCTACTGGTGTCCGAATGTGACGGGGGCCACGCTATACTCGTTGACTTAAATCCACTTTCCCGCCTTTTGTTACGGGCCTTTCCGGTTCCTCGCCTAGTGCAGCAGCAGCGCGCTGGCCTTCGGGGAGAGCACAGCGTCCATCACCGCGCAGGCGCCCCCGATCGCTCCAACCAGGTGCCCCAGGTCGGAACTCACCACCTTCACCCCGTGCAGGTCCCGGGCGACGAACCCGGCGTTGATGACCTCGGCCACGGCGCCCAGGTGGCGGCCCTCCAGCGCGGACCACAGCGGGCCGCCGAAAATCACCTTGTCGACGTCCAGGGCGTTGGCCAGGCGAATGGCCACCTGGGCGACCATCCGGGCGCCGCCGCCGATCAAGGCCTCGGCGTCCTCGTTGCCGGCCAGGGCTAGTTCGACGAGGCGGTTCATCCCGGCTGCGCGGCCGGCCACCGTGGCATCCAGCTCCTCCGGCAGGTCGATCCCGCGGCGGCGCGCCGAGCCAGCCAGCCTGGTGAAGGAGAAGGCGACGGCGAGGCAGTCGAGCCTCCCGCATTCCTCGCACGGTTCCGCCCCGTCCTCGACGAATTCCATGCCGGCCGAGAAGTGCCCGACCTCGCCGGCGTTGTTGCTCACCCCGCGCAGCACCTCCCCGTTGACGACGATGCCCGCCCCGATGCCCGCCCCGATGTACATAAAGAGGAAGTTGTCGCGCCCGTGGTCCGGACCCTTCCACAGTTCCGCGATGGCGGCCGCGATCGTGTCCTTCTCGAGGAGGACGTCCATGTCCAGCCGCCTGCGCAGCGGTTCGACGATCTCCACGTGGTTCCAGCCGTCCAGCAGCGGCGGGGCCGCAAGGAAACCGCGCTCCCGGTCCATCGGACCGGGGGCGACGACGCCGACGCCGAGGATGCGCTGGCGGGGCCGCCCCGACGCCTCGACCAACTCCTCCACGGCCGCGGCCATCGCCTCGATGGTGCGCTCCGGATCCTCCAGGGACGGCTCGTCCACGCGCTTGGAGACCACGACGTCACCCCGCAGGTCGAGCATGACCACGCTGACCATCCCCGGATCAACGTGGATGCCGAGGCTCAGCAGCCGGTCCGCCTCCAACTCCAGGACCGTGCGCGGCTTGCCCGGTCCCGACACGACGGTGCGGTCCTCCCGGACCAGCCCCTCGTCGAGCAGGCGGCGCACCACGTTGGAGATGGTCTGCGGAGACAGGCCCGTCGACTCCGCGAGCTCGACGCGGCTGATCCCTTCCGCAGCGCGGCGGATGGATTCGAAAATCACCGCTTGGTTGAAATCCCCGAGCCGGCCTAGGTTGGTACCCCGCTGCATGTGGTCTCCAGATTGTTGTTGATTGCTTGTAAAGCTATCAGGTCGACGGGCGCCGGGAACCATTCTTTGCACCGAAAATTACCCGGTCAGGGTCCAGTGGCAGCGGTCCACAACTTCGTCAAGTGTCCGACAAATGACGGATTGCTAGGGTTGGAACATGCCTTCGATCCTTACGGTTTCAGCCGTCCGCCTGCTCGATCCCGCCGGCCGCATCCTGTTGGTCCGCAAGCGCGGAACCACCATGTTCATGCAGCCCGGCGGCAAGCCCGAACCCGGCGAGTCGCCCGCCGCGGCGGCCAGCCGCGAGCTCGAGGAGGAACTGGGCCTGCGGGTTCCGGCCGCCGACCTGGAGCCGCTGGGAACATGGACCGGGCCGGCCGCCAACGAGGCGGACACGCTCATCGACGCCCACCTGTTCGGGGCGCCGCTGCGCGGCGAGCCCCGGGTGGCCGCCGAGCTGGAAGAAATGGTCTGGGAGGACCCGGAGGCGGCGCTGGCCCGCACGGACATCGCCCCGCTGCTGCGCGAGCACGTGCTGCCCGAACTGCTGGGCCGTTAGGCGGCCGTGCCGGTCGGGTCGGCGAACTGGGTCTGGTACAGCTCGGCGTAGCGTCCTCCCGCGGCGAGCAGCCCCGTGTGGGTGCCGCGTTCGACGATCCGCCCGTCCTCGACCACCAGGATCGCGTCCGCCGAGCGGATGGTGGAGAGCCGGTGGGCGATGACGACGGCGGTGCGCCCCTCGAGGGCCTCCGTCAGGGCCGCTTGGACGGCGGCCTCGTTGGTCGAGTCCAGGGCCGCGGTGGCCTCGTCGAGGATGACCACGCGCGGGGAGGCCAGCAGCAGCCGGGCGATGGTCATGCGCTGGCGTTCGCCGCCGGAGAGCCGGTAGCCGCGCTCCCCCACCGTGGTGTCCAGCCCGTCCGGCAGGGAACGGACCAGCCCCTCCAGCCTGGCCCGGCGCAGGGCGTCCCAAAGCCGGGCCTCGTCCGCGTTCGGGTCGGCCAGCAGCAGGTTGGCACGGATGCTCTCGTGGAAGAGGTGCCCGTCCTGGGTGACCATGCCGACGGTGGAGCGCAGCGAGGCGAAGGACACCGAGCGCACGTCCGTGCCGGCCAGTTCCACGGCGCCGGAATCGACGTCGTACAGGCGCGCGAGCAGCTGGGCGATGGTGGACTTGCCCGCGCCCGAGGAGCCCACCAGGGCGACTGTTTGGCCGGGGGCGACCTCGAAGTCGATGCCGTGCAGGACCTGCTGCCCGCCCCGGCTGTCCAGCATGGCGACCTCCTCGAGCGAGGCCAGTGACACCTTGTCGGCGCTCGGGTAGCCGAAGTTCACGTCGCGGAAGCGCACCCCCACGGGGCCCGCCGGCACCGCGACGGCGTCCTCCTTTTCGCGGATGAGCGGGACCAGGTCCAGGACCTCGAAGACGCGGTCGAAGCTCACCAGGGCGCTCATGATTTCCACCCGGGCGTTGGCCAGCCCGGTCAGCGGGGCGTACAGGCGGGTCAGCAGCAGGGCCAGCACCACGACGTCGCCGGGGGCCAGCTGCCCGCGCAGCGCATAGACGCCGCCGAGCCCGTACACCAGCGCCAGGGCCAGCGCGGCGACCAGGGTGAGCGCGGTGACGAAGAGGTACTGCCGCATCGAGGTCTTGATGCCGATGTCCCGGACCCGGGCGGCGCGCACCGCGAACTCGCGCGACTCGGCGTCCGGGCGGCCGAACAGCTTGATGAGGGTGGCGCCGGGGGCGGAGAACCGTTCGGTCATCTGGGTGCTCATCGCCGCGTTGTGGTCCGCGGCCTCCCGGCGCAGCGAGGCCAGCCTGGCCCCCATGCGGCGGGCCGGGATGAGGAAGATCGGCAGCATCGCCAGCGCCAGCACGGTCACCTGCCACGAGGTGCTGAGCATGACCACCAGCGTCAGGGCCAGCGCGACGACATTGCTCACCACCCCGGACAGGGTCCCGGCAAAGGCGGCCTGGGCGCCAATGACGTCGTTGTTCAGCCGGCTGACCAGCGCGCCGGTTCGGGTGCGGGTGAAGAACGCGATCGGCATCTTTTGCACGTGGTCGAAAACGGCGGTGCGCAGGTCGTAGATGATGCCCTCGCCCAAATTGGAGGAGAGCCAGCGCAGCCCCACGGAGACACCGGCATCCACGAGCGCGACGAGCGCGATCAGCAGGGCCAGGGCGATGACCGTCGATTCGGTGGAACCGGCGACGATCGCGTCCACCACGCGCCCGGCCAGGACCGGGGTGGCCACGGCCAGCGCCGCGGAGACCACCGAGACCGCGATGAACCCCGCCAGCCTCCGCCGGTAGCGTTTCGCGAAGGCGATGACGCGCTTTAACGTGCCCGGGGCGAAAGCCCGCCCCTTGTTGGCCGTGGACATCCGCCACAGCGAATTCCAGGCGGCACCCTCCATGCTCATGTTCGTTCCCGTTCCCGCGCCGTCCGGCGGACCGCAGCCCCCCGGGCCTTCATACCCGTATCCAGCCCACGAGTCTACTCCCGCCGGCGCTGGGGGCCCGTGCCCGGGCGGCGCCGGCGGTCAGCCGCCGCAGCGGGCGGCGGCACGCTCGACGGCGGCAGCCACCTCCGCCGGCGCCTCCAGGGGCGGGGTGTGGCCCACCCCGGGGAGCAGCGTGAAGCACGCCGAGGGGAACAGTTGGGTCCAGGCGCGCGAATCCACCGGACGGCGTTTGGGGTCGCGTTCCCCGTGGAGCAGTTCCACCGGCACCCCCTCCAGGGGCGGGCGTCCCAGGAAGTCTTCGCCGGCCTGGCTTTCCAGGATGCTCAGGGCCGGGCCGGAGCCGACGGAGCGGCTGTACCCGACCATCTGCCCGATCCAGGCCTCCCGCTGCCCCGGATCCCCGGAGGAGACGTTCAGTTCGGCGTACCCGCGCCAGTCGGCGTCCGAGCGGGCGACGCGCAGGCCCTCCAGCATGGGCCCGATCGAGGCGTGGGCGGCCATGTTCGGCCCGCCGTCGACCAGCACCAGCGCCGCGACCCTGGCCGGGTGCAGCACGGCGGCCATGGCGGCGATCGCGGCCCCGGTGGAATGGCCCACCAGGATCACCGGCGGCCCGCCGCGGGTGAGCGCCACGACGTGATCGGCCACCCGCACCAGCGTGGGATCGGGCACCTCCCGCATCCAGTCGACCGTCACCGGGCGGAAGGCGCCCGTCCGCTCCAGGAGCGGGACCACGGCGTCGAACACCGAGGCCGGGACCAGGGTTCCAGGCAGCAGCAGGACCGGGCGCATCGGACGGCTCCTTCGTGGTGCGGATGGCGGTGCTGGTGGCGATGCTAGTGGCCCGTGCCGGCGATCGGTACTGGTGACAGGTACCGGCGTGCGCCGGGCCGGTCAGGCGCGGCGCACGTCGGCGGGATGCGGATCAGCTGATTGGGGATCAGCCGTGTTGGATTCAGCTGGGCGGGAACTCGGCGGTGGCCCGCCCGGCTTGCCGTTCGTCAAAGGCAGGATCCGGTTCCTCAGTGTGGGGGACGAACCTGACCATCATTGCCTTGTAGCCGGGGGTGTTGGACTCGCGGGCGACCAGTTCGCGGTGGACCAGCGCGTTGGCCTCCGGGAAGTACGCAGCGGCGCAGCCGCGCGCGGTCGGGTAGGAGACCAGCCGGAAGCGGTTGGCGCGCCGTTCGGTGCCCTGGAAGGTGGAGATCACGTCCACCAGGTCGCGGTCCTGCAGGCCCAGTTCGGTCAGGTCCTCCGGGTGCACCAGGATCACGCGGCGGCCGTGGGAGATGCCGCGGTAGCGGTCGTCCAGGCCGTAGAACGTGGTGTTGTACTGGTCGTGGCTGCGCATCGTCTGCAGGACCAGGTGCCCCTCGGGCGCGCTGAGGTACTCCAGCGGGCTGACCGAGAACCGGGCGCGGCCGATGTCCGTGCCGAAGGTGCGGGTGTCCCGCGGCGGGTTGGGAAGCACGAACCCGTTCTTCTGGCGCACCCGGCGGTTGAAGTCCTCGAACCCGGGCAGCACGCGCGCGATGTGGTCGCGGACGACGTCGTAGTCCTCGGCCATCGCACGCCAGTCGACCGGGTGCTCCGGCCCGAAGACGGCCTCGGCCATCCGGGCCACGATCACCGGCTCGGCGAGCAGGTGCTCGGACACCGGCGCCAGGCGGCCCTGGGTGGTGTGGACCACCGACATCGAGTCCTCGACGGAGAGGAACTGCGGGCCGTCCGAGTGCTTGTCGTCCCGGTCGGTGCGCCCCAGCGTGGGAAGGATGAGGGAGGTCTGCCCGTGCACCACGTGCGAGCGGTTGGGCTTGGTGGAGATGTGCACGGTCAGGCCCACGCGCTCCATGCCGGCCTCCACTACCGCGGTGTCGGAGCACGCCAGGGAGAAGTTCCCGCCCATGGAGACGAAGACGTCCACGTCGTCGCGTTCGAAGGCCTCGACCGTTTCCACCGCGTCGTAGCCGTGGTGGCGCGGGGACTCGATGCCGAACTCGGCATCGATCGCGGCCAGCAGGTCCTCCGTCGGCTTTTCCCAGATGCCCATGGTGCGGTCGCCCTGGACGTTGGAGTGGCCGCGCACGGGGCAGGCGCCGGCGCCGGGCTTGCCGAAGTTGCCCTGCAGGAGCAGGACGTTGATGATCTCGCGCAGCGTGTCCACCGAGTGCGGCTGCTGGGTCACGCCCAGGGCCCAGCAGATGATGGTGGCCTTGGACTTCGCGAGCAGGCGCGCGATCGAGGCGATTTCCAGCCGCGAGAGCCCCGTCGCCTCCTCGGTCTGATCCCAGTCGATCTCGGCGCGGGCGGAGCGGTAGGCCTCGAAGCCTTCCGTCTGGGCCTCGACGAAGGCCCGGTCAACGATCGTGCCCGGAGCACGCTCCTCCTCCTGGAAGAGCAGGTGCCCAAAGGCCTGGAACAGGGCCAGGTCGCCGCCGACCTTGATCTGCAGGAACTCGTCGGCAATCTGGTCGCCGTGGCCCACCACGCCGTTCACCCTCTGCGGGTCCTTGAACGCCAGCAGGCCGGCCTCCGGCAACGGGTTCACCGCCACGACCTTCGCCCCGTGCTTGCGCGCCTCGGCCAGCGCCGAGAGCATCCGCGGGTGGTTGGTCCCGGGGTTCTGCCCGACGACGAAGATCAGTTCGGCGTGATCGAAGTCCTCCAGGGACACCGTGCCCTTGCCGATGCCGATGGTCGGGCGCATTGCCGAGCCCGAGGACTCGTGGCACATGTTGGAGCAGTCCGGCAGGTTGTTGGTGCCCAGCGAGCGCGCGAACAGCTGGTACATGAAGGCGGTCTCGTTGGCCGTGCGCCCGGAGGTGTAGAAGACGCAGCGGTCCGGGGTGGTGGCCCGCATGTGTTCGGCGATGGTCCCGAACGCATCGCTCCAGCTGATCCGCCGGTAGCGGTCCTCCCCCGGCCGCAGGATGACCGGTTCGGTGATCCGCCCCTGGTTGCCCAGCCAGTATTCGGTCTTGTTGCGCAGCACCTCGATGGGGTGCTCTTCCCACCATTCCGGGGTGACCGTGCGGGTGGTGCTCTCCTCGGCCAGGGCTTTGGCTCCGTTTTCGCAGAATTCCGCAGGTTTGCGGGCCCCGGTGATCGACTCGGGCCAGGCGCAGCCCGGGCAGTCCACGCCGCCGCGCTGGTTGACCCGCAGCATGGACCGCACCGTGCGGGAGACGCCCGCCTGCGCGATGCCGCGTTCCAGCGCCACCATCACCGCCTTCACGCCGGCCGCCGACGTCTTGGGCGTACCGACCCGGAGGTCCTCCTCGTTGATGTCCTCCACTGGTGCGAGGCGGTTCATGCGGTCTCCTGTTCGTGCTTCGGATGCGGACCGGCTGGATGCGGCCTGCCCGCGTGCGGACTGCTGGGATGTGTACTGCTGGGGTGTGGACCGCGTGGGTCCGGGCTGCCTGGGTGTCGGCCCGTCAGTTGCGGCCGGCGGCGCTGCCTTGGCTGCGGGCGGCCTGGCCGTGGATGGTGTGGCCAGGGGCGGTGCCCGCCTCCGGGGCCATGATCCGTTCGGGGTGGGAGTAGACATTCACGGTGCTGCCGCGGCTGAAGCCCGCAAGCGTCATTCCGGCGCGCTGGGCCAGCTCGACGGCGAGGGAGGAGGGCGCGCTGACCGCGGACAGCACGGGGATCCCGGCCAGCCAAGCCTTCTGGACCAGCTCGAAGGACGCCCGGCCGGACACCTGGAGCACGGTGTCGGCCAGCGGCAGCCGGCCCTCGCGCAGCGCCCAGCCGACCACCTTGTCCACGGCGTTGTGCCGGCCCACGTCCTCGCGCAGGCACAGCAGCTCCCCCTCCGTGCTGAACAGCCCGGCCGCGTGCACGCCGCCGGTCTTGCCGAACAGCGCCTGCCCCGAGCGCAGCGTCTCCGGCAGCTGCAGCAGCACCGGCAGTTCCACCCGTCCGCGCTCCGGGTCCAGGGCGAAGCGCGAGGTCTTCGCCACCGCGTCGATCGAGGCGGTCCCGCAGATCCCGCAGGAGCTGGTGGTGTACACGTGCCGGTCCAGCGACGGGTCCGGGGCCGCGGCGCCCGGTCCCAGCTGCGCCTCGACCACGTTGAACGTCTGCCGCCCGTCCTCGTCCTCGCCGGCGCAGAAGCGCAGGCTGAGCAGGTGCTCGGCGGCGGAGACCACGCCCTCGCCGACCAGGAATCCGCCGACCAGGTCGAAGTCGTCCCCCGGGGTGCGCATCGTGACGCTGAACGCGCGCCCGTCCAGCCGGATCTCCAGCGGCTCCTCCGCCGCCATGGTCTCCTCGCGCGTGCGCGGCGCATCGCCCAGGGAGAAGCGCACCACGCGCTGCCGTCGGGTCAGCCTGCCCATCGCCGCCTCCATCTCCGGTTCAGTTTCCGGTTAGGTCTTGCGGATCACCGTGCGAAGGCGCACCGCGGGCGCCGGGCCTGTCGTCTTGCGTGTGGGCCCGCCGCCCCGTGTGCGCCGTTGCGCAATGTGTCCTACATCTCGCTATACGAAGCTACCACGGCAGGGGAAGCCACCCGGCGTCCGCGCCCTGCCGCAGCCCCTCGGGCGGGATGACCAGCAGGGCATCGGCGGTGGCCAGCCCGCGCATCATGGCGCTGCCGACGTGTTCGGCCGGGGCCAGCGCGCGGTCCGCGCCGGCGCCGATCCAGCGCGCGGGCACCAGCCGGTGCCGTCCCGGCAAGGGCGGTGCGTCCGCTGCCGCGCGGCACGGCACGGGGTACGACGCCGGCCGTCCGGCGGCTGCCCGCAGCGCCGGTTCCAGCAGGGTCGCCACCGCCACCAGTGCGGCCAGCGGGTTCCCCGGCAGCGCCAGGAGCAGCCTCCCGTCGGGGAAACGGGCCAGCAGCGCGGGGTGTCCGGGGCGCATCGCGATGCCGTCGACGAGGAATTCGGCGCCGAGCCTGCGGGCGGCCGGGCGGACGTGGTCCGCCGGCGATGCGCCGGTCCCCCCGGTGGTGACCAGGATGCGGGCGCGGCGGGCGGCGGGCCCGTCCAGGGCCTCCAGCGTGGCCTCCATGCTGTCCCCGATCCGCGCGGTGGAGTCCACGGTGCCGCCGAGCCCGGCAACGCAGGCCGGCAGCACGGGGCCGAACGCGTCGCGCACCTGGCCGGGGGCGGGGATGCCGGAGGTGACGACCTCGTCGCCGGTGAACACCAGCCGGACCGGGACCGGTGCGGCGACCTGGACGGTGTCGGCGCCGGCGACCGCGGCCACCGCCACGGCCCCGGGGTTCAGGCGCGTGCCGCGGGGCAGCAGCAGGTCGCCCTCCGCGGCCTCGGTGCCGGCCGGGCGGATGTCGGTCCCCTCGGAAGGGGCGCAGCCTTCGGTGGCGGACAGCACGTCCGCGGACCCCTCGCTTCCGGACCCTCCTTCACCGGAGACGGCGCCGCGCTCGCGGCGCAGCACCGCCGTCGTGCCGTGGGGCAGGGCGCCGCCGGTGAGGATCGGCACCGCCTGCCCGGCCTCCAGCGGCGGGGGCTCCCCGTGGCCGGCGGGAGCGGCCGGCGGGAGCCTCCACGGGCCGGGGCCGGCCACGGCCCAGCCGTCCATCGCGGAGGAGGCGTAGTGCGGCAGCGCGTAGCGGGCCAGCAGGTCGGCGGCCAGCACGCGGCCCACCGCGGCCGGCAGCGGCACGGTTTCGGGGCCGGGCAGGTGCGCGGCCAGGCCGGCACCCGCCTCCTTGGCCGCCTCCCGGGCTGCGGGCCAGGACAGGTCATGCACGGGCAGGTCGTGCGCCGGCAACTCGCGTCCGGGGCCCGCGCCCGCCAGGCGGCCCGGTTCGGCCTGGTGCATCAGGCTCAATCGGTGGGTCCGGCGGCTTCGGCGCGGCGGCTCAACACCTCACGCACCACGCGGTCCGCGGCGCGCACGGACTCGGCTTCCGGAGCCTGTCCGCTTCCGGCCGCCAGGCCCGCGGCGAAGCCGGCGATGTAGGTGGTGAGGGGGGCCGCGGGGCGGACGATCTGGTGGGCCGCCACGCCGGCCAGGGACAGCACCGCGTCGATGTCGATGGGAGCGTCGGGGATCTCGAACGCCTCCAGCAGTTCCCTAACCCACGGTTCCAGTTCCGGCTGTTCCGCCACGTGTTCCTCCTGATGCGGTCCCGTCCGCGGGCCGCTCGTTCCGTTCCGGCCGGCCGATGCCGTGCCTCCCGGCGTCGGCCCACGTGTCGACGTCATTGAATTCGATGCCGTCCAGGGCCAGCCGGACTATGTGCACCTTAGCAAGCAGGAGCATCATGCTGGAGTGGGCCAACCCTCCGGAGCCGGCCTCGGCGGCCCCCACGGCGGCCCGCAGGGCGTCGGTGGCCACGGCGCAGCTGAGCGGCTGGAGGCGGCCGGTGGCGTCGACCGGCACCCAGGCCGAGCCGGCGTCGAACCCGCTCCGGGCGGCGGCCACGACCCCGGCGACGGCGGGTCCGGGATCCAGCAGGTCGGCGGCCAGGACAACGGTCAGCGGCGACTCGCCCCGCGCCTCCGGTTCCAGGTCGTCGGATTCGCCCGAGGCGTTGGCGGCCCCTGTGTCCTCGGCCAGCGCATGCAGCCCGGCGGCGACGGCCGCGGCCGGCCCGCCGAAGGCGGGGTGTTCCCGGGTGAGCAGGATCAGCTGCCGCGGGTCGGCCGCGGCCGCGAAGCGGGAGACGGCCGCGGAGAGCTCCGGAGGGCCGACCACCGCGATGCGGGTGGCCTCCGCAAGCGCCTCCAGGGAGTGCTCAAGCAGCGTCTTTCCGCGGTGGACCAGCAGCGGCTTGGGTTCCCCGCCCAGGCGGCTGCCGCGCCCGCCCGCAACGACGACGGCGTCGAAGTTCATGCGGCCCCGCTGCGCAGGAAGTCGGTCCAGGCCGGGGCGGGGCGCTCCAGTTCGGTGATGTACCACTGGGGCCCGTGCGGCCGGGTCGGGACGGTGCGCAGCGTCCAGCCCAGCTGGCGCAGGGTCTTGTTGCCCTTGGCGTTGTTGCAGGTGAGGCAGCAGGCCACCAGATTCTCCCATGTGTCTTGGCCCCCGGACGAGCGCGGCTGGATGTGGTCCACGGTGGAGGCGTGGCGCCCGCAGTACCCACAGCTGTGTCCGTCCCGGCGCAGCACCCCGCGCCGTGTGACGTTCGCCGCCTCGCGGTACGGGACCTTGATGTAGCGGTGCAGCAGGATCACTGACGGACGGCCCAGCACCTCGCGCGGGCCAACCACGGGCTCGCCCTCCTCGGCCAGCACGCTGGCCTTGCCGGTCAGTACCAGCAGCAGGGCGCGGCGGAAGGTGACGACCGCAAGCGGTTCGTATCCAGCATTCAGTACCAGGGTTCGCATCAGCGTTCCTCGTTGTCCTGACGGGCCGCGGGCCCTTTGGTGACGCATCGCTCGCGGCATCCAGCATGGGCTATCGAATCCTAGCCTAGTCCCCTCGGCGATTCGCGCCACCTGCCGGAGGGTTCCAGGACGCGCATCGGGGAATCTTCACCCGGATTTCGCCCGGATGTGGCGTTGTCCCCGGCCCCGGAAACGCAAGAAGGCAGGACCCGCCCAAAAGGGGGATCCTGCCTCAAGGCGGGTGGTGCTAGCCGCGCAGGGTGTAGTACCCGTACAGCGGGTTGCGGGTGACGTCGTGGATGATGGTGTCCACGGTCGGGTTCTGGGCGCCGACCATCTTGCCGCCGCCGAGGTAGATGCCGACGTGGCCTCCACCGTTCTGGAACACCAGGTCGCCCGGCTTCGGGCTGCTGGTGCGCACGAACTGGCCGGAGGCCAGCAGGGCGGAGGTGCCGCGGGCGACGTTGATGCCGTGCTGGGCGTAGACGTACTTCACGAAGCCGGAGCAGTCCCAGCCGGAGGTGCTGGCGCCGCCCCAGACGTAGGGAACGCCAACGTACTTGGCGGCGGTGGCCGCGATGCCGCCCAGCTTGGAGGTGTCCACGGAGGCGGAAACCTTGGCCGAGGCGACGGAGGTGGTGGCCCCCGCGCTGGTGCGGGTGGTCGGGGCCAGCGCGTTGCTGGAGGCGTTGCTGCTGGAAACGGTGTTCGCGACGGCGGCGACGACCGGGGCCGGAGCAGGCTTGGAGGTCAGCTCGGCACGCTCGATCGAAAACTTCTTGACCGCGTCCTTCGAAACGGCGACGGCCTTGACGGCGACGCGCTCGGCGTTCAGGCCCTCGGCCGGAACGGCGGAGGCCTCGCGGGTGGCGGTGGTGTTCTGGGCCGGAACGCCCAGGGTCAGCACCAGGCCGGAAGCGGCTGCGATGACGGCGGCCTGGCGGCCGACCGAGCCGGCGTTGGACGCAACGGCCTTGGAAATCGCTTCTAGCGGGTTGGTGCGGACGGGAGTCGCGCGGTGGCGACCCAGCACTTGGCTCTTGGACACGTTAGTTAGGCCTCTCCCAATGCCTGCGAGGTAAGCTGTCGGGTTCGAGTGGGAGTCACTCGGCATCCACCCGTTTCCGGGCCGGACACTTAACCCCAAGGATCCTTGCGGATCCAAAATGTGGGTCCCCCGCCACTGCCAAGCGATTCTGCGAACGGACCTCGGTCGGTGGCAGTGTTCGGCACTCCGCCCGAGGGTGTTGGATCCTTGCCGATCCAGCACACGGACAACGGTAACGGAAAATCACCCGAAAGTCACATTCTGGTCACGGAACGGTATTTCTCCGGTTACAGCCAGCCCGCGGGGTCCACCGCTTTGCCATTAATGAGCACTTCGAAGTGCAGGTGGCAGCCCGTGGAGTTGCCCGTGGTTCCGCTCAGCGAAACCACGTCGCCACGCTTCACTTTTGCGCCCACCGAAACTTTGAGACTGGTGTTGTGGTTGTAAGTGGTCTGCAACCCGTTGCCGTGGTCGATCACCACGCGGTTGCCGGAGTGCCCGGCCCAGCCGGCCTGGACGACCGTTCCGGCGGCCGCGGCCTTGACCTCGGTGCCGCATTCGACGCCGTAGTCCTGCCCGATGTGGGTCACGGTGCCGCTGCCGCCCCACGGGTCGGGACGGACGCCGAAGCGGGACGTGACCCGCACATCGGCGAGCGGCTGGGCCAAGACCCCCGCCGTCTCCACCTTGGTGACGTCGCCACCGGCCGCGGACATCAGCTCGGTGAGCTGCTGGTCCTTCGAGAACGTACTGGTCAGGGCGGTGCGCTCGACGGCATATCCGTCGGCGGCGGGAACTGTGACATCCGCCACGGCGGCGGAAGCCTTCGCCACCCGATCCTCGGCGGCGTCGCCGAGCGCGGGGTAGGCGGCGGCCAGCGCCAGGCCGGAGACGGCGGCCACGGCGGCGATCTTGTGGCTCAGGCCCAGCGTGTCGCGCTGGAACCGCTGCGGGAAGGCAATGACGTTGCCGGGCTCGCCGGGGGCCGGGCTGGCGGGCGCCTCGGCGGACTGGGCCGGGAGGTCCGCTTCCGGCAGCTGGGGCAGCTCAAGGGCCGGATCCGGCAGGGTCTCCGGATTCCGCACGCTGTAGCGCATGGAGGTGGAGAAGCGGCGGCCAACGTACCCGGCGGCGTCCGGGTCCATCGTGGGCACCGCGGGCCGGACCTCCGGCTGCGCGGCGCGGCGGGACTCGCCGCGCGGGCGCTGCGGAACGGCGGGAGCCGCTGCGTTGGGGGCCGCTGGCGCGGCGGGGGGAGCCGCGGGGGCGGCGCCGGGCCGCGCCGGAATCACCGCGGGGGCCGCTGGCACCATATTCCGGGCCGCTGGCGCTGCGTTCGGGACCGCTGGCGCGGGGACCGGACGCGCAGCGTCCAGCGGTCCGGCGGCACGGCGGCGGCCGGAAACCTTTTGTTCCGTCAAGTCGACAACCTCTCAGGCGCCGGCGAAGTTAGCTGTCGGATTCGGGTCTGAGATCAACCCGGCCGAGCCCGTAGACGGACCCGACTTCACCCCAAGGCTGCGGCGGGGAATACCGCGCACCGGAATTTGTGGATCCTCCGCCCCTGTCGTACATGCGTGAACGGATCCGGTCCGCCGACAGGGCTAGGCGTTCGAACTGGATGAAGGAAACGAGTCTCCTCCGCTATCTAAGATAGCGGCCGATTTGTAAAAGTAATAATTCCGTTATCAAGCAGCGCGTGACACGAAGACATGCACGCTGACCTCCGAGGGGAGCTCCAGCGCCCCCTCGATGCCGTCGACCCGGACCACCACGTAGTCTCCGGCGCGCTCCAGCGTGACCGTCGCGCCCGGGCGGATGCCGCCGTCGTCCAGCTGCGCCAGGAGTTCCGGGTCGACCTGGATCGTCTCGGCCAACCGGGCCACCACGACCGGTCCGGTGACGCCGCGGGCCAGCGCCTTGTCCAGGTTCTCCACGCCGGACGCGAAGCCGGAGACGGCGGGCCCGCCCAGGGCCTCGAGGCCGGGGATCGGGTTGCCGTACGGCGAGTCGGCGGGGCGGCCCAGCAGGTCGTACAGGCGCTGCTCGACGCGCTCGCTCATGACGTGCTCCCACCGGCAGGCCTCGTCGTGCACGTATTCCCAGTCGAGGCCGATCACGTCGGCCAGCAGGCGTTCGGCCAGGCGGTGCTTGCGCATCACCTCGGTGGCCAGCTGGCGCCCGGACGGGGTCAGCTCCAAATGGCGGTCCTCGGTCACCACCAAGAGTCCGTCGCGCTCCATCCGCGCAACGGTCTGGGACACGGTGGGGCCCGAATGGCCCAGGCGTTCGGCAATGCGCGCCCGCAGGGCGGTGATCTGCTCCTCCTCGAGTTCGAGGATGGTCCTCAGGTACATCTCGGTGGTATCGATCAGATCAGACACAGCTGGAACTCCTGTAGGGATCAATGGGAATCAAGGGGCGGCAACTGGTAAGCGGCCTCCCCTAACTGTAGTGCCCGTAATCAATTGCGGTGCGGTTCTGCGTTCGGCGGCATTTTGCGAGACGATAAGGGCTGGTGTGGGCCGTCCCCACGATCCGACGCGCCCCCACGTCACCGGAACATCCACGAGGAGCAGCATGAGCACCTTCCCGACCATTCCCACCGATCTCCTGCCCGCCGACGGACGCTTCGGCGCGGGCCCCTCGAAGGTCCGCAAGGAGCAGATCGATGCCCTCGTTGCCGCGGGCCCGACCCTGCTGGGCACCTCCCACCGCCAGGCGCCCGTGAAGAACCTGGTCAAGAGCGTCCAGGAAGGCCTGCTGGAGTTCTTCCGGGCCCCGGAGGGCTACGAGGTCGTGCTCGGCGTCGGCGGCTCCACCGCGTTCTGGGACATAGCCTCCTTCGGGCTGGTCGAGAACAAGGCCCAGCACCTCTCCTTCGGCGAGTTCGGCTCCAAGTTTGCCGCCGCCACCAACAAGGCCCCGTTCCTGGACGCCTCCTCCATCATCAAGGCCGAGCCGGGCACCCGCCCCGAGGCGGTCGCCGAGGCCGGCGTCGACGTCTACGCCTGGCCGCAGAACGAGACCTCCACGGGCGTCGCCGCCCCGGTCCAGCGCGTCGCGGGCGCCGACGAGGGTGCCCTGACGCTCGTTGACGCCACCTCCGCCGCCGGCGGCCTGGCCGTGGACGTGAGCGAATCCGACGTCTACTACTTCGCCCCGCAGAAGAACTTCGCGTCCGACGGCGGCCTGTGGCTGGCGCTGTTCTCCCCGGCCGCGCTGGAGCGCGCCGAGCGCATCGCCGCGACGGACCGCTGGATCCCGGACTTCCTGAACCTGAAGACCGCGATCGACAACTCCAAGCTGAACCAGACCTACAACACCCCGTCGCTGAGCACGCTGGTGACCCTCGACGCGCAGGTGCAGTGGCTGAACGGCAACGGCGGCCTGGACTGGGCCGCGGCCCGCACCGCCGACTCCGCCTCCCGCGTCTACGGCTGGGCCGAGGCCTCCCCCATCGCCACCCCGTACGTGGTGCGCGCCGAGGACCGCTCCAACGTCATCGCGACCATCGACCTCGACGAGTCCATCGACGCCACCGCCGTCGCCAAGGCGCTGCGCGCCAACGGCGTGGTGGACACCGAGCCCTACCGCAAGCTGGGCCGCAACCAGCTGCGCATCGCGACCTTCGTCGCCATCGAGCCGGACGACGTCAGCGCGCTCACCCGCTGCATCGACTACGTCATCGAGAACCTCTAGCCGGTCCCGACCGGCAAAAGGGGCTGGGCCCCGACTCCGCGGAGTCGGGGCCCAGCCCCTTTTGCCAGGACGCCCGGTCAGGCGTCCGCCTCGGCGAGGTCGCCTTCGGTTCGGCCCTCTTCGTCGCGATCCTCTTCGGCAAGGTCCGTCTCGACGGAGGGCCCGCCGTCGGATTCATCCTCTTCGGATTCCGCGTCGTGCCCGTACTCGGCATCGTGCTCGGCCTGCAGTTCAGCCTGCTCGGCGGCCTGCTGTTCGGCCAGCTCCTCGGGCTTCACGCGGTCGGCCCACGGAACCCACTCGGGGGCGAGCAGCGCGCCCGCTCCCGGCAGGATGCCGACCTCGCACACCGAGGCGTCCTTGCCGCGCGGGATGCGGGACAGCGTGGCGTACCACTCCCAGCCGGCGTAGCCGACCACGTTTGCCGTGAAACGGTGGGTGACCAGACGGTCGTCGTCAGCAAACGCGCCGGCGTGGTCGCCGACGGCCTCGGCCGGGGCGACCTCCAGCACCGCGGCGCGGGCGGCGTCGACCGCCGCGGCGAGCATCGCGTCCAGCTTGGGTTTCCGGGCCATGGTCAGGCTTCCAGATCGTCCGCTACGCGGCGCAGCGCCGCGGCGATGCGCGCACCCTGTGCCTTCTCCGGGTAGCGGCCCTTGCGCAGCCCGGCGGAGATTCCCTCAAGAACCGTGGCCAGGTCCTGGATGATCACCGCGTTCTCCTCCGCCGGGGTGCGCTTGGCGCGGGCCAGGGACGGAGCCGCCTCGACGATGCGGGCGTTGAGGGCCTGTGCACCCTTGCGGCCTTCGGCAATGCCGAACTCCATGCGGGTGCCGGCCCGGACCTCGGTCACGCCCTTGGGCAGCACGGATCCGGGCAGGTAGACCTGCTGCCCGTCGTCGGTGACCACAAAACCGAACCCCTTGCCGGAGTCGAAAAACTTGACCTTGCCCAATGGCACTTCGATTACCTCGCTCTAACGTCGCTGCGGCGCGGGAGGAATCCCCCTGCCGGCCGGGTTCCCGGCGCTCCGAAGCCGTCCGCGCGTCGGTCGGCCGGACGCGGACGCCGGGGAAGTCTGTTCCTCTAGGGTACGACATGGCCTTGCCGCGCAGGACTTTGGTGCGGTGCGCGTCCGCTGTTAGTTTTAGAGGCGTGAATTCGCCCAAGGAATCAAGCTCGCTGCGCCGGATCGTCCTGGTTTCCACCGCCGCGGTGGCCCTCGCGTCCCTGCTCAGCCTCGCGGCGATCCTGGCGTTCTACGTCGCCGGCGCGACCCCCTGGACCGGACTGTTCGCCGTCGGCCTGTGGGGCCTTCCCCTCGCCTTCATCCTGCTGTTCGTCCTGCTGGCGATGTCCTGGCGGGAGCGCCGCCGCGCCTGACCCGGCCGCCCCAGCCCACTCACGAAACGTCCAGCTAATTCACAGCGTACGGTCGCACACTGGACAGATGAATCCCAAAGTTCCGGAAGCCAAGCTCTTGGTCGTCGACGACGAACCGAACATCCGCGAGCTGCTGTCCACCTCCCTGCGCTTCGCCGGGTTCGAGGTGGTCGCGGCCGCCAACGGGCGCGAGGCCCTCGCGGCCGCCGAAACCGAACAGCCCGACCTCGCGGTGCTCGACGTTATGCTGCCGGACATGGACGGATTCACCGTGACCAGGCGCCTCCGGGCAGCCGGCCGGCACTTTCCGGTCCTCTTCCTGACCGCCCGCGACGACACCGAGGACAAGGTCACCGGCCTGACCGTCGGCGGCGACGACTACGTGACCAAGCCCTTCAGCCTCGACGAGGTCGTGGCGCGGATCCGCGCCGTACTGCGCCGCACCCAGCCGGCGGGCGAGAACGACGCCGTGATTCGCGTCGACGACCTGGAACTCGACGACGACGCCCACGAGGTCCGCCGCGCCGGCGAGGTGGTGGACCTGTCCCCCACCGAGTTCAAGCTGCTGCGCTACCTGATGATGAACCCCAACCGGGTCCTCTCCAAGGCGCAGATCCTCGACCACGTGTGGGAGTACGACTTCAACGGGGACGCGTCCATCGTGGAGTCCTACATCTCCTACCTGCGCCGCAAGATCGACTCGCGCGAGGACTGGCCCGCCATGATCCAAACCAAGCGCGGGGTGGGCTACCTGCTGCGTTCCGCGGACCGCCGCTAGGAGGCCGCCTCGGTGCACCGACTGGCCCGGCTCCTCCGACAGGTCTCGCTGCGCTCGAAGCTGGTGGCCCTCATGGGACTGCTGATGGTCTGCGCCATCGTGGCCACCGCCATCGGCACCTCCCAGTCGCTGAGGCTGACGCTGGTCGCCCAGACCGACGCCGACCTTGCGGGCAACAGCGGGGCCCTGGCGGACATCATGTACACCGAATACTCCAACGCGGGCACCTCCGGCGGCCTGTCCAACATCGACCTGCTGCGCTTCCACGGAACGCTGCGCGATGCCGACGGCAACAACCTGTACGTGCTGCCCAGCACCTCCGGGCCCGATGCCCCGGTCCTGCCCCAGCCGACCCTTGACGAGGTTCGGGACGAGAACGGGCGGGCCTTCGACGTCCCCGGGACGCAGCTGGGCTCCAGCGGGTGGCGGGTGCGCATGGTGGCGCTGAAGAACGGCACCGGCTACATCACCATTGCCCTGCCCCTGAAGGCGGTGAACGCGATCACCGCGCGGGCCGCGGCGCTGATCATGTCCACCGGCATGCTGGCGACCCTGGTGATGTCCATGGTCGCCTACGGCATCACCAGCCGCGCGTTGCGCCCGCTGCAGCGGGTGGAGCGGACCGCCGCGGCCATCGCCGCCGGGGACCTGTCCCGACGCGTCGAAGAGTACCCGGCGGAGACGGAGGTGGGCCGGCTGTCCAGGTCGCTGAACGCGATGCTCGCGCACATCGAGCACGCCTTCCGGGCCCGGGCCGCCTCGGAACGGAAGATGCGGCGGTTCGTCCAGGACGCCTCCCACGAACTGCGCACCCCGCTGGTAACGATCCAGGGGTATTCGGAGCTGTACCGGCACGGCGGCCTGGCCGAACCGGAGCAGGTAGCCACCGCCATGGGCCGCATCGAGGGCGAGGCCAAGCGGATGGGGCAGCTGGTGGAGGACCTGCTGACGCTGGCCCGGCTGGACGAGCAGCGGCCGCTGGACCGGCGGCCGCAGGACCTGATGCTGCTGGCCATGGACGCCGTCGGCGATGCCCGCGTGAACGCGCCCGAGCGCAAGGTGCGGCTGGTGGGGCTCGACGACGGCCCGCCGCGGAACGCGCCGACCAGCGGCGACGAGGCCAGGTTGCGGCAGGTGATCTCCAACCTGATGACCAACGCGCTGCGCTACACCCCCGCCGGGAGTCCGATCGAGATCGCGGTCGGCGTGCTGCCCACCATCGACGGGCAGTCCGATGCGGTGCTGGAGGTGCGTGACCACGGCCCAGGCATCTCCGAGGACGACGCCGCCCGCGTGTTCGAGCGCTTCTACCGGGCGGACAGCTCGCGGCAGCGCGAAACCGGCGGCACCGGACTGGGCTTGGCGATCGTTGCGGCCATCGCCGCCCAGCACGAGGGATCCGTGCGCCTCACCGAGACCCCCGGCGGAGGCGCGACGATGGCGGTCCACCTGCCGATGGTTCCGTTCGACCCGCCCTCCCCCGAACAGGTCGAAGACTAGCCTCCCCCCGGGTTGTCCACAGCCGCCGCGGCCGCCGGCCCCGCGGCCCGGTTCGCGCCTAGGCTCGGGTCCACGGCGCCTCCCGGTGCCGCGCGGCCGCGGTCCGGCCGTCCTAGGACCCACGACCCACCCGAGGGGACGCCATGAGCACCTTCAGCACCAACACCGTCGAGATGCGCAACAAGGGCCTCGCCGTGCAGGGCACCATCGAACGCCTGCGGGCGGAGGTGAACGCCATGCAATCCGGCCTGCGCGAGCTGGAAGCCACGTGGCAGGGGGCCGCGGCCGGCAGCTTCCAGGCCGTCGTCGCCGACTGGCGGGCCACACAGCTTCGCGTCGAGGAGACGCTGGCGGCCATCAACACGGCCCTGGCCCGCGCCACCCAGCACTACGAGGACGCCGAACAGGCCAACACCGCGATGTTTACATACTGAGCGGGTCCACCCACTGAGCAGGTCCTTCCCGGGGCCCGCCGCCCGAGCCCGATGCCCGGTGGCGGGGCTACGCTGGCGGCGTGGCAATTCTCATCGATCCCCCGTTCTGGCCGGCCCACGGAACGGTGTTCTCGCACCTGGTCTCCGACACCTCGCTGGAGGAACTGCACGCGTTCGCCCGGGCCGCGGACCTGCCCGAGCGGGCGTTCGACCGGGACCACTACGACGTGCCGGAGCGCCGCTACGCGGACCTCGTCGCCCGCGGGGCGCTCCCCGTGCAGGCCACCGAGCTGGTGCGCCGGCTGCTGCGCAGCGGCTTGCGGGTTCCGGCCCGGCAGCGTCCGGAGAAGCTGGACGGGATCCTCGCCGCCGCCTGGGAAAGGCTCGCCCCCGGGCAGGGCCGGATCGGCGCGGAGCTGATCGAACGCTGGTCGGAGCCCCACCGCCACTACCACGACCGCACCCACCTGCTCGCCGTCATCCGGGCCCTGGACCTGCTGGCCGGCCGGCACGGCGAAGACCCCGGGGACGAGCCCAGGGTTCCGTGGCTGGCGGCGTGGTTCCACGATGCCGTCTACCGGGGCGAGGCCGGCCGGGACGAGGAGGAGTCGGCCGGGCTGGCCGCCCGGTTGCTGTCCGCCGCGCGGTTCCGCACCCCGGAGATCGACGGAACCGTCCGGCTGGTGCTGCTGACGGCGGGGCATGCCCCCGGTCCCGATGACCCTGCGGGGCTGCTCCTCTGCGACGCGGACCTGGAGGTGCTGGGTCGCTCCCCCGCCGACTATCTGCGCTACACGCAGGCCGTGCGCCGCGACTACGCCCACGTGCCCGGCCCGGCCTTCGCCGCGGGACGGGCCGGGGTGCTGCGGGCGCTGCTGGCCCTGGACCCGCTCTACGGGACGGCCACCGCCCGGCGGCTGTGGCAGGACAGGGCCCGGGAAAACCTCGCCCGCGAGCTGGAGTCGCTGGGCGGGAGGTAGCTCCCGCGAAACGCGCAATCTGCTGAAACACGCAAGGCCGCGGCCCCGCAAAGGGGACCGCGGCCTCGTGGTGCGTTGAGGGCTCGGGAGGCTTAGAAGCCGCCCATGCCACCCATCTCGTCGGCGCCCGGCATGGCGGGGCCGGCCTTCTCCGGCTTGTCGGCAACGACGGCCTCGGTGGTCAGGAACAGGCCCGCGATGGACGCTGCGTTCTGCAGCGCGGAGCGGGTGACCTTCACCGGGTCGTTGACGCCGGCGGCCAGCAGGTCCTCGTAGACGCCGGTGGCGGCGTTGAGGCCGTGGCCGGACGGCAGGCCCTTGACCTTGTCGGCGACAACGCCCGGCTCCTGGCCGGCGTTGAAGGCGATCTGCCGCAGCGGAGCCTCGATGGCAACCTTGACGATGTTGGCACCGGTGGCCTCGTCGCCAACCAGCTCGAGGTTCGCGAAAGCCTTGGCGCCGGCCTGGATCAGGGCCACGCCGCCGCCGGCGACGATGCCCTCTTCCACGGCAGCCTTGGCGTTGCGCACGGCGTCCTCGATGCGGTGCTTGCGCTCCTTGAGCTCGACCTCGGTGGCGGCACCGGCCTTGATGACGGCCACGCCGCCGGCCAGCTTCGCCAGGCGCTCCTGCAGCTTCTCGCGGTCGTAGTCGGAGTCGGAGTTCTCGATCTCGGCGCGGATCTGGTTGACGCGGCCGGCGATCTCCTCGGCGTCGCCGGCACCTTCGACGATGGTGGTCTCGTCCTTGGTGACGACGACCTTGCGGGCCTGGCCCAGCAGGTCGAGGGTGGCGTTCTCCAGCTTCAGGCCGACCTCTTCGGCGATGACCTGGCCACCGGTGAGGATGGCGATGTCGGCCAGCATGGCCTTGCGGCGGTCGCCGAAGCCCGGGGCCTTGACGGCGACGGACTTGAAGGTGCCGCGGATCTTGTTGACGACCAGGGTGGCCAGGGCCTCGCCCTCGATGTCCTCGGCGATGATCAGCAGCGGCTTGCCGGACTGCATGACCTTCTCCAGGACGGCAACCAGGTCCTTCACGTTGGAGATCTTGGAGTTGACGATCAGGATGTACGGATCCTCAAGGACCGTCTCCTGGCGCTCGGCGTCGGTGACGAAGTAGGCGGAGATGTAGCCCTTGTCGAAGCGCATGCCCTCGGTCAGCTCGAGGTCCAGCCCGAAGGTGTTGGACTCCTCGACGGTGATGACGCCTTCCTTGCCCACCTTGTCCAGGGCCTCGGCGATGAGCTCGCCGATCTGCGGATCGCCGGCGGAGATGGAGGCGGTGGCCGCGATCTCTTCCTTGGTCTCGATCTCCTTGGCGGCGGCCAGCAGCTCGGCGGTGACGGCCTCGACGGCCTTCTCGATGCCGCGCTTCAGGGACAGCGGGTCGGCGCCGGCGGCAACGTTGCGCAGGCCTTCCTTGACCAGGGCCTGGGCCAGCACGGTGGCGGTGGTGGTGCCGTCGCCAGCGACGTCATCCGTCTTCTTGGCAACTTCCTTGACCAGCTCGGCGCCGATCTTCTCGTACGGGTCCTCGAGCTCGATCTCCTTGGCGATGGAGACACCGTCGTTGGTGATCGTGGGGGCGCCCCACTTCTTCTCCAGGACGACGTTGCGGCCGCGCGGGCCCAGCGTCACCTTAACGGCGTCGGCCAGGATGTTGAGGCCGCGCTCGAGACCGCGGCGTGCTTCCTCGTCAAATGCAATGATCTTGGCCATAGCGGCTTGTGGTCCTTTCGGGACGGTCATGCGTTGCGTGGACCACGGCAGCGCCCGCGACGGACGGGTCCGGAACGGCGTGTTCGGCACGCCGCCCGCGGGCCCTCGCTGCGCCAGGTCCGGGGGTCACCCGCCATGCCGCAACGACGGCTTTCCCACCGGGGGTTAGCAGTCGAGGCATGTGAGTGCTAACTCCAATTATTGGCACTCTAGGCCAAGGAGTGCAAGCCATGGTTTCCGCCGGGGGCGAACCGCGTCACCCGTAGCTGCGGCCCAGGACCACCGAGATCTCGACCGGAATGTTGGGTGTCTGGTACACCGTGGCGATGCCCAGGACGCGGGCGGTCTCCAGCGCGGTGGCGCGGGAGGCGTCGCTCTTGTAGTAGACCACCGAGGCGTCGACCTTCTTGGTCCAGTTGCCGGCCGACAGGGAGCTGAATCCGCTCCCCTGCAGCTTGGCGAGCCCGTTGCCGGCCAGGCCGCTGATGCTCGACCCGTTGTAGACACCCACGGCCGCCGCGTAGTTGACCGCGACGGTGGCTTCCTTCGTTGCGCTCGGGGTGGCGGAAGCGCTCGGGGATTCGGCGGCCACGGGCTCGGAAGCGTCCGCGGGTTCGGCGGACTCGGATTCTGCGGATTCGGATTCGGCAGGTTCTGATTCCACCGCTTCGGACTCGGCCGGTTCGCTGGTACTGGAGGCGGCCGCCGTCGTCTGCGCGGCCACGGCGGTGGCGTCGGTGCCCAGGACGCGGGGCAGGACCAGGAAGGAAACCAGCCCGACGACCAGCGCCAGGACGCCCACGCCCATCAACAGCCCGAGCCCGGAGCCTCCGCCCTTCACGGCGGGCTGCTCGCGATGCACGCCTTTGCGGTCGGTGAACTCGGGAGTCCTGTCGAATTCGTCGCGCGGGTACTTGCTCATACCTGTCCTTGTTCGTGGTTCATTCCCAGAGTGCATGCCCGTGGTGCATGCCCAGACGCGGGCCCTCAGAACAAAGCCCTCCGAACGAAGCCCTGCCCACGAAATCCCCGGAACACGCTGCCCGGGAACACCGCGTCGAGGGCACCCGGGGCCTTGGCGCTACGCCTCGGGGGCGGAGCGTCGGACCGTCCGGGCTCGATGCCTGGTTGTTCGTAGTCTACGCAATCTCTTCACCAGCATCGGGTCGTAGGCCAGCGCGGCGTCCGTGTCGATCAGCGCATTGAGCAGCTGGTAGTAGTTCGCGGAGGACAGTCCGAAGAGTTCGCGGATGGCCTGTTCCTTGGCCCCCGCGTACTTCCACCACTGCCGCTCAAGGGCCAACATCAACTGCGCCCGTTCGTCGAGCTCGCTGGATTCGTCGTACTCGAAATCCAACTCGATCGCTGCTGCAGCCACCACGTTCCCCTCGTATTGCCGCCGGTGAATCCTTCCCGCCCATGGTACGAGCCCGGAATCCGGGTTGTCATATGGGCCCGGACCGGCCGGCAGGCAAGAATGGTCGCCATGAGCGACGCACAGGATGCCCTCTTCAGCTTCGACGGTAGGCCCGACGGCCTCGGCGATGGATCCGATCCAGCGCCGTGGCCCTTCGCCGCCGGCCTGGAAGCGGCGGTCCAGACCGGAGCGGTGCATCCGAGCTGGGCGCCCGGACTGGCGCCGGTGGACGGGCGGCTGCGGTCCATCGCGGCGGAACTGGAGGCCCGGCGCGCCGCCGGCGAGCGCATCCTGCCCGCCCCGGAGCGGGTCCTGCGCGCCTTTTCCGCGCCGCTGGACCGGGTGAAGGTGCTGATCGTGGGCCAGGACCCCTACCCGACGCCGGGCCACCCGGTGGGGTTGAGTTTCGCGGTGGACGCGCACGTGCGGCCCCTGCCGCGCAGCCTGGCGAACATCTACCGGGAGTTGGCCGACGACGTCGGCGCGGAACCGCCGGCACACGGGGACCTCTCCGCGTGGGCGGACCAGGGGGTGCTGCTGCTGAACCGGGTGCTGACCGTGGGTGCGGGCGAGAGCGGATCCCACCGCGGGCTGGGCTGGCAGAAGGTCACGGACGCCGCGGTCGCGGCCTTGGCCGCCCGGGGCGGGCCGCTGGTTTCCATCCTGTGGGGCCGCGACGCGCAGGCCCTGGCCCCGGCGCTCGAAGGGACCGCGGTGATCACCAGCGCGCACCCCTCCCCGCTCTCGGCCAGCCGCGGTTTCTTCGGTTCCCGCCCGTTCAGCCGCACCAACGACCTGCTGGCCGGACAGGGTGCGGCACCGGTGGACTGGCGCCTGCCGGCGGCGCCTTAAGTAGATCCGGCACCGGCCACAGGTGGCCGGTGCCGGATCTACTGCCGATCGGATCCACTGCCCATCAGCGCAGGGCGCTTTAGCGGCGGCGGATGCGCCGGCGTTCGTTGCCGTGCCAGCCGCGGGTGAGCGGACGGGCCAGCGTGTCTCCGAAGACCACCCCGCCGGCGATGGCCAGGATGATCGAGAACGCGTTGAACATCTGCACCAGGCCGGTGGTCACGTCCTCGGGTTGGATCGCGATCCCGTACATCGCCCGGAAGATCATCAGGCCCGGCAGCAGGAACACGATCGCCGGAACCGCGACCACCAGCTGCGGGGCACCCATCCGCAGCGCCACCCAGCGCCCGGCCGCGCCGATCGCGACGGCGGCCAGCGCCGGGGCCAGCCGGTCCCCCACCCCGAGCGCCTGCACGCCGAGGTAGACCAGGTACCCCAGCAGCGCGACGCCGGCCGTGGGCACCAGCATCCGGCGCGCCGTCTGTTCGGAGACCGCGCCGAAGATGACCGCCAGCACCATGAGGACCGTCAGCAGCCATCCGGGATAGGGCACCGTCTCGATCGAGGCGACGTTCAGCTCCTGGGCGCCGGCCAGCGTGCCCAACACCAGGGCGGTCATGATGCCGGCGACCAGGGCCGCGTAGATGATCAGGGCGGAGAAGAACCGGCCCGCGGCGGTGACGGGGAAGCCGTTGATGGCGTCCTGCACGGAGGAGACGAAGCGCGAGGACGGCAGCAGCAAGATGATGCCGCCGGCCACCACCATGGCCGGGGAGATCGGCACCGAGAGCACCCACAGCAGCAGGGCGATCCCGGTGACCACGAAGGCGCCCGCGGCGGTGGAGAAGAACTCCGGGATGCGCCAGCGCCCGGCGAGCTTCGCGACCTGCGAAACCACCAGCGAGGACAGGAACGCCGTTACGGCCCCCTGCCAGGTGCCGCCGATGAAGAGCACGAACATCGCCGCGAACGCGCCGCCGGCGGCCGTGACCATCCAGCGAGGGAAGGGCTTGGGGCGCCGGACGATCGAGCGCAGGCGTTCGACCGCCTCGCGCCGGGTCACCCCGTCCGCCACGATGTCCGTCACCAGTTGGTGGACCAGGGCCAGGCCCGCGTAGTTGTTGGTCCGCGAGCGGACCACCCGCAGAAGGCTCATCGGAACCGCGTCATGCGGGGCGTAGTTCAGGTGGATGGACTGGTTGGTGATATCCACTTCGACGTTGCGCAGGCCCAGCGACGCGGTGACCGCGATGATGCTGGTTTCGGCCTCCAGGGCGCCGGCGCCGTAGCGGAACATGGCTTCGGCCAGGTCCAGTGCGAACTCGAGGGTCTTGCGGGCGCTTGCGTCCTGCGTCCCGACCTGGATGGTGGGGTTGGCGTACGGGCTGCCGACCAGCCGGTCCACGATCGAGAACGCCTGCGTGGGCGGGGACTCCGAGTTCATCAGCCGCCCGAGCAGCCGCCGTCCGTGATCCTTGCCGGCAGCCGCGGCGTCGGCAGGCGCAGCGTCGGCAGCGGGAACGCCGGACGGGGTCCGGCCGGGCGCGGGCCTGCCGGGGACGACGCCGGAGCGGTCGGCGGTACCTGGGCTGCGTGGCTGCTTGGCGGAGGCGGGTCCCGGCGGCACGATCGGGCGTGCCCCGGTGCTGGGGAAGTCGGCCGGGGCCGGGACGGGGGCGGACCGCTGCCGGCTGCGCCTGCCGACGCGCTGCAGGGCCTGGGCCCGGGGGTTCGGATCGGCCGCGGGACCCGGGTTCGCGGGGCGTTGTCCGCCCGCGGATTCCGGGGCTGGGGCGGTGTCCTTGGGCTCTCCTGTGGACACTGCTGCTCCTGTTCTGTGTGGTGCTTGGAACCACTGTAGCGAAGGCGCATTCTGGGTGCTGAACCGCCCGCGGCGGCCCCGAAAAGCGAGGCGGGGAATAGCGTCGCCCATCCCGTGGTTATTGCATGCGATTGCATATTTCTACCGCTATTTCTACCGTCCGGGAGGAACCATGGACCACCTGCTTGAGATCGGCGTCGAGACGTTCGGCGACGTTACGGAAGACGCCGACGGCCAGCCGATGCACCACGCGGCGGTGCTGCGCAACGTCGTCGCCGAGGGCGTTGCCGCGGAGGAGGCCGGCCTGGACTTCTTCGGCGTCGGCGAACACCACCGCGAGGACTACGCCGTGTCCGCCCCCGAGGTGGTGCTGGCCGCGGTGGCCGCCAGGACCGAGCGGATCCGGCTCGGGTCCGCCGTCACCGTGCTCAGTTCCGATGATCCGGTGCGGGTCTTCCAGCGCTTCTCCACGGTCGATGCCCTCTCCGGCGGACGGGCCGAGGCGATCCTGGGCCGCGGCTCCTTCATCGAGTCCTTCCCGCTGTTCGGCTACGACCTGAAGGACTACGAGATCCTGTTCGAGGAAAAGCTGGCGCTGTTCGCGCAGCTGCTCAAGGAGGACTCCGTCACCTGGTCCGGCAGCACCCGGGCGGCGCTGAGCAACCAGCGCATCTTCCCGCCCACCGAGCAGGGCATGCGGGCCTGGGTGGGGGTGGGCGGCAGCCCGGAGTCCGTGCTCCGCGCCGCACGGCACGGCCTGCCGCTATTCCTGGCCATCATCGGCGGCAACCCGCTCGCCTTCGAGGGCCTCACCCGCCTGTACCGGCGCACCCTGGAGCAGGCCGGGCACGCCGAGCAGCCGATCGGCGCGCACACCCACGGCCTGGTGGCGGACACGGACGAGGAGGCCCTGGAGATCCTCTGGCCGCACTACAAGCGGACCATGGACCGCCTCGGCGCCGAGCGCGGCTGGCCGCCGGCCTCCCGGCTGCGCTTCCAGGCCTCGGCCTCCCCGAACGGGAACCTGGTCATCGGGTCTCCGGAAACGGTCGCGCGGAAGATCGTGCGCATCTCCCAGGGCCTGGGCCTGTCCCGCTTCGACATCAAGTACAGCGCCGGGACCCTGCCGCACGCCCCGATGATGCGCAGCATCGAACTGCTCGGCACCAAGGTGAAGCCGCTGGTGCTGGACATGCTCAATTCCTAGCCCCGCAATTCCCAGCCCCGCCATTCCCGGGACAGTTCCGCGGGGCGGAAGGAGGGGCACGACGGCGGCGCGCGCCGCCGTCGTGCCCCTCGCCGGGGCGGACCCCGCGTCGGAACCCTCTGGAACGGCGAAAGGCCCCCGCAATGCGGGGGCCTTTCCTGTGGTGGTTCTTAGCAGACTCGAACTGCTGACCTCTCGCGTGTGAAGCGAGCGCTCTAACCAACTGAGCTAAAGAACCGGGCTTGTCAGCCCGTCGGGCGTACCTTGAAAGGTTAGCCGAGGGGTGGCCGCGACGCCAAATCGGGGTGCCCGGGCGGCGGCGCGGGGCGAAAATCCCCGGCTCCGGCACGCCGCGCCGGCGCCGTTTCAGGCGCCGTTTTACAAGCCGCAAATCAATGCGCTATCTTCGCTGTGGCCGCCGCCGATGCGGCCGAAACTGGGCCCTACAAGGAAGCTGCCGGACTCCACCGGCACCGGTCCCCTAACGGCCAAAGAACCGGCCCGGCGTACACCGGGAACCCCTTCTTTCGTTCGCTCTTAAAGCACCACATAGAGGACCGCTCCCAGTGCATCCCGTCATCGACTATGCCCTCTCCTACGCCCCGCCGACCGCCGCGGAACGCGAGGCACTCTCGCTGCTCACCCCCGACGCCGGGCCGCGCTGGCACCAGAAGCTGGACCACGCCCTGCTGACCGTCACCGCACTGCATTCCGGAACCCCCGTGGGCCTGGGCGTGCTGCACGCCTCGGTGACCGCCCCGACCGGGGTCGACTCCCCCGTGGAACTCGGCGCGATGTACGTGCACCCGGCCTACCGGAGGCTGGGGATCCGCGAGCGCATTGCCGCCTCAAGGCTGACCTACGCGCTGTCCACCGGCGGGACGCCCATCACCGTGATCGACAACCGCAACGAGGCATCGTGGCGGCACTTCGAGCGCTCGCCGCAGTGGGCCGTGGAGAAGGAGTACACGGGCTGGTTCACCGGATTGCCGATGACCATTTGGGTGGCCACGGAATCCGCCTGGTACCGCACACTCAAGGCCCCGCCCGTGACGGGCGGGGCCTTGAGGGAAGGGGACCTGCTGGAAAGCGTCTAGGGCCTACGGGCCGAACGAGCCGGAGGGAACCATCGTGGCGAGCACCAAGAGGAGGATCATGCCCACGATGGAGAGCACGCCGAGGATGGTGCCGATCCAGCCGGTAACCTTGCCGACGGTGGCGGCGGTGTTCAGCCGCTCGGCCTGCTTGGCCTTCACGATGGCGATCGGCCCCAGGATGACGCCCACGACGAACAGGGACAGGATGCCCAGGATCATCGAGGTCTGGGCCAACTGCTGGCCGCGCAGCTGATCGGGCGAGTTCTGCGCCTGGAACGGTTGGCCGGGCTGCGGGTATTGGGCTGGCTGGGACATGGTTTCCCCCGATGTTTTTGCGAGTGGTGGACCCTGAAAACCCTACCCGCACCGCAGGCCGGGGCGCCGGAATCCGCCGCCCCGGCGCGTTCCGGCACGAAGCCCGAGGCTTCACGCGGCACCGGGACTTCCCGCGGCGCCGGGGCTTCAGCGGCAAAGGCTTCACGTGCCACAGCACCGTTCTGTACGGTGAGCCATGGCCACTATGCACACCCGCAGCAACTCCACCTTCCCCGCCAGGCTGGTCCAGACCGGCGCCGCCACGGCGGCGGCCGCCGTCGTCGGGGCCTGGGCCACCAATCCGGACGGCGCATGGTACCGGTCCCTGACGCTGCCGTCCTGGCAGCCGCCGCGGACCGCCTTTCCCGTCGTGTGGACCGCGCTCTACACCGGCCTCGCGGTGACCTCCGCGGCCGTGCTGGCCCGCCATGACATGGAGGCCGGCAGCGGTTCGGCCACGGCCCAGACCCACCGGAGCGGATTCCAGCGCGCGCTCACGACCAACCTGGTCCTGAACGCCGGCTGGAGCGTGATCTTCTGGCGGCTCCGCAATCCTGCGCTGGCCAGCCTGGAGGCCGCCGCGCTGGCGGCCAGCACGATCGACCTGGCCCGCCGCGCCGCCCGGGAGGATGGCCGGCTGGGCGCGAGCCTGGTTCCCTACGCCGCGTGGACAATGTTCGCGAAGGTCCTGACCTCCGCCATCGCCAAGCGGAACCCCAGGCCCACGGATTAGCGCCTATCGGGCTCCCGCCGTGTAACGGCGCTTGGCGGGCCGTCCGGTCCCCGCCTAGAATTGCCCTGTTTTGGTTCGTGGATTTCGGATTCGCGGGCGTCGGATTCGCGTGACGGAAGGCAGGTCCCGGATGGGTGCCGTTGCGTTCACGGATCGGATGCTGCGCGGCTGGGCCGCCGGCTTCGTGGCCACGCTCTTTGCGGCCATCGGACACTTCTCGGTTTCGGGCACGCTGCCCGGCTTCCCCGGAATGGTTCTGGCGTTCGCCGCATCAGGGTTCGTCTGCTCCCTCTTCGCCGGGCGGCGCATGGGCCCGGGACGGGTTGCCGCGGCGGTCCTGGCGAGCCAGGGCCCGTACCACCTCCTGTTCTCCACCCCGGCAGCGATGGCGATGGATGCCACCGCCCACGCACAGCACCAGATTGGGCAGCACCAGATTGGGCACCACGGGCACGGCCAGCCGGCCTTGCAGGTTGCCCTCGACGCGACATTCGACGCCGGGGCGGCCGGCGGCGCGGCGATGTGGTTGGCCCACCTCGCGGCCGCTGCCCTAACGGTCCTCGCGGTGAGCCGTGCCGAACGGTTCGTGTGGATGCTCGCCGGCCTCCTTGGAGCGCGGCTGGTCCGCCTGTTCCGTCTCCTGCTCCCGGTTGCGGCGCCGCCGCGGCCACGGCCCGACTCCCGGCGGGAGCCGGCAACCCTGCCCGGCCGCCCCGCAGCCCGTCCCATCGCCAGGCGGGGACCGCCGTCGTGCGCCGCGCCCCCGCGTCCCCGCGCATCGGCACCGGTACTGGCACCCGCCTAGCTTTTTGGCGTTTGGCGCCTGGTTTTTGGCGTCCGGCCTTGGCGTTCCGTCCCCCGCGTCCATCATGAGCCGCGGGACGGTCCTGCCCTGCTTCGACCGGCCTGTCTCCACCGGCCTGCCTCCACCTGCTTGGGGATCCGTGCGGCGCTTTCGTTTCCACTTCCCCCGATGGACGAAAGACCACCATGACCTCCAGTACTTCAGCGCGCCCCGAAACCGGGCGCGAGGCAACGCTGCCTCCCACCACGCCCACTACTGCCCCCGCGCCCGCCAGCCCAGCCTCCGCAACCGCCCCGTGGCTTGTGGCCCTCCTGCGCCGGCTGCACTTTTATGCGGGCATCCTCGTCGGCCCGTTCCTGCTGGTCGCCGCGGTCACCGGCGGCCTCTACGCCGCGGCACCACAAATCGAGGACCTGGTCTACGCCACCGAGCTGACCGGTTCGCCCGGGACGCCGCTGCCCCTGGAGCGGCAGATCCAGGCGGCACAGGAGTTCCGCGGCTCCGCCACGGCACCTGCCGCCGTCCGGCCCGGCACCGAGGGCGGAACCACCCGCGTTATGTTCGCCGACGAATCCCTCGGCGAATCGGAATCGCTGGCCGTCTTCGTCGACCCGGCGACCGCGAAGGTCAAGGGTGAACTGGTCGCCTACGGCACCAGCGGCTCCCTGCCGCTGCGCACCTGGGTCGACCAGATGCACCGCAGCCTGAACCTGGGCGACGCCGGCCGGCTCTACAGCGAACTCGCGGCCTCCTGGCTGTGGGTCGTCGCGCTCGGCGGCGTGGCCCTGTGGGTGGCGCAGCGCCCGTCCCGCGCCGCGAAGGCGGGCACCCCAACCCAGCGCGGGAACGCACCACGGAAGGGCAGCCGGGCCCGCCTGCTCGGCTGGCACAAGGTCTTGGGCCTGACGCTGGTTGTCGGGTTCCTGGGGCTCTCCGCCACCGGCCTGACCTGGTCGAAGTACGCCGGGGAGAACGTGTCCCAGCTGCGCGCCACGCTGGGCTGGGAAACGCCCTCGCTCTCCCGCGAGCTCGCAGCGGACCCATCCCACGCGCACATGGGCCATGAGGGCCACAGCGGGCACGTGATGGCGGAGCCGGCCGCCACCGTCCCGAACGGCGGGTTCGACGCCGCGCTGGCCGCGGCCCGCGGGGCCGGCATCGACGCCGCCAAGGTGGAGATCAGGCCCGGCGCGGCCGGCGGACAGGCCTGGTCCGTGGCCGAGATCGACCGGTCCTGGCCCACCCAGGTCGATGCCGTATCCCTGGATCCGCGGGACATGGCCGTGGTGGACAGCATCGACTTCAAGGACTTCTCCGTGCCCGCGAAGCTGTCCCGCTGGGGCATCGACGCGCACATGGGGACGCTCTTCGGCGTGGCGAACCAGGTGGTCCTCCTGGCGCTCGCCGCCGGGCTGGCCTGCATGGTGGTGTGGGGCTACATGATGTGGTGGAAGCGGCGCCCCAAGGCGGCCACGGGGCTGCGCTTCGGACCGCTGCCGCGACGCGGAGCCCTGCGCCAAAGTCCGTGGTGGGCCGTGCTGGCGGTTGCCGCCGTGGCGGTGCTCGTGGGGTTCTTTGTCCCGCTGCTGGGGATTTCGCTGGCGGGCTTCCTGCTGGTGGACCTCTTCCGGGCGGCCGCCGCCCGGCGCCGGGATACGGCTCCGGCCGGGTAGCTGGCCGGGTAGGGCGGTAGCGGACCGTCCGGAACCATAGTGCAAGAGCTGCTGGAATGGCTGATCCATTCCAGCAGCTCTTGCACTACCGTCGGCCCGACTCCGAACCTAGCTGTCCATGGCCCCGAAGCCGCCGACCGCCGTCGCGCCCTTGCCGCGTTCGGCGAGCGCCACGGGGTCAGACGGCGCGGATCGGCAAGTAGACGGAGCTGCCCATGCGGGCGAACTCCGCGGACTTGTCCGCCATCCCGGCCTCGATGGCCTCCAGGCTGTCCAGCCCGTTCTCCTGCGCGTAGGTCCGAACGTCGGCGGAGATCCGCATCGAGCAGAACTTCGGCCCGCACATCGAGCAGAAGTGCGCGGTCTTGGCCGGCTCCGCAGGCAGGGTCTCGTCGTGGTACTCGCGGGCGGTGTCCGGATCCAGCGACAATGCGAACTGGTCCCGCCAGCGGAACTCGAAGCGGGCTCGGCTGAGCGCGTCGTCGCGTTCCTGGGCCCTGGGGTGCTGCTTGGCCAGGTCCGCGGCGTGGGCGGCGATCTTGTAGGTGATCACCCCGACCTTCACGTCGTCGCGGTTGGGCAGGCCCAGGTGCTCCTTCGGGGTGACGTAGCAGAGCATGGCGGTGCCCGCCTGGGCGATCATCGCCGCGCCGATGGCGGAGGTGATGTGGTCGTAGGCCGGGGCGATGTCCGTGGCGAGCGGGCCAAGCGTGTAGAACGGGGCCTCCTCGCACAGTTCCTCCTCAAGCCGCACGTTCTCCACGATCTTGTGCATCGGCACGTGGCCGGGGCCCTCGATCATGACCTGCACGCCATGGGACTTGGCGATCTTCGTGAGCTCGCCAAGGGTGCGCAGCTCGGCGAACTGGGCCTCGTCGTTGGCGTCGGCGATCGACCCCGGACGCAGCCCGTCGCCGAGCGAGAAGGTGATGTCGTACTTCCGGAAGATCTGGCACAGCTCCACGAAGTGGGTGTAGAGGAAGCTCTCCTGGTGGTGGGCCAGGCACCAGGCCGCCATGATCGACCCGCCGCGCGAGACGATGCCCGTGACGCGCTTGGCCGTCAGCGGCACGTAGCGCAGCAGCACCCCGGCGTGCACGGTCATGTAGTCCACGCCCTGCTCCGCCTGCTCGATCACCGTGTCCCGGAAGATTTCCCAGGTGAGGCTGGCCGGATCGCCCTTGACCTTTTCGAGGGCCTGGTAGATGGGCACGGTGCCGACGGGGATCGGCGAGTTGCGCAGGATCCATTCGCGGGTCTCGTGGATGTTCCGGCCGGTGGAGAGATCCATCAGGGTGTCGGCGCCCCAGCGGGCGGCCCACACCATCTTCTCCACCTCCTCCTCGATCGAGGACGTGACGGCCGAGTTGCCGATGTTCGCGTTGATCTTCACCGCGAAGGCCTTGCCGATGACCATCGGCTCGGACTCGGGGTGCCGGTGGTTGGCCGGGATCACGGCCCGGCCGCGGGCGACCTCATCGCGGACCAGCTCCGGCGAGACGCCTTCGCGGGCGGCGACGTACGCCATTTCTGGGGTGATGATTCCGGCGCGCGCCCAGACCAGCTGGGTCGCGGCGCCGTCGATCGGTTCCGGGTGTTCCCACCCGTCACGCGTTTTCGCCAATCCCACCTCGACGTCGATGCGTGCCTGCGGATCCGTGTACGGGCCCGAGGTGTCGTAGAGGTCGAAGTGCTCTCCATTGCTGAGATTAACGCGCCGCACGGGGTAGCTCATGCCCGGGAAGCCGGGCACGTCCTCGTAGCGTTTGGTGCTGTCCTGGATGGGGCCAGTGGTGACAGCGGACATGGTTGTAGCGTCGCTTGTGCGCATTTTGATCTCTTCCTACGCCGGCATTATCCGGTCAGGTTCAACGGTCGACGGCCCTAGCCGTCCTCTCAGCTCGCTGGTGCGAGCTCCCGTGGAGGGTGTTTACAGCGCTGGAGCGTAGCACGCATCGCCCGCCGCTTTCGAACCGTGTCCACGGTCCGACAGCGGCGGGCGCGTCCGGGCGCGTGCTTTTCGGCGTTCGTGGCGGAGCGCTTTTCGGAGACCGGAGCGCTAGGTGCGCGCCACGGCCTGGCCGCGGTACTCCTCCTCGGTGACGTGCTCGCCCCATTCGGTCTCCGGCACCTCCGCGTCGCCGGTCCCCTCCCACATGGCCAGATGGCTCATGAAGTGGTCGGTGGCCGCGCCGTGCCAGTGCCACTCGCCCGGCGGGGTGTAGACGGTGTCCCCGGGCCTCATCACGACGACGTCGCCGCCGCGGGCCTGGACGAGTCCGGTCCCCTCGAGCACGTGCAGAGTCTGGCCCACGGCGTGGGTGTGCCAGGCGGTCCTGGCGCAGGGGGCGAAGCGGACCATGTTGACGCGCATACGCGAGGGCTCCGGCCGCGGAGCGGCGATGACGTCGAACCAGACGTCTCCGGTGAACAGTTCCGCCGGGCCCTTGGTGCTCGGCATCGTGGGTTGGATCTCCATGGGGTCTCCTGTCGGTCGGGAAAAGGGGCTGGGCCGGAAATGGCTAGCTGGCGCGCAGCCGGTCGAGGTCGGCGCGCAGGCTCTCCGGCTCGCGCGCCAGGGGCAGCGTGCCGGAGTCCTGGGCCGCGTCGACGGCGCCGGACACATCGGCCAGCACGTCGGCGAAGAGTCCGGCCCAGTCCCGCGGGGCGGGACCGGCCTCGGCGAACAGCTCGAACGTCTTGCCCGCGGCCGTTGCGGTGAGCAGGCTGCGGACCAGGACCTCGGCAACCTGGGCGCGGTCGACGGCGCCGGAGCGGCGGTCGCCCTGTGCGAGGACCAGGCGCCGGTCGCCGGGCCCTGCCGCGTCGAACCATCCCGGGCGGACGATCGTGTAGGGGTGGCCGCTGGCGCGCACGAGGCGCTCCGAGCGGCGCTTCCAGTCCAGCAGGTCCTGATAGGCGCCGTTGTCGTCGCGGGTCACGTTGATCGATGTCATGAGCGCGATGCGCAGCGCGCGCCCGTCCAGCGCACGCAGGACGTTGGCCACTCCCCCGTAGTCGACGCGTTCGTAGGCGCCGGCGTTGTGCGCGCCGTGGGTGAAGACGACGGCGCCGACGCCGTGCACCGCGCGGGCGAGCGTCTCCGGGTCCTCAAGGTCGCCGTGGACGATCTCGGTGCCCGGCAGGAGGCGTCCGGCCCGGCCGACGTCGCGGGCCAGGGCCCGAACGGCCAGGCCGTGGCGGGCCGCCGCAGCGACGACAAGCCGGCCGACGCTCCCGGTGGCGCCGATGACGAGGACGCCGCCGGGAACGGTGTCAGGGTGGTTCATGTGTGCTGCTCCATCAGAGGTGTCGGTCGTGCTCGGAGGTTCGGTCCGCGGTCCGGTCCGCCGGTTCGGTGCCGGCCGTCCAGCTGGCCAGGAGATTCAGCGCGTCCTGGGACGGGGACCCGGGTTCGGCGGTGTAGGTGATGACCACAAGGCCCGGATCCGCGGGCAGTTCCATGGCCTCGTAGTCCAGGTCGAGGTCGCCGACCAGCGGATGGTTCAGGCGCTTGCCTCCGGTCCGGTGGAAGCGCACGTTGTGCGCGGCCCACCGGGTGCGGAACAACTCGCTGCGGGTCGACAGCTCCCCGATCAGGTTGGACAGGCCCCGGTCGTAGGGCCGGCGGCCGGCCTCCGCCCGCAGGATCGCCACCGAATCCTCGATGACCCGGTCCCAGTCGCGGAAGAAGCGCTCGGCGCGGGGGTCGAGGAACGCGAACCGGGCGGAGTTCGGTGGCTGGACGGGGCTGTCGAAGATCTCGCCGTAGAGCGCCCGACCGAGCCGGTTCGCCGCCAGGATGTCCATGTTGCCGTTGCGCACGAAGGCCGGCGTGCCCATGGCGTCCAGCACGCGCTGGAGGGTGGGCCGCACCTTCTGCGGGGCCTGCCGGCGGCCTGCCGGGGTGGACGGAGCCGCCGCCCGGGCCAGGTCGAAGAGGTGGGCCCTTTCGGCCTCGTCCAGCTGCAACGCGCGCGCCAGCGCATCCAGAACGCTGTCCGAGACGCCCCTGAGGTTTCCGCGCTCAAGCCGGATGTAGTAGTCGATGCTCACCCCGGCGAGCATCGCGACCTCCTCCCGGCGCAGCCCGGGAACTCGCCGGTTTCCCCCGTAGGCGGGCAGCCCCGCCTGCTGCGGGGTGATCTTGGCCCGCCGGGTGGCCAGGAATTCGCGGATGTCGTTCCGATTGTCCATGCCTTCCACGCTAGAAGCCCGGGACGCGTTCCGGGAGGCCCTGCCAGTACCTGTAACGGCAGGACCTCCCGCCCGCGCCGGGACGCTGTTTCTCTGGAAAGGCAACCCGACCGGAGCCGCCCCGGGCCGGTACCGACGCACCCGAAGGACTACGAGTGAACAAGAGATCCACCCGCCGCAGCAATCCCACGGCGGTCCTGGCGATCATCCTGGTGAGCTATTTCATGATCGTGCTGGACACCTCGATCGTGATCACCGGCCTGCCCAAGATCCGCGACGAGCTGGGATTCACCGCAGCGGACCTGTCCTGGGTCCAGAACGCCTACGTGTTGGTGTTCGGCGGCCTGCTGCTGCTCGGAGCGCGCGCCGGGGACATCCTCGGGCGGCGGCGCGTGTTCGTCGCGGGCCTGGTGGTCTTCGGCCTCGCCTCGCTCGCGATCGGGGCCGCGCCCTCCGCGGCGTGGCTGCTGGCCGCCCGCGCGGTGCAGGGCGTGGGCGCCGCGGTGCTCGCACCCTCGAGCCTGGCGCTGCTGACCGCCGGCTTCCCCGAGGGGCGCGAGCGAACCCGGGCCCTGGCCGCGTACGGTGCGACCGCTGGCATCGGGGCCAGCGTCGGGCTGGTGCTGGGAGGCCTGCTGGCGGACTGGCTCTCCTGGCGGGTGGGGTTCCTGATCAACGCACCCATCGCCGTCGTGATGGTCTTTGCCGCCCTGCGGCAACTGCCCGAGACCGAACGCCGCGCCGGGCGCTTCGACCTCGCCGGGGCGGCCTGTTCGACGCTGGGCATGGGTTCCCTGGTCTACGGCATCGTCCATGTGGCCGACGCCGGGTGGGGCGACCCCGCCACCCTCGGCGCGCTTGCCGCCGGGGTGGTGCTGATGGGCGGCCTGGTGCTCAACGAGGCCCGGGCCCGGCAGCCGATCATGCCGCTGGGCCTGTTTGCCAGCCGGGAACGCTCGGGCGCCTACCTAGCCCGGCTGCTCTTCGTCGGCGCGATGATGGGCTACTTCTTCTTCACCACGCAGTTCCTCCAGGGCGTCTACGGGTTCGGCCCGCTGCAGGCCGGGCTCGCGTTCATGCCGATGACGGTGGTGAACTTCTTCGTGGCCCTCGCCGTTCCGCGGCTGACCGGGAGGATCGGCAACACGGCGCTCCTGGCCTCCGGCATCGCGGCCACCCTGGCGGGAATGGGGTGGCTCAGCCGCCTGGAGGCGGACAGCCCGTACGTCGTGGCCGTGGCCTTGCCGATGGCCCTCATCGGCATCGGGCAGGGCTTGGCGTTCGGACCGCTGACCGCGGCCGGCATCGCCGGCGTCGGGTCCCGGGACGCCGGTGCGGCGTCCGGCGTGGTGAACACCGCCCACCAGCTCGGCGGCTCGCTGGGCATCGGCATCCTCGTGCTCGTTGCCGCCGCCGCAGGTACCGGCAACACCGCCGGGGTCCTCGCCGCCCAGGTCTCCGCCGCCCAGGTCTCCGCCGCCCTGGGCGGCGGCACGGTCCTGCTCGCCCTCGCGCTGCTCGCCGTCGTCGGACTCGTTGTCCGCTGGGATGCCGTTCGTTGGGATGCCGTTCGCCGGCGGCGGCCGCACCCCACTGGCCCGAGCGACCCTGCCAAGGGGGTATTGCCAGTACCCGTAACGGCAGGGACTCCCACAACCCAACCCGACCCTGTTGGCTGGAAGCAGCCAACAGGACACAGAGAAACGGAAACAACTACCTGATGCGAGCAACCTACATGTTCGGTGCCGGCGACGTGCGCGTGATCGACGTCCCCGACCCGGTCATCGAGCGGCCCACCGACGCGATCGTGCGGATCGTGCGCGCCTGCGTGTGCGGCTCGGACCTGCACCCCTACCACGGCCTGCCGGCCACCGCCGAGGGCATCCCCATGGGCCACGAGTTCGTCGGAGTTGTCGAGGAAACCGGCAGGGACGTCGCGACCCTGAAGAAGGGCGACCTGGTCATCGCCCCCTTCGCCTGGTCCGACGGCACCTGCGACTTCTGCCGCGAGGGCCTGCACACCTCCTGCCGCCACGGCGGGTTCTGGGGCAGGAACGGCATCGGCGGCGGACAGGCCGAGGCCGTGCGCGTCCCGCTGGCCGACGGCACCCTCGTCAAGGTCCCCGTCGGCGAGGACTCCGCCCTGCTGGCCTCCCTGCTCACTCTCTCCGACGTCTACGGCACCGGCTATCACGCCGCCGTCAAGGCCGGGGTGAACGAACGCACCACCGTCACCGTTATCGGCGACGGGGCCGTGGGCCTGATGGCCGTGCTCTCCGCCAAGCAGCTCGGCGCCGAGCGCATCATCCTCATGGGCCGGCACCAGGCCCGCACGGACCTGGGGCGCGAATTCGGCGCCACCGACGTCGTTGCCGAACGCGGCGAGGCGGGCATCGCCGCGGTCCGTGAGCTCACCGGCGGCGACGGCACCCACACCGTCCTCGAAGCTGTCGGGCACATGCCCGCCTACCGGCAGGCCATCGGCGTCGTTCGCCCCGGCGGTGTGATCAGCCGGGTGGGCGTCCCCCAGTACGAGGAGGCGCCCATCGGCTTCGGGTCCCTGTTCGGACCCAACGTCACCCTCACCGGCGGCCCCGCTCCGGTCCGCGCGTACATCGAGCCCCTGCTTCCCAGGGTGCTCGACGGCAGCGTGAACCCCGGCCGGGTCTTCGACCGCGAGGTCGGCCTCGAACAGACCCCCGAGGCCTACAAGGCCATGGATGCCCGTGAGGCCCTCAAGGTCCTCGTCCGCCCCTGAACTCTGAACTCCGAACTCCGAACTCTGACCGGAAGGAAAACCCCATGCAGACAGTGACCCTCAACAACGGCGTCGAGATGCCGATCCTCGGATTCGGCGTCTACCAGATCCCCGCCGACCAGACCGAACAGGCCGTCACCGATGCCCTCGCCGCCGGGTACCGGTCCCTGGACACCGCGGCCGCCTACCAGAACGAGGAAGCCGTCGGCCGCGCCATCCGCAACAGCGGCATCCCCCGGGGTGAACTGTTCGTCACCACCAAGCTGTGGATCCAGGACCCGGGCGAGGACAACACCAAGCGGGCGTTCGACGCTTCCCTGAAGCGCCTCGGCCTCGACCATCTGGACCTGTACCTGATCCACCAGCCCTTCGGCGACTACTACAGCGAGTGGCGGGCCATGCAGGAGATCCACCGGCAGGGCCTGGCCCGCGCCATCGGGGTCTCCAACTTCCACCCCGACCGGCTCGTGGACCTCATCGCCCACAACGAGGTCGCGCCCGCGGTGAACCAGATCGAGACCCACCCGTTCTTCCAGCGGCGGGCCGACCAGGACCTCATGCGCCGGCACGGCGTGCAGATCGAGTCCTGGGGGCCGTTCGCGGAGGGCCGGAACAATCTGTTCACCGATCCGGTCCTGGCCGGCATCGGCGAGGCGCACGGCAGGTCCGTCGCGCAGGTCGTGCTCCGCTGGCTCGTCCAGCGCGGCGTGGTGGTCATCCCGAAGTCGGTCCGCGTCGACCGGATGAAGGAGAACCTCGACGTCTTCGGCTTCGAGCTCGCCAGAGACGAAATGGACCGGATCGCCGCACTGGACACCGGGGCCTCGCAGTTCTTCGACCACCGCGACCCCGAATGGGTCAGCCGGCTCGGCGGCCGCAGGATCGACTGACGGCGGGCGCCGCGGGGCCTCCTCATTCACCACCCGTGTTCCGCGGAGGGCCTGGTACCGGCGTCGGTGCGCATGGGGCGGCGTGACCGGGTACGGCATAACCTCAAGAGGAGCGCCGGTGCCAGGCCACCAAGGCGCTGGCCCGACGGCCACCGGCCACGGAAGAACGGAGAACGCCAGATCGTGAATGGGTGGGAAATACTGCTGGGCCTCCTCGCGGGACTGGTCGGCGTCTACGTGATCCTGCTCCTGGGCCTATGGGTCTATGCCCGGCGCCACCCGGAGACGGTGGGCATGAAGGATGCCCTCCGCCTGCTGCCGGACCTGCTGCGCGTGCTCCGGCGCATGGCGGCGGACCGCACGGTGCCCGCCGGTGTGCGGGTCAAGCTGGGCCTGCTCCTGGCCTACCTTCTCCTGCCGCTGGACCTCGTGCCGGATTTCCTGCCCGTGATCGGCTACGCGGACGACGTGATCATCGTGGCGCTCGCCCTCCGCTCCGCGCTGCGTTCCGCCGGGCCCGAGCCGCTGCGCCGCCACTGGCCGGGAACGCCCTCCGGACTGGCCGTCATCGAACGGCTTGCCGGCCTGAAGCCTTCCCATCCCGGGGACTAGCGCAACAGGCCGGGGCCGCGTCTGCGCCTAGGACCCCTGGGCCACGGTGGCGACGACGAGTTCGATCTCGACGGTCGCGTCGGCCGGAAGGTTGGCCGCGGGCAGGGCGGTGCGGGCATGCCCGCCGGCGTCCCCGAGGACGGTTCGGATGAGTTTGGAGGCCCCGTCGATGACTTCGGGCTGGCGGGTGAAGCCGTCCGCGCTGGAGACGTAGCCGTTGAGCTTCAGGACGGTGCGAACGTTTTCAAGCCCGATGGTGGCCTCGAGCTGGGCCAGCAGGTTCAGCGCGCAAAGCTCGGCGGCCTCGATGCCGCGCTCGATGTCGTGGTCGGAGACGGGGCCGGTGTGCACGACGTTGCCACCGAGCTTGGGAATCTGGCCGGAGACGTAGGCGAGGTTTCCTTCGACCGCGACCGCCTCATAGGCGTACTTCGGGGCCGCGGCGGCGGGGAGGACCCATCCGTTGGCGGTGAGGTTCTGCAGGATGTCGGGGGTCATGTGGTTGTCCTTGTTCGTGGATGCGGTGCCGGACCGGGCTCGCCCGGTCCGGCACCGCGGCTTATGGTGGTGGGCCCGGCTCAGATGGTGGTGTTGTAGACGCGGTCCGCGCCGATGTACCACATGTCCTCCGCACCGATCGAGTAGTTCCCGAAGGACCACTGGATCTCGGCCGCGCCGAGCGAGCGGGCGGGCAGCGCGAAGGGATGCCCGGGCTTGAACTCCAGCCCGAAGGATTCCTGCTTGCCCATCAGGTGGCCGACGTTCCGCTTGCCGTACTCGGCGGCGAAGTCGGTCTCCTCGGCGAGCAGGTTGAGCTCGATCAGTCGCTGGCGGTGGGCCAGGACTGCTTCGACGGCCTCGCGGTGGACGACCTCGCAGTCCTTGCCCGCGTGCAGCGCCCCGATGATGTCCTCCCGCACGACCTTGAGGAAGAACTCGTAGCCTTCACGGGCCTCGTCGGTGGTGACGAGCGAGCGGGCCATGTCCGAGGTGGCCAGCACGACGCCATTGTGGGTGACCTTAAGCCCGGCGTCCAGCTTGACCGAGCCGGACCCGGCGGTGATCCGAAAGTCGGTCGGCGGGCCGGGGTACAGGCTGCGGTCGGCCGCGTGCAGGTTGACGAAGAAGGGTTCCAGCGCGAAGGGGATGCCGTGCTCCGCGCGGAACGCGTGGATCAGTTCGCGGTACTTGGCGTGTGCCTCGTTCTCGGTGATGTAGCCGCGCTCGGCGATGGTTTCCTCGGCGTGCTTGAGGGCCCCGGAGATGCAGTACGTGCTGGCGCGGGCGGCGATCAGCTGGAACGGCAGGTCCTCGTGGTCGCGCAGGTCCCGCCACTTCCCCAGTTCGAGGGACAAGGGAGCCAGTTCGACGCCGGCCCCGTGGAGGGCGTCGGCGGTGGCCGCTCCCAGCCGGTGTTCCTCGATGCCGGTGGCGCCGTCGCCGGCCAGGGACCGGATGGCCGCCGACAGGCTGCTGTAGGTGCCAGTGGGAACCCCGGGAATGGAGTAGTCCGTGGCCGGGCCTATCACGTAGAGCTCGCCGGTTCCGCCCACCCAGAGGGCGTGGAGCCCCTCCCGGGCGGCGAAGCCGGTGAGCTCGCTGAAGTTGGGGCGCGCGGAGGACAGCACGGCGGCGACCCCGTTTTCGGCAGCGATCTTCTCCAGCAGGCTGTAGCGGGAGTCGACGGCGTCGGTGAACTCGTCCTGGATGCCGTCCAGCTGCGGCAGGGATTCGACGAGGGCACGTGCCGCCCCGATGCCGCGGGCCCGGATCGCCCGGAAGTCCCGGAGGACCGCGCCGGTATCGAGGCGGTAGGCGACCACGGCCGCCGTCGTGCCGTGTTCCTCGATGCGGACGTCGAGGCCGGCGTCCTTGAGCGCGAGGTAGCGGGAGTAGGGGAAGCCGCCGTCGACGGCCACCGCCTCGCCAGGCCGGGCGAGCTCCTCGACGGCGGCGGCGAAGGACTTGGCCGAGCGGGTGGACTTGAGGGCCGGATCGAGGGTGACGTAGCCCTCGAAGAGGCGGATCCGGTCCATCGGGACGCCCTGGGACAGGAGGCTGCCCAGTTCCTGCTGGCGGGACAGTACGTACTCGCCGGCGTCGGTCGCTGCGACCACGGGAGTGGCCATGAGGGGCGAGTCCATCCGAATGTTGGGGATCAGGAGGTTGGCGAAGGGGTCGAATCCGTAGTTGTCGCGGATGTACTGGGGGTTGCTGATCAGTCGCATGCTGTTCCTTTCTTGTGACGCCGAGTGGGCGCCTAGCTGATGCCTTCCTTGACTCCGATGAGTTCGGCGACCTGGTGTTCGTAGGCCGCGAATTCGGGAGAGAACCGGTGTTCGCGGGTGCGCAAACGGGGCAGGTCGATCTTGATGTCGGCGATGACGCGGCCGGGCTTGTCTCCGATGACCACGACCCGGTCGGAGAGGAACACCGCTTCGGGGATGCTGTGGGTGACGAAAAGGATGCTGCGTCCGGTTTCGGCCCAAATCCGCTGGAGTTCGAGGTTCATGGTGTCGCGGGTCATCGCGTCCAGGGCGCCGAAGGGTTCGTCCATGAGCATGATCTGCGGGTGGGAGACCAGGGCCCTGCAGATGGCGACGCGCTGCTGCATGCCGCCGCTGAGCTCGTAGGGGTACTTGCTTCCGGCGTCGGCCAGTCCGACGAGCTCGAGCAGGTCCTGGGCGTCCCGCTTCATCTTGGGGGTGACCTTGCCGCGGAACTCCAGGGGCAGCAGGATGTTGCCGATGTTGTTGCGCCACGGCAGCAGGACGGGTTTCTGGAAGACCATGGCCAGGTCGTTCAGGGCCTCCTGGACGGGGTTGCCCTTGATGGTGACTTCGCCGGCGGTGGGGGTGAGCAGCCCTGCGACGATGCGCAGCAGGGTGGTCTTGCCGCCCCCGGAGCGCCCGACGATGGAGATGAATTCGCCTTCGCGGATCTGGAGGTCGCAGTTCTTTAGGATGGTTGCCGTGCCGTCGGGGGTGTCGTAGGACATCTCGACGTCGCGGACCTGGATGACGGGTGTGGTTTTCATGGTTCCTTAGCCTTCGTTGGCGGCCGGGGCGGCCATCTTCTCGTCGACGCGTACCTCGGGCAGGTAGTCGTTCGTGTAGAGGTCGGAGGGAGTGACCTTGCCGGCGTCGAGGCCGAGGTAGTTCCCGGCCAGGTCGACCACGCGCTCGGCTCCCTTGTCGCTCATGGCACCGAGGCCGAGGTCCGCCATTTCGTCGCTTGCCAGGATGGAGCAGGCGGCTTCGACCCCGGCCTGGGCGGCTTCGGGGCCCATCTCGGTGACGCTCTTCATCAGGGCCTGTGCGGCCTGCTCCTGGTTCTGGCAGGCCCAGGCGGCTCCGCGGAGGGTGGCGTCCATGAACCTGGATGCCTTGTCCCCGTCGCCGAGCGTCTTGCTGCTGGCGACGATGCCGTTGCCGTACATGCTGATGCCGATGTCGCTCCACTTGAGCACGACCGGGCTTTCACCCTGGGCCTTGAGCACGGGTTCGTCGGAGATGAAGAACGCGAGGGTGGCGTCCCACTGCTTGCTGAGCAGGCCTGGGATCTTGGCTTGGCCGGTTGCGGCGACGACTTCCACGTCGCCGGGGGCCAGCCCGGCCTTTTCCAGGGCCAGGGGCCACATGGCGGTCATGGCGCCGCCGGCCTCGGTGGCCACGGTCTTGCCCTTGAGGTCGTCCCAGCCCTCGATGCCCCGGCCTTCGGTGGTGACGGTCGCGTAGGCGGTCTCGGCCTGCACAAGCCCGATCTGTTTGACGTCGGCGCCTTCCGCCCGCGCGACGGCGGTCATGGCGAAGTCGGCGAATCCGAAGTCGACGCGTCCGGCGCTGACGGCCAGGGCGGTGTCCTTCGATCCGGTCCCGGGGAGGATGTTGACGTCGAATCCGGCGGCTTCGTAGAAGCCGTGCTCCTTCGCGGCGTAGAACAGGGCGTGCTTGGGAAGCAGGCCGACGTCCATCATGAGGGACACCTTCTCCTTGCCTCCTGCGCCGGAGGCCCCGGAGCAGGAGGTCAGCAGCAGGGTGGCGGCCGCGGCGCCGGCCAAGGCTTTGGTCATGTTGCGCATGTTCGTGGTCCTTCGGGGTCGAGTTACTTGGACGTTGCTTCGTTCCAGGGCAGCAGCTTCTTGCCGAGCCATTCGACGGCGACGAAGAGCACCAGGGACATCAGGGCCAGGCAGATGAAGGCGGCGAACATCGAGGCCAGGTTGATCTGGCTGTTGGCCACCAGCACGACGTAGCCGAGCCCGGAGTTGCCGGCGATGAACTCGCCGACGACGGCACCGCCGACGGCCATGGAGATGGAGATCTTCATTCCGGTGAAGATCGCCGGCAGCGAGTGGACCAGCTCGATCTTGCGCATCTGCTTGAACCGCGAGGCGCGGTTGATCCGGGCCAACTCCCGCAGTTCGGAAGGGACGGAGGCCAGTCCGTCGAAGGTTGCGATGACCAGGGGGAAGAAGGCGATGCTCAGAGCGACGGCGACCTTCGACTCGAGGCTGAACCCGAACCAGACGATGAACAGCGGGGCCAGCGCGACCTTCGGAATGGTGTTGATGGCGATGAGCGAGGGGTAGAGCGCGTGCCGCACGAAGGGCACGTAGTAGATCACGGCCCCGCAGGCGATGCCGAGCAGCGCTCCGAGCACGAAGCCGAGCAGCGACTCGTAGAGGGTGACCCCGCTGTGTTCGAGATAGTACGCCGGCTGCGCAACCAGCTCCCCCAGGGCGGCGGACGGGGCCACGAACAGGAACCGGGGCACGTCGAGCGCCCTAACCACTGCCTCCCAGAGCAGGACGAGGGTGAGCACGCCGATGGTTGATTTGACCGCGTTGGGTAGCGGGCGGCGGGCCTTGCGGCGCGGACGGGACGCCGCGTCAGACGTGCGCCCGCCGGAGGGCGGGGCTGCGCTCACGCGGGGCGCGTTGGTCTGGGTCGCCATGGAAACTCCTAATGTACGAAATGGTGAGTGAGCCTGTGACTGGAACAACATAACAAGCCGAGTCCCTACCGTCTAGAGTGAATTTGTGTGCTCCTTTCAGGAGGATCACGCGGAGATCGGGTACGATCGCAGAAAGTTCACGAACCAGTTAGTGAGGGCGAGATGACGCAGGTAGCGGATAGGCAGTCCCCCGAGCGGAAGCGCAACAAGGAGGAGACGAAGAACAACATCCTCGTTGTGGCCACCGAGGAGTTCGCCGACAAGGGGTTCGCGGGGGCGCGCATCGATGAGATCGCCGCGCGAACCCAGACCACCAAGCGGATGTTCTACTACTACTTCAGCGACAAGGAGGGCCTGTACAAGGCCGTGGTCCACAGGGTCATCCGGCAGATCCGCGCGGAGGAACAACGCGTCGACGTCGACGACCTGGCTCCCCTGGATGCGCTGCGCCGGATCGCCGAGATCACGTTCGACTACCACGAGGCGCATCCCGAGTTCGTCCGCGTGATGGCGGACGTCAACACCAACTACGCGGCCCTCTGGCCGGACGGGAAGCAGGAAGAGCTGGCCGGCCCCATCGTCGGTCAGCTGGAGCGGGTCATTGAACGCGGCGTGGAGCTGGGCGACATCAACCCCGCCACAAAGGCCGTCGACCTGCACTTCATCATCACGTCATTCAGCTTCTTCAGGATCTCCAACCAGTACACCTTCGATAAGCTATTCGGCCGCCGCACCATCGACCCGCGCGACCGCGAACGCATGCGCCGCATCCTGGGGGACCTCGTCGTGAGCCACGCCGCGGCACGCTAGCCATTGGTCCCCCGGCCGGGCGATCCGCCACGGATACGATGAACCGACACCGCACGTCCATGGGGGGGAACCATGAAGAAGCGCCTTGCGTATGCCTTGGCCACGCTGCTCTTGCTCACCGGCTGTGCCTCGGGCGGCCAAGCCGGCCAGGTTGCCGGCTCCACTCCGGCAGCAGATGCGAGCACTGCGGCCGACCGGGAACCGATGAGCATCGAGGAAGCAGCGGCGTACTTCCTGAAGCACGTTTGCCCCATGAACGCCATGGCGGACGAGTACGACGACGTGTATCTCGCCGCGTACGCCGAGGCCGAGGAGGGCGGCGCTCCGTCGCTGGGGTCCTTGACCGAGGCCTCTGCCGAGATGCGGGATGCCGCCCGGGACCTGGCGGATGCGTTTTCCGATGAGGACATCCTGTGGCCCAGCGTGATCGAGGAGGAGATCGAACCGCTCCTCGACGTCCAGTACGACTACATCGCTTCCATGGCCGTCCTGGCGAATGCCAAGACCACGGATCAGTTCTTCTTCCTTATGTCAGGTGTCGAACAGAAAGCCGCCCTATCGAATGGCGGGGCCATATCCCAAGAGATCCGGGCGAAGCTGAACCTCTCCGCGGATCCGGTGTACTCCTGCAGGAACTACACCAGCAGCTAGCCGGGCCCTAGGCAAGAATGGCCGCTTCCCTTTGTTTCCAAGGGAAGCGGCCATCGCATCAGTGGAGCCCCTTGCCGGATTCGAACCGGCGACCCCCTGTTACCAGCACAATTGTTTAGGGGTCCCTTCGGGAGCTCTGTCATCCCGCGAAAAAACCCCCGGATTCAAGGGGAAGTGGAGGGGTTCCTCGCCAGCCGGCTTCCCGTGAATGCCCGCAAAACCCACCGGATTCCCGCATCCAAATGCAATCAAAATGCAACGGGAACCAGCGGGAACTCGGTTGTGAGCCAGACACGCACCCCCACGCTCTCTAGGGGCATGACCACGAAGAAGAAGGCCGCCCCTGAGGCCGCCACCCCGAAGACCCTGGACCTTGTCACCCGAGAGGAAGCCGCCCGCATACTCCACCAGACCCCCAAGACCCTCGCCAACTGGCACTCCGCCCGGATCGGCCCGAAGTGCACGATCGTGGGGCGCCGCGCACTGTACCGGCGCGAGGACGTCATCGCGTTCTTCGAGGCGCTGGAAGCCGGGAAGGCCGCCTGATGGCCGGCCACGGCAGGGAGCCCCTCGGCGTTGGGGAGCTCGGCAAAATCAAGGAGTCGAAGTTCACCAAAATCGACGCGGTCACCAAGAAGGAGGTGGAATGGACCCGCTATGACAGCTCCGTGGGCATGCCCGACGGGAGCGTAAAACGTTTCCGTGTCAGCGCCCCAACCGAGACTGCCGCCTACCGGGCGATGCGCGCGAAGGCCGAAGAGCTGTCAAGCCTCGGCACGAGCCTCTCCAAGAAAAACCCGACGGTGGCCGACGCGTTCACCGACTGGCTGGAGCATCGCGAGAAGCAGGTGAAGGCCTCGGACCAGAAGACTATCGGCGGCAAGACCATCACCAGGCAAACCCTGGAGCAGTACCAGCACCACGCTGGAATCGTGATCAGGCTCCTGGGGCCGGTGCGCCTGACCGCCCTGAGCGTGCCGCTCATCGAGGCGAAGCTGGAGAGCCTCATCACCGGGGGTGATGAGCTCGAGGGGGCGTCCACGGCCAGGCTCTGCAAGGTGGTGCTGAAAATGGCCTTGGACCACGCGGTCCGCCTCGGCTACCTCAAGGCCAACCCCGCCGCCTCCGTCGTGCTGACCTCACCCGGCGTGCCTGAGGTTAAGGCTCCCGACCGGGCTGCCCTGGACCTGTTGCGCGCCATGGTCAAGGCTCGCTTCGAAGCCAAGGGCGTGCCCGGGCCGAAGCCAAACCGCCGCGTCCTGCAGGCCATCGAACTGATGGTCGCCACCGGTGCCCGCATCGGGGAGGTCATGGCGCTGCGCTGGCGGGATGTTGACCTCAAGGAGCCTTCCGTGGCGCTCACGGGCACCTTGATCGAGCGCGGGCCCCTGCGCCGGCAGAGCTACGGCAAATCGGCCAACAGCTACGCGAAGTTCATGGTGACGCCGTTCGTCGGCACGATGCTCATCGAAATGAAGGAGAACACGCCGTTCGACCGGTTGGATGATCCGATCTTCCCCACCCGCACCGGCAAGCATGCCGCCCCATCCGCGGTGCGGACATCCCTTCGCAACATCATCGAGAAGTCGGACGTCGAGCTGCCCATGCACATCTCCCCGCACAGCTTCCGCAAGGCCGTCGCCACCCACCTGGAGGCGACTATGGGGATCGAGGCGGCCAGCCACCAGTTGCGCCATGCGGATACCCGCACCACGCGCCGGCACTACATCGCGCGCGCCGAGCAGGTGCGGGATGCGACCCCCGCACTGGTCGAGCTCTCCCCCACCGGCCCCTGACTCGCGATGGAGTGAAAACCCCGGCGGCCGGACGGTTACCCGGGCAACGCAAAAAGGCCCCGCCGCATACCTCGATATAGGGGTACGCGGCGGGGCCAGGAGGCGGAGCGGGATGGATCAGTTGCTGGGGGCAAAGTGGCCGCGGAACGCATCGAGCACGGCATCGGCATCGTCCAGGCGGTCCAGGGCGCAGGAGCCCTCCGACCCGCCAGCCCAGGCGTTCCGTGACGTGAGCCACACCAGGACGCGCACCGGGTCGACGACCAGGCCTTTACCGGACGCGAGCAACCGCCGCACCGTGGGGTGGGCCGGATCGGCCGCCGTCTCGAGCAGCAACCCCTCAGCCTGCGAAGGCTCCGCGGACCGTGCCCGCTCTGCCCGCTCCGGATCCCCAGTGGTGTCCCAGACCACGCCCACCACGCCCAGGACCCCTGCCGGGTCTGCCGGCAGCAAGCGGGCGGCCGTGGAAAGCAGGCGATCGACGTCGTTCTTCTCCATGGCTCCATCCTGCCACCCCGGACCGACGCAAAAAGGCCCCCGAACCAGCCCCGTGATGGGGGCCGCGCGAAGCCAGGTTGTGGCTTAGTGAGGCGCAGATGAAAGCGGGGGTGGCGAAGGCCTCTAGCACCAGCCGCCAAGGCATATGACCGTGGGGTTAGTCGATCTCTCGGAATCCAAAGGATCAACTACGGGCAGCACAACGGCCGGGCTATGCAGTCCGGCCGTTGTGTTATCTAGATGCTCTCAGGATGACGGCCCGCCAAGTGAGGGGCTAGCCGGAGCCGGGGCTACGCGTCGTAGTTCTTGACGCTGAGCCGCAGCTCGTCGGCGAAGTTGTAGATCTCATCGAGTGAGTCGATCGGGTGGCGGGTTTCGGCCTTGTCGGCGTCGAAGACGCCGAGGTACTTCTGGCTCCTGTTGAAGTGCAGCCGTGCGATGGGCTTGCGGTTGTTGTCATCGAGCAGGATGGCGAAGTAGCTCTTCGCGTCGCGGTGGACAATGCGCTGGGGCTTGACTTCGCTGCAGACGATGGCGCGCACGATCTGGAAGCCTTCGAGCTCTTCCAGGGTCGTCTCGACGGAGTCATCGGCGGCCAGGTCGGCCTCGACGGCGGATTCGCTCGTCACGCTCGCGGCCAGGGTGGCCGTGTCAGGGGACGGGATGGGGGATTCGCCCAGGGCCGCCTTCAGGCGGTCGTTGACCTGGTCGCTGAGGAACTGCCGGGAAGCCTTGGCCACCAGTCCGGTGAACTGCTCGCGGACGCGCGCGGTGAAGGCGCCCTCGTAGACCTTCGAGGTGAGGAACTTGACCCACTCGTCCGTGGGCTCCTGGAACAATCCGGTGATGGTCCGCTTGAGCTGCCCGACGTACTTGAGTTCTTCCGCGGCGCTGACGATGGAGTCCAGGTCGAACTCGGCCTTGGACAGCTTCATCAGCTCGGGGATCAGCGTCTCGTCGATGTCGGCCATGTCCAGGACCAGGAACGGCTTGGAGTCCATGCGGTTGGGCGCATCCAGGTCCGTGTAGAACTGGTAGACCTCACCGTTGGTGAGGATGGCGATGCGCGCGTTGGTCACCGCGAAGTACCGGTAGAGCTGCGAGGCGTGCTCGATGCGCAGGTCCCCGGCGGACTTCTTGCACTCGATCAGCATCTGGACTTCGCCGTCGCGGACGATGGCGTAGTCGATCTTCTCGCCCTTCTTGATCCCGACGTCGGCCGTGAACTCGGGCACGACCTCCAGCGGGTTGAAGACGTCATAGCCGAGAATCGTCGAAATGAACGGCATGACAAACGCGTTCTTCGTGGCTTCCTCGGTGACGATGATGTCCCGCTGCTGCCGGATCTTGGCTGCCAGCGCTGCCAGCCGCTCTGCAAACTGCATTGCTTTCTTTCCCCCAAATTAGCGTGATGGTTGTGCTCAGAACCTATCGTGCGCGGCCGACGATAAAGGGGACGCTGCCAAGGACCTGCCGTGCCGGCCCGCACCAGGGGCCCCGAACCGGCCCCCGCGATGGGAACCGGCCCGGGGGGCCAAGTCGTGCATAGGCAGGGAAGTAGTCCTGCTCCGTCTTTGCCTTGAAGACCGCACCGGTGTGGGCGGCCTTCGTGGTGGTGGACGCGACGTTGCGGTGCAGGGTCCCATCCGCCTCGATGATGAAGCGGTAGTGGACGCTTCCCCTCCGGCAGCTGCGCGTACGGGGTGCCGGCCGTGGTGCTGCTCGCCCAGCCGCGCAGCATGACGACCCCGTCGGGCAGCAGGGCCGCCTCCAGCCGTCCAGTCGGGCGGGGGTGCAGGTGGCGGTGGCATGTCGCTCCTTCGGGCCGGTGTCCTACCCCATGCGGTTTCCCCCGACGCGGCGGGGAAGGGTGCTGTCGGCGTGCTGGGCGTCGGTGTCGATCGAGCCACCCCCGCCGCAACGGGGACATTGATGCATTGGTTCATTGCACCGTTGACGCATTGCTTCAATGCATCAGTGCATCACTGTTGACCAGTGAAGCTTCACTGAGGGTTGATTGACGAGTGTTCCCTGCTTGCGGGTGCGCGGCTGGTGGCCGTGCACAGAGCCGGTCCCGCCTCAGCGGCGGGCGGGGAGGATCGTCGTCGTGACGGCCACGGCCTGCGGCATGCGGGGAACGGAACTGAAGCCGAAGCGCACGGGCGGATCCACCGGCGCGAGGGGTCCGAGGCCGGCCCCGTTCCAGCTCGCCGCGGCGCGCTCGACGCCACGGATGGAGCGCACGCCATAGTACTCCCGACGCCCGCCTCCGGCGGAGCCGGCGGTGGCCACCCCCGGGAGCAGGATCCCCGCGGCGCGGTTCACGGCCGTCAGCCACGCCGGGTGGACGGCGATCCGGGCGGGGACCCGTTGCAGCATCCGGCCCAGCGCTGTCACGGGGCCCAGGTCGGCGCGCAGCTCCAGCGGGCCGCCGGAAACGCGGAGGACCAGTGCGGCGGTCCCGGGTTCGTTCCCCGGTTCCGCGCTCCGTTCCCCGGCGGGGCCCAGGCTGGCGCCCAGCGGCGCCACCACCACCTCGTCGAAGCGGTAGGTCGCGGACACATAGTCGGCGACCGCCCGGTTGGGGGCCAGCAGCGTCCGAAGCCCGTCGCGGTCCTCGGTCATGACGTCCGTGAAGGCACCGAGCGGGGAATCCATCCAGTGCCCGACCACCAGCCGGCGACCCGCACTGGTGCCCAGACCCGCGATGAACCCGGTAAAGCGTTCCATCCGGCTACCGTACGGCCCCGGCGGCCCCGGCGGGCCCGCCGCACGCCGTTGCGTAGAATCGACGCCGCCGCTGTCGAACGGACCACCTTGGCCAAGCTGTATTTCCGTTACGGCGCCATGAACCCTGGGAAGTCCACCGGCCTGCTGCAGGCGCCGTTCAACTACGAGGACCGCGACCACTCAAGGGTTCCTACTTCGAATATCGGGCTCAGGCACAGGTACGCGGCGTCCTTGACTGGCTGCAAGGTCCTGGTCGGCGAGGCGGGCGATAGCATTGCCACCGGGACCCGCAGGCCGCTCTCAGCCACCCCCGGCCCGGCCGATCACCCCACCAACAACCCGACGATGAGCGCACTAGCGTCTGCACCAGACGGTTCCCGGCCATAGCACGGTCTGTTTGGGGCTGTTTTGCCCCAGCGTGGCCGGCTCTGTCCCGCTTTTGGGGCAGCTTCTGGGGCAATGAAAACCGCGCC
>NZ_BAABEO010000034.1:0-300118 GCF_039540195.1 Arthrobacter ginkgonis | reverse complement strand
GGGTGTAGGCCTCCCACTTGTCGGCCTGGTGCTCGCCGTCGACGAAGCGGATGGTACCCGACTTCGAGCGCATCACGATCGACTGGGTCAGGACCTTTTTGTTGCGGTAGCGCACGCCGCGCAGCAGGTCCCCGTCGGTGATGCCGGTGGCCGCGAAGTAGCAGTTTTCGCTGGTCACCAGGTCGTTGGTGGACAGCACGCGGGTGAGGTCGTGCCCGGCGTCGATGGCCTTCTGCTTCTCCTCGTCGCTGGTCGGCCAGAGGCGTCCCTGGATGACGCCGCCCAGGCTCTTGATGGCGCAGGCGGTGACAATGCCTTCCGGGGTTCCGCCGATGCCCATGAGCACGTCCACGCCGGTTCCCTCGCGGGCCGCGGCGATGGCTCCGGCGACGTCGCCGTCCATGATGATCTTGGTGCGGGCGCCGGCGTCGCGGATCTCCTGGATCAGCGGCTGGTGGCGCTCGCGGTCCAGGATGGTCACCGTGACCTGGCTGATCTTCTTGCCCTTGGCCTTGGCGATCAGGTGCAGGTTCTGCTTGACCGGCAGGCGCAGGTCGACGAGCTCGGCGGCCTCGGGGCCGGTGACCAGCTTCTCCATGTAGAACACGGCGGAGGGGTCGAACATGGTGCCGCGTTCGGCCACGGCCAGCACGGACAGCGCGTTGTTGATGCCCAGCGCAGCCAGGCGGGTTCCGTCGATCGGGTCGACGGCGACGTCGACCTCGGCGCCGTGGCCCTCGCCGACACGCTCGCCGTTGTAAAGCATCGGGGCTTCGTCCTTCTCGCCCTCGCCGATGACGACCACGCCGTTCATGGAAACGGTGGAGAGCAGGGCGCGCATGGCGTCCACCGCGGCACCGTCGGCCGCGTTCTTGTCACCCATGCCAACCCACGGCGCGGCCGCAATGGCGGCGGCCTCGGTCACACGGACCAGCTCAAGGGCCAGGTTGCGGTCCGGTTCTGCATCCCCGACAGAAAGTCGGGGGGACAGGTGGGCGTAGTTCGTGGCTTCTGTCACGTTGCTTCCTCGTCTTCGAGTGGTTGCGGTATCCGGAAAGGGGTCGCTTCGATCATATCCCTGCGGGCCAGAGCCGCGGCTGTGACGGCCGACTCCCGCGTGCCGCGCCGCGGCCGGGACGGCGCTTGGCCGGGGTGGGGCCGGGGCCGGAGCGGGGTGTGTGCGGGCGGTCCCCGGATCGGGGACAATGGAGGGGTGAGTGAAGCGCCCAGCACCCCGTCCCCGCAGGCTCCGCCCCAGCAGGCCGCGGCCCCCTCCTCTCCCGCCGGCGAAACCCCGCAGGGCGCCGATCGCCTCGCGGAGGGCCTGGCCGCCAAGCCGGTGCTGACGCCGTCGCAGGCCAAGCGGGCCAACCAGACGCTCAAGGGCATGATCATCTCCGTGGTGCTGACCCTGCTGGTGGCCCTGCCCGTGATCGCGATGAACCCGGCCAACCGGGAGGGGACGTACAAGCGGGACATCAACGTCTCCGAGGTCGCCGCGCAGGCCGCCCAAGCCGCCGACTTCACTCCCGTCGCCCCCGTGATGCCCGAGGGCTGGTACGCAAACTTCGCGCGCTGGACCTCAGCGGGCGCCGACGGCGTGGCCTTCTGGGAGGTCGGCTTCGTCACCACCCGCGAAGGCTTCATCTGGATGCGGCAGACCTCCGACGCCAACCCGTCCTGGATCGCCCAGCAGACCGACTTCGCCCCGGTCACCGGCGTGCGCACGGTCGACGGCACCGACTGGGAACTGCGGGACAAGAGCGGCAACCGCACCCTGCTGCTCGAACGCAATGGTGCGACCGTGATGCTGACCGGGGAGTCTTCCTTCGAGGACCTGGACGAGGCCGCGCGTGCCGTCATGAAGGCGCTTCCCGCCGACGCCGGCAAGTAGGCGACGCCGCGGGAGGGATAATGTTTTTCCCATGAGCAACGATCTGCCCGTAACCCCCACCCAGCTGACCCCGGCCCAGGCCTGGCGACGTCTGCGCGAAGGCAACGACCGCTTCGTCTCCGGAACCAGCGCCCACCCCAACCAGGACGCCTCACGCCGCCAGTCCCTGGCGGAACAACAGAATCCCTTCGCGGTGATCTTCGGCTGCGCCGATTCCCGCCTTGCCGCCGAAATCATCTTCGACGTGGGCCTCGGCGACGTGTTCGTGGTCCGCACCGCCGGGCACGTGATCGACGACGCCGTGCTGGGTTCGCTCGAATACAGCGTGGCGATGCTGAACGTGCCGCTGATTGTCGTGCTGGGCCACGACAGCTGCGGAGCAGTGAGCGCCACCGTGGAGGCTTTCGAGACCGGCATCATGCCCCCGGGCTTCATCCGCGACCTCGTCGAACGCATCACCCCCTCGGTCATCACGGCCCACCGCAACGGCATCCTGGACGTCAACGGAAGCGTCGTCGAGCACGTGCAGCAGACCACCCAGCGCATGGTCGACGCGTCCAAGGTCATCTCCGCGGCGGTCGACGACGGCCGCACCGCGGTCATCGGCGTCACCTACCGGCTGGCCGAGGGCAAGGCGGAAATGGTCTCCGGCTTCGGGGCCCTGTAGCGGCCGCGGTACCGTTCTCGCCCGGCCGGGGCGGACTGTCCCCGGTCGGGCGGTCGGGCGTACGGTGAACCCATGGATTCCTCTGCCGCCTTCCGCATCGAACACGACACCATGGGCGAGGTCCGGGTTCCGGCCGACGCCCTCTACCGCGCCCAGACCCAGCGCGCCGTGGAAAACTTCCCCATCTCCGGCAAGACCCTCGAGCGCAAGCACATCGAGGCCCTCGCCCGGGTGAAGAAGGCCGCCGCGCTGGCCAACGCGGACCTGGGCGTCCTGGACGCCGAGACCGCCGATGCGATCGCCGCGGCGGCGGACCGCGTCGCGGACGGCGAATTCGATGCGCACTTCCCCATCGACGTGTTCCAGACCGGTTCGGGCACCTCCTCCAACATGAACATGAACGAGGTCCTCGCCGAACTGGCCACGCGCGCGCTCAAGGACGCCGGCAGCTCCACCACCGTCCACCCCAACGACCACGTCAACGCCTCCCAGTCCTCGAACGACGTCTTCCCCACCTCCGTGCACGTCGCGGCGGCCTCCGCGCTGGCCAACGACCTCGTCCCGGCACTGGACCACCTGGCCGCCTCCCTGGAACGCAAGTCCGAGGAGTTCAGGGACGTCGTCAAGTCCGGGCGCACGCACCTGATGGACGCGACCCCGGTGACGCTGGGCCAGGAGTTCGGCGGGTACGCGGCACAGGTCCGCTACGGCATCGAACGCATCGAGGCGTCCCTGCCGCGCGTGGCCGAGGTCCCGCTGGGCGGCACCGCGGTCGGCACCGGGATCAACACGCCCGCCGGATTCCCCCAGCGCGTCATCGCGCTGCTCGCCGAAGACACCGCCCTGCCGCTGACGGAGGCACGCAACCACTTCGAGGCCCAAGCCAACCGCGACGGCCTGGTCGAGGTGTCCGGGCAGCTGCGCACCATCGCGTACTCGATCATGAAGATCTGCAACGACCTGCGCTGGATGGGCTCCGGCCCCAACACCGGCCTGGGCGAGATCGCCATCCCGGACCTCCAGCCGGGATCCTCGATCATGCCGGGCAAGGTCAACCCGGTGATCTGCGAGGCCGCCATCATGGTTGCCGCCCAGGTGGTCGGCAACGACACCACGATCGCCCTGTCCTCCACCAACGGCGCCTTCGAACTGAACGTGGGCATCCCCGTCATGGCAGCCAACCTGCTGGAGTCCATCAGGCTGCTGGCCAACACCTCGCGCGTGATGGCGGACAAGATGGTGGACGGGATCACCGCCAACGTGGAGCGGGCGCGCTTCCTGGCCGAGGCCTCGCCCTCGATCGTGACCCCGCTGAACAAGCACATCGGGTACGAGAACGCGGCCAAGATCGCCAAGAAGGCCGTCGCCGAGGGGCTGACGGTGCGGGAGGCCACGGTGGCCTTGGGCTTCGTCGACCGCGGCGAACTGACCGTGGAGCAACTCGACGCCGCCCTGGACGTCACCACCATGACCTCCCCCTCCGGCCGATAATCCCTCCGGGAGGCGGCCCTCCCCCCTAGACGTCCCGGCCCGGCCGTCCCCCGCTCCGCGGGGGCGCCGGGCCGGGGCTTGGGTCCGGACATTTTTTTGCACTTTAAGCCTCGGAGTGCAAAACTTCACTTTGTGAATGAAAGTGCACGTTCCGAGGAGCGTCCCGCTGGCGTGCGCGAGCGCCGCAAGGCCCGCACCCGCGCGGACCTGACCACCCAGGCCCGGATGCTGACCGTCCAGCGGGGCCTGCACGGCTTTACCGTGGAGGAGCTCTGCGAGCGCGTCGGGGTGTCCCGGCGCACGTTCTTCAACTACTTCCCCACCAAGGAGGACGCCGTCGTCGGGCACGCCGACGACGGCCTGGACGACGACGTCCTCGCCGCGTTCCGCGCGGCCCGCCCTAAAGGGTGCACCGGCATCTCCCCCACCCTGCTGGGGGACCTGGTGCGCATGGTCGTGGAGCAGTCCGGCCGCACGGGGTTCAGCCAGGCGGAGGCGTGCGCCTTCGCCACGGCCATTCACCGCGAACCCCAGCTGCTGGCCCGGATCGTGCACACCGGCCCGGAGCGCGAGCGCGCGTTCGCCGAGCTGATCGCCGACCGCGAGGGCGTGGAGGCTGACCACCCGGTGGTGACGGCCGCCGTCGTCGTCTTCGCCGGCCTCCTGCACCGGGCCGCGGCCCGGTACTTCCAGGCGGACAACACCCGCCCCCATGCCGAGATCCTCACCGAGCTGCTGGCCGGCGCGCAGGAACTGTTCCGCCAGGACCTCTCCCCCTAGCCGGCCCGCCGCCCGCACCCTCCTCTCCCCAGCCCTAGCCGCCCACGCCAGGGCGCCGCCGCGCGCCCGCGCACCAACCAACCACCCCGAAGGGACCCCATGGCCACCGCCACCGGATCCGCGATGCCGCCCGCCACGGAGCAGCCGCTCCTGCTGACCCAGCGCCGCATCTGGATCATCTTCTCCGCGCTCATCGCGGGCATGCTGCTCTCCAGCCTGGACCAGACCATCGTTTCCACCGCCATGCCGACCATCGTCGGCCAGCTCGGCGGTGTCGAGAACCAGGCGTGGATCACCACCGCCTACCTGCTGGCCACCACCATCGTGATGCCCATCTACGGCAAGTTCGGCGACGTGCTGGGCCGGCGCAACCTGTTCCTGGTCGCGATCGCGCTGTTCACGCTCGCGTCCGTGGGCTGCGCCCTGGCCACCGACTTCTGGGCCTTCGTGGTCTTCCGTGCCATCCAGGGCCTCGGCGGCGGCGGCATGATGATCCTCAGCCAGGCGATCATCGCGGACATCGTCCCGGCCAACCAGCGCGGCAAGTACATGGGCCCGCTGGGCGGCATCTTCGGCCTGTCCGCGGTCGCCGGCCCGCTGCTGGGCGGCTTCTTCGTGGACCACCTGACGTGGGAGTGGGCCTTCTACATCAACATTCCGATCGGCATCGCCGCTTTCGCGATCGCCTGGTTCGCGCTGACGCTGCCGGGCAAGCGGGCCACCAAGCGGATCGACGTCCCCGGCGTGGTGCTCCTCTCCGCCGCCACCACCTGCCTGGTGTTCTTCTCCGAGTTCGGCGGCAACAAGGACCACGGCTGGGCCGCCCCCGAAACCTGGATGTGGGGCGCCGGGCTGGCCGTCGCCGCAACGCTGTTCATCCTGGTCGAGTCCCGCGCGGAGGATCCGATCATCCCGCTGGCGCTCTTCCGCAGCCCGGTGTTCGTGAACGCCACCGCGATCGGCCTGACCCTGGGCCTGGGCATGTTCTCCGCCATCGCGTTCGTGCCGACCTTCCTGCAGATGTCCTCCGGCACCTCCGCCGCCGTCTCCGGCCTGCTGATGCTGCCGATGATGGTCGGCCTGATGGGCACCTCGATCTGGTCCGGCATCGCCATCAGCAAGAGCGGCCGGTACAAGCCCTTCCCCATCGCCGGCACCGTGCTGACGGCCGCGGCGATGCTGGCCATGACCACGCTGGCGGCGGACACCCCGATCTGGCTGGTCTGCGCCTACATGTTCCTTTTCGGCGCGGGCCTGGGCCTGATCATGCAGGTGGTGGTCCTGGTGGTGCAGAACGCCGTGGACCCGGCCATGGTCGGCACCGCGACCAGCACCAACAACTACTTCCGCGAGGTGGGCGCTGCCCTGGGCGTGGCGATCTTCGGCGCGATCTTCACCAACAACCTCTCGGAGAAGCTCACCGGGATCTTCACCTCCGCCGGGGCCTCCGCGCAGGATGCCGGCAACGCCACCGCCAGCCTGGACCCGCAGGCGCTCAGCGCCCTGCCCGAGCCGGTCCGCGACGCGATCGTCACCGCCTACGCCGATTCGCTGGCCCCGGTGTTCTGGTACCTGGTCCCGTTCATCGCGCTGGCGTTCCTGCTGGCCCTGTTCCTCAAGCAGATCCCGCTCTCCGACGTCGCCGGCATGGTGGCCCGCGGCGAGGCGATCGGCGGCGCCGAGGCCGAGGCCCTCGAGGCGGCCGCGCGGTCGGGGAACGCACGCCCCGAGGATGCCCCGAGCAAGGAAGATCCTGCCGAGGACGCCCGCACGGGGGCCGACTGGCGCTAGGTGAGGAACTTCGGCGCCGGGTCCGGGTCCACCGCCCAGGCCAGGGCCCTGAGGTGCTTGGGCGGAAGGTCGGGCAGGTCCTCCAGCGGGAACCAGCGCACGTCGGTGTTCTCGTCGTCGTTCACGCGGGCCTGCCCGGCCACGTATTCGAGGCCGAACACCACGTCCAGGTACTGGGCCTGGTCGCCGTTGGGGTAGACCACCGGGTCGGTGGTGCCCACCCCGGCCAGGCGGACCACGCGGGCGCTGACCCCGGTCTCCTCCAGCACCTCGCGGACGCAGCCGCGGGCCGGTTCCTCGCCCGGTTCCAGGATGCCGGCCGGCAGCGTCCACCGGCCGTTGTCGGCCCGGCGGACCAGCAGCACCTCGCCGGCGCCGTCGTTTCCGGGGCCGTCATTCCCGCCTTCGCCTTCGCCGCCGTCGTCCGCGGCCGGCGCGCCGGGGCGCAGCACCACCGCCTTTACGCCGGGCAGCCAGAGCGGATCGGTGCCGATCTTCGCGCGCAGCGCCAGGATGAAGTCCGGGATCGGCATCAGCCGGCCACCAGCAGCGCCGCGGCGGTCCCGACCACCATGAAGGGCCCGAACGCGAACGCGGACTTGCGGGTGCCCCGGCGGGCGACGATCATCGCGATCCCGAACAGCCCGCCCAGCACAAACGTCGCCAAGGTGGCCAGCATCAGGTGCTCCCAGGTCAGGAAGCCCAGGTACATCCCCAGAATCCCTGCCAGCTTCACGTCCCCCATCCCCATGCCGCCGGGCTGCACCAGATGCAGGAGCAGGTAGAAGGCAAACAGGGCGATCCCGGCCAGGGCCAGGCGCAGCAGCGCGCCCCAGTCGGCGGAGAGCGCCGCCGCCGCCCCGAGCAGCACCAGCGCTGCCGGGTACCAGGGGAAGATGATGCGGTTGGGCAACAGGCGGGTGCGCGCATCGATCCAGGCCAGCCTGGCCCCGTTGACCACGAACAGCAGCAGGGCCAGGGCCAGGGGCACGACGGCGGCCGGATGGTCCGCACGGAGGGCGCCGAGGGCGTCGATCATGGCCCCACGCTACCCCAGCGTCCCGCGGCGCCCGCTCTCCGGCACGCAGCAGTTCGGCAGGTCCAGCCCGGCGCGCCCTGACCTACACTGTGGGCATGGCGAACCCCGCCGCCCCGCGGCCGCACTCCGTTCCCTCCCCGAGCCCTGTCCCCTCACCGAACCCCATCCCCTCCCCGAATCGGCGCCCCTTCCCGGATCCGGGGATCTCGCGGGAGCGGACGGCCGCGTTCCGCCGGCTGTGCCGGTCCTCGCCGTGGCGGTGGAACACGCTGCGCTTCGAGGTCGCATGGTTCGGGATCGAGGGATTCGGGTCAGGTGCCGCTCCCGGGACGCCGGCCGGGGCCGCCGGTCCGGTTCCCGAGGCCGCGCCCACCCGGGTGCGGGCGTGGCTGCGCCGGCCGAACGCGCTGCGGGTGGAGACGCTGGACGGGCACCTGCTGCACAGCACCACGCGCATCAACGCCTCGCGCAGCCTCTTCTATGCGGTGGGGACGCGCACCTCCTGGATGCTCCCCCCGCAGCTGACCACGCCGGTGTACGACGACGACGGCCTGGTCCGGCGCCGTCCGGAGGCGGCCTACGGGGACCCCTCGTTCGGCGATCCGCGCTGGGCGGCGGTGCTGGACCCCGTGGAACTGGGCGGCACCGAACCGGCCCCCACCGAACTGCCCTTCTCCAACGCCGTGCGGGTGCTGGGGCTGGAGGAGACCACCCACGCGGGCCGTGCCGTGTTCGAGGCGGTGCTCGCCCCCAACCGGACGTACCGGGCCGCGGTGGCGGGCCATCCGCTGCTCGGTCCGTACCGCACCCGGGTCCGCATCGACGCGGTGACGGCGGTGTGCGTCTCCAGCGAGGTCCTCGAAGGCCCGGCCGCGGGCAGCGGGCACGACCTTCACATCCTCGGCGTGGACGAGTACATGCTGGATGACCTCTTCGTGGAGCACCCGGCCAACCTCACCGACGTGCGCCGCCACGTCCCGTGGGTCGTCGGCCACGGCCCCCAGCCCTCCTGACCCCAGGATTTTGCTCGCTTCCGGGCAGTGTCGGCGGGATCTTGCTCACTGCGGATGGCAATATCTCGGGAACACTGCCAGAGGGATAGCAAAATCCTTGGGGCGCGCACGGAACGACGCCGGCAGGCGGTACCTGCCGGCGTCGTTGCGTTCGCTTTGGGCTTGTTCCCTTCCTTCCGTTCGGAGACCGGCTAGTAGAGGTTGTCCTCGAGCATGTCGGTGACCAGGGCGGCGATCGGGGACCGCTCGGAACGGGTCAGCGTGACATGACCGAACAGCTGGTGCCCCTTGAGCTTCTCCACCACGGCGGCGATGCCGTCGTGGCGGCCCACGCGCAGGTTGTCGCGCTGCGCGACGTCGTGGGTGAGCACGATCCGGGAGTTCTGTCCGATGCGGCTCATCACCGTCAGCAGGACGTTCTTTTCCAGGGACTGCGCCTCGTCGACGATCACGAACGAATCGTGCAGGGACCTGCCGCGGATGTGGGTCAGCGGGAGGACCTCCAGCATGCCCCGGTCGATGACCTCCTCCATCACGTTCTCTGAAACCAGCGCCCCCAGGGTGTCGAAGACGGCCTGCGCCCAAGGGTTCATCTTCTCGTCCGAGCTGCCGGGCAGGTAGCCAAGCTCCTGCCCGCCCACCGCGTAGAGCGGGCGGAAGACGACGACCTTGCGGTGCTCCCGGCGCTCCATAACGGCCTCGAGCCCGGCGCACAGGGCCAGCGCCGACTTTCCGGTGCCGGCGCGCCCGCCGAGGGAGACGATCCCGACCTCCCGGTCGGCGAGCAGGTCGATCGCCAGCCGCTGCTCCGCGGAGCGCCCGTGCAGCCCGAACACGTCGCGGTCGCCGCGGACCAGGCGCACCAGCCCGTCGGCGCCCACCCGGCCCAGCGCGGAGCCGCGGTTGGAAAGGACCACCAGGCCGGTGTTCACGGGCTCGTCGGCCGCCGCGGCGATGGCCACCGGCTCGTTGTTGTAGAGCGCGGCGACGTCCTCGTCGGGGACGACGACCTCCGCGACCCCGGTCCAGCCGGAGTCCTTGACCAGCTCGTTGCGGTACTCGTCGGCCTGCAGCCCCATCGCGGAGGCCTTGACGCGCATCGGCAGGTCCTTGGAGACCACCGTGACGTCGCGCCCCTCGTCGCTGAAGTTCTTCGCCACCGCGAGGATGCGCGAATCGTTGTCGCTGCCGCGGAAGCCCACCGGCAGCACGTCGGTGGAGACGTGGTTGAGTTCGATCCGCAGCGAGCCGCCGCCAGCCAGCGGCAGCGGCTTGTCGAGCCCGTCGTGCTCCACCCGGAGCTGGTCCAGCAGGCGCAGCGCGGTGCGGGCGAAGAAGCCGACCTCGGGGTCCTGGCGCTTCTTCTCCAGTTCCGAGATCACCACGATCGGCACGATCACCTCGTGCTCGGCGAAGCGAAGGACGGCGCGCGGGTCGGCGATCAGCACGGAGGTGTCGAGCACGTACGACTTCTCGCCCACGCTCAGCCGTTCAGCGGTGGCCCCCGCCACCGCGGCGTCCGCATCATTCCGGGTCGCAGTCTCCATGCGGACCGCGGAGGGTGCGGTCCGTGCGCTGCGGGATGCGGTTTGGGTCTTTGCTGCCACGATGTCTCCCAACCAGGGCCGGAACCCTACATCTGTCTCGGTGCGGGATACGGACCGGCCGCGGGGCCGGTCCGGCCCCTTCCGAGCGAGAGAATCATCCCCACTGGCGGCCTTTCCGATCGGTGCGGCACGGTGCCGTCCGATAAGCCAAAATTACGCCCGCAAAGCCTCCACGGAGGTCACGGAACGGTTAAATCCTGATGAACGGATGCCGATCTCCGACAGGTGCGGGATAGGCTGATTGACAAGGCGGGACGCTGCTGGATGGTGCCCTTCGAGGGTCCGCTGCGCGGCCGGAAACGGACCCGGCGGTCCGTGCCGATACCGTTACCGCTGCTAGGAACCGAAGCGGCGCTGGCGGTTCTCGAAGTCGCGCAGGGCGCGCAGGAAGTCGATCTTGCGGAAGTCCGGCCACAGCGCCTCGCAGAAGTAGAACTCGCTGTAGGCGCTCTGCCACGTCAGGAATCCGGAGAGCCGCTGCTCGCCCGAGGTGCGGATGAGCAGGTCCGGGTCGGGCTGGCCCCGGGTGTAGAGGTAGCGGGAAATCCGGTCCGCATCGAGGGTGTCGGCGACCTGGGCCGCGGTCATCCCCCGCGCGTCGGCGTCGCGAAGCAATTCCTTCACCGCGTCGACGATTTCGCGCCGGCCCCCGTAGCCGACGGCCACGTTCACGTGCAGTCCGGTGGCGCTCCCTGTCGTTTCGGCCAGCCGGTCCAGCTTGGCGGAGAGGGAGGCCGGCAGCAGCTCGAGCGCCCCGACCGGCTGCACCCTCAGGTTCCCGGATTCGGCCAGCCGGTCCAGCATGTTGGCGATGATGCCCATCAGCTGCTCCAGCTCGTCGCTGGAGCGGCTCATGTTGTCGGTGGAGAGCATGTAGAGGGTGACGACCTCGATCTTCAGGTCGGCGCACCAGCCCAGGAATTCGACGATCTTGTCCGCCCCGACCTGGTGGCCGTGGGCCGTGGGCGCACCGGCCAGCTTGGCCCACCGGCGGTTGCCGTCCACCACGACGCCGATGTGCCGCGGCAGCTTTCCCGCCGACAGTTCCCGCACCATCTTCCGCGCGTATATTCCGTACACGAACGCCGGAAGCTCCACCGCATCCTCCTCGCGTTGACCGCGGGCCCTGGCGCCCGCACGTCCAACGCTACCGGTTCCGCGGCGCGGGGAACGACCGGCCGGACGCGACGCCGGACACGCCCGGCCCGTGCCGGCGTCGGCCTGCTTCGGGTCCGGAGGGTTACCCATGCGTAGGCTAGAATTTCGCCATGGCCGCCAAGCCCCCCGAACGGGTCCTGTCCCCCGAGATCAAGCCCCGGCTGCGCGGCTGGATCCATGCCGCCATGGCCCCGCTAGCACTGGCCGCGGGCATCGTCCTGGTGGCGCTGGCTCCCACGCCCGGCGGGAAGCTGGTCTCCGCGGTGTACGCGCTGACGGGGCTGCTGCTGTTCACCGTGAGTGCGATCTACCACCGCGGCAACTGGTCGCCCCGGGTGAGGCTGGTCCTCAAGCGCCTGGACCACACCAACATCATGCTGGTGATCGCCGGCTCCTACACGCCCCTGGCCTGGGCCCTGCTGCCGCCGGACAAGGCGAGCCTGCTGCTGACCCTGGTCTGGTCCGGCGCGCTGCTGGGGGTGCTGTTCCGCGTCCTGTGGACGAACGCCCCGCGCTGGCTCTACGTCCCGGTCTACATCGCACTGGGCCTGGGCGCGCTCCTCTTCATCGGAGACTTCTTCGCGGCCAGCCCGGCCGCTGCCGTGCTCATCTGCGTGGGCGGAGCGTTCTACATCGCCGGCGCGGTCTTCTACGCGCTCCGGCGGCCCAACATCCACCTGGACTGGTTCGGCTTCCACGAACTGTTCCATGCGTTCACCGTGGCCGGGTTCACTTGCCACTTCATCGCGATCATGATCGCCGTCCTCGCGGTCCGCTGACCCTTATGCCCCCGGGTCAACCCCGAACAGAGCCGCTTCCAGCTCCCCGACGGAGCCGAACGGGGCCTCGCAGACCCCGCCCCGACACAGGTAGATGCGCAGGGTTCCGTCCGGCGCGGCCGGCCACCCCTCCGCCGGCGGCAGCACGGCTCCAGCCAGCAGCCCGGCCCGGCGGCACCGCTCGCGTTCCCCGGCGTCCCCGCCGACGGCGACCACCTCCGTTCCGGTGCCGTGGCGCAGCCTCAGCGCCACCGCCAGCGCCGTTCCGGTGGCGCCGGGCGCCCGAGGGCCCACCCCTTCGGCAAACCGGACCAGATCGGCTGCCAGGCGTCCGCGCGCGGCAGCCCGCCGGAACCGGTCCGCCTCGGGCGTGCTTCCCTTGGCAGTGTTCTCCTTGCCCGCGTTTCCCCCTGCCGGCTCCGTTTCCCCGTCGGTCCGGTCCACTGGAGCCACCTCCGTGTCCCCCAGCCCGGGGGCTGCATCGAGCCCGGCCTGCTCCAGCAGGGCGGCGGCCAGCAGCCCCACTCCGCCGGGGACCACGTCGTCGAGCGGTTCCACCGGCACCCGGCCGCCCCGGGCCTGGGACAGGAGCGGATCGTCCCCGGCGGTGTCGCGGGGTTGTCCGTCCGGCACGAACAGTCCTTCGGCGGCCTCCAGGACCGCGCCGGCCCGCCGGATCCATTCCCGCTGTCCGGTTGCGGCGGCCACGGCCTGGAATCCCAGCGCAACGGCGGCATAGTCCTCCAGCATGCCCGCCCCGGAGGGACGGCCGTCGTAGGAGACCCGCGCCAGCCGTCCTGCCGGCCCGCCCGCCGCGCCGGTTTCGGTTTCAGCCGCGCCGGGTTCGGCGCCGGACCCGTCAGCTTCGGCAGCGGCCCCCTCCGCTTCGCTCCAATGGACCCGCCAGAGGTACCCGGCCACGTCCTGGGCCAGGCGCACCATCCCCGGCTCCCCCAGCAGCAGGCCGGCCTGCGCCAGCGCCTGAACGGCCAGCCCGTTCCACGCGGCGACCACCTTGGCGTCGCGGCCCGGCTGCGGCCGTGCCGCCCGGATCCGGTCCAGTTGGGGGCGCGCGCGCTCCCAGGCCCGCCACTGCTCCTCCGTGGGGAGCCGGTCGAACGCCAGCGTCCGCGGGACGTCCCCGCCCAGCCCGCCCGTGCCACCGGGCCCGCCGGTCCCGCCGGGACCTTCCACGGGTTCCCCGTCCAGGAGCGGCTCCAGCACCGGGTACTCGTCAGGGAACGCCGCCGCCAGCTCGGCACGGGTGAACAGGTAGGTGCCGCCCTCCACGTGGCGCCCGTCGGCCATGACGGTGTCGGCATCCAGCGAGGAGGCCAGCCCCGGCCCGTCCACCGCCATGCTTCCCGCCAGCCAGGCGGCGGTCCCCGCCGCCACGCGCCGGCCCAGGGCGCGGTGGGCCGGATCGTCCGCCTGCACGGCCCACCGGGAGTAGTGGCGCAGCAGTTGGGCGTTGTCGTAGAGCATCTTCTCGAAGTGGGGAACCCGCCAGCGCGCGTCGACGCAGTAGCGGGCGAATCCGCCCCCGACGTGGTCGTACAGGGCGGACAGTGCCATGGCCTCCAGCGTGCGGTCCGCCAGTCCGGCCGCCGCGCCGGCCGTTTCCGTCCCGGAGGCGGCGCACTGGAGCAGGAAGTCCAGCGCGGACGACGGCGGGAACTTCGGTGCCGGCGAGAACCCGCCCTCCGGGGACTCGCTGCCGGCCAGGGCCGCGACGGCCGCCGCCACCGCCGCATCGGACACCGGCCCTGCCGGTCCCGTCGCGGCGGCTTCGGGGATGGCCGGCAGACCGCCCAGTCCCAGCAGTCCACGTTGCGCGTCGGTGACGGATCCGATGTGCTCGGCCAGCGCCTCGGCGTGCCGCAGCAGGTCCTCCCGCCGCTGCGCCCAGGCCTCAACGACGGCCGCCAGGACCTGCCGGAAGGCGGGCACGCCGGGGTGCGGGAGAGGCGGGAAGTAGGTGCCGGCGTGGATCGCCCGGCCGTCGGGCAGGGCGAAAACGCTCATCGGCCACCCGCCCTGCCCGGTCAGGGTCTGGGTGGCGGCCATGTAGACCGCGTCGACGTCGGGACGCTCCTCGCGGTCCACCTTGACGGGGACGAAGTGGGCGTTCAGGTATTCGGCGGTGACCGGGTCGTCGAAGGACTCGGCGGCCATAACATGGCACCAGTGGCACGCCGCGTAGCCGATGGAGAGGAAGACGGGGACGTCGCGCTCCGCGGCCGCGGCGAAGGCCTCGGGCCCGAAGGGCCACCAGTCGACCGGCTGGTGCGCGTGCTGGCGCAGGTAGGCGGACGCGGCGTGGGCGATGCGTTCGGCCATGGGTGTTCCTTGCCTGGAATGCGGCGCCTGGATGTGTGGCGCCTCAAGTCCAGCACATCGGGCACGGCAAGGATAGGGCCTGCCCCGGTAAGCGCGGGGCAGCAGGGTCCCTGCGTGGCGACGAAGTCGACACGATAGGGCCTGCCCCGCGTGCTAGCGGGCGGAGTCGCCGCCGGTCGTTTGGCCGGTGCCTTCAGTGCCCGGGCGTTGCTTGTCCACGCGCGGTGCGGGAGCGTCGTCGTCGGGCTGCAGTTCGCGGCCGCGCTCGACCATGTCCTGCTGGCGCTGCTCGGTCTCGCTCATGTAGCGCACCCGGCGGATGCGGCGCTGCATGTCACGCGCCAGCAGGATCACGCCGATCGCCACGAAAGCGGTGAACACGAACCCCACGAATCCCGGGCCGATTTCGCGTGCGGCGTCGTCGGTCTGGGTCGCGGTCGTGGCGATCAGGTGCAGGAGGTTCACTTCGGAAGGCTCTTTCTTCGGGTCCGCCGGCGGCGCCGGCACCCCACTATCTTAACCCGGCGAACAGGTCGCTCTCCGGCAGGGAGGTTTCCACGGCCGACTCCACCAGCGTGTAGTCCTCCCACGGCCAGTGGCGCGCGGCGAGCTCGGTGGGAACCTTGAAGAAAAAGCCGTCCGGGTCGATCTGCGTGCGGTGGGCCAGCAGGGCCCGGTCCCGATGCCCAAAGAATTCCGCGCATTCGATCCGCGTAGTGGTTTCGTGCGGACTCGCCCAGCCGAACATCTCGGTCCCCGGGTTCTCCTCCCAGGCCCGGACACGCTCCGCGTAGGGCGATTCGAGTCCGGCCTCCTCCATCGCGTGGTGCAGGGCCCGGAAGCGCTGCGGGTTGAAAGAGTGGTCGTAGTACAGCTTCCGCGGGGCCCAGGCCGGGCCGGCCCCGGGGTAGCGCTCCGGGTCGCCGGCGGCGCCGAACGCCTCCACGGCGACCAGGTGCGCCTGGATGTGGTCCGGATGCGGGTAGCCGCCGTTCTCGTCGTAGGAGATGACCACGTGCGGGCGGAATTCGCGCACCAGCCGCACCAGCGGCTCGGCGGCGCGCTCGAGCGGCTGGACGGCGAAGCAGCCGTAAGGCAGCGGCGGCATCGGCTCGCCCTCGGGCAGGCCCGAATCCACGAAGCCGAGCCAGCGGTGCCGGATCCCGAGGATCTGCGCGGCCTCGGCCATTTCCTCCCGGCGCAGCCCGGCCAGGTCGCGATGGGCGCGGGCCAGCGAGCCGACGGCGGCATTGAGGATGTCCCCGCGCTCGCCGCCGGTGCAGGTCGCCACCATGACTTCGGCCCCGGCGTGCGCGTAGGCGGCCATCATGGCGGCACCCTTGCTGGACTCGTCGTCCGGGTGCGCATGGACGGCCAGCAGGCGCAGGCCATCGGAGGGCGGGACGGACCGGGTCCGCGGCTGTTCCACTAGCTGTTGCTCCCTTCGGCGGCGGCACGGTCGGCCGCGGCGGGGACGTAGAATGGTGGGGATGAACCCCCACCGAACGGCACCTGCCAGCGCCACGCCTTCCGGTGCTACGTCCGAACCCAGCGTAGCCAATCGCTATGGCACGCCCAAGCGGGCCTTGGGCAAGCGCCAACGCAACGTCATCATTGCCGCCGTGCTGGCCGTCGCCGTCGTCGCGGCCGGCTTCTTTTCGTTCACGGACGGATCCAAGGTGACCTCCAAGGACATCGCCTTCGACATCCTCTCCCCCACCGGCGCGACCGTCACCTTCGACATGGAACGCAACGCCGCGGACCGCGTGGAGTGCGCCGTGAGGGTCCTCGACGACAGCTATGCGGTGGTGGGATGGAAGTCCGTGGTGTTCGAGGCCGGGGAGGGGTCCGGCCGCGAAAAGGTGCGCCGCACCGTGGAACTGCGCACCGAGGCGCTGGGCACCACCGGCGGCATCGGCGGCTGCTGGAAACTGGACTAGCTCGCGACGCGGCACCCCTCCCGGGCCCCGCCTTCTTGGGGCGGGACCAAAGTGGGGCTAATATCTACCGAATACGATCCACCCCGCCGGATGCTGGTGACGGACCGAGGTTCATCACCGGCACAGGCGGGGTCTTTGCTTGCGGAAGACTTTCGCGCAGGCGGGAAAGTTGCGTCGACCGGTCCACGGATCGGCAGGCCCGTCACTACCAAGGAGAAGCCCGTGACCACCACCAACGAACCTGTTGTCTGGCTCACCCAGGAGGCGTTCGCGCGCCTGACCGCCGAACTCGAGCACCTGTCCGGTCCCGGCCGGGCGGAGATCGTGGCGCGCATCGAGCAGGCCCGCTCCGAGGGTGACCTGAAGGAGAACGGCGGCTACCACGCCGCCAAGGAAGAGCAGGGCAAGGCCGAGGCACGCATCGCGTACCTCAAGGACATGCTGGGCAAGGCCCACGTGGGCGAGGCCCCGGCCGACGACGGCATCGTCGAGCCCGGCATGCTGGTCGAGGCGGTCATCGCCGGGGACAAGACCGTGTTCCTGTTCGGTTCCCGCGAGGTGGCGGGCGATTCCGATCTGGACGTCTACAGCGAGAAGTCCCCGATCGGCGCCGCCGTGCACGGCAAGAAGGCCGGCGACAAGCTGAGCTACACCGCGCCGAATGGCCGCGAGATCTCGGTGGAGATCCTTTCCGCCAAGCCGTACACCGGCTAGCGGAACCGCACCGCACGGCGAAAGGCCGGCGTCCCGGGCAGCCCCGGTGACGCCGGCCTTTCGCGTTGCCGGCCGTCCCCCGCCAGCGCGGGGCAGCAGGGGCCTGCTGCCCCGCGCGCTAGTGGACGACGACCGGCTGGAAGCCTTCGGCGCGCAGGTTCTGCAGGACCTGCTCCGAGTGGGTGTGGCCCTTGGTCTCCATGTCGATGGTGATCGCGACATCGCCCATGCTCAGCGCGCCGCCGATCCGGGTGTGGTCCACGCGGGTGACGTTGGCGTCGGATTCGGCGATGACGCGCGAGATCGTGGCCAGGGAGCCCGGGCGGTCGTCGAGCATGATGCGCACGGTCAGGTAGCGGCCGGCCACGGACAGGCCGCGCTGGATGACCTTGAGCATCAGCAGCGGGTCGATGTTGCCGCCGGAGAGGATGACCGCGACCTTCTTCGGGTGGACGCCGATCTCCTCGAGCTTGCCGTCGAGCAAGGCCGCGACGCCCACCGCGCCGGCGGGCTCCACCACCAGCTTGGAGCGCTCGAGCAGGAACACCAGGGCGGCGGCCAGGGAGTCCTCGCTGACCGTGATGACGTCGTCCACCAGTTCGCGGATGATCTGGAACGGCAGCTGGCCGGGCCGGCCGACCGCGATGCCGTCGGCGATTGTTGAGACGCGCTCCAGCGGGACCAGGGCGTCCGCCGCGAGGGAGGGCGGGTACGCGGCCGCGTTCTCCGCCTGCACGCCGATGACCTTGATCTCGCGGCCGAGCTCGGCGGCCTTGGCCTTGATCGCCACGGCCACGCCGGCCAGCAGGCCGCCGCCGCCGACGCCCATAAGCACCGTGTCGACGTCGGGGAGCTGCTCCAGCAGCTCCAGCCCGATCGTGCCCTGGCCGGCGATGATGTCCGGGTCGTCGTAGGGCGGGACGAACACCGCCCCGCTGCTCTCCGCGTAGCGCTGCGCCTCGGCCAGCGCCTCGTCCACGTTGTGCCCGTGCAGGATGACCTCGGCGCCGTGGTCCCGGGTGGCGGTCAGCTTGGGCAGCGCGACGCCGAGCGGCATGTAGATGCGGGCCTTGATGCCCAGGCGCTTGGCCGCCTGGGCCACGCCCTGGGCATGGTTGCCGGCGGAGGCCGCCACCACGCCGCGGGCCTTCTCCTCGGGGCTGAGCTTGGCCATGCGCACGTAGGCGCCGCGCACCTTGAAGGAGCCGGCCCGCTGGAGGTTCTCGCACTTGAGGAAAACCTCGGATCCGGTGGCCAGGCCCAGGGCCCGCGAGTGCTGGACCGGGGTGTATTCGACGACGCCCTCGAGCACGGTGCGGGCGGCCTCGACGTCGGCGAGGGTGACGGGCAGTTGGGTCTTTTGGAACATCGGGGACCTTCTGGAACGTGGACTGGGAGTGGGGCGTTAGGAGGTGGTGGCAGTGGGCCGCGTGGCCTCGCCGTCGAGGTCGGCCGGGGCCGCCTCGGGATCGGACGCCGGCGGCGGGCCCACCACGGGGGCGGGCTGCGCTTCCCAGCCGCGGGCCGCGATGTAGCGCACCACGGTGTTGAGGATGGCCATCGCCGGGACCGCAAACAGGGCGCCGGGGATGCCGGCGACCATGGAGCCTCCGGCCACCGCCAGCACCACCGCGAGCGGGTGCAGGCTGACGGCCTTGCCCATGATCAGCGGCTGGAGGATGTGCGATTCGGCTTGCTGGACCACCAGCACGATCGCGAGCATGATCAGTGCGTTCACCCAGCCGTTGGCCACCAGGGCCAACAGCACGGCGATCGCGCCGGTGAAGAGCGCGCCGAGGATCGGGATGAACGAGCCGATGAACACCAGCACGCTCAGGGGCAGGGCGAGCGGGACGCCGAGGATGAACGCGCCCAGGCCGATGCCCACGGCGTCGATGAAGGCGACGAAAAGCTGGACCCGGACATAGTTGACCAGGCTGCTCCAGCCCCGGCGCCCGGCGCCGTCAGTGGCCGCCCGGGCGGTGCGGGGCATCAGGCCCACCAGGAAGCTCCAGATGCGGTTGCCCTCAAGCAGGAAGAAGATCAGCGCGAACAGAGTCAGCAGCAGGCCCGCGGCGAAGTGCCCGACCGTGGTGCCCCAGGAGAGCGCGCCGCTGAGGATCGAGGAGCTGTTGCTCTGCAACTGCTTCAGTGCGCTGTCGATGTACTGGTTGATCTGGGCGTTGGTCAGCTGCAGCGGTCCCTGGGAGAGCCAGGCCTCCACTTGGAAGATGCCGGCCAGGGCCTGGGCCCACAGGCTTGCGAAGCCGCTGGCCAGGGTCCGTCCGACGATCGAGAGCGCCCCGACGATCAGGCCCAGGAAGGCCACGATCGTCAGGCCCGTGGCCAGGCCGTTGGGCACGTGCCAGCGGCGCAGGAACACGACGGCCGGGGAGAGCAGGCCGGAGAGCAGGGCCGCGATCATGACCGGAATGACCAGCAGCGACACCTGGGACAGCAGCCAGACGACGATGCCGCTGACAGCGATGATGAGCCCGACCCGCCAGGCCCAGGCTGCGGCGATGCGCACTCCGTAGGGCATGTCGCGGGCCGCGTCGGCGACCGGCTGCGAAACGGCCCGGCGGACTGCCACAGGACGCGCGACCACCGGACCCTGCACAGCCGAGTCCGGTTGGCCCGAACGGATGCCACGGATTGCGAAGCGCTTCATATGCCCATACTTACACATTGGGCCAAGAGAAACGGCCGGCGCGTCACAGCCATGACCTGATTCCCCAGGTGCCGACCAGGGACTCGCCCGTTTCCAGCCAGGCCAGCGAGCGTCCACTGTTCAGCGCATCCGCGGGGGCGCTCATCGGTTCGACCGCCACGGCCAAGGGCTCGCCGCGGTAGGTGTCCGTCACGAAGATATGCGCGTAGGGGAATGTCTTGTCCGCCCAGAGGGCCACCCTGCGCCCGCCGGGGGCCGCGAGGACATGCTCGTAGCGGCCGTCGGGGCCGGCTTCGAGTTCCGTGATCGCCACGTCGACGCGCACGTCGCCCACGCGCTTTCCGCCGCGGAAGTCGGTGTCGCCGGAGACAGCCTCCTCCCCCACCGGGATGAGCCGTTCGTCCGCGACCAGCCGCCGCTGCCCCCGGACCGTCAGGACCAGGTCCTCCACCGGGACGTCCCCGACGCGCAGGTAGGGATGGGCGCCGAAGGCCGCCGGGGCCGTCGCACGCCCGAGGTTCGCCAGTTCCTGGCGCACCGACAGGTGCCCGCCGGCGTCGAGCGCGTAGGTGGCGGTGTGCCGCATGCGGAAGGGAAAACCGTGCTGGGGGAAGATCTCGCCGGCCAGGGTCACCGCGTCGGGGGCGGCGGACGCCACCGCGTAGCCGGTGTTGCGCAGGAGCCCGTGCGAGGCGTTGCCGCGGGAGGGCTCTGTCAGGTCCAACTGCTGCACCTTGCCGTCCAGCAGCCACTTCCCGTCCCGGACGCGGTTGCCCCACGGGGCCATGAGGATCCCGGATCCCCCCGGCGGCAGTTCGTCCGCCGAGAACGGCTGGACCAGGTCGGTCCCCTGCCGCCGGTAGGTGCGCAGGGCGGCCGCCAGCTCGGTGATTGTCGCCTCCGCCCCGCCGTTGCGGATCGTGAACTGGCGCCCCGTGACCGCCGCTCCCGTGTCCCGGACTGTCTCCTGGCCGCTCATGTGCGGTTCCCGCTCATCTGCCATCCTTGCTCGAATCCCTCCAACGTCCCTGTCCCCATGGTGGTTCTGGCCTTACGCTAGCGCGCGGGGCAGGCCCTTTCGTGTCGACTTCGTCGCCACGCAGGGACCCGACTGCCCCGCGCTTAGCGGTTCCGGCGCCGCACGTGGCCGGAACGGAAAGGACGACGGCGGAAGTCGCCTTCCGCCGTCGTCCTTCAGTGCTGTGGTTCCGCTGCGGACTACTCCGCCATCTCGCGGATGATCGCGATGATGCGCAGGATCTCCACGTAGAGCCAGACCATGGTGACGGTCAGGCCGAAGGCGCACATCCAGGCGAACCTCTCCGGGGCGCCGTTGCGGACGCCCTCCTCGATGGAGGTGAAGTCGAGCACCAGCGAGTAGGTGGCCAGCAGCACGGCCAAGGCGCCGATGGCCAGGCCGATCCAGCCGCTGCGCAGGCCGAACATGCCGTCGACCACCCCCGTCAGGGAGAGCACCAGGTTCACGACGCCGAAGACCAGGTAGCCGATCATGGCGATCATGAACATGCGGGTCATCTTCGGGGTGGCGCGGTACTTGCCGGAGCGGTACAGCACCAGGACCACCGCGAACACGCTCAGCGTGGCGGCGACGGCCTGGACCGCGATGCCCGGGTACATGGTCTCCAGCAGCCCGGAGAGGCCGCCGATGAACAGGCCCTCGGCCGCGGCGTAGAGCAGGATCAGGACCGGCGACGGTTCCTTCTTGAAGCTGTTGACCAGGCCCAGGACCAGGCCGATCAGCACGCCCGGAAGCATCAGGGCGGGGATCTGCCAGCCGATGAACGCGCCGGCGAGCAGCACGATGAAGGTCAGCGTGGTCTTGGCCACCACGTCGTTGAACGTCATGCGGCCGGTCTGCGCGGGTCCCGCCGCCGGCTTGTTGTACATGTCCTGGAGCTGCTGCGGGCTCAGCTGCCCGTACTGGCCGTACTGGCCGTACTGCTGCGGAGCCTGGGTGGCCGACGGCGCGCCGCCGGGACGGATCTCTTCGCGGTAAGTCTTCGAGTTGAAGACCGGGTTGCCCCCGAGTGCCATGCGGATCTCTCCTCTGGTGGTTGTTTAAAGTAGCCTACGTGGCACAACGTCCGGGCGCTGCGATAAGGTCCCGCTCCCGGGTTTTCTCATGAAACCGTAACAATCCCACCGTGAAGGACATCGTGACCGAGATTCCCACTTCCCTGCCCCTGCGTATGCTGCACGACCGCCTCCTGGTCCTGCTGGACAAGGACGCGGCGGAGCGGCGTTCGGCGTCCGGGATCGTCATTCCCGCCACCGCCCAGATCGGGAAGCGGCTGGCGTGGGCCCAAGTGGTGGCGACCGGGCCCAACGTGCGCCAGGTCAGCCCGGGAGACCGCGTGCTGTTCGACCCGGAGGACCGCTCCGAGGTGGAGGTCGGGGCCAGGGAGTACATCCTGCTGCGCGAGCGCGACGTGCACGCGGTGGCCCAACCGGAGGACCCGGACACCGCCATGGGGCTCTACCTCTAGCTGTACTCAGCCAGCAGGTTGGTTGCACCTGGTGATAGGCGCTGGCCTCGGCCAGGGAGGCGTTGAATTCGTCGTGATTGATGCCTCAGTGAGTGCCACCCACCGGACCGGTTCACGCGGCTCCCCAGAGCCTGCGCGTTGCCGGTCGCGGGAAGGACCGCCGAAGGATGCGGCTATTGGGGCTTGATCGGGATAACGCGCTCCCTCGACTGGGCCAGTCCCGATTCCACCTCGTTGCCGCCGGTGTGGATCCTGAAGGACCCCAGCGTAAAGATGTCGGCCCGATGGTCCTTGTCCCAGTCCGGAACGGTTGCCCTGTAGCTGACGCGCTGGGCGACTCCGGCCTTGAGGTCGTAGGTGCCAGCGAAGCCCTTGCCGATCTTGTCATCCCCGGCCAGGCTGTTCACGCTGCCGTCGTTCTCCATGGCCTGCAGGTAGACGGTGACCTTGCGGTTGCTGTTGCAGGTGATGGACCCCCAATGGGTGGCATCCTGGATGACTTCACCCGGCTTGGTGCTCTCGTAGGGGCGGTTGAGCGTCAGGGTGCAGTCCCGCAGTGTCACCGTGCGGGGATAGGCCTCCGCCGACGCGGTGGAGGCGCCCAGCGGGAGGAGCAGGGCGGTCAGCAGGGCGGGGGCGGCAGCGAGGGTGAACAGGCGTCCCCGGCGATTTCTTCGGATGGTGGGCATGACGGTTCCTGTGTGAGTCCAGCTTGTGTGGGGTTCGGTTCCGGCGGCGTAGCGCGGCGGGAGCCCGAGGCTTGGTGCAGTCACAGTCATCCGGCGTCGTGCCGCGGATTTTTCTGAAGTGGTGGCGATCCGTTCGAAGGATTCCGTAGCCGAATGTTCGCATGGCCGCGCCTCACCGACAACGGATTCCGTAGCGGAAAAAAGATATCGTCAATTCCCTGTAGGCGCCCTACAGCCCCACGGGTTTCCTGCCGAGCGGCACTCGCTTCACTAGCCGGCGCCGGCTCGGTGGGAGGCCTTCGCGGACGAGATCGCCGCGTCCCGCAACTCCGAGGCACTCGTCCTGCGTGCCGAAAACGTCCACGGAGCAGGCGACGGGTGCCTGGTCGTGCGGTGGGACGGGTCCGTGAAATCCGACTCGATCAAGAAGCTCCATGAGTCCGAGTTCGATACGACCGGAAAGCGCAAGCATGACCGGAGACCGGCGATGCTGAATCCGAGGTCGTCCCGGCTCTCGGCCAATGGATGGGCGGGCACGCTAGCAGGCAAACGACGCAGCGGCACCTCGACCCCGAAGCCCAAGGCATGGCCGTCCTTTCGGCCATCGGGCCAAAAAGGAGGGCAGCCCTGCTTCCCCGAAATTACAGGGAAATAGGGCCGATGAATGGTGCCCCCAGTGGGACTCGAACCCACAACACAAGGATTTTAAGTCCCCCGCCTCTCCCAATTGGGCCATGGGGGCGGCACCCGTCCAGCCTACTCGATCCGCGGTTGCGGTCACCCGCGCAACGCTGCTTGGGAAGTGCACCTTATGCGCCGCGAATAAGGTGCACTTCCCAAGCAGCGTTGCGCGCCGGGGGCTTTTGGCCGCGGCAGTGAGGCCCGCCTGCCAGGAACCGCCGGTTAAGCACCGAGGCCGCCCCCATAGTGGGGACGGCCTCGACGGCGGCAGTGCGGCTGCGCTACTTCTTGACCGGGGTCCTGGCGGGCTTGGCGGTGCCCTGCGCGACAGGCTGGACCGGCGCGGCGGCCTTGGCCTCGACCTCGGCGGGCTTCTCGGCCGGCTTCGGCTTCGGCGTGGCGGCCTCGACGAACTGGCGGCGCGGGTTGTCCAGGTCGGAGATCTGGGTCATGTCGCGGTTGAAGAACAGGGACCAGAACCAGCCGCTGACCACGCGGAACTTGCGCTCGAACGTCGGCATGGCCATGCCGTGGTAGCCGCGGTGGGCCATCCAGGCCGGCCAGCCCTTGAGCTTGATGCCCAGGACCTTGGCGACACCCTTCCAGGAGCCGAAGCCGGCGACGGCGCCGAGGTTCTTGTGCTTGTACTCCTTGATGGAGCCCGCGCCGTAGCGGGCGGCATAGAGGTTCTTCGCCAGGCGCTTGGCCTGGCGCACCGCGTGCTGGGCGTTGGGCACGCAGGTGCCGTCCGGCAGGCCGCCGGTCAGGTCGGGCACCGCGGCCACGTCGCCGGCCGCCCAGGCACCCTCGAGCGGGTTGCCCTCGGCGTCAACGATCCGCAGGTCGGCGCCGGTGGTGACGCGGCCGCGCGGTTCGATGTTGAAGTCGGTGGAGCGCACCATCGGGTTGGCCTGCACGCCGGCGGTCCAGATCAGGGTGTCGGCCTCGAATTCCTGGGCCGGGGACTTGTCCGCCATGTTGATGAGCTTGAGCAGCCCGCCCTCGGCGTTGGCCAGGGAGGTGTTCAGCAGGACCTCGATGCCGCGGCTGCGCATGTGGTCGATGACCCACAGCGCCTGCTCCTCGGTGACCTCGGGCATGATGCGGCCCATGGCCTCGATCAGGACGAAGCGCACGTCGGACGGCTCGAGGCGGTCGTTCTTGGCCACGGCTGCGCGGGCCATGTCCTGGATCTCGGTGATCGCCTCGATGCCGGCGAAGCCGCCGCCGACGACGGCGAAGGTCAGCGCACGCTTGCGGGCGGCCTCGTCGGTCATCATCGACGCGGTCTCGATGCGCTCCAGCACCTTGTTGCGCAGCGCGACGGCCTCTTCGATGGTCTTCAGGCCGATGCCCTGGTCGGCCAGGCCCGGAATCGGGAAGGTGCGGGTGATCGCGCCGGCGGCAACGACGACGTCGCGGTACTCGATCTCGAACGGCTCGCCCTCGGCCGGGGCGATGACGGCCTTGTGGTTGGCGTGGTCGATCGCGGTGACGCTGCCGCTGATGAGCTCGGAATCCTTCAGGTGCTTGCGGTGCGAGACGACCGCGTGGCGGGCCTCGATCTGGCCACCAGCGACCTCCGGAAGGAACGGCTGGTAGGTCATGTAGGGCAGCGGATCCACGACGGTCACGATGCCGCCGTGCGCCTTGACCTTCTTCTGCAGCTTCATGGCCACGTACAGACCTACGTAGCCACCGCCGACCACGAGGACGCGCGGACGATCGGAAAGTTGGGGGGTGAGTGCCATGCAAACCATCATAGCCCCCTTTGGGGGATTATGTGAAAACCTTCACTAGCTCCCCGCGACCTCCCCGGAAACGCCGCGGTCAGGCCTCGGGAAGGTCGTCGAACACGTCGTGGCGGCGGCCCGGAGCCGCGACCACCAGTTCGGCCACGGTCGCCTCCGCCGCACGGAGGGAGCGCTCGCGGCGGCCCGTCCGCAGCAGGTGCACGGTGCCGCCGGCCACGGTCGCGGCGAAGAGGATCCCGAAGGCCGCCAGCACGACGGCGGGGAGCGCTCCCCCGGGCGGGCCGGGCTGCACCGCGGCGGGAGCCTGCGCCACGGGCACCGTCGATTCGGCGGACGGGACGGCGGCCCCGGAGGAGGAGGCCGCGCTCCCGCGGCGGTGGACGCGGATCCATTCGGCGATGGTGTCCATCGGGTTGACCGCCACGGCGGGCACGTCCGCGGTCAGGGCCGCGTAGGCGTCCAGCAGGCCGTGCCCGTAGAGGTTGTCCACGCCCGGGTCTCCCGTGTCGCGGGCCGTGGCCAGGATGCGGTTGGCGACGTCGCGGGCGGGCAGGTCCGGGTACTTGGCCCGGATCAGCGCCGCGACCCCCGCCACCAGCGGCGCGGCCCCGGAGGTGCCGGACCAGGTCGCGTAGCCGCCCTCGGGCAGGCCGCCGACCAGGGGTTCGGCAGGGGCGGCGACGCCGATGCTGATCCCGGTCGTGGAGGAATCCCAGCTGGCCTTGCCGTCCTTGTCCACCCCGGCGACGGTCAGCACGCCCGGGATGGTGGCCGGGGCGCCGACCTGGGCCATCCCGCCGGCGCGGTTGCCGGCCGCGGCCACGATGACCACGTCCTTCCGCTCCGCGTAGAGGAAGGCGTCGTCCCAGCTCTTGGGCCACTCGGGGGTGGTGGATCCGAGCGACATGTTGATGACGGAGGCGCCGTGGTCGACGGCCCAGCGGACCGCCCGCGGCACCTGGTCCTCGACGTCCACGCCCCCCGGGTTGGCCGATCCGAGCCACAGCGAGACGGCCAGCAGGTCGGCCTCGGGGGCGACACCGACGATCCCGTCGGGGCCGGGTCCGGGCTTGGGGACCTTCACGGCGGCGGGTTCGGCGGGAACCGGGTTTCCGCTGGCCTTGGCCTCGGCGGCGGCTCGTTCCCACGCGGTGCGCTGGACGCCGTTCTCCGCCTCGGCCCGGGCGATCTCCGCCCCGTTGTTGCCGTGTCCGGCCAGCAGGGTGGCCACCAGGGTGCCGTGCTCGGGGAGGGCGCCGATGGGACCGGTCCCGCCCTTCTTGCCGGCCCCGGAGACGTCGGTGCCTCCCACGACCTGGCCGTGCAGGTCGGGGTGGCTGGCGTCGATGCCGGTGTCGATCACGGCGACTGTGACCCCGGCACCCTTGGTCTCGGCCCAGGCCTTCTCGATCCCGAAGGACTTCAGCCAATACTGCTCATCGCGCACGGCATCGGCGCTGGCGGCGGGAGCGGCGGCCAGCGCCGTTCCGAGGGCCAGCGCGGCGGCAAGTGCGGCGCCGACCGCGGGCCGGGCACGCAGCAGTGCGCTGGGCCTCATGTGGACACCTCCATGGCTCGGGCTACTGGACCGGGTCACCGGGTGCGCGGGGGCAGCCCGAGGGCGATCCCGTCGAGGATATCGTGCTCACTGGCCACGGCCGTGTCGATTCCCCCGCGGGTCCCGCGTTCGAGCCGGCGCAGGATGGTGCGCCAGATCAGCGCGCCGGCCCCGATCACGTCGACGCGGCCCGGATGCATGAAGGGCAGTCCGGCGCGGCGCGTGCGGGGGAAGGAGAGCAGTTCGCTCGCGGCGGCCTCGACCACGCGGATGGGCAGTTCGGCGCCGTCGATCGCGCTGGAGCTGTACTCGTTCAGGTCAAGGGCGTGCGCGGTGACGGTGGTGATCGAGCCGGCGACCCCGATCACGCGGGTGGCCTCGCCGAGGGGCACGGTGCGCGAGACCTCGTCCAGCAGCCGGTCGGCCTCCGCCTCGGCGGCGGCGACCTGCTGCGCGGTCGGCGGATCGTCGTGCAGGAAACGCTCGGTGAAGCGCACGCAGCCCATGTCCACGCTCAGCGCCGCTTCGACGCCCTGCGCTCCCCCGACCACGAACTCGGTGGACCCGCCTCCGAGGTCCACGACCAGGACCTTTTCCCCGGCCAGCGGCGGGAACACCGAGACGGCGCCGGCGAAGCTCAGCTGCGCCTCCTCCTCCCCGGCCACCACCTCCGGTTCCACCCCGAGCCGGGCGCGCACGCCGTCGACGAACTCCTCCCGGTTGGAGGCGTCGCGGGTGGCGGAGGTCGCCACGAAGCGCACGACGTCGGCGCGGTGCTCGCGGATCAGTTCCGCGTACTCGTCCAAGGCGGCAAAGGTGCGCTCCAGGGCCTCGGGGGCCAGCCGCCCGGTGGCGTCGACGCCCTGGCCCAGGCGGACAACGCGCATCAGCCGCACGACGTCGGTGAGGCGGGCAACGCCGTTGTGCTCGGTGACGTCGGCGATCAGCAGGCGGATCGAGTTGGTGCCGCAGTCGATCGCGGCGACGCGCATCAAGCGACGCTCCCGGCGTCGTCCGGTCCGGAACCAGCCTGGTCGGCCGCGAGGGCCGCGCGGGCGGCGGCGCGCGCACGCTTCTTCTCCGCCGGGTCCCCGGCCTGGGTCTTCACGTGGCGGCTGCGGTCGCGGTTGGGGACCTCGCCGGTGGTGTCCCAGGCGCCGGAGCAGTAGCACCGGTCCTTGGTCCACCATTCGGAGATCTTCTCCAGCGCCTCGTCGCCGAGCGGGTTCACGCCCGGTCCGGCGGCCAGCGAATGGCCCACCAGCACGTGCAGGCACTTCACGCGGGTGGGCATGCCGCCGGCGGAGATGCCGGCGATCTCGGGGACGGGTCCGACGCCGGTGCGCGCGCCGATGGCGTCGCGCACGGCCAGGTAGTGCTCGTGGGCGCCGCGGTAGGCCGCCGCCAGTTCCGGGTCGGTGCCGAGGCGTTCGGTCATTCCGACCATCTCGCCGGCGGCCTCCAGCCGGGAGACGGCGGCGGTGATCACCGGATGGGTCAGGTAGTACGTCGTCGGGAACGGGATGCCCGAGGACAGCCGCGGGGCGGTGGTGGCCACGAGCGGGTTGCCGCAGACGCAGCGGGCGCCGATCTCGGCGACATCGCGCACGGGCCGCCCCAGCTGGCGGCTGAGGGTGTCCAAGTCCGCGGCGCTCGGCACGCGCTCGGCGGCGTCGAGGGCCTCGTTGTGGGCTGGGATGTGGGGGGTGGCCGCCACGGGTCCTCCTGGTGTCGTCAGTCCGTGGCGGAGCGCTTGACGGTGTCCCACAGCGCATCCATCCACGGCAGGTCGGTGCGGACCTGGTTGGGGCTCTCGTTGACCGGCACGGCCTCGTCCTCGGCGACCTCGCCGATCACCATGTACTTCCGTTCGCCGGGCATGACCAAGTTTATGCGATCGCGCGCCTGCTGCTTGATGTAGGCCGGATCGTCCCAGCGGGCGATCTGCTGCTTGAGGTCGGCCTGCTCGGCGGTCTTGGCCTGGATCGAGAAACGCAGGGTCTCCAGCTCGGAGCGCTGGCGCGCGTAGGTGCCCACGCTGGGCAGCAGCAGCACGGTGATCGTCACCAGCACCAGCGCCAGGGCGAGCATCCGCCCGGAGAAGGTCCGGGCGGGAACCGGACGGGCCTCCGGATCGGCCACCGGACGGGCCTCCTGCCCGCCGGTGGCCGCGCCGGCCCTGATGGCCCCGGAGAGTTCGGCCCGCTCGCGGGCACGCTGTTCCGACGCCGGCCCCTTGGCGCCGCGGCCGGCCGGCTTGGGCGCCGGCTGGGACTTCCGCGCCGGCTGGCTCTTCGGCGCGGGCTGGCTGGCCCGGGCCGGCCGCTCGGCCGGCGCCGGCTGGGACTTGCGCGCCGACTGGCCCTTCCGCGGGATCTGGGGCCGCGGCACGGGGCGGGCCGCACGCCGGTCCGCGCCGCCGCCGGAACGGGCCGCGGTGTCCGGGTCCTGGGCGTGCTGGTCTTCGGTGTGCGGGACCGCGCCGAGCGGGATGACCTTCGCGAGGCGTTCCGGTGCCGCATCCCCCGCGCCGGAGCCGGACGCGGTCCTGGCGTCCTGCGGCCCGCCGGCGCCGGTTGCGCGCGGCATGTTGGGACGTCGGGTGGCCATCGAACTCCTGCCGGTCTGCTGCGCCTTCGGTGGCGGCGGGATGGCCGCCCAACGGCGACCAGGCCCGCACTGCGTGTTGCGAAGCTGCGCTGGATGATTCAGTGCGTGAGGGGAACCACCCTACCGGGCGGCTCCCCTCACGACACTACGGGGTGTTCGCGTCCGCTAGGCGGTGAAACGCGGGAACGCGCCCTTTCCGGCGTAGACGGCGGCGTCGCCCAGCTCCTCCTCGATGCGGAGCAGCTGGTTGTACTTCGCCACGCGCTCGGAGCGGGCCGGGGCGCCGGTCTTGATCTGTCCGGCGTTGGTGGCCACCGCGATGTCGGCGATGGTGGTGTCCTCGGTCTCGCCGGAGCGGTGCGAGGTGATGGTGGTGTAGCGGTTGCGCTGGGCCAGGGCGACGGCGTCCAGGGTCTCCGTCAGGGAGCCGATCTGGTTCACCTTCACGAGCAGCGAGTTGGCGGTGCCCTTGTCGATGCCGTCCTGCAGGCGCTCCGGGTTGGTGACGAACAGGTCGTCGCCGACCAGCTGGACCTTCTCGCCGATGGCGTCGGTGAGGGTCTTCCAGCCGTCCCAGTCGTCCTCGTCCAGCGGGTCCTCGATGGACACCAGCGGGAAGTCGGCGACCAGCTGGGCGTAGTAGTCGCTCATCTCCTGGGCGCTGCGGGACTTGCCCTCGAACTGGTAGGCGCCGTCCTTGTAGAACTCGGAGGACGCGACGTCCAGGGCCAGGGCGATGTCCTCGCCCAGGGTGTAGCCGGCCGTGGCGATGGCCTCGGAGATCAGCTCCAGCGCCGCGCGGTTGCTCGGCAGGTTCGGGGCGAAGCCGCCCTCGTCACCGAGGCCGGTGGAGAGGTTCTTCTCCTTGAGCACGGACTTCAGGGAGTGGTAGACCTCCACGCCCCAGCGCAGGCCCTCGGAGAAGGTCGCGGCGCCCACCGGGACGATCATGAACTCCTGGATGTCCACATCGGAGTCGGCGTGGGAACCGCCGTTGAGGATGTTCATCAGCGGCACCGGCAGCACGTGGGCGTTCGGTCCGCCCAGGTACTTGTACAGCGGCAGGTTGGAGGACTCGGCGGCGGCGTTGGCCACGGCCAGGGAGACGCCCAGGATGGCGTTGGCGCCCAGGTTGGACTTGTTGGCGGTGCCGTCCAGGTCGATCATGATCTGGTCGATGGCGCGCTGGTCGGTGGCGTCCATGCCCACGAGGGCCGGCTGGATGGTGTCGATGACGGCCTCGACGGCCTTCTGGACGCCCTTGCCCAGGTAGCGGCCCTTGTCGTCGTCGCGGCGCTCGACGGCCTCGAAGGCTCCGGTGGAGGCTCCGGACGGGACGGCGGCGCGGCCCATCGAGCCGTCGGACAGCAGGACCTCAACCTCGACGGTCGGGTTGCCGCGCGAATCCAGGATCTCGCGGGCGTGGATGGCATCGATCAGGGCCATGGAAGGTGCTCCTTCGTGGTGTGTTTGGTGGGTCGGGACCGCACAGCAGAAAAGGCCCCGTTGCCAGTGCCCTAGCCTAGCCTGATGCCGGGCCGGTTAACGAAGCTTGGGTCCATGTTGCGGACGGGCGTTTCAGAAGCGGGCGGACGGCCCCTCCGGTTCCGTCTCCGGCTCCGCCGGCGGGTGCTCCAGCCCCGTCCGCAGATACTCCAGGTCCTCCCGCGCGGTGGCGAGCCACTGGTCCAGGTCGTCCGTGAGCGCCCACCGGTCGTAGAGGTCCGAGGCCGTCGGGCTCAGGACCCTGTCCGCGGCGGCGGCCAGCCAGCCGCGGTATTCGGGGGTCAGCCCGGCCCGGAAGTCCTCCAGCCGGATCCCGGCCGGGTCCTCTCCGGTGCCGCCGGCCGGGATCGGGGCCTCGGCCACGGGCCGGCCATCATCCACCATCCGGGCAATCCGCAGCAGGGCCAGCACCCCGTCGCCGTATTCGCCGACGTATCCGTCGGCGGACAGTTCGGCCTCGAACCCCGCGCGGAACCGCGCGAGGTCGGTCCCGCCGCGGGCGATTTCGTCGATCCAGTCAAGGCCGCCGTCGTTCTCGAACGGCCCGGTTCCCCAAGTCCCCATATGTCCCGTCCCCCTCGGTTGTGGTCAGCGCGGTGCGCGCCATCCGGTCTCGGTGTGGCGGACGACGGCGGCGCGCAGCGCGCGCTCCGCGTCCAGTCCGGCGGCCCGTGCCGCGCGGACAATCCCGAGAAGGTGCTCCCCAAGCTCCTCCTCGGTGGCAAAAACGGCCCGGTCCCGCCCGAAGTCCCCTTCCGGCGCCGCCGGCGTGTCCGCGGGCTCCGGCCCGCCACCGCCGTTCTCCAGCGCGAGCCAGCGCTCGCCGCGCCCCAGGGCCTTGTCCGCGAACACCAGGGCCGGTAGGTGCCGGGGCAGCCCGGCGAACGGGTCGGTGCGTTCGGGCCGCTCGGCGCGTTTGGCGGCGTCCCAGGACCGCACGATCTCCTCGATGGAGTCAGGGAAGCTCTCCCGGAGCGTCCCGTCCGGGGCAAACACGTGAGTGTTGCGGCGGATCATTTTCTCCGTCAGCGTCCGCGCGATCCCCTCGAGGTCGAAGGCTCCCCGCTCGGAGGCGATCCGCGCATGCAGCACCACCTGCAGCAGCACGTCGGCCAGTTCCCCGCGCAGCTCCTCGTCGGGCCGGTGCTCCTCGATTGTTTCGAGAAGCTCGTAGGACTCCTCCACGAGGTACTCGACGAGCCCCTCGTGGGTGAGCGCCGCCGTCCAGAGGCAGTGCTCGCGCAGGGCGGCAACGACCTCCACCAGCCGGTCGACGGCGGCGCCCATCCCGGCTACTCCTCGTCCTCGAACTCGTCCTCGAACTCGTCGTCCAGTTCGTCGACCGCGTCCTCGCCGGAGAGCTCCGCGTAGGCGTTGTTGATGTACTCCACCAGCGCCTCGCGCTCCTCGAGCGGCAGGAAGGCGGCCTCGGCCGCGTTGAGGGTCAGCTCCAGCAGGTCGTCGAGGTCGTAGTCGAAGGCCTCGACCAGCAGTTCGAACTCGTCGGAGAGCGTGGTGCCGCTCATCAGGCGGTTGTCCGGGCTGACGGTGACGTTGAAGCCGGTCTGGTAGAGCAGGTCGATCGGGTGCGCTTCGATGCCCTCGCCGAACTCGGCGGTGGCCCCGGTCTGCAGGTTGGAGGATGGGCAGATCTCCAAGGCGATGCCGCGGTCGCGGACCCAGTTCGCCACCGGTCCCAGGCTCACCAGGCCGGTGTCCTCGCCGACCTCCTCGCCGTCGTCGTCCTGGCCCCCGAACTGCACCTCGATGTCCTCGGCGATGCGCACGCCGTGGCCCAGGCGCTGGGCGCGGCCGACGACGATCGCGTCCTTGATGCTGTCCAGCCCGGCGGCCTCGCCGGCGTGGACGGTCGCCGGGAAGAAGTTCTCGGCGAGCAGGGTGAACGCCTCGGCCATGCGGGAGGGCGGGAAGCCGTCCTCGGCGCCGGCGATGTCGAAGCCGACGACGCCGCGGCCGCGGTGGCGCAGGGCCAGTTCGGCGATCTCGGTGCCGCGGTCGGCGTGGCGCATGGCGGTGACCAGCTGCCCGACCTGGATCGGGCGGCCGCTGGCCTCGACGGCGGCGACGCCGGCCTCCAGGCCCTCCTGGACGGCCTCGACGGCCTCGTCCAGGGACAGGCCGGCGGTCAGGTGCTGCTCGGGGGCCCACCGCACCTCGGCGTACACGACGCCGTCGTCGGCCAGGTCCTCGACGAACTCGCGGGCCACGCGGGCCAGCCCCTCGGCGGTCTGCATGACCGCAATGGTGTGGTCGAAGGTCTCCAGGTAGCGCACCAGCGAGCCGGAGTCGGCGGAGTCGCGGAACCACGCGCCGAGGGCCTCCGGATCGGTGGCGGGCAGCTCGTGCCCGGCCGCGGCGGCCAGTTCGATGATGGTGGCGGGGCGCAGGCCGCCGTCGAGGTGGTCGTGCAGCGACACCTTGGGGAGGCTGCGGAAGTCGAAGTCGGGGTCGTATGCGGTGTGGATCAGCTCGTCAGTCACCCGACCAGCCTACTGCGGGGCCGGGGCCCGCGATAGCGCCCGCGCCCACGTCAGGCGGCGTCGCCGTCGGCCTCCTCCACCTTCATCAGCTCGTACTCCGGGGCCTCGGTCTGCTTGCCCAGCCGCCGCAGGATGGCGTACACGATCCGGTCCAGCAGGTAGCCCAGGATGATCGCGACCACGATCGAGAGCCCGATGCCGAGCACCTTGTTGTCATGGAACCACTGCCCGGCGAAGGCACCCACGCCGACCGAGTAGGCGCCCCAGGCCAGGCAGGAGAGGATGTCCAGCACGGTGAAGCGGCCCAGCGGGTAGCGGGTGGCCCCGGCGGTGAAGTTGACCGCGACGCGGCCGATCGGGATGTAGCGGGCGGTGAAGATGAGCATCGCCCCGCGCTTCATCAGCTCGTGGTGGGCGAAGGCGAAGGCCTTGCGGCTGCGCCGCAGGCGCATCCAGCGGAAGCGTTCGGTGCCGATCCGCCGCCCCAGCCGGTAGGCGATCTGGTCGCCGGTGATCGCCCCCGCGGCGCCGACCAGGGCCAGCAACACCATGTTCGGCGTTCCGGTCGTCACCGCGACGCTGGCCAGCGCCACCAGCAGGGTCTCGCTGGGCAGCACCGGAAAGAACCCGTCGATCAGGCAGAACAGGTACACAATGGGCAGAATCCACCACGCGTTGGCGGCGTGGAGAATGGCCTCATTGATGACATCCACGTAGGTTCGCTTTCCCTCGGCGCCCGGCGGCGGCCGGCACCGGCACGGAAATCGGCCGGTGCACACCATTGTCGCCCACCGGAAGCGCGGCCCGCGCCAGCCGATGGGGTCCCGCGTCAGCCGATTCGATCCAGGATCAGCCTCCGGGACGGGCGGTCCCCCTCCGGGGCGATCACCACGGCCCGCTCGAGGGCCTCCCTGGCCCGGCCGAACCGCTCCGGGGTGTCGGTCAGCAGCGTCAGCAGCGGCTGCCCGCGCCGGACCGTGTCCCCCGGCTTGGCGTGCAGGCGCACCCCGGCCCCGGCCTGCACCGCGTGCTCCTTGCGGGCCCGGCCGGCGCCGAGCCGCCAGGCGGCCACCCCGACGGCGTGCGCGTCCAGCTCCACCAGCACCCCGTCCGCCTGGGCGTACACGGTGTCCGTTTCCCGGGCGACCGGGAGCTTGGCGTGCGGGTCCCCGCCCTGGGCGGCGACCATGCGGTTCCACACGTCCATCGCGCGGCCGTCGCGCAGCGCCGCGGCCGGGTCCGCCCCGTGGATTCCGGCGGCCTCGAGCATCTCCTCGGCCAGGCGGACGGTGAGTTCGACGACGTCGGCCGGGCCGCCCCCGGCCAGCACCTCCACGGACTCCTCGACCTCGATCGCGTTGCCCGCGGTCAGCCCGAGCGGTGTCTGCATGTCGGTCAGCAGGGCCACGGTCCGCACCCCGGCATCGGTGCCGAGGGCGACCATGGTTTCGGCGAGCTCGCGGGCGGAGGCCTGGTCCTTCATGAACGCCCCGGAGCCGACCTTCACGTCCAGGACCAGCGCCCCGGTGCCCTCGGCGATCTTCTTGCTCATGATGGAGCTGGCGATCAGCGGGATCGACTCGACGGTCCCGGTGACGTCGCGCAGGGCGTACAGCTTCCTGTCCGCCGGGGCCAGCCCGGACCCTGCGGCGCAGACCACCGCCCCGACGTCCTGGAGCTGGGACATCATCTCCGCGTTGGACAGCCCCGCACGCCAGCCGGGGATGGCTTCGAGCTTGTCCAGGGTGCCGCCGGTGTGCCCGAGCCCGCGGCCGCTCAGCTGGGGCACCGCGACGCCGAAGACGGCCACCAGCGGGGCCAGCGGCAGGGTGATCTTGTCCCCCACCCCGCCGGTGGAGTGTTTGTCCACGGTCGCCTTCACGCGGCCGTCCGGGGTGCGCAGCGCGGAGAAGTCCATCCGCTCCCCCGAGGCGATCATCGCCGCCGTCCAGCGGAAAATCTCCGCGCGGTCCATCCCGTTGAGCAGGATGGCCATGTTCAGCGCGGCCATCTGCTCCTCGGCGATCGCGCCGCGGGTGTACGCGTCGATGGTCCAGTCGATCTGGGCGGCGCTGAGCGTTCCCTTGTCCCGCTTGGTGCGGATGATGTCGACGGCGTCGAAGGCCTCAGTGGTCATGGCTGCCTTTCGTGGGTTCGCGGGTGCCGCGCGGCGGTCAGAACAGGTTGTTGGGACCGAAGGCGTCCGGCAGGACCTCGTCCATGGTCCGGACGCCGCTGACGGTCATCAGGCGCATGCCGGCGCCGCGGTGCTCGTGGAGCAGCTGGCGGCAGCGCCCGCACGGCATCAGCACGTTGCCGCGCCCGTCCACGCAGTAGAAGGCGCGCAGCTTTCCGCCGCCGGTCAGGTGCAGCTGGCCGACCAGCGTGCATTCGGCGCAGAGCGTCACCCCGTAGGAGGCATTCTCCACGTTGCACCCGGTGACCATCCGCCCGTCCTCGGTCAGGGCGGCGGCACCGACCGGAAACCCGGAATAGGGCACGTAGGCGCGGGTGGCCGCCTCGCGGGCCGCCTGGGCCAGGCGTTCCCACTCCGCCTCGGTCACCACGGGCTCGGATGGTGGGGGCTGGGGCGTGGCATCCGGCATCGGCTGCTCCTTCACGGGGGATTGCACTGTGGATTGCGCCTTCACGCTGGATTCCGCCTTCATGCAGGGGGAAGGCGGGGTGCGGGGGCTACGCCTCGACCGGCTCCGAATCCTGCGTTCCGTACGTGGCGATGGCGCGCAGCGCGGCCCGGGCCATCACGCGCACGCCGACGGCGATCGCCTTTTCGTCCGGGATGTAGTCGCCCCGGTGGAGGTCGTAGGTGTCCCCGCCGGGGGTCCGGGTGCCCAGGCGCATCATGGCTCCCGGGATCCGCTGCGTCATCCAGGCGAAGTCTTCCCCGCCCATCGACTGCGGGGTCAGCACGATCGAGGACGAGCCGATCTCGGCGCGGGCGGCGTCCTCGATCAGCTCCGTCTCCTCCTCGGTGTTGACCACCGGGGGCACGCCGCGAATGTGTTCCAGCTTCACGTCCACCCCGTAGGGCGCGGCGACCTGGCGCACCACCTCGTCCAGCAGTTCCCCGGCGCTGTGCCAGGCCGCCGCGTCCAGGCAGCGCATGGTGCCGGCCATGTAGCCGGAGGCGGGAATCGCGTTGGGAGCCGAACCGGCGTGGATCTGTCCCCACACCACGGACACGGCGCTGCGCACGTCGATGCGCCGGTTCAGCACCGCGGGCACGTTCACCGCGATCTGGGCCAGCGCGAAGACCATGTCCTCGGTGAGGTGGGGGCGGGAGGTGTGGCCGCCGCGGCCGGTGAGCTCGATCTTGATCGTGTCGCTGGCGCTGGTGATAGCGCCGATGCGAGTGCCGATCTTCCCGGCGTCGATGCGCGGCTCGCAGTGGAGGGCCAGGATGCGCGGAACCCCTTCGAGCGCCCCCTGGGAGATGACGAAGAGCGCGCCGCTGGGCAGCGTCTCCTCGGCCGGCTGGAAGATGACGCGGACGCGGCCGTGGAGCTGGCCGGCGTCGTCCATGTTCTTGAGCAGCAGCGCGACGCCGAGCATCACGGTGGTGTGGATGTCGTGGCCGCAGGCGTGGCAGACGCCCTCGTTGCCGGAGGCGTAGGGCAGGTCGGTCTCCTCGAGGACCGGCAGCGCGTCGATGTCCGCCCGCAGCCCCAGGGCGATCGGGCCGCTACCCACGTCGACGAACGCCCCGACCCCCTCGAACCGCTGCGGGACCAGCCCGGCCTCCTCGAGGGCGGCGATGATCCGGCCGGTGGTCCGGAACTCGCGGAAGGACAGTTCCGGGTTCGCGTGGATGTCCCGCCGGAACTCGACCAACCGGTCGACCAGCGGGTCCACCCAGCCGGCGAGCGTCGGAATCTGGTACTGGGCCTCGGAAGTGAATCGCACGGCAAAACCCTACTCGGGTTTCCCTCCTCCGGCAGCGCCGCCGCCCCGCAATGACGCGGCGCCGCCGTGGCGGGTGCCGCGCACGTCCCGGCTAAAGGACGTCGACGTCGCCGGCGGCCTTGAGGTGTTCGACGGCCTTTTTCACCGACTGCGCGTGGTCCTTGGTGGTGACCAGGAGCGCGTCCGGGGTGTCCACCACCACCACGTCGGAGATCCCGATGAGCGCGATCACGCGCTTGGTGTCGGAGACGACGACGCCGGAGGCCTGGTCCGCGTAGACGCGCGCCCCCTCGCCGAGGACCGTGATGTTGTTGCTTTCGCTGGCCGGGTTCAGGCGCCCGATCGCCGCGAAGTCCCCCACGTCGTCCCAGGTGAACACGCCCGGGATCATGGCCACGTCGCCGGCCGCGGCGGCCGGCTCGGCGACCGCGTAGTCGATGGCGGTCTTGGGCAGGTCCGGCCAGATGCGGGCCATGACCTCGTCGCGGATCGGGGTGTCCCAGGCGGCGGCGATCTCCATCAGGCCCACGTAGAGTTCGGGTTCGCTGGCCGCCAGGTGGCGCAGCATCAGGCCCACCGGGGCGACGAACATGCCGGCGTTCCACAGGTAGTCGCCGCTGGCGAGGTACTTGCGGGCCAGGTCCTCCCCGGGCTTTTCGACGAACTCGGCGACGGCCATCGCGCTGGGGGCGCCCTCGACGTCAAGGCGGCCGGACTGGCGGATGTAGCCGAAGGCGGTCGAGGGCAGGGTGGGCCGGATGCCGATCGTGACGATCTTGCCGGTGGCCGCGGTGGCGACGGCTTCGCGGACGGCCTCCTGGAAGACCTCCACCGGACCGATCACCTGGTCGGCGGCGAAGGAACCCATGATGGTGTCCGGATCGCGCCGGCTCAGGATCGCCGCGGCCAGCCCGATCGCGGCCGCCGAATCCTTCGGTTCGCTCTCCAGCACCAGGTTGTCATCGCCCAGCTCGGGAAGCTGCGCCAGCACGGCGGTGCGGTGCGCCTGCCCGGTGACCACCATGATGCGGTCTCCCGTCAGCGGGGCGAGCCGCTCGTAGGTGGCGCGGATCAGCGTGCTGCCCGATCCGGTCAGGTCATGGAGGAACTTGGGGGCAGCGGCCCGGGACAGCGGCCATAGCCGCGTTCCCACCCCACCGGCCGGGATGACGCCGTGGAATCGCTGCAACAGGTCTTCACTCATTTGTCCAAGGCTAGTCGATGTACCCGGCGCCGGGGCGCCAGGCGCGGACGGGGGCGGCCACCCCCGGGCTCCGATTTAGGCCACTCCAACGTTGCGTAATTCCGCGAGATTCCAAGGCTTTCGGGCGGGCCGCGTCATGATAGTGACCCTGCACACATGGCACCTACCCCGACCCGACGCAACCCCCCATAGTGGTTTAGGGTATGCGTAGGAACGCTCACGCACCGGCGTCAATTCTTGTGTGGAAACCGCACAACGCCCTTGCGATGCATGGAGGTTAATTCAGTGTCGAAGACTTCGTCAGGCACCCTCTACCGCGGCCGCGAAGGCATGTGGTCTTGGGTGGGACACCGTATCACCGGTGTCGTCATTTTCTTCTTCCTTCTGGTGCACGTGCTCGACACGTCCCTGGTGCGCGTGTCGCCCGGGGCCTACGACGCCGTGATCGCCACTTACAAGAACCCGCTGATGGCTCTGGGCGAGACCGGCCTGGTGGCCGCGATCATCTTCCACGCCTTCAACGGCCTGCGCCTGATCCTCGTGGACTTCTGGAAGCAGGGTCCCAAGTACCAGCGCCAGATGCTGTGGGGCGTCATCATTCTCTGGGCGATCGCCCTTGGCGGATTCGCCATCCGCCACCTCTCCCTCGCTTTCGGAGGTCACTAAGCCATGGCATCGACGGAATTCGTAGCGCCGCGCACCGGCCGCATCGAGCCGCAGTACAACCGCATGAAGAACCGCGGCGGCACCTTCGAGATGGCCGCCTGGCTGTTCATGCGCCTCTCCGGCGTCGTCCTGGTGGTCCTGATCTTCGGCCACCTCATCACCAACCTGCTGGTCGGCGACGGCATCAACGCCGTCGACTTCGGCTTCGTTGCCGGCAAGTGGGCCGATCCGTTCTGGCAGTTCTGGGACCTGGCCATGCTGTGGCTGGCCATGCTGCACGGCACCAACGGCCTGCGCACCATCATCAACGACTACGCGGAGAAGACCCGCACCCGCATGTGGCTCAAGACCGTGCTGTACATCTGCACGGCCGTGATCATCATCCTGGGCACCCTGGTCATCTTCACCTTCGATCCGTGCATCCCGGGGTCCACCCTCGAGGTCTGCAAGTAGTCCCGGCACCGTTCGCCGACACTGAGAATTCGAAAGATTAGAGAGAGCATCCGGTATGCAGGTACATAAGTACGACGTTGTCATCGTCGGCGCAGGCGGCGCCGGCATGCGCGCCGCGATCGAGTCCGGCCAGCGCGCGCGCACGGCGGTACTCACCAAGCTTTACCCGACCCGTTCGCACACGGGCGCCGCCCAGGGCGGCATGTGCGCCGCCCTGGCCAATGTCGAGGAAGACAACTGGGAGTGGCACACCTTCGACACCATCAAGGGTGGCGACTACCTGGTTGACCAGGACGCCGCCGAGGTCATGGCCAAGGAGGCCATCGACGCGGTCCTCGACCTGGAAAAGATGGGCCTGCCCTTCAACCGCACCCCCGAGGGCAAGATCGACCAGCGCCGCTTCGGCGGCCACACCCGCGACCACGGCAAGGCCCCGGTCCGCCGCGCGTGCTACGCCGCCGACCGCACCGGCCACATGATCCTGCAGACGCTGTACCAAAACTGCGTCAAGCACAACGTCGAGTTCTACAACGAGTACTACGTGCTCGACCTGCTGCTCGTCGAGGAGGACGCGGTCCGCGAGGACGGCACCGCCTACAAGCAGAAGCGCGTTGCCGGCGTCGTCTCCTACGACCTGGCCAGCGGCGAACTGCACGTGTTCCAGGCCAAGTCCGTCGTCTTCGCCTCCGGCGGCGCCGGCAAGGTCTTCAAGACCACCTCCAACGCCCACACCCTGACCGGCGACGGCATGGGCATCGCGTTCCGCCGCGGCATCCCGCTGGAGGACATGGAGTTCTTCCAGTTCCACCCGACCGGCCTGGCCGGCCTGGGCATCCTCCTCACCGAGGGCGCCCGCGGCGAGGGCGCGATCCTGCGCAACTCCGAGGGCGAGCGCTTCATGGAGCGCTACGCACCGACCATCAAGGACCTGGCCCCGCGCGACATCGTGGCCCGCTCCATGGCCAACGAGGTCCGCGAGGGCCGCGGCTGCGGCCCGAACAAGGACTACGTGCTCCTGGACCTGACCCACCTGGAGCCGGAGCACATCGAGTCCAAGCTGCCGGACATCACCGAGTTCGCCCGCACCTACCTGGGCGTGGAACCGTTCACCGAGCCGGTGCCGGTCTACCCGACCGCGCACTACGCGATGGGCGGCATCCCCACCAACATCGAGTCCCAGGTCCTGCAGGACAACGACACCGTCATCCCGGGCCTGTTCGCCGCCGGCGAGGTGGCGTGCGTGTCCGTGCACGGCTCCAACCGCCTGGGCACCAACTCCCTGCTGGACATCAACGTGTTCGGCAAGCGCGCCGGCCTGGCCGCCGCCAAGTACGCCCGCGACGCCGAGTACGTCGAGCTGCCGGAGGATCCGGAGACGTACACCACCGCCCTGCTCGAGGACCTGCGCAACGCCAACGGCACCGAGCGCGTCGCCGTGCTGCGCAAGGAGCTCCAGGACACCATGGACGCCAACGTCCAGGTGTTCCGCACCGCCGAGTCCCTGCAGGAGGCGCTGAACGTCATCGAGTCCCTGCGCGGGCGCTACAAGAACGTGGCCATCCAGGACAAGGGCAAGCGCTTCAACCTGGACCTGCTCGAGGCCGTTGAGCTGGGCTTCCTGCTGGACATGGCCGAGGTCATGACCACCACGGCCATGCACCGCAAGGAATCCCGCGGCGGACACTACCGCGAGGACTTCCCGGACCGCGACGACGTGCAGTTCATGAAGCACTCCATGGCCTACAAGGACGCCACCGCCGTCTCCGAGGGCATCTCCGGCATCCGCCTGGAGACGAAGCCCGTCGTCTTTACCCGTTACCAGCCGATGGAGCGTAAGTACTAATGAGCACGGAACTTCCGGAACCAGCATCTGTCGTCAAGCTCGCGCCGGGCGTGGGCGGCGGCGGGGAGATCCCCAAGTTCGACATCACCCTGCGCGTGCGCCGCTACGACCCCGAGGTCTCCGACGATGCCTCGTGGGAGGACTTCAAGCTGACCATGTACGGCACGGACCGTATCCTGGACGCGCTGCACAAGGTCAAGTGGGAGCATGACGGCTCGCTGTCCTTCCGCCGCTCCTGCGCCCACGGCGTCTGCGGCTCCGATGCCATGCGCATCAACGGCCGCAACCGCCTGGCCTGCAAGACCCTGCTGAAGGACCTGGACACGTCCAAGCCGATCACCGTCGAGGCCATCAAGGGCCTGCCGGTCGAGAAGGACCTGATCGTGGACATGGAGCCGTTCTTCCAGTCCTACCGCGAGGTCATGCCGTTCCTGGTCGCCAAGGGCCACGAGCCGTCCAAGGAGCGCTACCAGTCCGTCGAGGACCGCGAACGCTTCGACGACACCACCAAGTGCATCCTCTGCGCCGCGTGCACCTCCTCGTGCCCGGTGTTCTGGACCGACGGCCAGTACTTCGGCCCGGCAGCGATCGTGAACGCGCACCGCTTCATCTTCGACTCCCGCGACGAGGCCGGCGACATGCGCCTGGAGATCCTCAACGACAAGGAAGGCGTGTGGCGCTGCCGCACCACCTTCAACTGCTCCGAGGCCTGCCCGCGCGGCATCCAGGTCACGAAGGCGATCGCCGAGGTCAAGCAGGCCATCCTGGCCCGCTCCCTTTAGCCGTCCGGCTTTCGGCCGACGCGCGAAGGCGCCGCTCCCCCGCTGCGGGGCGCGGCGCCTTCGCGCTTTAACCGTGTCTGCGGGTGGGCACGCGACCGGGCTTGCGCAGCAGGGCACGACGCCGGAGACTCAGTCCGTCGCGGCCCCCAGCCGTGGCGGCGTGCGCCCGGTAGTCCGCCTCGGCAACGGCTCCCCACGCCGTGGCGACCATGTAGATCTGGCTGAGCAGGTAGAACCAGACAAAGAGGCCCAGGACCACGGCGAAGGGGGCCAGCAAGGGGTTGTTGTTTCCAACCCCGCCGAGGAGCGTCGAGGAGAAGTAGCGCAGCACCGTCGCCCCGCCGCCGGCCAGCAGCGCGGATTGGAGCATCGCGGCCCGCGGCATCCTGACCCCCGAGGCGAGCCGCAGCAGGCCCAGGGCCACCAGTATGTCCAGCACCAGCATCACGCCCAGGCCCGTGGCCCGCGCCAGCGGCGCCCCCAGCACGTCCTCGACCCCGAGCCACCCAATGAGCCGGGTCAGGGTCGCGCCGGTGAGCAGGCCCAATCCGGTGGTCAGCAGCAGCGCCACGCCCAGCAGGGCCAGCAGGCCCAGGTCGCGGACCACGCTGAGGACCGGGTTGATGCGCTCCGGCCCCAGCCCGAACATCCCGCGGGTGCCTTGCCGTACCCCGTGGATCCAGCCTAGGGACGTAAAGATCATGGTCACGGTGGAGATGGCCAGCGCCAAGCTGAAGCTGCTGGCGCTGAACAGCTGCGCGGGGTCCGCCAAGCCACCGTTTCCGGTGTCGATGAGCCCCGGGATGGCGCGCGCGACGGTATCGATTACCGCCTGCTGCCACCGGGGGTTGTCGCTGAGGACCAGCCCCAGGATGGAGAACCCCACCACCAACAGCGCGGCGATGGAAAAGAACATGTTATAGGCGCAGCCGGCGGCCATGAGCGGGCCGTGGCGCCGGAGGTAAAGGTTCCAGGTGCGCATGGGCCGGGCGGCGGCGGCCTGCGCCTCCAGCCACTGGAATCCGGCGCCAGCCACCTTGAACCGCCCGTCGCCGCGCCGCCGGGCGGTCCCGTACAGGGCCCGCCGGCGCAAGGCGGCGGTGCGCAGGGCGTCCCGGTTCAGCGGGTCGGGCTGGGGCGGCCGGTGGCGGACGCCGGTGCCCGCGTGGACGCGCACCGGCATCGCCGCGCTAGTGCGGCGCCTCGGTGGCGCGGCCAAGCGGCAGCTCCTCCCGCAGGGCCCACAGGCCGGAAGCGTCGGTCTGGAACAGGCCGATCGTGTCCACCCGGAACTCGGCCGTGAAGCCTGCCATGTCCGCCATCGCCCGGTCCAGGCAGGCCTCGGCGACCTCCTGCGCGAGCGTCACGTGCGGGTGGTAGTCGAAGGTGGGTTCCGCCTCCAGCGGGCCCTCGAGCAGGCGGCGGTGCAGCCGCGCGCACGCGTCGCCGCCCTCGGCCAGCGCCAGGTAGACCACCGGGGAGACCGGGCGGAAGGTCCCGGTCCCGTGCAGGCGCACGGTGAACGGGGCCGTGGCGGCCGCGACCGCGCGCACGTGCGCGGTCGCCCCGGCCAAGTCGTCCGTCAAGCCCCCGGTGACCAGCGTGATGTGCGGGGCCACGACGGAGGCCAGCGGGTCGTCGTAGGAGGCTCGGGCCCGGCCCAGTTCCCCCGAGAGCGGCTCGGGAACCGGGATCACGATCCCGAGGCGTTCTTCCGCGGGCCCGGAGGACTCCCCCGGGGCCGCCGGCACCTCGCCCGTGCGGCGCATGGCCTAGCGGGCCGTCCCCGGCCCGGCCAGCGGCAGGAAGCCCACCTTGTCGTAGACGTCGGCCAGCGTGGCGGAGGCGACCTCGCGGGCCTTCTCGGCACCGCGCGCCAGCAGCCGGTCCAGTTCGGCCGGATCGTCCAGCAGTTCCAGGGTGCGGGTGCGGATCGGTTCGATCCGCGCCACCACGGCCTCGGCGACGTCCACCTTCAGGTGCCCGTACATCTTGCCCTCGTAGCCGGCGACCAGGTCCGGGATCGGGGTTTCGGTGAGCGTGGAGAGGATCTCCAGCAGGTTGGTCACGCCGGGCTTGTTCGCGCGGTCGTGCGCGATGACCGTGTCGGTGTCCGTGACGGCCGACTTGATCCGCTTGGTGACGGTCTTGGAGTCGTCCAGGATGTTGATCAGGCCGTTGGGGCTGGAGGCCGACTTCGACATCTTCGAGGTGGGGTTCTGCAGGTCGTAGATGCGGGCCCCCTCCTTCTGGATGAGGGCCTGCGGCACGGTGAACGCCTTGCCGTAGCGGTGGTTGAAGCGCTGGGCCAGGTCGCGGGCCAGCTCCACGTGCTGGCGCTGGTCGTCGCCGACCGGCACGCCGTGGGGCTGGTAGAGCAGGATGTCGGCGGCCATCAGCACCGGGTAGGTGAACAGGCCGACGCTGGCGGCCTCCTGCCCTCCCTTGGCGCTCTTGTCCTTGAACTGGGTCATCCGGGAGGCCTCGCCGAAGCCGGTGATGCAGTTGAGCACCCAGGCGAGCTGGGCGTGCTCGGGCACGTGGGACTGCACGAACAGGGTGGACTTCTCCACGTCGATGCCGCCGGCGATGTACTGGGCAGCGGTCTTGCGGGTGCGCGCCCGGAGTTCGGCCGGGTCCTGCGGGACGGTGATCGCGTGCAGGTCCGGGATGAAGAAGAAGGCGTCGTGCTCGTCCTGCGACTTCACCCAGTTGACGAGGGCCCCCAGGTAGTTGCCCAGGTGCAGGGAGTCCCCGGAGGGCTGCATCCCGGACACCACGCGCTGGCGCGTGCCTTCGGGAACGGCGGCGGTGCCGGACTCCTGCGCAGTGGTCTTGGATGCGGTGCTGGTCTGGGTCATCTGGTCCTTCTAGAACTGGTAGTCGACGACGATCGGGGCGTGGTCGGAGAAGCGCGCGTCGTAGGTCGCCGCGCGGTCGACGACCGCGTTGCCCGCCCGCTGGGCGAGCTCGGGGGTGGCCATGTGGTAGTCGATGCGCCAGCCGGCGTCGTTGTCGAACGCTTGCCCGCGCCAGGACCACCAGGTGTAGGGGCCATCGACGTCCCCGGCCAGTTCGCGGTGGACGTCCTTGAAGCCGATCTCCTCGCCAAAGAAGCGGTCGAAGTAGGCGCGTTCCTCGGGCAGGAAGCCGGCGCGCTTGACGTTGCCCTTCCAGTTCTTGATGTCGCGGGTGGTGTGGCCGACGTTCAGGTCCCCGACCACCAGCGCGTAGTCCTTCTCGACACGGAGCTTGGGCAGGCGCTCGGAGACGACGTCGAGGAACCGGTACTTGTCCACCTGCTTGGGCGTGTCCACCTCGCCCGAGTGCACGTAGGCGCTCGTCACCGACAGGATCTTGCCGCCGTCGACCGCGAAGTCGGCCTCCACCCAGCGGCCCGTGGTGGTGAAGTAGTCGTCGCCGATGTGCTCGCGGACGGCGACCGGTTCGACGCGGGAGGCGATGGCGACCCCGGCGCGGCCCTTGGCCTCGGCCTCGGCGTGCAGCACGTGCCACCCCTCGCCGATCAGCTCGCGCACGATCGCGTCGGGCGCGCGGACCTCCTGCAGGCACAGGACGTCGACGTCCCGGCCGGCCAGCCACGCGTCCATGCCGCGCTTGTAGGCGGCCCGGATTCCGTTCACGTTGACGCTGGCCACGCGCAGCGCACCGGCGTTCTTGGCCCCGTAGTTGTTCATGGCCCCGGTGCCGCCGGCAGCGGCATCCAGGGCAACGGCGATTTCATTCGTTTCCACTGCAGCACTCACCCCATCCACCTTACAGACCTTGGGCTAGTCGATGATCTCGCCGGTCATCGGCTTGGCGCCGCCGGAGGGCTTCATCAGGTCGCGGGCGTTGGAGGCGGTGATCTCGATGGTCTCAAGGGCGCGCGCCACCATCTCGCGGGCCTCGGGCCCCTCCTGCGACAAGTGCTCCTTGATGACCCCGGCCTGGACCTGGACGATCTTGAAGGAGTGGTCCAGCTTCAGGTCGCGGGCGCTGGTGGCCTCGTCAACGACCACCGGCAGGGACGCGTCGCCCCGGGTGGCCATGCCCGCCGTCGCCTGCTGCAGCTGCTTGCCGACGGCCTTGGCGCCGCGGCGCAGGCCGAACACCAGGAATGCGGACAGCAGCAGCCACCCCAGCGAAATGATCACGACGAACCAGCCGATGACATCGTTCTGGTTGGCCGCGAACACCACGGCGACAAGGAACACCGTGACCATAACGGCCAGGGAGAGGGTGCTCGCGGAAAGGGTGAGCGATTTGCCCGAGGCGCTGTTGGACTGCGTGCCGGGAGTGCTGCCGAGAGATTGCATGGATCCATTCTCTCAAACCGCGCGGACTGCCCCGTACCGGTTCAACCGGGGGCGAACAGGGGGCTGTGCGGCAGGCTACCTCGGGTCCGGGTCACCGTGCCGCGTTCACCCGGCCACGGGTCACCAGGCCACCAGGCAGAACGGGTGCTTCTGCGGGTCAAGGTAGACGCGGTGGTTGCGACCGCCGAAGTTCATCGACACCGCGCCGAGCTTGAGGACCTGCTCCTCCGCGAGGTCCAGGTCCTCGACCCGGACGTCCACGTGCGCCTGCGCCGGATGCAGGTGCCCCGGCCATTCCGGGGCCACATAGGGGTCCACGCGCTGGAAGGCGATGGCCGGGCGATCCGGGGCGTCGCCGATCGAAATCCACCCGTCGCCGTCCTGCTGGACCCGCACCATCCCCAGCAACTGCTCGTAGAACGTGGCGAGCTGGTCGGTGTCCTCGCAGTCGATGACCATCGCTTGCCATTTTCCAATCATGGGGGACGCCTCCTGGGACTGGGTTTTCCCACACCCTAGCGCCTACCGGGCTCCCCCGTCTCGCTTCGCTCGCCACCGTCTTGGCCATGCCTCCCGGCTGCCCCGCGCGTTAGCGGAGGAACAGGGCGCGCAGCCGGGCGGTGGTCAGGACCAGCCCCACTGCGGCCATCGCCACGTAGTAGGCCAGGTGACCCAGGGTGGCCGTGCCGACCTGGCCCACGCTCAGCTCACGCAGCAGTTCGACGCCGTGCCAGAGCGGCAGCGCCTGGATGAACCACTGGATCGGCTCGGGGTAGACGGAGAGCGGGTAGAAGGTGGCCGAGAACAGGAACATCGGCAGCAGCGCGAACCCGATCCAGTCCATTTGCTGGAAGCGGGTCATGAAGCTGGTGATGCCCATGCCGATCGCCGCGAAACCGAAGGCGATGAGCACCGAGGCGGGCACCATCAGCAGCGCCCACGGCGAGGTGAGCAGCCCCATGGCAGCCATCACCACGGTGAAGCCGGTGGCGTAGAGGAAGCCGCGCAGCAGCGCCAGGAAGATCTCCCCGATCGCCACGTCCAGCGGTCCCAACGAGGTGTAGAGCATGTTCTGGTAGAGCTTGGCGAAGTTGAGCTTGAAGAACACGTTCCAGGTGGAGTCGTAGACCGCCCCGTTCATCGCCGAAACCGCCAGCAAGGCCGGGGCGATGTAGGCCGCGTAGCTGATCTGCTGGCCGCCGGGGCCGGCCACCTCCCCCACCAGGGCGCCCAGGCCGATGCCCATGGACAGCAGGTACAGCACGGGTTCGAAAAACCCGGAGACCATCACCGTCCAGTTGCTGGTGCGGGTGGCCAGCAGCCCGCGCGCGATGACCGCGCGCGCGTTGCGGGAGTACAGGCCCGCCAACGGGCGCTCGTCGGGCGCAAGGCGCGGGGCGGCGTCGTGCTCCAGGGCCATCTCAGGCCTCCAGCCGTCGGACGTAAACCCGCCGGGCCGCAGCCAGCCCGCCCCCGGCCAGCAGCAGGAGGAAGGCCAGGTGGACCACCGAGAGCCACCACGGCTCCGCCTGCCCGTAGCCCAGCACCCGGGCCAGTTCGGAACCGTGCCAGACCGGCGAGATCCAGCCGATCCACTGCAGGAACCACGGCAGCGTCGACAGCGGGAAGAAGGTCCCGGAGAAGAGGAACAGCGGCATCACCACGAACCGCTGCACCAGAGCGAACTGCCCGCGGTCCTCGCGGATGGAGGCCGAATACGCCATCATCGGCAGTCCGAAGGCCAGGCCGGCCAGCATCGCCACGAGTGAGGACGCCCATCCCCACGCCCCGGTGGCCCCGAAGGCGATCACGATCGCCTGGTAGGCCACGGACTGGGCGAGCAGGCGCACCGCGACGGCCAGCGCGTGGCCCTGGCAGATCTGTTGGGGCGAGATCGGGGACGCCAGCGGCCCGTAGTAGGTGCGCCTCCATTTGAACCCGCTCACCACCGGGTAGCTGAACTCCTCCGAGGCCGCCATCACCGCCGCGGAGACCAGCAGCGCCGGGACGATGAACTGCAGGTAGGTCACCCCGCCGAACGCCTCGGCGCCGGAGTTGGAGTCCACCAGCGAGGCCAGCCCCACCCCCATGGCGAACAGGTACATCAACGGGTTGCCGATCGAGTAGGCGATGATCACCCCCAGATAGCCGCGCATGCCGCGCAGCTTGTGCTCGGCGACGTACCAGGTGCCCCATCGGCGGGCACTGGCCGCGCTGGCCGCCGCGGAGTGCGGCCGCAACGGCGGGGGCGCGGGCCGTTCCGCCCCGGGAACGGCCTCCTGGCGCTCAATCAACGAGGCTCCTCCCGGTCAGCCGGAGGAAGACGTCCTCCAGCGAGGACCTGCGCACCAGCGACGTGACCGGCTGAAGCCCGCGCCCTGCCGCCTGCTCCAGGACCGCCTCGCCGTCGTCCGCGTAGACCAGGATCCGGTCCGGCAGCACCTCGAGGCGTTCGCCGAGCCCGGCGAGCGCGGCCGCCGCGGAGGCGTTGCGGTCGGCGCCGAAGCGCAGTTCCACGACCTCGCGGGTCGAATGCGCGCGGATCAGGTCCGCAGGGCTGCCCTCGGCCATGATCCGGCCCCGGTCCACCACGATCAGCCGGTCGCAGAGCTGCTCGGCCTCGTCCATGTAGTGGGTGGTCAGGACCAGCGTGGTGCCGCGTTCCTTGAGCCGGAAAAGCCGGTCCCACAGCACGTGCCGCGCCTGCGGGTCCAGCCCCGTGGTGGGTTCGTCCAGCAGGAGGATGCCCGGGTCGTTGATCAGCGAGCGGGCGATCGTCAGGCGCCGCTTCATGCCTCCGGAGAGGTCGTCGATGCGGGCCCCGGCCTTGTCCCCCAGCTGGGCGAACTCCAGCAGCTCGGCGGATTTCGGCTTGAGGTAGGACATCGGCAGCCCGAAGTAGCGGCCGTAGACGATCAGGTTGTCGCGAACCCGCAGCTCCTCGTCCAGGTTGTCCTGCTGCGGCACCACGCCCAGGTGCGCGCGGACCTCCGGTCCCTGCCGCTCCGGGTCCAGGCCCATGATCTCCAGGTCCCCGGAGGTGCGCCGGGAGACGCCGCCGAGCATGCGCATGGTGGTGGACTTGCCGGCCCCGTTGGGGCCGAGGAGCCCGAAGGACTCGCCGGCGGAGATCTCGAAGGAGATGCCGTCCACGGCGGCGAAGTCGCCGAAGCGCTTGGTCAGGTCGCGGGCGGAGACCACCGCTTGGGACCCCGGACTGTTAGGCATGTGCTTCACAATAACCCCGGAACGCTCCGGACCCCAGAGGAGCACGACGGCGGAAGGCGGCGCCGGCGCGGTCCTTTCGCCGCAGCGGCCAGAATTCTACGGGCTAGAACTCGACAGCGTCCCGGGAGATCGGGCAGGTCATGCAGTGTCCCCCACCGCGGCCGCGGCCCAGCTCGGCGCCCACGATCTCAATGACCTCCACTCCCTCCTGCCGCAGCAGCGCGTTCGTGTGGGTGTTGCGGTCGTAGGCGAAGACCACGCCCGGCTCGACGGCGACCACGTTGTTGCCGCTGTCCCACTGCTGGCGTTCCCCGGCATACCAGCCGCCGCCGGGCTCGACCCGGCGCAGCGCCAGGCCCAGGGCCCTGCCGACGACGTCGATCCAGTGCTGCCCCTCGTGGTCGACGACGTCCACCTCCCCTGCTTCGCCCGGGCGCAGCTCGAACGGATGGATGCCGTCCACGATGTCCGGGTAGTAGGTCACCAGGTCGCGGTCGGCGAACGTAAACACGGTGTCCAGGTGCATGGCCGCGCGCAGCTTCGGCATCGCGGCGACGAGCACCCGTTCGGCGGCCCCGGCCGCGAACAGCGCCGCGGCGACCTGCGTGATCGCCTGCCGGCTGGTGCGTTCGCTCATGCCGATGAGCACGGCGCCCTTCCCGACCGGCATGACGTCTCCGCCCTCAAGGGTGGCCTGGCCCCAGTCCTGCTCCGGGTCGCCCCACCAGACGGTGCTGCCGGCGAAGTCGGGGTGGAACCCGTAGATCGCCTTCATCAGGAGCGTCTCGTCGTGCCGCGCGGGCCAGTACAGCGGGTTCAGCGTGAGGCCGCCGAAGATCCAGCACGTCGTGTCGCGGGTGTAGAGGGTGTTGGGAAGCGGGGGCATCAGGTACTCGTTCACGCCGGTCGACTCGCGGGCAAGCGCCAGGTAGCCGGACCGGAACTCGGAGGGAAGGTCGCGGGTGGACAGGCCACCGATGAGGAACTCCGCCAGGTCGGCGTCCGGGAGGGATTCCAGGAACGCCCGGGTGTCGGCGACCAGGCCGGCGCCGACCTCGTTCGGCACGATCTTGCGCTCCAGGAGCCACCCTTTCGCGTCGGGCACGGCGAGCGTGCCGGCCAGCAGGTCGTGGAGCTCGACGACCTCCACGCCGCGTCCGCGCAGGTTCGCCACGAACTCGGCGTGGTCCCGCTTTGCGTTGTCCACCCAAAGCACGTCGTCGAAGAGCAGGGCATCGTTGTTGCTGGGGGTGAGCCGCTCGTGGCCCAGGCCCGGGCGGCACACGAGCACCTTGTTGAGCTTTCCGACCTCGGAGTGGACGCCGTACGGCTGGTCAGTGGTCACGTGGGTCTCCTGGCTATTCGTGCGGAGGGTACGGGGGCTCGGCGGGTATCGGCGCGTCGATCGAGACGACGCCGGTGGCCATCAGCACGATGCCGACGACGGCGCCGATGACCACGGCGATGAAGACGGCCAGGCCTGCGGTGGTGAAGATCCGCGACCCGGTCTCCCGGCGGGCCATGATGTAGAGCACCGTTGCCGGGGCGAGCAGCACGCAGGCGAGGAACAGGAAAAGGTACCCGGCCGCCCAGACGAGGAACAGCGTGTAGACCAGCGAAAGGATCGCGACGGTGAGTTCGCGGCTGCGCGTTTGCGGCAGGACGCCGTCGTACCCGTCCCTGGTCACGGCGACCTTCACCGCGTACGCCGACGCCAGCGCGAACGGGGCCAGGGCAAGGGCCGCGGTGAGGTCGAGGGTGAAGTCGAGGGCATTGTCCAGGAACTGCACGGCAAACAGGATGGCGGTGACCAGGATCGAGGTCCACAGCACCGCGTTCTCCGGGGCGCCGTGTGCGTTGGACCTGCTGAAGTAGGTGGGGAGGTCGTTGTCCTTCGCGGCGGCGTAGACGACGTCGGCGGCGAGCAGCTGCCAGGCAAGGTAGGCGCCGAGGACGGAGATGATCAGGCCGACGCGGATGAACGCGCCGCCCCACGGGCCGACCGCCGCCTCCAGGACGCCGCCGACCGAGGGCTGCGGCAGCGCCGCGATCTCCGCCTTGGGGAGGATGCCGTAGGACAGGATCGAGATGCTCGCGAACAGGGCCAGCACCGACAGGAAGCCGAGCACCGTGGCCTTTCCGACGTCGGAGCGCTTCTGGGCGTACCGCGAGTAGACGCTCGCCCCCTCGATTCCGAGGAAGACGAAGACGGTGATGAGCATCGTGCCCTGCACCTGGGCGAACAGCGATTCGCCACCCGAAATGTCGTATCCGCCGCTGAGGTTGGCGACGAACACGTCCCCCTTGAAGAAGAAGATCACGAGCACCAGGAAGAGGAGCAGCGGGATGAGCTTGGCCGCGGTCACGATCGCATTGATCCACGCGGCCCCCTGCACGCCTCTGCGGATCAGCGCGTAGAAGCCCCAGACCGCGGCGGCGGAGAACAGGAACGCCCACCAGGTGTCCCCGTCGCCGAGCACCGGCTCCAGGCCGGGGAACAGCTGGGAGAGGGTGGTCATGATGAGCACCCAGTAGAAGGCGTTGCCAGCGCACGAGGACGCCCAGAAGCCGACCGCCGAGAGGAAGCCGGGGTACACCCCGAATCCCTCCCGGGCGTAGACGTACACGCCGTTGTCGAGCGTGGGCTTGCTGTTGGCGAGGTTCTGGAAGACGAACGCCAGCATGAGCATGCCGGCGCCCGCAATGGCCCAGGCAATGACCGCTCCGTACACTCCGGTCTGGGTCGCGAACCGGGACGGCAGCTGGAAGACCCCGGCGCCGACCATCGAACCGACCACCATCGCGGTGAGCGCGGGCAGGCTGAGCTTGCTCGGTGCGGTTTCGGTTCCGGCAGCCATGGTCCCTCTTCCTACGGATCCATGAAATCACTCAAGGGAAATCACTCAGGAACCGTCGGATCGGCACCTGGATCACGCGAGGCGGACCTATGCCTGGTCCCCGCTGCGGGTCGGCCGCTCGGGTTCATCGTCCGGCCGGTTCGGGTCCTGCACATCCGCTGCGTGCGCACCCCGTTCCCGCACGGTGCCGCCTTCCGTTGCCTGCCCGGCCTCCGGGGATGCCTGCTCCCGTGCTGCCGCTTCTTGGGCCGGCGTGCCGGCGGCGGCTGCGTCCGTAGTGGCTGCGGTAGTCGCGTCCCCCGGCTCCAACTCCTCGGCCTTGCGCTGCTCCTCGGCCATGGTGCCGCGGGCCTCCTGCGCCTCCTGCTGAAGCCGCTGCGACTCCCGGCGCTTGCGCTCGGCTTCCATGTTCGCCTCGTCCAGCTGTAGTGCGGCCTCCTCGGCCTGCAGGCTGGCCCGGCGGGACTCCACATCATGCTGGCGGGCGGCCCGGTCCCGTTCCGCCACCTCCTCCTCCAGCCGGACGGCCTCCTCCCGGTGCTCCTCGGCCTCTTTGGCCTGGCGCTTCCGCTTGGCCGCTCCGGAGGCCTTGGCGATGACCACGGCCAACACAACGACCACAACGATGGCGACGACGATCCAGAAGATCTGCATGGTGTCCATGGTTCGCGAACCTCGTTCCCGGTGGTGGGTGGCTCCGCCGGCAGGACCGGTGGAGGCTGTTTGCACAGGACCCGCTACTGTACCCAGCCTCTTTGTACCACTACAGGCCCGCCATGCACAGGGATAGGACTCGCACATGGATGGACCGCGAGGCCGGGCAGGGCCGGGGCGAGCGCGGCCCCGCCCGAACGCGCCACGGCGCCCCGCCGGAAAACCGGTGGGGCGCCGTGGCGTGGATGGTGCTGCGTGGTTGGTGCGGTGTTTCCTGCGTGGCTAGCGCTACGCGGCTCCCACGTCTCGCTTCGCTCGCCGCGGGGCCCTCGCCGCCTAGCTGGCGCCGGCGCCCTGGAGTTCCTCCGCCTGGCGTTCGGCGGCCTCGACCACGTTGGCCAGCAGCATGGCGCGGGTCATCGGCCCCACGCCGCCCGGGTTCGGGGACAGCCAGCCGGCAACGTCGGCGGCGGCCGGGTCGACGTCGCCCGTCACCACGGCCTTGCCGCTGCCGTCGTCGACGCGGGAGACGCCCACGTCCAGCACGATCGCGCCGGGCTTGAGGTCCTCGGCCTTGATCATGTGCGGCACGCCGGCGGCGGCGATGACGACGTCGGCCCGGCGCAGCTCCGCGGCCAGGTCCGCGGTCCCGGTGTGGGCCAGGACCACGGTCGCGTTGACGTCGCGGCGGGTCAGCAGCAGCCCGATGGGACGGCCGATGGTCACGCCGCGGCCGACCACGACGACGCGCTTGCCGTTGAGGTCGATTCCGTGGCGCTCCATCAGCACGACGCAGCCCTTCGGGGTGCACGGCAGCGGGGAGGACATGGGGCGGTTGACGTTGGCGACCAGCCGGCCCAGGTTCATCGGGTGCAGGCCGTCGGCATCCTTGGCCGGGTCCATGGCCTCGAGGATCACGTCCTGGTCGATGTGCTTGGGCAGCGGCAACTGGACGATGTACCCGGTGCATTCCGGGTTGGCGTTCAGCTCGGCAATGACACCCAGCAGCTCCTCCTGCGTGGTGCTCTCCGGCAGGTCGCGGCGGATGGACTGGATGCCGACCTCGGCGCAGTCCTTGTGCTTGCCGCCGACGTACCACTGGGATCCCGGATCCTCGCCGACCAGGACGGTGCCCAGGCCGGGGACGATGCCCTTGGCCTTCAGTGCGGCGACGCGTCCGGTGAGTTCGGTCTTGATCGCGGCGGCAGTGGCCTTGCCGTCAAGAATCCGTGCGGTCATCTGGCCTACCACTGCTCCAGTCCGGGGTAGAGCGGGAAGGCCGCGGCCAGCTTGTCGACGCGGGCCTTGAGGGCCTGGACGTCGGTGGCGGCGCCGTCCTTCAGGGCGGTGGCGATGATCTCGGAGACCTCGGTGAACTCGTCGGCGCCGAAGCCGCGGGTCGCCAGCGCCGGGGTGCCGATGCGCAGGCCGGAGGTGACCATCGGCGGGCGCGGGTCGAACGGCACGGAGTTACGGTTCACGGTGATGCCGATCTCGTGCAGCAGGTCTTCGGCCTGCTTGCCTTCCAGCTGCGAGTTGCGCAGGTCGACGAGGACCAGGTGCACGTCGGTGCCGCCGGTGAGGACGGACACTCCGGCATCCACGACGTCGGAGGAGGTCAGGCGCTCGGCGAGGATCCGCGCACCCTCGAGGGTGCGCTCCTGGCGCTCCTTGAACTCCTCGGAGGCGGCGATCTTGAAGGCCACGGCCTTGCCGGCGACAGCGTGCATAAGCGGACCGCCCTGCTGGCCCGGGAAGACGTTGGAGTTGATCTTCTTCGCCATCTCCGCCTCGTTGGAGAGGATGATGCCCGAGCGCGGACCGGCGAGGGTCTTGTGCACGGTGGAGGTGACGACGTCGGAGTAAGGAACCGGGTTCGGGTGCAGTCCGGCTGCCACCAGGCCGGCGAAGTGCGCCATGTCGGTCCAGAACAGCGCGCCGACCTCGTCCGCGATGGAGCGGAACGCGGCGAAGTCCAGCTGGCGCGGGTAGGCCGACCAGCCGGCGACGATCACCTGGGGGCGTTCGCGCAGCGCCTGCTCGCGCAGCTTGTCCATGTCGACGCGGAACGTGTCGGCCTCGACCTCGTAGGCGGCAACCGCGTAGAGCTTGCCGGAGAAGTTCAGCTTCATGCCGTGGGTCAGGTGTCCGCCGTGGGCCAGCGAGAGGCCGAGCATCTTGTCGCCGGGCTTGATCATCGCCGCCAGCGCGGCGGCGTTGGCCGAAGCGCCGGAGTGCGGCTGGACGTTGGCGAACTTGGCCCCGAAGAGGGACTTGACGCGGTCGATCGCGAGGTTCTCGGCGACGTCGACGAACTCGCAGCCGCCGTAGTAGCGGCGGCCCGGGTAGCCCTCGGCGTACTTGTTGGTCAGGACGGAGCCCTGGGCCTCGAGGACGGAGCGCGGCGCGAAGTTCTCCGAGGCGATCATCTCAAGGGTGTTGCGCTGGCGGCCAAGCTCGTCGGTCAGGACGGCGGCGATTTCCGGATCGACCTCGGCGAGGGACTGGTTGGTCACGGTGTTCTCACTGCTCACGTGTGTAATCTCCTGGGGGCGGAATCGTGGTACGAAGCGGGCTGGGTCAGGTTTTCGGCACGCAGCCGAAACATGCTCCACGGGCCCAGGCGCGCGGTCCGTGGTCGACGCTCGTGCCGCTCCCCGGTGGTCATCCACCCAACGCCAGTCGCGACGGGTTCCATGCTAACGGAGAAGCCCCCCAGCCGCGGAAACGTGAACCGTCCCGCCGGCGGGAGTGCGGCGGAATACGGGAGAACCGCGCAATGTTTCCCTAGTAATTGATGATTCAATCATCCACGCCGGGCCCGGAACGGATCGGCAGGAGGAGGAAGCGTGCGCACCAACGAGGTCCCGGCCAACCGGGTCCAGGCAAACGAGGCCCCCACCCACGAGACGCCGGCGCGGGTCGCCGTCGTGGTGATCGGCGCCGGGCAGGCGGGGCTGAGCGCGGCGTACCATCTGGCCCGGCAGGGGATGCGTCCCTGGGACGACTTCGTGGTGCTGGACGCAAACGCCGGCCCGGGCGGCGCCTGGCGCCACCGCTGGGACGCGCTCACGTTCGACGCGGCCCATGCCCTGCACGACCTCCCCGGCCTGCCCCTCGGCGCCCCGGACCCGCAGGAGCCCAGTTCCGCCGTCGTCGCCCGGTACTACGGAGCCTACGAGGCACGGTACGGGCTCCCGGTGGAACGCCCCGTGCGCGTCGCGTCAGTGTCCCGGTACCCGGAGCACGACGGCGGCTCACTGCTGGTGCGCGCGACCGACGGCCGCGCGTGGGCCGCGGACGCGGTGGTCAACGCGACCGGCACGTGGGACCGCCCCTACTGGCCCTACTATCCCGGCCGGGAAACATTCAGGGGACGCCAGCTGCACACCCACGACTTCCGCTCCGCGGAAGAGTTCCGCGGCCAGCGGGTGCTGGTGGTGGGCGCCGGCACCTCGGCGGTGCAGTTCCTGCTGCAGCTGGACGCCGCCGGCGCGCGCACCGCATGGTCCACCCGGCGCGCACCGGAGTGGACGGACCGGCCGTTCGACCCCGCCTGGGGCGCCGCGGTGGAACGGCGGGTCAACGGGCGCACCCAGGCCGGGCTGCCGCCGCTGAGCGTCTCCGCGGTCACCGGGTTGCCGCTGACCCCGGACTACCGGGCGGGCATCGCTTCCGGCGTCCTGGCCTCCCGCGGTCCGCTGCGGAAACTGACGGCCACCGGCGCGGTGTTCGCGGACGGCTCGGCCGAGGAGTTGGACGCCGTGCTGTGGGCCACGGGCTTCCGGGCCTCGCTGGACCATCTGGCCCCGTTGAGGCTGCGCGAGCCCGGAGGAGGAATCCGCATGGGGTCCGACGGCGTGTCCGTCCCGCGGGAGCCGGCGCTGTTCCTCGTCGGCTACGGGGCCTCGGCGTCAACCCTCGGAGCCACCCGCGCCGGCAGGGCCGCGGCCCGGGCGGCGCTGCAGCGGCTCCCCAGTAGAATCTCGGGGTGACCAGCACACAGAACCTCATCGTGACCCTCTCCTGCGCCGACCGCCCCGGAATCGTGCACGCCGTCTCCGGCGCCCTGCTGCAGGCCGGATGCAACATCACCGAGTCCCAGCAGTTCGAGAGCCCCGAAAGCGGGACGTTCTTCATGCGGATCGCGGTGTCGACGCAGGCTGGCGAAACCGCGCTGAACGCGTCGCTGGCTCCGGTGTCGCGGGAGTTCGGGATGACCCTGGGCGTGTACGCGGAGGAGCGCCCGCTGCGCACCCTGGTCATGTGCTCCAAGGAGGGGCACGCGCTCAATGCCCTGTTGTTCCAGCAGCGCACCGGAACGCTGCCGATCGAGGTTCCGGCGATCGTTTCCAACCACCTGGACCTGAAGCCGATGGCCGACTTCTACGGGGTTCCGTTCGTGCACATCCCGGTCACCCCGGCCACCAAGGCCGATGCCGAGGCCCGACTGCTGGAACTCGTGGCCGAGCACGAGATCGAACTGGTGGTGCTGGCCCGCTACATGCAGATCCTCTCCGACGACCTCTGCCGGGCGCTGCAGGGGCGCGCGATCAACATCCACCACTCATTCCTGCCCTCCTTCAAGGGCGCCAAGCCGTACCACCAGGCCTATGCGCGCGGCGTGAAGCTGATCGGCGCCACCGCCCACTACGTCACCGCCGACCTGGACGAGGGCCCGATCATCGAGCAGGAAGTCATCCGGGTCAACCATGCGCGCACGGCCGAACAGTTCGTGGCCATGGGCCGCGACGTCGAGGCCCGCACCCTGGTGCATGCGGTGCAGTGGCACGCCGAGCGCCGCGTCCTGCTGGATGGCCACCGCACGGTTGTCTTCAACTGACGTGCCCCCGGCCGGGGCCGGCTGAGGCATAAGACCGCTTCGCTCGCCCCGCTACGGCCGGCGGCCCCGGCTGGAACACCCTGCCGGAAAATGGGGTACCCGCAGATGAAATGCGTCATTTTGCGCCATCGGATGCACAAATTCGTCCATAGCCCTATGTGCCCGGGATCACATGTGATAACCATGGGAACAGCGCCGAATTTCGTCCGGCGCCCCGGACCGCGGGCGCGGGCCGGGTATCCGCCCACGCACCGAAGGACCTTACTTGGCCACCATTGTGAATGATGCGCTGACCGAATCCCTCCGGACAGGACGTTCCCTGCCCCTGACCGCCTCGGAATGGCTTGCCCGTGCCGAGGATGTTTCCGCCCTGCTGACCGCGCGAGCGGCGGATCGCGACCGCGACGGCCTGTCGCCCGAGTTCAAGGTGCGCCTCCTGAAGGAGTCCGGGCTGACCATCATGCTGGGCCCGGCCTCCGCCGGGGGCGGCGGACAGACCTGGGCCACCGCCCTGCGTGCGATCCGCGCCGTCTCCGCCGGCTGCGCCGCGGTGGGCGAACTGCTGGGGTGCCACCTGCTTTGGGCCTGGTCGGTGCGGGTGGGCGGGAGCGGGGAACAGATCCGCGAACTCGAGGAGCTCTACACCCGCAACAACCTGTTCTTCGGCGCCGCGACGGACCCCGGCGAAGGATCGGTGCGGGTCATCGAACGCGATGGGCGCCTGTACTTCAACGGCCACAAGTCCTTCGCCTCCGGAGCTCCCGTGTCCGACCTGCTGGTGATCGAGGGCCGGGAAGCCGACGGCGGCCATGTGTTCGCGATCGTCCCGACCCGCCAGGACGGCATCACCTTCCACGCCCCCGAGGATGCGCCCGATCCCCAGTCACTGCCGCGCGGCACCGCCGTGCTGACCGACGTCGAAGCGGGCTGGGACCGCGCCGCCCGCTATGCGGCGGACGCCACCCCCAAGACGCTGGCGGTCCCCTTGGCCCAGCAGATCTTTGCGGAAATCTACGTCGGCATCGCCGAGGGCGCGCTGCGCACCGCCCTGGAATGCGCCCGCCCGCAGGCGGCGGACGGCGGGGACCGGGCCCGCGAGACCGGAACGCAGGGCTATGCGCTGGAAACCTTCGGGGACCTGCAATCCAAGCTGTGGGCGGCCCAGGCCCTGACCGACGCCGTGGACGCGCGGCTCTCCGCGCTGTTGCACGGAGACCGGGGCGCCCTGACCGCGCAGGACCGCGGGGAAATCGCGGTGCGGGTCTCCGCCGCCAAGCAGAGCGCCGCCGCCGCCGCCCTGGAGATCGTGGACCGGGTGTTCGAGGTGTCGGGGAGCCCCGCGACGTCCAACAAGCTGGGGTTGGACGTCTTCTGGCGCAACGCCCACCGCCACAAGCTGCACGACCCCGCCGCCCACAAGCGGCGCGAGGTCGGCGAATACGCCCTGCTGGGCCGCTTGCCCGTATCCGGCTGGGAACTCTAGCGGGGGACGACCCCATGCCTACCGGCGCCCGCGGCCTCCGGCTGCGGGCGCCTGCCCTTGCCCGGGGCTAGGATCCTGCCATGAGCCACATCATCACCATTGACGGCGCGACCCCGCAGGTCGCCGACGACGCCTTCATCGCACCGACCGCCGCCCTGTCCGGCGACGTCGGGATGGCGCCGGGATCGAGCGCGTTCTACGGCGTCTCCGTCCGCGGGGACTCCGCCCCCATCCGCATCGGCGCCAACAGCAACCTGCAGGACAACGTCGTGGTCCACGCCGACCGCGGGATCCCCTGCACCGTCGGCTCCGGCGTTTCCGTGGGCCATTCGGCCGTTATCCACAGCTGCACCATCGGCGACAACACCCTGGTGGGCATGAGCGCGACCATCATGAACCGCGCAGTCATCGGCGCTGAGTCGCTGGTGGCAGCGGGAGCTCTGGTCCTTGAGGGGACGGTCGTGCCGCCGCGGTCCCTGGTCGCCGGCGCACCCGCGAAGGTGCGGCGCGAACTGACCGACGAAGAGGTGGAATCGCTCCGCCGCAACGCCGAAACCTACCTGGTCCTCGCCGCCAAGCACCGCGCCGCAAACGCCTGACCCTTCCGGAGCCCCGGGCCGGAAACCTTAACCAAGCAGAGGCCCCCGCCGCGCTGGCGCGTCCCTTGATCTTCGATCAGGGACGTGCCGGCCCAGCGGGGGCCTCTGCCGCACCGTACCCTCCGGTCCGTCCTCCGGAAGGCGCCTGCGGTCAACCCACAATCACGATATTAGTCGACGCTTTACCAATTCTGTCAATAGGTGCTCCGAAAACCACGCGGTCCCGAAGACGCGGGTTTGCCCCACGCCCATTGCCGCACCCCTGCCCCGATGGCAGGCTGTGCGCATGACCGGATCCAGCCCCCGCCCGCCGCTCACCTCCGCTGCGACGTCCGCCCCGCCCTTCATCCCGGTCCCCCCGTGCGCCGCCGAGGGCGCCCCCTCCCCCGTGCGGGCCACCGGGCGGACGCTGCGCTGGGGCATCGTTTCCACAGGCACCGTCGCCGAACTGGTGGCCCACGACCTGCTGATGCTCGAGGATGCGCAACTGGTGGCGGTAAGCTCGCGCGACGCCGCCCGGGCCGCCGGGTTCGCCGGCCGCTACGGAGCCCCGCGGTCCTACGGAGACAACGGCGGGGTGCCTGGCCACGGGCACCTCTTCGCCGATCCGGACATCGAGGTCGTGTACATCGCCACCCCGCACGGACAGCACTACGAGGTGGCGCGGGCGGCCTTGGAAGCGGGCAAGCACGTGCTCTGCGAAAAGTCGCTGACCATCAATGCCGCCGAATCCACGGAACTGGTGCAACTGGCCCGGACGCGCGGGCTGTTCCTCATGGAGGCCGTCTGGACCCGTTTCCTGCCGGGCATCCACCGGGCACTGTCCGTCGTCGGATCGGGAGAGCTGGGCGAGGTGGCCTGGCTGCACGCGGACCTCGGGTTCCCCGCCGACCAGGACCCGCGGTGGCGGCTGTGGGATCCCGCCGCCGGGGGCGGGGCCCTGCTGGACCTGGCCGTCTACCCGCTCACCTGGGCGGTCGGGGTCCTGGGTTTCCCCCAGTCGGCGCAGGCTTCGGGATGGCTGAACCACGACGGCGTGGACCCGCAGGAGGCCGTCACCCTGACCTATCCCGGCGGGCGGCAGGCGCAGCTGATGATGAGCCTGGTCGGTTCCTGCCCGCGCAACGCAACGGTGTCCTGCACGGGCGGCTGGCTGCGCACGGGCGATCCGCTGCACAATCCACCCCTGCTGGAGATCCACCCGGTCGGCGGGGAGGACCGCGTCGAGCGGTTCGAGCCGGTGGGACACAACTACACCTACGAACTGCGCGAAACCACCCGATGCATCCAGGAGGGCCTGCAGCAGAGCCCGACCATGTCCTGGGACCACACACTGGCGACGATGCGCCTCTTCGACGGCCTGCGTGCCCAGTTGGGCCTCAAGTACCCCAACGACCACCACCACTGATCCCCGGGGACGGCTCTTGGCGGGATGGCCGCGGCGCAGGCTCATTGGATGCCGTGCGGGCCCTTCAGGGAACGCAACGCATTGAGGATCGCGACCAGGTCCACGACCTCCTGGCTAAGGGCCCCCAACACGGCCGGCAGGGCTCCGAACACCGCCACCAGCATCAATGCCACGGACAGGGCGATGCCCAGCTAAATGCTCTCCAGCGCGACCCGGACGGTCCGTTGCCCGATCTCCACGGCCAAGGCCGCCTTGGAGATGTCGTCGGTCATGATGACGACGTCAGCGCTTTCGCTCGCCGCCGTGGCCCCCTTCGCGCCCATCGCCACGCCGACGTCGGCTGCCGCAAGCACTGGCGCATCGTTGACGCCGTCTCCGACCATCATCACGGGCCCGGCGGCGTGGGCGATCTCGCGGACCTTGTCCTGCGGCAGCAGGTCGGCGCGGACCTCCGTAAGGCCCACCCTCCGGGCAATGTGGTTGGCGGTGCCGGCCGCATCGCCGGTGAGCATGAGCCGGCGGGTGACGCCTAGGCGGTCCAGCCTCGCGAGCGTCGGCGCCGCGTCCTCGCGGAGAACGTCACTCATCACCAGCACCCCGGCAAACTCGCCGCTCACGGCGAGGTAGACCGCCATCTCCCCCTCCCCGAGCGGGTACTCCGCCATCCCGCGGCAGTGCTGCCCGATCCAGCGGCGCTTGCCGACCCTCACGTCCAGCCGCGTCGATGGCGGATCCGCCCCCGGCGGCCCGGAAGCCGTCCCGGCCGGCAAGCCGACCAGCACGGTGGCGGGGTCGAACACCGCATGCACCCCGTTGGTGGCCTCCTCGCTGGCCACCGAGGCCGGGACCAGGCCCAGCCCGCGAGCGGCCGCCGCACGCATGACTGAAGCGGCCACCACGTGCGAGGAGTACTGCTCTGCGGAAGCGGCAAGCCGCAGCAGGGCGTCGGCGTCGAACCGGTCGGCGATACCGGGCGCCACCCGAACCTCGATCAGCTGCGGGGTTCCGTGGGTGAGCGTCCCGGTCTTGTCGAACGCGGCGGTCCGCACCCGGGCGAGCCGTTCCAGCGTTCCGCCGTTCTTGACGATGATGCCCCGCTTGGCCGCCCGGCTCATGCCGCCCATGAACGCGACCGGGGCCGCGATCAGCAGCGGGCACGGCGTGGCGACCACCAGCACCTCGGCGAAGCGTGCCGGATCGCCGGAGATCCACCAGCCCAGCCCTCCCAGCAGGTAGGCGAAGAGCGTGAAAGGCACGGCGTAGCGGTCCGCCAGCCGCACCACGGGGGCGCGGGAAGCCGCCGCTTCACGGACCAGCGCGACGATGCGCGCATACTGCGAGTCGGCGGCAGCGGCGGTGGCCCGGATCCGCACGGCAACGTTTCCGTTGAGGACGCCGGACACGACCGGATCGCCGGCCCAGTGGGCCACCGGCAGTGGTTCGCCGGTGAGGGAAGACTCGTCAAAGTCGGCGGCTTCGCTCAGAAGGATGCCGTCGACGGCGAGGACCTCGGACGGACGCAGGAGCACCTCGTCGCCGACCGCCACGTCCCCGACCGGCACCTCGGCGAGGGACCCGTCCGGACGGCACAGGTGGGCGGTACCCGGAACCCGGTCCAGCAGGGCGCTGAGTTCACGCGTGGCGCGGCGTTCGGCGAAGTCCTCCAGCGCGCCGCCGCCGGTGAGCATTAGGCAGATGATCAGCGAGGCCCCGTACTCCCCCACGGCCACTGTGGCGACGATCGCAGTGACGGCGAGGATGTCGATCCCCCAGTGGCCGTGTAGCACGTCCCGGACCATGCCCACGGAAACCTTTGCGGCCACTGCCAGCGAATACACGGACCCCATCCATCGCGCCACCGGCTCCTGCCCCGCCAGCAGCAGCACCGCGACGGCCAGGCCCACCGCTAGTGTGGCCGTCACCAGCGGGTACCGCTGCAGGAAGCGCAGGATCCTCACGCTCCATCATCGACCGGCGCGCCGGGCTGCCGCCACCAAGGGCAGGCCGGGGCAGCGCTTTGCCGTGTTTCGACAAAGCTCGCTGAAATCGGACCCGCTTCGCCAAAGGTTGCTGCTGGCTTTGGCGCCCAAACACGGCACCAACCTTTGGCGAAACGGGATGCTAGGGCAGCACGTGCCGCAGCGCGTCCTCAAGCCTCCGGTGGCGGAACGCGTAGCCGGAGGCCTCCAGCTTGGAGGAAGAGACGCGCTGGCTGGAGAACGCCAGGTCCGCCGCGCCCTCGTGGCCGAGCAGCAAGCGCGGTCCGGCCGCGGGGACCGGAACGGCGGCGGGCCGGTGCAGCACCCTGCCCAGCGTCCGCGCATACACGGACCCGGGCACCGGCTCCGGGCCCACGAGGTTGACGGGGCCTTCCAGGGCACCTCCCTCCGCCGCCGGGCTACCCTCCGCAGAGCTTCCCAGCACCGCATGGGCGTAGGCGCCCACGGTGTCGTCCAGCGAAATCCAGCTTTGCCACGGATCCTCCCCGGTGCCGGGGACGCGCAACGGCCCGCCCACTCCGGCCGTGTACAGCGGCAGGATTTGGGCAAGGATGCCGCCGGCCGAGCTCTGGACCAGGCCGGTCCGCATGCGGACCGTCCGCGCCCCCGCCCGCGCGGCGGGCGCCGTCGCAGCCTCCCAAGCGCTGCAGACCGCGGCCAGGAAGTCGTTCCCGGCCGGGGCGTCCTCGCGCAGCGGTTCCGGAGCGGGACCCCGGTGCGGGTGCGCACCGTAGTAGCCGATTCCCGAGGCTGAGACGAAGGTGCGCACCGAACCGTCCCCGGCCAGCCGGGCAGCGGTGCGGGCCAGCAGATCGGTCCCGGAGAGGCGGCTGCGCAGGATGTCCTCCTTCACCGCGGGCGTGAAGCGCCTGCCGATGCGACTTCCGGCCAGGTTGACCACGGCGTCGCAGGCGAGGAGGTCCTCCGGGTCCAGGGTTCCCGTGGCGGGGTCCCAAAAGACCTCGTCCGGGGCCGCCGGAGCGCGGCGGACCAGCGGGAGCACCCGGTGGCCGCCGCCTTCGAGCAGCGCCCGCAGTTGGGTGCCGATCATGCCGGAGGCTCCGGAGATCGCGATGGTCAGCGGGCGCCCCGCCGGCGGTTGTCCGGGGTGGGTGGCGTGGAACGCGAGATCGGCAGCCAACTGATCGGAGCGGTAGTCGAAGATGCGGCGCAGGCTGGAGGCGAACAGCCGGGCCGCCGACTCGGCGGTGGAACCGGGAAAGAGCCGTTCGGCGGGGACGCCGTAGTCGATGGTGTCGCGCATGAGGGTGCCTCCGGGCGCGTCCTCGAAGGAGTGCGTGTGCACCCAGTGCCCTAGCGGCCCGCGGACCATCTCGTCGCGGAAAAGCCGGTCCTTCTCATAGGCGGTGTGCCGGGCGGTCCAGGCCAGTTGGGGGCGCGGTGTCGACGGCACCAGGGGGGCGAGCGCCGCGGCCGCGGCGGACAGCCCCGTGCCGAGGACCCCCGGGGCGCCGATGGCGATCACCGCCGTCGAGCCGACCCGGATGCCGTCGCTGGGAGCCGAGAGGACCCGCCCGGAGAAGGGCGGGGTCAGCCGGTGCAGCGCGCCGGGCCGTTCGAACCATGCGAAGACCTCCTCGCGCGGATGGGGCAGGAAAGTCTCGTGCTCAAAGACGGCCATGTGCCCATTCTGCCGCAGGCCCCCTGCTCCGCACACCGGCCGGCCGCTCCCCGCGCCGCGGGAAGGGCTCCGCGGTGCTTAAGTGCGCGGGCGGCGCACCGGAGGATTCCGGTGCGCCGCCCGCTGTTCGAACGTGCCGTGCTAAGCGCGGGGCAGCAGGGTCCCCTCTCGTGGCGACGAAGTCGACACGAGAGGGCCGTCCCCCGCCAGCGCGGGGCAGCCGGGCCCCTGCGTGGCGACGAAGTCGACACGAGAGGGCCGTCCCCCGCCAGCGCGGGGCAGCCGGGCCCCTGCGTGGCGACGAAGTCGACACGAGAGGGCCTGCCCCGCGCGGTTAGGCCAGGGTGGCCAGGACCTTGTTCAGCGTCTCCGAGGGGCGCATGACCGCGGACGCCAGGTCGGCGTTCGGGTGGTAGTAGCCCTCGATCTCGGCCGGGGAACCCTGCACGGCGGCCAGCTCGCCGACGATGGCCTCCTCGTTGGAGGTCAGCCCGGCGGCGACGTCCGCGAAGGCTGCCGCCAGCTCGGCGTCTTCGGTCTGCTTGGCCAGTTCCTGGGCCCAGTAGGTGGCCAGGTAGAAGTGGCTGCCGCGGTTGTCGATCTCCCCGACCTTGCGGCTGGGGGACTTGTTCTCCAGCAGGAAGGTGCCGGTGGCGCGGTCCAGCGTGTCGGCCAGGACCTGGGCGCGGGCGTTGCCCGTGGTCGCGGCCAGGTGCTCGAAGCTCGCCGCCAGGGCCAGGAACTCGCCCAGGGAGTCCCAGCGCAGGTGGTTCTCGGAGAGCAGCTGCTGGACGTGCTTCGGGGCCGAGCCGCCGGCGCCGGTCTCGAAGAGGCCGCCGCCGTTGAGCAGGGGCACGATCGAGAGCATCTTGGCGGAGGTGCCCAGCTCGAGGATCGGGAACAGGTCGGTGAGGTAGTCACGCAGCACGTTGCCGGTGACGGAGATGGTGTCCTCTCCGCGGCGGATGCGCTCGATGGTGAAGGCGGTGGCCTTCTCCGGGGACATGATCTCGATCTGCAGGCCCTCGGTGTCGTGGTCCTTCAGGTACTCGGTGACCTTGGCGATGAGGTTGGCGTCGTGCGCGCGGGTTTCGTCCAGCCAGAAGACGGCCGGGGTCTGGGAGGCGCGGGCGCGGGTGACGGCCAGCTTGACCCAGTCGCGCACTGCCACGTCCTTGGTCTGGCAGGCGCGCCAGATGTCGCCCGGGGCGACCTCGTGCTCGATCAGCACGGCGCCGGCGGCGTCGACGACCTGGACGGTGCCGGCGGACTGCAGCTCGAAGGTCTTGTCGTGGGATCCGTACTCCTCCGCGGCCTGGGCCATCAGGCCCACGTTCGGGACGGTGCCCATGGTGGTCGGGTCGAAGGCGCCGTTGGCACGGCAGTCGTCGAGGACCACCTGGTAGATGCCGGCGTAGGAGCTGTCCGGCAGGACCGCCAGGGTGTCGGCGGCCTTGCCGTCCGGGCCCCACATCTGGCCGGAGGTGCGGATCATGGCCGGCATCGAGGCGTCGACGATGATGTCGGAGGGCACGTGCAGGCCGGTGATGCCCTTGTCGGAGTCGACCATGGCCAGCGCCGGGCCTTCTTCGAGGCCCTTCTTGATCAGGGCCTCGACGCCCTCGCGGACGTCGGCGGGCAGCTCGGCCAGGCCGTTGAGGATGGAGGCCAGGCCGTTGTTCGGGGACAGGCCGGCGGCGGCCAGCTGCTCGCCGTAGGCGGAGAACAGCTCGGCAAAGTAGGCCTTGACGACGTGGCCGAAGATGATCGGGTCGGAGACCTTCATCATGGTGGCCTTCAGGTGGGCGGAGAAGAGCACGCCCTCTTCCTTGGCGCGGGCCACGGAGGCGGCCAGGAACTCGTCCAGCGCGGCGGCGCGCAGCACGGTGCCGTCGATGACCTCGCCGGCCAGGACCGGGAAGGCCTTCTTCAGTTCGGTGACGGTGCCGTCCTCGGCCACCAGCTGGATCTTCAGCGTGGTGTCGGCCGGGATCACAACGGACTTCTCGTTGGACCGGAAGTCGTTGACGCCCATGGTGGCGACGTTGGTCTTGGAGTCGGCGCTCCAGGCACCCATGGTGTGCGGGTTCTTGCGCGCGTAGTTCTTCACCGACAGCGGGGCGCGACGGTCCGAGTTGCCCTCACGCAGGACCGGGTTCACGGCGGAGCCCTTGATCTTGTCGTAGCGGGACCGGATGCTGGTTTCCTCGTCGGAGGCGGGGTTGTCCGGGTAGTCCGGGAGGGCGTAGCCCTGGCCCTGGAGCTCGGCGATGGCGGCCTTCAGCTGCGGGATGGAAGCGCTGATGTTCGGCAGCTTGATGATGTTGGCTTCCGGCTTCTTGGCCAGTTCGCCCAGCTCGGCGAGGGCGTCGCCGATGCGCTGCTCCGCGGTCAGGTACTCGCCGAAGGCGGCGATGATGCGCCCGGCCAGGGAGATGTCGCGGGTTTCCACTTCCACACCCGCCGTGGAGGCGAACGCCTCAACGATCGGCAGGAAGGAGTACGTTGCCAGCATGGGCGCTTCGTCTGTGTGGGTATAGATGATCTTGGCCATTGGTGAGGCGTCTCCCTGCAAGGTCTACGGATTATCCGGAAATCTGATCTGATCTGATCTGATCTCAACGACCCCAATTTACCCGAGGTGGCGCCCTCGCCGCCCTTCGGGTGCCGGAGGGTTCCGGTCCACGGACCGTTTCCGCGCTTAACATCCGTCCACCAGGCGCCCGTCCGGACACGTCAGCCGCGCGGATTCGCGCCCAATTTGGGGCCGGCCGGGGGCCGTAACATTGCGACCGAGCAGGGGCATGGAAGACCGGCACGGAAGGCAGCGCAGCAGGGCACGACGGCGGCGAGGCGCCCGCCGCCGTCGTCGTGCGGCTCAGTCGCGAGGGCCGGGGTCCGTGCCAGCGTCAGAGCCGGCACTGGGGGCGCCCGCGTCGCGGGGGCCGGCGTCGTTCCCGTCCAGGCGGGAGCGGCGGGTGGCGCGTCCGTGGGCGGTCAGCAGCCGGTACACCCAGCCCAGGAAGACCAGCACCACCAAACCCACGCCCACCAGCACCCCGGGGGTGGGGCCGGAGGCCGGCTCGGCATCCGCCGCAAGGGACGCCGCGGCCAGGGGCACGGCGGAAAGGGCTGCTGCGTAAGTGATCATGCTGTCCTCGCTGGTTCGGCGGCACCGGTCCCGGACTCCGGGGACCCGTGCCGGGTGTTGCCGCAAAGGGGGTGGCCCGGCCCCAAGGGGACCGGGCCACCCGGGCACTGTTCTTCCAGTGCACTGCCTTCCGGTGCGCCGGCTCCTAGTGGAAGAAGTGGCGGGCGCCGGTGAAGTACATCGTGATGCCGGCCTCGTTGGCTGCCTGCACCACTTCCTCATCGCGGACGGATCCGCCCGGCTGGACGACGGCCTTGACGCCGGCGTCGATGAGGATCTGCAGGCCGTCGGCGAACGGGAAGAACGCGTCGGAGGCTGCCACTGCGCCGCGGGCGCGCTCCGGCGCGCCGGCGCCCTCGACGTTGGCGGCCCCGCCGGCCGAATCCGCGCCGGACTCGACGGCCACGCCCAGGGTGTTGGCCCGCTCCACGGCCAGGCGGCAGGAGTCCAGGCGGTTGACCTGGCCCATGCCGATGCCCACGGCGGCCCCGCCGGCAGCCAGCAGGATCGCGTTGGACTTCGCGGCGCGCACGGCACGCCAGGCGAAGGCCAGGTCCGCGAGCGTGGCTTCGTCCGCGGCAGCGCCGGCGGCGAGGGTCCAGTTGGCCGGGTCGTCGCCGGCGGCGTCGATCGCGTCGGAGGACTGCAGCAGCATGCCGCCGGAGACCTGCTTGTACTCGACGGTGTCGCGGGCGAAGCCTTCCGGCAGGGCCAGCAGGCGGATGTTCTTCTTCTTGGAGAGGATCTCCACGGCCTCGGGCTCGAAGCCCGGCGCGACGACGACCTCGGTGAAGATGTCCTTGACGGTGTTGGCCATGCCGGCGGTGACGGTGCGGTTGGCGGCGATGACGCCGCCGAACGCGGACACCGGATCGGTGCCGTGGGCCTTGGCGTGGGCATCCGCGATCGGGTCCGCGGCGTCGGCGGAGGCCACCGCGACGCCGCACGGGTTGGCGTGCTTGACGACGGCGACGGCCGGCTCGGCGAAGTCGAAGGCGGCGCGCACGGCGGCGTCGGCGTCCACGTAGTTGTTGAAGCTCATGGCCTTGCCGTGCAGCTGCTCGGCCTGGGCGATGCCCGGCTCCGCGCCGACCTCGGCGTAGAGGGCGGCGGGCTGGTGCGGGTTCTCGCCGTAGCGCAGGGACTCGGAGCGTTCCAGGGCCACGCCGGCGTACGGCGGGAAGGCCGGGACCTCGCCGGCGTCGGCATCGTCGCCGAACTGCGCGGCGGTCCACTTGGCGACGGCGGTGTCATAGGCGGCGGTGTGCGCGAACGCCAGGGAGGCAAGGCGGCGGCGCGTCTTCAGGTCGAAGCCCCCGGCCTGGGCGGCCTCGATGACGTCGCCGTACTTGGCCGGATCCACCACGATCGCCACCGACGGGTGGTTCTTGGCAGCGGCGCGGACCATGGAGGGGCCGCCGATGTCGATCTGCTCGACGACTTCGTCCTGGGTGGCCCCGGACTTCACGGTCTGCACGAACGGGTACAGGTTCACGACCACCAGGTCGAACGGCTCGATGTCCATCTCGGCCAGCTGCCGGACGTGCTCCGGCAGGCGGCGGTCGGCCAGGATGCCCGCGTGCACGCGCGGGTGCAGGGTCTTGACGCGCCCGTCCAGGCACTCCTGGAAGCCGGTGACCTCGGAGACCTCGGTGACCGGGACCCCTGCCGCTGCGATGCGGGAGGCGGTGGAGCCGGTGGAGACGATGGCGACGCCGGCGTCGTTCAGCCCACGGGCCAGGTCCTCCAAACCGGTCTTGTCGTAGACGGAAATGAGGGCCCGGCGGATCGGGACGCGGTCAAGAACGGTATGGCTCACAAAAGTCTCCCTGGTACGGGTGGCTGGGGGTTGGCACCCAGTCTAGCCGCCCGACGGCCCGCCCCGCGGCCCGGCGCCCGCTAGGCGCCTACCGGCTCCCCCGACTCGCTTCGCTCGCCGCGGGTCCCTCGCCCGCTAGGCTGGGCGCAACCGTTCCAGCGCGGCTTCGGCCTCCCGCAGCGACCGGTCCTGGACGGCGAACTCCGCCCCGTACAGCATCCCGTAGGCGAACGCGTTGCGCCCGGCCTTCCGGCCCCGTCCCGTGCTGCGCCGCAGGTACCTCTGGAACATCACGCTGTCCCGGTGCGTCCCCAGGGCGTCCTGCACGTCCGTTGCCAGGCGCATGTGGGCGGACGGGCCGGGGCCGACCTCGAAGCCCGCGGCCTGGTCCGCGTCCCCTCTCCCGGGCCCGACATCCCTGATGTTCACGGACTTGACGGCGTACCGCAGCCGCTTCGCGGTCTTGCGGACCTCGTGCAGCAGTTCGATCCTGTCGTCGCGCACCTCGGCCGCCGCGGCCCGGCCTGCAAGGTCCAGGACTTCCGCGATGCCGCGTTCCAGCCGGGCCTCCAGCACCTGGCCCGCCGGCCCGGCCGCCACCAAAAGCAGTTGCGGGGCCTGGGCGAAGGCATCCAGGTCATCGAACAGCGCGAAGTACTTGGCGCCACACATCCGGTGGCGCAGCCGGGCCAAATGGTCCTGGCGTTCGGCTTCCTTGCCGGCCCACAGCTTCTTCTCCACGGCGGCCGGAATGCCCTCGGGCACCGCTTGGCACCGCTTGGCGGCCAGGTCGCGCATCACTTCGGCGTCGCGAGTGCCTCCCAGTGCCCGGCCCAACCGGCGCAGCCCGTCCTCCAGCCGCCGGCAGGCCTCGGGGGCGAACAGGTCGCCGTAGATCTGCAGCACGCTACGAAGGGTGCGGGTGGCGATGCGCATCTGGTGCACGGCGTCCTCCGCGTCGCGGCGCACCAGCGGGTCCCAGTGCTTGAGCGTCTCCAGCCCGGACCGGAGCGCCGCCGTCAGTACGACGGCGGCGCTGGGTTCATCGGTGCTGGGCTTGTCGGGGCCGGTTTCTTCAGGTTCGGGCTCCTCAGGCTCGCCGGGTTTGGGTTCCTGCGGCCGGGGTTCCTTCGGCGTGGGTTCCCCGGGACCTGGCTTCTGGGGGCCGGGTTCTTGGGGGGCGGTCCGGGGGGCGGTTTGGGGCACCCGTCCGGGGGCGGGGTCCGGCCGCCGTCCGGGACCCGCGGCCTCCAGCACCCGGCGCAGCTTGGACACGTGCGTGCTGGGAGCCGCGCCCGCTTTCAGCAACACGGCCTCCACCCCGTCCAACAGGTCCTCGCTCCCGGCCGGCCCCAGCTCCACCTCCCATTCCCGCCAGACCAACTCGGCGCCTCCGACCGCGCGGGCACGGACCTCGTCGTCGCAGAACTCGGCCAGCAGGGCGCCCACGCCGCTGAGCAGGCGCACCACGGTCCGTTGGGTGCGGACGCGGGCCACCGGGCGCAGCGGATCGGAGCGCGTGTGGACCCTGACCACGTCCAGGACCGCCTCCGGCACGTTGGCTTCCTGGCCGCCGAGCGGGAAGTGCGTTTCCATTCGGCCGCCCACGGCCGTCGACTTAATGTGCCAGCCCTCGTCCGACCCGCCGAGGCGGCGGCGGAGAGTGATCTTGCGTTCACCCAGGATCCCGCCGCCGGTGTCGAAGTAGTCGGCGCGCAGCTCCACCGGGGGAAACCCGATGGCCGTGGCGACACCCGGCACGGCGGCGAAGTCCGGAACCGGAACCGACCCGCCGACGTCGTACTTCCGCTCGATTTCCAAGTGCGAATGCGCTTCCATGCGGCCATTATCACCGCCGCCGGGCACGGCGGCCACGGGTATTTCCCGCGGCCTTCAGGAACGGGGCAGGTCCGCCGGCAAGGCGGCGAGGTCGGGGAAATGCGTGGCCAGCTGTTCCGGCGTCAGGCAGGCCCGCAGCAACTGGTCCGCGTGGTCCTCGTCGGAGACGTAGGCGATCAGGTTCGAGTTCCGTCCCACGGCCAGTTCGCGCCCCACGTCGATGGTGATGGAGACCAGCATCCGGTAGTAGCGGCGGACGGTCTCTTCCCACCCGTGCCGGCGGGCGACGGAGGTGAGCGCCTCGCTCCAGAGCTCGGAAGCGGACTCGTCGAACAGCTCCATGGAACACCAGTGCCACTCCGGCGGGTTCCAGCGGGTCGAGTAGAAGTTGCTTCCGTCCTCCGCGGGCTCCTCCTCGAGGTCCTCCCCCAGCAGATCATCCAGGGATTCGGTGTCCTCCTCGGCCGCGGAGGCGTCCACGTTGCCTTCCTCGGCTTCGGCTTCGGCTTCGGGGCCGGCCTCGTGCAGGATGATGTCCTCGGTGCCGGAGACCACGACGTCGTGGAGTTCGGATTGGAAATCGGAGCCGTCCTCCGAGAATCCGCCGCGGGTGTCTTCCGCGGGCGCGGGATCTCCGGCGGGTTCCGGCTCATCCTCGGGGACGGGCGCGTTGAGGCGAAGGTCGCGGCGCAGGGCCTGTTCGGAGTTCAGGGCCAGGACGGGCAGTTCGATCCGGGCCGCGGGCTCGGTGGACACTCCGTCCAGGGCCACGGCGTAGAACACGTCGCCGGGATGGTTGTCGATGATTTCCTTGGCCTGGCGCAGCGCGGACTTCCGGATCGCTTCTTCCAAGGCTGCCCAATCTACTCCCATGCCGGAACTCTACCCCCGTCTGGGCCGCGGCTGTAGAGGCGATCCGGGGCGCGCGCCTGCGGCCCGGCGGGGAGCGGAGGGGTAGGATCGACGCGCCCGGACAACGGGCTCCAAGACCGAGGGGATCCGCCTGCCATGACCGACACCCGTAGCTTGCCTTCCGGCCAGTCAGTGGTCCAGAACCTTCCGTGGCGCTGGGGTGTTCAGGGGAAGATCTTCGTGATCGGAGGGCTGGGCTTCATGTTCGATGCCTGGGACGTCTCCCTCAACGGCGCCCTGATTCCGCTGGTGATGCAGGAATGGTCGCTGGACAGGCCGACGGCGGCGCTGCTGGGCACCGCCAACCTGATCGGCATGGCGCTGGGCGCCTTCGTCTGGGGCACCATAGCCGACAGGGTGGGGCGCAAGACGGCATTCACCTGGACCCTGCTGATCTTCTCCATCTTCACCGTTGCCGGGGCGCTGGCCCCGAACTTCGCGCTCTTCGCGGCGTTCCGCTTCCTGGCCGGCTTCGGCCTGGGCGGCTGCGTGCCGGTCGACTACGCGCTGGTGGGCGAGTTCACCCCCACCCGCCAGCGTGGACGGGTGCTCACGGCAATGGATGGCTGGTGGCCGGTAGGCGCGGCCCTGGCGTTCTTCGTTTCCGCCCTGATCCAGGCCTCCACCGACAATTGGCGGCTGATCCTGGCCGTGATGGTGCTGCCCGCGTTCCTGGTCTTCTGGGTCCGCCGCGGCGTGCCCGAATCCCCGCTGTACCTGATCAGGCGGGGACGCCAGGACGAAGCGCGGCGGGTCATCGACGACCTGGTGCGACGCACCGGCACCCCGGTACAGGAGTATGAGCTCCCCGCGGCCGTCGGCGCCCCGCGGCTGTCGGCCGGTTCCTGGGGCGAGCAGCTGGTCAGGGTCTGGGCCTTCGGCTGGAGGACCACCCTGGCGGCCTGGTCGCTCTTCTTCACCGTCCTGCTGGTCTACTACCTGGCGCTGACCTGGATGCCCTCGATCCTCACCGACGCCGGCATGGGCGGCGTCGCTGCCCTGTTCAGCAGCGCCGGCATGGCCGCCGTCGGCCTGCTGGGCGTGGGGGTGTCCGCGCTGCTGGTGGAACGGACCGGACGCAAGTGGCTGCTGGGCGTCACCGGCCCGCTCAGCGCGCTGGTGCTGGTGCTGGTCGCCCTGACGCTGGGGACCCCGCAGGTGGCGGTGGCGTGGCTGCTGGTGTTCGGCTTCACCGTCCAGATCGCCATCCCGGTGCTCTACACCTACGTTTCCGAGCTCTACCCCACGGAGCTGCGCGGGTCCGGCTTCGGCTGGGCCTCGACGTTCAGCCGGGTGGGCGCCGGGTTCGGCCCGCTGGTGTTCGCCATCGCCTGGCCGGTGTTCGGCCTGGCCGCCACGTTCCTGGTCGCCGCGGGCCTGGTCCTGCTCGCCGTTGTCTGGATGGCGTTCAACGCCCCGGAAACCACCGGCAAGGTCCTGGACTAGAGGCCGGGCCCCGCCGCGAGCGAAGCGAGCGGTAGGAGCGGTGGGAGGCCGTTAGCTAGTTCGCGGCCTGGACCGCGAGCCGGCGCAGGGTCTCGATGAGCAGGGCGCGTTCCTCGACCTTGATGCGCTCGTGCAGGGTTTCCTCGGTGTCGTCCGGCAGCACCTCCACGGCCTTCTGCGCCAAGATGGGACCGGTGTCCACCCCCGCGTCGGCGATGTGGACGGTGCAGCCGGTGACCTTGACCCCGTAGGCCAGGGCGTCGCGGACGCCGTGGGCTCCCGGGAAGCTGGGCAGCAGGGCCGGGTGGGTGTTGATGTAGGTGCCGTCGAACGCGTCGATGAACTCCTGGCCCACGATGCGCATGAACCCGGAGGAGACCACGTAGTCGGGGGCGTAGGAGAGGCACTTTTGGGTCAGGGCGTGGTTCCATTCGCCGCGGTCGGCGTAGTCCTTGAAATTCACCACGAAGGTCTCGATGCCGGCGGCGGCGGAACGTTCCACCCCGTAGGTGCCGTGCTTGTCCGCGCCGACCGCCGCGATCTCCACATCCAGTTCACCGGCCTTGACGGCGTCGATGACCGCCTGGAGGTTGGAGCCGGTGCCGGAAACGAGAACCACGATGCGCATGGGTCCCAGCTTATCCGCCGCGGGACCCGCGCCGAGCGCCAGCGAGGCGTGGGAGGCGGGTAAGCGTTATCCGCCGCGGGACCCGCGCCGAGCGCCAGCGAGGAATGGGAGGCGGGTAAGCGTTAGAGGGGTCCGGGCGCAGGGCGCGCACCGGCCCCCGATCCTCGGGGCCTGCGGGCCGGTTCCGCTTTCCGGCCTCGGGACGGACTCAGTCCTCGAAGTCCTCCTCCGGGACCTCCTTGTCCCCGGTCCAGGCGTGCTGGCTGCCGCGGTCTCCCCCGTCAGCGCTCCTGAGGTGGATGGCCGCCTCCGGGGTGGCCACCAGGAAGCTGAACGATTCCTCCAGGTAGAGGTGCACGGTCTCGTCGTCGTGCCCCTGGTAGCCCAGGGACAGGTCCTGTCCGGCCTCGAAGCGGAAATCGCCTCCACGCAGGCTCAGCACGACGGCGCCCGTGATGCCGGGCACCCACACCAGGGGGCCCTCCAGGATGCTGGTGAGGTGCTCGGAGAGCAGGTATCCTCCGCGTTCGGTGGCCTCGACGACGGCGGTGTAGTGTCCCGGGCCCAAGGCCAGCCCGAACGGGCCTCCGATGCCCGCCTGGCGCAGGACGGACACGGCGTGCGCCACGCGCTTGGGATAGTCATTGAAGTCCTCGACGCGCGGCACCGGCGCGTGGGGCGTGGCCTCGGTGATGCCGATGATGCCGGCGTTCTCCCAGCCGTGGAAAACCGCGGTGTTCTCCGCTGCAGCGATGCGCAGCGCGGCGTCGTCCAGCCCGGGTAGGGAAGCGTCGAAGACCCCGCGGTCGATGTCCATCAGTTCCGCGCGCGATACTTCGAAGTCGGCCCGCACCTCCACGAGCGGAAGCACCCGGCGGCGCAGGGCACGCAGTCCCTCCTGCGGACCGGCCAAGGCCTCCACGCGCCCCAGCGGCGTGGCCGAATACTCCCAGCCCAGCGGGCCGAAGAAGTCCACCAGTTTCCGGGCCCCCAGCGCCACCGAGAGGCGGGACGTGGCTTCCCGGTCCAGGAACCGCCACCCGGCCTCGGAGATCGGGGCGTTCTCCCGCAGCAAATGGTTGGTGCTCACCTCTGGCCCTCCTTCAGGCTTCCGATCCCCAGCGAGGCGCCGGCATCCGGCCGCCGCGCCCCGCCGCCGTCCGTTCCCCCGCTTTCGACCGCGTGTTCGGCCGCGCTGGCGTTGGCGGCAATGTCTCCGTCCCGGAAGAGCACGCCGCGGGCGATCTCCCGCCACACCGGCTTGGCGCGCAGCAGGAACTCGAGTTGCATGCTGAAGTGCTTGTACTCCTCGACCTGGGAGTTCTCCATGATGGACCGGGCGACCGGGTCCTGTTCCAGGGAGAGGCGCTGTTCGTACCAGCCGATCGCCTCGGCCTCTTCGGTCAGGTTGGCGCACATGCGCGCGAACGTTCGCACTTCGGCCGACAACTCCCCGGCCGGTTCGTGGTATTGCTCGAAACCCATGCTGGACCCTCCGTCCATGGTGGGCCCGGCGGACTTGTCAGGCCCACTGCTCAGGTTAGACCCGGGGGGTCACGAGGGCTACCCATGGCCGGGACCTCGCCTCAAACCCCGTTAGGGCCAGTTCCGGATCACCAAGTCCTGCCCGTCGCCGGCCGGAAGCGCCAAGGCGGCCAGGTAGCCAGGCAACGGGGCCTCCAACTCACGCGCCGAACCGTCCCAGTGGGGACTCCCGGACCGCGCCTTGAACAGCACCTCGCGCCGGACCCACTCCGGCGCGGCTGCCGGGTCCTCCAGGTCAGCGACCCGCTGCACGTCCACCCCCACCGGACCGCGCCCGCTGAGCGCCACGACGATGAGCAGCCCGGAATGCGACACCGACACCCAGGGCGCAGCCCTCCCGGGGTTCACGATGCGGGGCGCACCATGGGGAGCGCCGCATTCCTCGCAGGTGCGGTCGACGACGACGTCGGCCGGAGCGATGCCGGAGTGGGATGCGACGGCCGCGCGCAGCAGCGCCGCCCCCACCATGGACCTGCCCCGGTCCGCCGGGCGGTCCAGTGACTCCAGCCGGGCCTGCTCGGCCGAGTCGAGCATGCCCAGGAGCCCTTGCCCGGCCGCCGTGAGCGACGACCACCACACGAACGCCATAAATCACCTCGCCTTGCCCTAACATGCTTTGCTTAGGCTAACCTTAACGCCCGTGACCCAAATTCCTGTGCGAGGCCTCACCGTTGCGGCCCCCCGCCACGATTCCTTGCTGGAGCCTGGCTCCGACCCCGCCCGCGCGGGGCGGCCCGCGCTGCTCACCGCGTCGGGTGACGCCGTCTCCCACGGCGACCTGCGCGCCGCCGTCGCACGGCTGGCCCGCCACCTGCCGAACGCCGCGACGGGGCGCCGCCTCGTGCACCTGGCGCTGCGCCCCGACCTGGACAGCGTCGCCGCCTACCTCGCGACGCTCGAGGCCGGCCACGTCGCACTGGTGACTTCGGACGAGCCTCGGGCGGCCGCGATCCTCGACCGCTACCGGCCCGACGTGACGGCCACAGGCAACCCCGAGAAGCCCTTCCGACTCGACTCCCCCACTCCGCGCCACGTCCTGCACCCCGACCTGGCGCTGCTGCTGAGCACTTCCGGCAGCACCGGCTCCCCCAAGCTCGTCCGGCTCTCCCGCCGGAACCTGGCCAGCAACGCCGCCGCCATCGCGAAGGCGCTGCACCTCACCGAGGCCGACCGGGCCATCACCAGCCTCCCCCTGCACTACTGCTTCGGGCTGTCGGTCCTCCACTCGCATTTGGTCGCCGGCGGATCCGTCGTGCTGCACGAGGGCTCGGTCCTCGACGGGGCCCTCTGGGACGCCATCGACGGCCTCGGCGTCACCAACCTGGCCGCCGTGCCGCACATGGTCGAGCTCATGGAATCCACCGGCGTGCTCGAGCGGGACCATCCCTCGCTGCGCCTGATCGCCCAGGCCGGCGGCCGGATGCATCCGGACCGCGTCCGGCGCACCGCGGCCCTCGGTCGCGAGCACGGCTGGGGACTGTCCGTAATGTACGGCCAGACGGAGGCCACCGCGCGGATCTGCATCCTCGATCCTGCACTGGCCGCCAACAACCCCGACGCCGTGGGCCGCCCCGTCGACGGGACCTCGCTGAATCTGGACACGGCCGTGCCCGAGGCGGCCGACGGCGCCGGCGAGGTCGTCGTGCGCGGCCCCGGCGTCATGATGGGCTACGCCGAACACCCCGACGACCTCGCGCTCGGCGCAATGCTGACCGAACTGCGCACCGGCGACCTCGGGCGCATCGGTGCCGACGGGCTGCTGCGGATCGTCGGGCGGCGCTCCGGCTTCGTCAAGGTCATGGGCGTGCGCATCGACGTCTCCGCCGTCGAGCAGGCCTTGGAGACAGCCGGCCACGCCGCGTGCGTGGGCGGGGACGGCACCCGGCTGCTCGTGGCGGTCGAACCGCGGCCCGGCCGCTCCGCCGACGCCACCGCCGCCGACGCCCGGTGGGTAGCAGGCCGGACCTCGGGGCTCGGTCCGGCCGCGGTCGCGGTGGCCGTCGCCGACCTGCCGCGCCTGTCCAACGGGAAGATCGACCGGCCCGGCAGCGCGGAGCTCGTGCGGGCCCACGCCGCCGCGGACGCCAAGGACGCCCCGCCGGGTGCCGACCCCGCGGCCGCGGACGTCGCGAAGGCCGTGTCCCATGTGCTGGGCACGGACTCCGTCGACCTGGGCCGCTCGTTCGTCCAGCACGGGGGCGATTCCCTGAGCCACGTCCAGGCCTCCGTCCGGCTGGAGGGCCTCGTCGGGCCGCTGCCGCGCGGATGGCACCATCGGCCCCTGTCCGAGCTCGCGGCCTTAGTCGCCCCCCAGCGCGCTGCCGCCTCCCCCGCGGGATCCGACGGCGAGGGCACCCCCGCGCGCGGCTGGCGGCGCTGGGCGTGGCGCACCGTGGAAACCTCGGTCCTCCTGCGCGCGCTGGCCGTCGTGGCGATCTGCGGATCCCACGCGGACCTGTTCGACATCATGGGCGGGGCCCACCTCCTGCTGGCCATCGCCGGCTTCAACGCGGTCCGCTTCGGGCTCTCCGTGCCCAGCGTGGCCGGCCGGTGGCGGGCCACCGCCCGGATCCTGGTCGGCGTGGCCGTCCCCACGATGCTCATCGCGCTGTTCGGCATGCTTACCACCGGCCGGTACGGGTGGTCGAACATCCTGCTCAGCCACTGGCTGATCGGCGACACGACCGAAGGATCCACGCGCAACGAGTACTGGTTCGTCGACGCCCTCGTCGCCAGCCTCCTGGTGCTCACCGCGGTGCTCTCCGTCCCCGCCGTCGCCCGGGCTTGGCGGGCCGACCCCTGGCGCGTCGCCGCTTGGCTCACCGCGGCCGCGCTGGTGCCCCGCTTCGTCATCCTGGCGATGACGGACGACTCGATGGCGCCGTCGATCATGCCGACCACCCTGTGGCTGGTCGGCGCCGGCGCGGCCGCGGCCTACGCCGACACCCGCCTGCGCCGCTGGCTCACCGTGGCCTTGGCCGTCATCGGCGGCGCGGCGTTCTTCCCCGACCAGCCGATGCGGGACGTGGCCATCGTCGCCGGCTTTGCCGCCCTCATCCTCGTGCCCCGGGTGCGGGTCCCCGCCCGGCTGATACCTCTGGTCGGCCTGCTGGCCGCCGCATCGCTATACATATACCTGGTCCAGTTCATGGTGCTGTCCGCCTTCGAAAACGACGTCGTCGAGACGGTCGCCGCGCTGGCGGCGGGGTGCCTCGTGTGGCGCTTGGCCGACCGCCCGATGCGGCGCCTGCAGGACCTGGTCCACCCTCCCACCCGATGAAACGAAAGCGCCCCATGACCCAGAACCGCCGTCCCCTGCTCGCCCTGGCCCTCGTGCTGCCGCTGCTCCTGACCGCCTGCTCCGGCGGCCCCGCCGGCGAGGACACCTACGCACCGCAGGCCGACACGCTGCAGATCTACTCCGCCCAGCACATCGAGGTCACCGAGGCCGTCGCCGCCGCCTTCACGGAGGAGACCGGCATCCCGACCCAGGTCCGCGACGGCCAGGACTCCTCGATGGGGCACATGATCGTCCAGGAGGGCGAATCCTCCCCGGCCGACGTGTTCCTCACCGAGAACTCCCCGGCCATGACCGTCGTGGAGCGGGAGGGGCTCCTCGCGCCGGTGGACGGCCCCACCTTGGACCAGGTCCGCGACGGCCTGGCCCCGTCCTCGGGTCTGTGGGCGCCGATCGCGGCCCGCTCCACCGTGCTGGTCTACAACCAGGACCTGATCAGTGAGAAAGACCTGCCGTCCTCGATGATGGACCTGGCGGACGCCAAGTGGGCAGGCAAGTGGGGCGCGGCGCCCGGCGGCGCGGATTTCCAGGCCATCGCCGCGGGCATGCTCGCCGAGCGCGGCGAGGCCGAGACCCGCGCCTGGCTCCAGGCACTGGCGGACAACGCGGAAATCTACCAGAACAACATCGCCACCATGAAGGCGGTCAACGCCGGCGAAGTGCCGGTCGGGATCATGTACCACTACTACTGGTACCGCGACCAGGCCGGGGACCAGCAGGGCAGCGCGAACACGCAACTGCACTACTTCGGCGGCGAGGACCCCGGCGCGTTCGTCAGCCTCTCGGCCGGCGGGGTGCTCGCCTCCTCCGACATGCCCGAACAGGCCCAGCAGTTCCTTGAGTACGTGACCGGACCGAAGGGCCAGCAGGCCCTCGTCGACAGCGGCTCGATGGAATACGCGATCGGCACCGGCCTGGAGTCGGATCCGGCCCTCCCGCCGCTGGAGAAGCTGGAGGCCCCCACGGTCGACGTCTCCACCCTCAACTCCGACCAGGTGATCAAGCTGATGACCGATGTCGGGATCCTCTAGCACGCGCGGGGTCACGGTGGCCGCGGCCCTGGTTGCGGCCCTGACCGTGCTGCCGCTGCTCGTCGCCCTTCCCGGCGCGCTCTCGGAGGGCCCGGCCCGGGCCGCGGAATACCTGTTCCGCCCCCGCATCGGAAACCTCCTGGCGAACACCGGAATGCTCATGGCCGTCACGGTGCCTGCCTCCGTAGTCGTCGGCACCGCCTCCGCATGGCTGGTGGAACGCACCACGCTGCCCGGAGCCGCCTGGTGGCGGACCCTGCTGCTGGCGCCGCTGGCCGTGCCCTCGTTCGTCAGCGCGTACGCCTGGGTAACGGTCGCCCCGGGCCTCACCGGCTTCGCCGGGGCCGCGCTGGTCACCACGCTGGCCTACTACCCATTCGTGTTCCTTCCCGTCGCGGCGCTGCTGCGCGCCCTGGACCCGGGAGATGAGGAAGCGGCCCGCTCCTTGGGCCTGTCCCCGGCCGCCGCCTTCGCCCGCACCGTCCTGCCCCGGCTGCGGCCCGCCCTCAGCGGCGGAGCCCTGCTGGTGGGGCTGCACCTGCTCGCCGAGTACGGCGTGCTAGAGATGATGCGGTTCCAGACCTTCACCACGGCGATCATGCAGCAATACGCCGTAGGCTTCAGCGACACCTCCGGCAGCCTGCTCGCCTCGGTGCTGGTCGGGCTGTGCCTGCTGACCCTGCTGCTTGAACTCATCGCCCGCGGCCGGCGCCGGGTCGCCCGCCTGGGGCCCGGCACGCAGCGCCGGGCCGTTCCCCACGCCCTCGGCGCCTGGGCCGCGCCGGGGGTGCTTTTCCTCGCCGCACTCGTGGCCGGGGCCCTGGTGGTCCCGGTCGCCAGCGTGGCCCGCTGGCTCGCCGCCCCCGGCGGATGGGCAGGGCTGTTCGACGGCGACCTCCTGACCACGACCCTCGGCACGGTGGGCCTGGCGGCCTTGGGTGCGGTGGCGGCGACCGCGGCAGCGCTGCCCGGGGCATGGCTGCTCAGCCGGCACCACTCCGGCCTGACCTTGGCCCTGGAACGGGTCACCTTCGTCGCCAGCTCCCTGCCCGGCATCGTCGTCGGGCTGGCGCTGGTGACCCTCGCCGTGGGATGGGCCCGCCCGCTCTACCAGAGCGTCCCGTTGACGGTCCTCGCGTACGCCATCCTCTTCGTCCCCCGCGCCATGGTCTCGCTGCGGGCTGGCCTGGCGGCCACGCCGCCCGAGCTCTCCGAAGCCGCACGCGCCCTCGGCGCCGGCGGCGCCGGCACCCTGGTCCGGGTCGTCCTGCCCCTGATGGCCCCGTCCGTGCTGACCGGGCTCGTGCTCGTGGCCCTGGCGGTCGGGACCGAGCTGACGGCCACGCTCCTGCTGGCGCCCACCGGAACCGAAACCCTGGCCCTGGCCTTCTGGCGCGAGGCCAGCCAACTCGACTACGCCGCCGCGGCCCCCTACGCCGCGGCGATGATCGCGCTGTCCGTGCCCCTGACCCTGCTTCTGCGGCGGCAGATCCTGGAGGAGAAATGACCGAACTGAAGATCCGCGCCGTCACAGCCGGCTACGGACGCGACACGGTGCTCGACTCCGTCGACCTCACCGTGACGCAGGGCACGACAACGGCCGTGCTCGGCGGTTCAGGCAGCGGCAAGACCACGCTGTTGCGCATCATCGCCGGCTTCCATCGGCCCATCGGGGGCGAGGTGTCCGTCGGCGGCCGGACGGTGGCCGGGCCCGGTGTGTGGGTGCCACCGGAGCGGCGCGGGATCGGGTACGTACGCCAAGACGGCGGGCTGTTCCCGCACCTGTCAATCGCCGGGAACATCGCCTTCGGCCTGCCCCGGCCGCGGCACCGCCACCGGGCCCGCGTGCTCGAACTGCTCGACTTGGTCGGGCTGCCCGCCTTGATGGCGGACCGCCGGCCGGACCAGCTCTCCGGGGGCCAGCAGCAGCGCGTTGCCCTGGCCCGTGCGCTGGCCCCGCGCCCGGGCCTGATCCTGCTCGACGAGCCGTTCTCCGCGCTGGACAGCGGCCTGCGTGCCGCCACCCGCGAGGCCACCGCCCGGGCCCTGCGCGCGGCCGGCGCCACCGCCGTGCTGGTCACCCACGACCAGGGCGAGGCGCTCTCCTTCGCGGACGAGGTCGCGATCCTCGACGCCGGCCGCTTCAGGCAGGTCGGCCACCCCACCGACATCTACCGCGAACCGGTCGACGCCGAGGTGGCCGGATTCCTCGGCGACGCCATCCTGCTCGACGGCACCGCCATCGAAGGCACGGTCTCCTGCGCGCTCGGCACACTACCCGTCCAAGACGGGACGCCCGACGGGCAGGTCCTGGTCATGGTCAGGCCCGAGCAAATCGCCCTCACCCGCGCCGGAAGCGGCCACCTCGACGCCACGGTGCGCGCCGTGTCCTACTTCGGGCACGACGCCGTCGTGGAGCTCGACGGGATCGGCGGAACGCCATCCCGACCGGTGGTCGCCAGGGTCCTCGGCCAGCACGCGCCCCGGACCGATGAGCGCGTGGGACTCAGCGTCGCCGGGCCAGTCCGGGCGTTCCCCGTCGGGCCCTCCGCGGCCCAGCCGCCGACCGGGACCGCGCCGCTGACCGAGACCGCGCCGCGGTAACGGCGGTCGACCCCTCACCGACGTGCAGCGGACCGGGACGGCCGGGTCCGGAGGCCGGGCAGGGACGGCAGGAGCCCCTAGCGGCTACCGCCCTCGCTTCGCTCGGGGCGGGGCCCTCGCCCGCTAGTCTTCCAGCACCGGATCGTGCTCCAGGACGGGGGCCGCCAGGTATCCGACCACGGCGCCGACGGCCACCTCGGCCAGAAGCAGCAGGGCAGTCAGCCAGGCGTTGGGGCCGAAGTCCACCAGTCTGCCGATGCCCAGCGACCCGCTGGAAAGCCAACTGCCGATCAGGGAAAGGATCCCGGCAACGGCCCCGATGAATGCGCCCAGCAGGAGGGTGGAGGCGGACAGCGTGAACCACCGGGCCCGGGACCTCAGGCTCAGCCAGTCGTCCAGGTGGTTTTCCCCTTCGCGCAGGAAGAACCACCCGGCCAGGAAACCTGCGACCACCGGCACGAACATGAACAGCCAGGCCCGGCTCAGGTCCCCCGTGGGCAGGCTCGCCAGCACGGGCAGGGCCGGCAGCGGTCCCACCGTGGTTTCCAGCGTGCTCAGCGTGCTTCCGGTACCCAGCGAGAACCCGCCGCCGGAGACCCAGGCCAGCGTCCACACCGCCAGGTTGGGGACCATGCCCAACTGCGCCGCGGTCAGCACCGCCCCACCCACGGGGCCGGGCTTGAGCTGCTGGTAGACGTTGGAGATCTCCGCCCAATGCATCGCGAAGTCCACCGCAAGCACCGCCGCCGCCAAACCGAGGGCGGCCAGGTAGGCCAGCGAGCCGGCGCGGATTACCGACCCCACGTAGGATCCGGCCCAGCGCGAATGCTGGCTGGTCCGGGCGATCCAGGCCGCCGAGTCAACGCCGATCAGGCGCCCCCACGAGCCGGCCTCGCGGCGGGCGCCGACCACCAGGCCGGCGCCCGCCGCCACCAGCGGCACCAGGGCGGCCGCCGCGAGCGAGATCCGCACCTCCTCCGTCCGAACGGCGAAGGCGGTGACCAGGCCGAAGATCATGTACGCGCCCAGCGCCCCGACCAGGCCCTGCCACAGCTGGTCGGTGTAGGAAGCGCGCGCGATGCGGCGGCCGGAGCGCCAGGCCAGGAAGAACGGCAGCAGGGTCAGGCCCAGCGGGGTAAGCGTCAGGGTGCCGGTCAGGACCTCCGGCGAATCCGCGTTCAGCGGGATGCTCAGCTGGAGCGGCACGCCGTGAATCATCAGCCAGGCCTGCCCGCCGAGCTGGAGCACCGAATCGAGCGTCCGGTCCGCGAACCCCTGGCTGAACCACACGGCGACGAGCGGCCCCAGCACCAGCAGCCCGGAAAGGATCGCGCACTGGAGGAACTCAAGGGATCCCTGCAGCCACAGCGGCATCGGAAACCCCTCCTCGAGGTATCCCCGCAGTGCCGTCCCGCGAGACCCCGCCGACGGCTTGGCAGCCGCCGCGGGCCGTCCCGGCCGGGTCCCGGTGGGGGATCCCGGCGGCGCGCCGGCGTGGGGCGCGGCAGGCCTCTCCGCGCGCGGGGCCTTGGGGGCGCCGGGGCGGCGCCCCGCCTTCGGGGCTCCCCGCCGGCTGGAACCCTCGGGGTCGGTGCTGCGCTCGTCTTTCATCGTTCCCATGGTGCCACCCCCGCGCGCGGCGTCCGGCCAGCGACGCGGGGCTGGGCCCAAGCCGTCCGCCGGCGCCGTGGCCGAAATTCATCCGCGCCGCGCCGCCCGTTCACCGCGCGGCCACGCACGCGGCGCAGGCTGGGCCCGTGAGGGTCGCAGTAGTTGCCGAATCGTTCCTGCCGCACATGAACGGGGTCACCAATTCCGTTCTCCATGTCCTGGCGCACCTGCGCGAGCAAGGCCACCAGGCGATGGTCATCGCCCCGGCCGGGGCCGAACCGGGACCGGAGTCGGTCGAGGGGTTCCCCGTGGTGCACCTGCCCGCGCTGCCGCTGAACGGCTATCCAACGGTGCGGGTGGCCGCGGGCAGCGTGCTGCGCGTGCGCCGGCTGCTGGCCGGATTCGCGCCGGACGTGGTGCATCTGGCCAGCCCGTTCGTGCTGGGCTGGCGCGCCATCCAGGCCGCGGAACAGCTGGGACTGCCGTCGATTTCCGTTTACCAGACCGAGGTTCCCGCCTACGCCGCGCGCTACGGGGCGCCGTGGCTGGAGCCGCTGCTGTGGAACCACGTGCGGACCCTGCACGAGGCCTCCACGGTGAACCTGGTGCCCAGCACGCACTCGATGGGCCAGTTGCGCGGGCTCGGGGTGCGGCGGACCCACATGTGGCGGCGCGGGGTGGACACGCAGCGCTTCCACCCCTCCCGGCGCGGCACCTCCGGGGGCGCCGCGTTCCGGGCCCGGGTGGCCCCCAACGGCGAACGCATCATCGGCTACGTGGGACGGCTGGCCGCGGAAAAGCAGGTCGAGGACCTGGCGGTGCTGGACGCGCTGCCGGGCACGCGGCTGGCGATCGTGGGGTCCGGGCCGCTGCGCGAAGGCCTGCGCGACGCCCTGCCGAACGCGCACTTCGCCGGATTCCTCGGCGGGGAGGAGCTGGCGGAGGCGGTGGCCGGGTTCGACCTCTTCGTGCACCCCGGCGAGGCGGAAACCTTCTGCCAGACGATCCAGGAAGCCATGGCCTCCGGCGTGCCGGTGGTGGCGGTGGGCCGGGGCGGGCCGGTGGACCTGGTGGATTCCTCCCGCACGGGCTGGCTCTACGCGCCGGGCGACCTCGCGGGCCTGCGCGCGCGGGTGGAGGACCTGGCGTACGACGACGGCAAGCGGCTGGCGTTCGGAGCGGCGGCGTACGCGGCGGTGCGGACCCGGACGTGGCCCGCGGTGTGCGCGGAACTGGTGGAACACTACCGCCGGGCGGTCCAGGTCAAGTCGCGACAGCTGGACGTGGTGGCACGCGGCGTGCTCGCACGGTAGGACCGGGCCGGCCTATCGGCCTGTTAGTCCTTCGGGTAGCCTTCCCTGCGGCGCAGGATGACCGGCAGGACCACCAGAAGCAGGGCCATCGCCAGCAGCACCACCCCTCCGATGACCAGGGCCGCGGAATCGCCGAGCAGCACGTCGGCGATGAAGGTGACGCAGGCGGACACCAGCAGGCCGGTCCCCACGAGGGCGATTTGCACGATCCGGTGGCCCTGCTTGACCGTGATTTCCTTGATGTTCTGGCGGAACAGCCTCCGGTGGATCGCCACCGGAGTCATGTTCAGGCCGGCCAGCAGCACGGAAAAGGCAAGCAGCACCAGGTAGAAGCGGACCTGCACCGGGCCAAGCTCGTCGAACCGAGACTGGAAGGGCAGCGTCATCAGGAAGGCCGTGGTGATCTGGACCCCGGTCTGCATCACGCGCAGTTCCTGGAGCAGTTCGTTCCAGTTCCGGTCCAGCATTTCATCGAACGTTTCCGAGCGGCCGCGTTCGGCGTCACCGGCCCGCGCCTGGCGGGACAGTTCCGCTTCGGATGTAACGGGCGGTTCCTCGTCGGATTTCATGCATCCACGCTACCGGACGGCACCGCGTGCGCGGGTACCGTCCGGAGCCGCCGGGTCAGGAGGAAGGGCGGATGTTGGCCAGCAGTTGTTCGAACGGCAGGGACTCCATGGCGCCGGTCCCCCGACCCGCCGGAGCCGCGCCCTCGACCGCCAGGGCCAGTTCCCTTCCGGCACGTTCCACGCGGTCGGCCAGCGCCCCGCCCCCGGTGTCCCCGCCCCAGTCCTCCGTGGAGGCGAAGACGCCGGTGGGCACCACGGCTGCACGCAGGTAGGCAAGGACCGGACGCATCGCGTAGTCCAGGACCAGGCTGTGGCGGGCACTGCCGCCGGTCGCCGCGAGCAGCACCGGCATCCCCTCCAGGGCCTTGGGGTCCAGCACATCCAGGAACGACTTGACCAGCCCCGAGATGGAGGCGGTGAACACCGGCCCCACGACCACCACCGCGTCCGCGGACGTGACTTGGGTGATCATCTCCGCGAGGCGGGGCGACGCATAGCCAGTGACCATGTTGTTGGCGATGTCCGCCGCGTAGTCGCGCAGTTCGACGACGGCCACGTCCGCATCGATCGCGCGTTCGGCGAGCGCGCCGCGGGCGGCCTGGCCCAGCCGGTCGCCGAGCATGCGGCTGGTGGACGGGACCCCGAGGCCTCCGGAAACAACAACGATGGACTTGGCCATGGTGGGCACCCTTCAGTCGATTTCAATGCAATTGCATGTAAAAACCACAACGGTGCCGTTTTCATTCCCGGGGGTTCAGGCCGCGGCCCGGCCCCGGCAAGGCTTCAGACGCGGCGACGGCGGACAGCGGCAACGGCGGGCACCTTCCGGTGTCCCGCCGTCGTTCACTGCCCGGCCCACGGGCCGCGCCTTCCGGTGTTGCTACTTGGCGCGCTTAAGCGCTGGCTTACCTCGTGCGCTTGCGCGCTGGGCCTTCCTGGTGCGCTTAGGCGCCGTGCCTACCTGGTGCGCTTCCGCGCCTGGGCCACCGGGTCGGTGGGCATCTCCATATCGTGCTTCGCGCGCTTCTCCGCGCGGCGCTGCTTGATGGTTTTGCCGGTCTTTTTGTGCTCGTGTTTCTGCGGAGTCTTGTCTGGCATGGCACACCTTCTTCGGCTGGAGCCTTGCGTCGGGTATCGACGTCACCAAACTACGCCTGTTGCCGTGGGATGCAATCCCCCGCCGCCACAAAAATGTGGGGTCCCGGCCTTACGGAGGGAGCCGGATCTCAGCCTTCGGGCCTCACTCTTCCGGCCGGTGCAGCGCACCGTGCCAGCCGAGCCCGGCGATGGGGTCCTGCCCGGCGGCGATGCGGTCCAGCACCTCCGGATACTCGAGCTGGCGCAGGTCCGGGTCCGCGAGTTCTTCCCAAGTCCGTGGGGCGGCGACGGCCGGGCGGAGGCGCCCCCGGAGCGAATAGGGACACACGGTGGTCTTGTGGGGCATGTTCTGGCTCCAGTCCACCAGCACCTTGCCTCCCCGCAGGGACTTCTTCATCTCGGACACCACGCGCTGGGGGTGGGCGGACTCGAGCTGGAGGGCGACCTCGTGGGCGATCCGGATGGATTCCTCCGCCGTGGTCCCTTTCTTCAGGCCCGCGTACAGGTGGATCCCCTTCGACCCCGAGGTCACCGGAAGCGCGGCCAGCCCGCGCTCGGCGAGCGCGTCCCGGCACCAGTGGGCCACTTCGGCGACCCCGGCCAAGTCCACTCCCGCACCGGGGTCGAGGTCGATGACGAGGCGGTCCGGGGCGTCCGGCGAGTTGTCCGCGCCCATGCGCCACTGGGGCACATGGATCTCCAACGCGGCCCGCTGCGCGAACCAGGCCAGGACCGCCGGGCCGTCCACCACGGGGTAGGTGTTGGTGTGGTCCTGATGGCGGAGGTCGACGCGTTGGATCCAGTCCGGTGCCGAGTCCTCGAGGTCCTTGCGGAAATAGGACTCCCCGGGGTGGGCGGCCGTGCCGACCCCGTCCATCCAGTGCTTTCGCGTGGCCGGGCGCCGCGCGGCCTGCGGCACCAGCACCGCGGTGGCCTCCAGGAGGTAATGGGCAACATCCGCCTTGGTGGTGCCGGTGGAGGGATAAAGCACCCGGTCGGGGTGGGTGAACCTCACCTGCCGTCCGGCGACCTCCAGCGTGTCAGCCGGCGTCAAAGCGCTCGTCGGAATCCTTGCGTGGCCCCGTCTCGTCGTTGCCGCTGCCGTTGGGCAGTTCGTCCGGGCTGGCGGAGGGGACGTGGCGGGGATGCTCCGGGGGCACCTGCCGGGTGGCGCCCTCTTCCTCGGCGCGTTCCTCGCTGCCTCCGCCGCCGGCGGTGTGCTCCGGTTCCGGCGTCACGTTTTTCATGGCGTTCTCCTCACCTGGTGGGCGGGCTCATGGCTGGCGCGGTGGTGGCCCGCTGGTCCAACCGTAGTTGCGTTGGCGCTCATGCGGTAGGGACTCCTTCCGCGGCCCGGGCAATCTGCTCGGCCCGGACCGCGGCGGCTTCGGCGGTGAGCGCGGCACCGGCTTCGGCGTCGCGGGTCAGGTTCTCCCCCGTCCCCGGATCGAAGATGTGTACCCTCCGGGTATCCAGCCAGAGCCGGGCCCGTTGGCCGCCGCGCAGCTTGCTGTCGGCATCGAGGGTGGCCACGATTTGGGGCCGCAACTCTTCGGCATCCATGTCGCGGGCCAGTGACTGCAACAGTTCACGCACCTGCGGGGTGGGTTCGAAGTTGATGTACCCGTACTGCTCGCTGCCCAGCCACTCGGTGTGGGTCAGGTCCGCCTCAAAGACCGTGCCGTGCGGCAGCTTGGCCGGCTCGTACAGCGCCGCATCCTCGAAGAATTCCGGACGCACCCCCAACAGCACCACTCCCCTGCCCCGGGCAACCTCCGCGCGCTCGGACACCACCGGAATGTCCCCCACCGGAGTCCTGAACACGTTGCCCTCCAGCGTGGCCGGCAGGAAGTTCATGGAGGGGCTGCCGATGAACCCGGCGACAAACAGGTTCACCGGCTGTTCGTACAGTTCCCGGGGTGAAGCGATCTGCTGCAGGACCCCCTTCTTCAGCACCGCCACCCGGTCTCCCAGGGTCATCGCCTCGGTCTGGTCGTGGGTGACATACACACTGGTCACCCCCAGCCGGCGCTGCATCTGGGAAATCTCCGAGCGCATCTGCCCGCGCAGCTTCGCGTCCAGGTTGGACAGCGGCTCGTCGAAGAGGAAGGCGTCCGCCTGGCGCACGATCGCCCGGCCCATCGCGACGCGCTGGCGCTGCCCGCCGGAGAGGTTGGCGGGCTTGCGGTCCAGGTGCTCGCTCAGTTCCAGCGTCGCGGCCGCCGTGGTCACGCGTTCGCGGATCTCGGCCTCCGTCAGTTTGCCCTTCGCCAGCCGGAGCGGGAAGGCGATGTTCTCGAACACTGTCAGGTGCGGGTAGAGCGCGTAGTTCTGGAACACCATGGCCAGGTTCCGGTCGCGCGGGGCGGCCTCGTTGACCCGTCTGCCGTTGATGAGCAGGTTCCCGGAGGTGATGTCCTCCAGTCCCACGATCATGCGCAGCAGGGTCGACTTGCCGCAGCCGGAGGGGCCAACCAGGATGATGAACTCGCCGTCGGCAATGTCGATGCTCACGTCGTTGACCGCCGGGAATCCGTCGTCGTACTTCTTGACCAGGTGGTCCAAGGTGATGGATGCCATTGCACGGGTCTCCTTTGCTGGGGTGGGGTCTCAGGCGGGATGGGGGCGGAAGCCTGCGGGCGCCGTCGTCGTCCTTCGGCCGCGCCCCATCCCCTCGCCGCGCGTCATCCCTTCACCGCGCGTCATCCCTTCACCGCGCCTTGGGTCAGGCCGGAGACGATCTGCCGCTGGAAGAGCAGGACCAGCAGCACGACGGGGATGGTGACGATGATGGCGGCCGCGGAAATGGCGCCGGTGGGGGATTCGAACTGGGAGGCGCCGGTGAAGAAGGCCAGGGCGGCGGGGACCGGCCGGGCGGCCTCCGTCGAGGTGAGCGAGATTCCGTAGACGAAGTCGTTCCAGGCGATGAAGAAGGCGATGATCGCGGTGGTGAACACGCCCGGGGCAGCGAGTGGAACGATCGCCTTGCGGAACGCCTGCCACGTGGTGGCCCCGTCGACCTGTGCCGCCTGCTCGAGCTCCCAGGGGATCTGCCGGAAGAACGCGGCCAGCGTCCAGATGGAGATCGGCAGGGTGAGCGAGAGGTAGGGAATGATCAGCCCCGCCCAGGTGTCGTAGAGCCCGATCATCCGCCACACGTTGAACAGGGGTGTGACGATCGAAATGACCGGGAAGATCGAAACGGCCAGCGCGGTGGTGAGGATCAGCTTTTTGCCCGGGAAGTCGAGCCGGGCGATCGCGTAGGCGCACAGCGTGGCCAGGACGACGGCGATGGTGGTGGCGATCAGGGCGATGCCGATCGAGTTGCGCAGCGAGGAAAGGAAAAGCACCTGCGCATCGCCCACGAGGATCTGCTCGTAGTTCACGCCGGACCATTCGGTGGGCAGGAACTTGCCGGTGGTCAGGTCGCTGGGCTCCTTGAAGGAGGTGGCCAGGATGGAGGCGACCGGGAACAGTGCGTAGACCAGCACCGCGGCGGTGATCAGCGCCCAGAGCACCCGCTCCTTGGCCTTCTTGGATTGCGGGCTGGACATCATTTGCCCCCTCGGGCGCTGGTGAGGTCGACCTTGAACAGCTTGATGGCGATGAAACAAATCAGCAGGACGCACAGGAACAGCAGCACCGAGATCGCCGAACCCAAGCCGATCTCCAACCGTCCGATCGAGGTCCGGTAGGCCAGCAGCGACAGCACCTCGGTGCCGAACGCGCCGTTGGTCATGATGAACACGTTGTCGAAGATCCGGAAGGCATCCAAGGCCCTGAAGAGCAGTGCGACCATGATCGCGGCCTTCATGTTGGGCAGGATCACCCGCTGCATGCGCTGCCACCAGGTGGCCCCGTCGACCTGGGCGGCCTCGGTCAGCTCGTCCGGCACCTGCGCCAGTCCGGCCAGCAGCAGCAGCGAGATGAACGGCGTCGTCTTCCAGATCTCCGAAGCCATGATGACGAACAGCGAACTCCAGGTCCCGGCGAACCAGTTGGTGTCGGGGCCGATGCCCGGCAGCCAGGCGAACCAGGTGTTCACGAATCCGGAGTTGATGTCGAAGGCATAGAACCAGGCGAAGGCGGACACCACGGTGATGATGCCGTAGGGCACCAGGATCGCGGTGCGGACCAGGCCCCTGACCGATTTGAGGGCCTTGTGCATCACCAGGGCCAGCGCGAAGCCCAGGACCAGTTCGACGGCGACCGTCACTACGGTGATCAGCAAGGTGACGCCCAGCGCCCGCCAAAACAGCGGGTCGGTGAGGGTGACGACGTAGTTGGCCAAGCCGACGAAGGCCCGGTCCTGCGGTGCGGTGAGGCGGAAGTTGAACAGGGAGTCCCAGATGGCCTGGAGGATGGGGTAGAGCGTGACCAGCAGCATAACGACGAACGCCGGACCGGCGAGCAGCCAGCCCAGCCGCCGTTCAGCCTTGCGCCTCTGGCTCAGGACGGCCCCGCCGCGGCGCGTGGGGGACGCCGCGGGGGCGCTTTTTCGGACTTCGGTGGATGCGCTCACAGCAGCCTCTCCCCTCGGAGGACCTCCAGGATGAACTCAGAGGTCGTGGCGGGCGTCTGGTCCGTGACGTCGGACGGAGGCGCCCAGTTCTGTTGGATGCCGGTGGTGATCTCGTTGTAGTAGGGCGTCTGGGGCCGCGGGGCGGAGAGTTCCAGGGACTCGCGGATGGTCTTCGCCATCGGGAAGCTTTCGGCGACCGACGGGTCGTCGTACGCGGTGGCGTCCGACGGCGGGTTGCCGTTGGTCAGGAAGTATTCGGCCTGGTTTTCCGGCGCAACGATGCATTCGATGGCGTGGAACGCCAGGTCGGGATGCTTGCTCGCGGCGCCGACGCCGAGGTTGATGCCGCCCAGGGGCGGGGCGGGGTCCTGGCCGGCCACCGTCTGCGGATAAAGTGCCCAGCCGATGTCCTCCGGCAGCGATCCATCCAGGTTTCCGGCCTTCACCGCCTCGTTCGTGGCCGGCCAGACAAATGGCCAGTTGACCATGAAGGAACCCTTGTCACCTTGGAAAAGCAGCATCGATTCGTTTTCCGCCTGGGTGGGCAGGCCGGCGCTGCCCAGTCCCTCACGCCCGATGGTGCCGACGATCTCGGCAGCCTTCTCCCCCGCCGCGGATTCCAGTCCCAGGGTGATGTCGTTCTTGGCCGCCTCCGGATCCTCAACGATGCGTCCCCCGGCCCCTTCCACGAGCGCGTTCACCCACACCGTCATGGATTCGGCGCGGGCGCCTTGGACCCCAAGGAACTTCCCTTGGTCGCGGGCGGCCTCGATCAGCTGGTCCCATGTCACCGGCTGGCTCAGGTCCAGGCCGGCGGCCTCGGCCACCGATTTGCGGTACCAGAGCAGCTGGGTGTTCGCCCAGAACGGAACCGAGACCAGGGTTCCCTTCCAGGTGGCCCCGGCGAGCGCCCCGGCCAGGGTGTTGGCGGTGGTCGTGGCCGCGGTGGCTTCGGGAACCGGCGCCAGGAATCCTGGTTCGGCCAGTTCGGGGATGAAGGGCGGATCCAGGCTCATGATGTCCAGCGAGCTGTCGTTCGCCGCGAGCCTTCGGGCCAGCTGTTCGCGTTGGCTGGCGGCGTCGTTGGGCAGGAGCGAGGTCTGGATGGTGTAGGCGCCGTCCGCGGCCTCGGTGCACTTTTTCGCGAGGGCGGATTGTCCGCCGGCATCCGGGTTGATGTACCACGTAAGGACCGGCGGGCCGGCTTCGCTGGCACAGCCGGAGAGCAGCAGGGGTGCGAGGGCGGCGAAGGCCGCCAGCGCCGTTCCCTTGGCCCTTGCGTCCCGGACCGGGCCGTGGCGGGTGCGGCCGCCTCGGGCAGCCTGTGGCTTGGACGGACGTTGCGTTGCTGTCCGCGAATTGGGTATCGGCAGGGTGGGCATTGGCGCACTCCTCCACGTCGGTGTGGGTGGCAGGGCGGGCGCTGCGCCCGCCTGCGGCCTTCCCCCGAGCCTATGGCTCCCCCCGCCGCATTGCCACACTTGTTGTCTTCCTTCCGGGAGAATCCCGGACACGTTCCCCTCACCCCGTCGCCGCCCGTGCGGAGCGGGCGATCTTCTCCACAACAGGGCTCCCCTGGGCTTTTGGGCGGCAGCGTTCCGCGGTGGGATGGAGACCTGCCGGCGCCTGTCCAGACGACGGACTGGGGTCCGGCACCGGCAAAACCACGGGCCCCGCTACAGGAAGGAACATGATGACCATGAAAGGCATGGGCACTCAAACACAGGACAGCGAACATCCGTACCCCACGCCGTTGAACCACCGCACTGGGCCGGTCTACGGAACTGGGCAGACCTACCGAGCTGGGCTAACCTACAGAACGGTGGATTCCCCGTTGGGTTCCCTGCTGCTGGTGGCCTCTCCGGCGGGCCTGGTGCGGGTGGCCTACAGCGTGGAGGACCACGAGGACGTCCTGGACGGCCTGGCGGCACTGACCCAAGGAGACGTGGAAGGGGCCGGGGCCGCGCTCGACGAACCGGCCCGGCAGTTCGAGGACTATTTCGCCGGGCGGCGGAACGCATTCACGGTTCCTCTGGACCTGCCGGATCCCCCGCCAACGTTCGGTGCCAGGGTGTTGCAGGTCGTACGGCGGGTGCCCTACGGCGCGGTGGCCACCTACACGGACGTCGCCGCACTGGCCGGGCGACCCGATTCGGTCCGCGCCGCGGGCGCAGCCTGCGCCCGCAACCCGCTGCCGATCGTCGTTCCGTGCCACCGGGTGGTCAAGCTGGACGGCTCACCGGGGCATTACGTGGCAGGCCCCGCGGCCAAGAGGTGGCTCCTGCGCTTCGAAACCCTCGGGCCGGACCGCTAGCCGGGACGTGCGCCAGACGCGCCTAGTCCCTGCCGGTGTCCCCCGGCGGCCGTCCGAAGCCGCCCGGAGGCTTCATGCCGCCTGCGCTGCGGACCAGGCCAAACAGGAACAAGCCCAGGCCAACCACGATGCCGAACCAGAGGGAACCGAACGCGTCTCGGCCGCCCAAGCCGATCGCGAGGAACGCCCCGCAGACGCCAATCAGAATCAACCCGGTAATGGCGGCCGTGTTGCCGGGCGTGCCGTGGTGGCGCGCCGTGCCGTCCGCTGCAACCGAGTTCCTGCGTCCCATGGTCCGCCCCTTCCGGTCGGCCACGACCGGCCGCCTTTGGCCGGTGCATACATCAAAAGTATGCCTGTTGCAACGGGTACACAAGGGTCCTTGGATCCCGGCGGAGCAGGTCCCCTTCCCGGAACGCCCCGGCCCGGCCAGCGGAAGGGATGCGGGGAACTAGGGCAGCCGGGTCCAGTCCGGGGCGGCCGGGGCGGGGCGGACCTGCTCGTACCAGCGCGTGGCGGCCATGACGTAGTCGTCCCGGGCCACCTGGCCGGCGATCTGCAGGCCGATCGTCCGCCCGTCGGCCGTGAATCCGCAGTTGATGCTGGCCGCCGGCTGGCCGGACATGTTGTAGGGAAGGGTGAAGGAGATGTGCCCCATCGGCAGGTCGGGATCGTCCAGCGGCATCGGCTGTTCGGCGGGAAAAGCCGCCATCGGGGCCACGGGCGAGAGCATCAGGTCGAAGCCGCGCGTGGCCGCGACCGTCGCCTGCTGGATCTGCGCCATACGGTGGTAGTTGCCCACGGTGGCCGGGCCGTCGAAGTGCGCCCCGAGGGCGCACCAACGCGCGATGTAGGGCAGGACCAGCGCCTTCTTGTCCTCCTCAAGCAGGCTGTACTGGGCATAGAACTTGGTCCGCCAGAAGTCGTCCACCCCTTTGAGCTGCTCGGGCGCCATGAACGGCCCCAGTTCGATGATCTCCGCCCCGGCCTCCGCGAACGCCTGCGCCGCCAGCCGCACGGCGGCGAGGACCTCCGGATCGGGGTCGATGCCGGATCCTGCCTCCAACTGAAGCGCGATCCGCGCCCGGCGCGGCTCGAAGTTGCGGCCGCACCACTCCATGTCCGGATAGGGACGGGTGGTGTAGTCGCGGGAGTCCGGCTGGCCGAGGACCCCCATGAACAGGCAGGAGTCCATTGCCGTGCGGGTCAGGGGCCCGGCCGCCCGTCCCGGGTAGGGCTCGTGCAGGGGAACCAGTCCGGCGCTCGGCTTGAGCCCCACCAGTCCGGCCCACGCGGCAGGCAACCGGATCGATCCGCCGATGTCGGTCCCGACATGCAGCGGTCCGTAGCCGGCCGCGGCCGCGGCGCCGGCGCCGGCGCTGGAGCCGCCGGCCGTCAGGGACGGATCCCAGGCGTTGCGGGTGATCCCGTGCAGGCTGGAAACGCCCGAGGACAGCATCCCGTAGTCGGGCATCGTGGTCGATCCCAGCAGGACCAGCCCGGCCTCCTCCATCCGGTCGACGATCGGCGCGTTCTCCGTTGCCACGGGCGGGTTGGGAAGGGCGTTCCCGGCGGGCATCGGATGGCCCTTGCGGGCGATGTTCTCCTTGACCGAGGCGGGCACACCGTCCAGGGCGGAGCGCGGCTCCCCCGCGGCCCAGCGCCGCGCCGAGGCCGCTGCCTGTTCCCGCACGGACGCGGCGTCGAACCGGTAGAACGCGTTGAGTACCGGTTCCCGCTCGGCGATGCGCGCCACCACGTCCTCCGCGACCTCCACCGGCGTCAACGCGCCGGCGGCGAACGCCGCGGACATCTCCACGGCACTGAGGAAGGCTGGACGCGCCGGCCGTGCCGCGGCGCTTTCGCGGGAAACGCCGATCGTCTCTTCTGCCAAGGTCTTCCTTTCGCCCAAGGTCTTCCCCGCTGCGGTGTGGATCCGGGGCCGCCTGGTCCGAGGGATGCCCGCCGCCGGGAGGACGGCCGCCGGGAGGACGGCCGCCGGACAGTGGCCTTCCCCGATGGATATGGAGCCTATCCCTCCGGGGCAGGCCTGCGCAGCCGGAATCCTGCCAGCGGATTTCCCCTGCGCGGCCCCAAACAAGAAGGACCAGTTCGCCCGGGGGATCCAGCTCCCCCGGGCGAACCGGTCCTCTTGCCTGATTGGCGTCAGTCCTCGACGAACCCGTCGGCGACATCCAGCGCACGGTCCAGGGCCTCCAGGGCCTCCAGCAGCAGCTCGTCCGGGATGTTCAGCGCCGGCACCACGTGGATGCGGTTGAAGTTCGCGAACGGCAGCACGCCCCCGGCCTTCAGCGCGGCAACGACCTGGTTCATCTCCGGCGAGGACCCGCCGTAGGCGGCCAGCGGTTCGCGAGTGGTGCGGTTCTTCACCAGTTCCACGGCCCAGAAGCAGCCGGATCCGCGGACCTCGCCCACGGACGGGTGCTTGGCGGCGAGCTCGCGCAGCCGCGGTCCGATCACCTCGGCGCCGAGGCGGGCCGCGTTCTCAACGATCCCTTCCTCCTGCATCGCGTCGATCGTGGCGACGGCGGCCGCGCAGGCCAGCGGGTGCCCCGAGTAGGTGAGCCCGCCCGGGTACGCGCGCTCGCGGAACGTCTCGAAGATGGCGTCGGAGACGGCCACGCCGCCCAGCGGCACGTAGCCGGAGTTCACGCCCTTGGCGAAGGTCAGCAGGTCCGGGACCACGTCCCAGTGGTCGATCGCGAACCACTTGCCCGACCGGCCGAACCCGGCCATTACCTCGTCGGCGATGAACACGATGCCGTGGCGGCGGGTGAGTTCGCGCACCCCCTCCATGTACCCGGCCGGGGGCACGTAGATGCCCGCGGTGCCGGGAATGGACTCCAGGATAAGGGCCGCGATGTTCTGCGGGCCCTCCAGCAGGATCATGTCCTCCAGGTGGCGCAGCGCCCGCTCGGTTTCCTCCGCCTCCGTGGTGGAGCCGAAGTAGGAGCGGTACGGGTAGGCGGGCAGGAAGTGCACGACGCCGGAGTCGCCGGAGTCGTTCGCGAACCGGCGCGGGTCCCCGGTGACGTTCACCGCCAGGTGGGTGCCTCCGTGGTAGCTGCGGTAGGCGGCGAACACCTTCTTGCGGCCGGTGTGCAGCCGGGCCATGCGGATGGCGTGCTCGACGGCGTCGGCGCCCCCGTTGGTGAAGAAGATGTGGTCCAGGTCGCCCGGGGCCAGCTCGGCGATCAGCCGGGCCGCCTCGGAGCGGGCGTCGTTGACGTGCTGCGGGGCGATCGTGCAGATCTTTCCGGCCTGCTCCTGGATGGCGGCGACGACCTTCGGGTGCTGGTGCCCGATGTTGGTGTTCACCAGCTGGCTGGAGAGGTCGATCAGGCGGGTGCCCTCGCCGTCCCACACCAGGGACCCTTCGGTCTTCAGGACCGTCATCGGGGCGAACGGCCCCTGCGCCTGCCAGGAGTGGAAGACGTGCGCGCGGTCCAGCTCGTGGGCGCGGCGGCCGGCCTCGATCTCCTCGGGGGTGATCTCGGCGGTTTCGGACATGGTGGTATCAAGGCTCATGGTGCGTGCTCCCCCTAGGCGTTCTGCGGGAAGCCGAGGTTGATGCCGCCGTGACTGGGATCGAGCCAGCGGCTGGTGACCACCTTGCCGCGGGTGAAGAAGTGCACGCCCTCGGCGCCGTGCGCGTGGGTGTCGCCGAACAGCGAGTTCTTCCATCCGCCGAAGGAGTAGTACGCCATCGGCACCGGGATCGGGACGTTGATGCCGACCATGCCGACCTGAACCTCGTTCTCGAAGCGGCGGGCGGCGCCGCCGTCGTTGGTGAAGATCGCCGTGCCGTTGCCGTAGGGGTTGTCGTTGATCAGCTGCAGGCCCTCGTCGTAGCCGGGGACGCGGACCACGGAGAGCACCGGGCCGAAGATCTCGTCCGTGTAGATGCTCATCTCCGGGGTGACGTGGTCGAACAGCGTCGGGTTCAGGAAGAAGCCGTCGCCCTCGGCGTCGGGGGAAACGTGGCGCCCGTCCAGCACCAGGGACGCCCCGGCGGCCTCGCCGGCGTCGATGTACCCGGCCACGCGGTCGCGGTGCGCCGCGGTGACCAGCGGGCCCATGTCGCATCCGCGCATGCCGTCGCCGACGCGCAGGGTGCGCGTGCGTTCGGCGATCTTGGCCACCAGCTCATCGGCCACGGATTCGACGGCGACGATGGCGGAGATCGCCATGCAGCGCTCGCCCGCGGCGCCGAAGCCGGCGTTGACCGCGGCGTCGGCGGCCAGGTCCAGGTCGGCGTCGGGCAGGACCAGCATGTGGTTCTTCGCCCCGCCGAGGGCCTGCACGCGCTTGCCGTGCGCGGTGCCGCGCTCGTAGACGTACTTGGCGATCGGGGTGGAGCCGACGAAGGAGACGGACTTGATCTCCGGGTGGTCCAGCAGCGCGTCGACGGCTTCCTTGTCGCCGTGCACGACGTTGAAGACGCCCGCCGGCAGGCCGGCCTCGTGCCACAGTTCGGCCATCCAGTTGGCGGCGGTGGGGTCCTTCTCGCTGGGCTTGAGAACCACGGTGTTGCCGGAGGCGATCGCCATCGGGAAGAACCACATCGGCACCATGGCCGGGAAGTTGAACGGGGAGATGACCGCGGCCACGCCCAGCGGCTGGCGGATCGAGTGCACGTCCACCTTCGTGGAGGCGTTCTCCGTGTAGCCGCCCTTGAGGATGTGCGGGATGCCGCAGGCGAACTCGACGATCTCCTGGCCGCGGGAGATCTCGCCGAACGCGTCGTCGAGGACCTTGCCGTGCTCGGCGGTGATGATCGCGGCCAGTTCGCCCTTGCGGGCGTTGAGCAGCTCGCGGAAGTTGAAGAGGATCTGCACGCGCCGGGCCAGCGAGGTGTCGCGCCAGGCCGGGAAGGCGGCGGCCGCGGCGGAGACGGCCTCGCCGACGGTGGCGGTGCTCGCGAAGGCCACGCGTCCGCTCACCTTGCCGGTGGCGGGGTTGGTGATCTCGCCGAAGCGGGAATCCGCGGCCTGCTCGGCCTGGGTGCCGTTGATCCAGTGGGTGACGGTCTGCATGATGTGCGGGGCCTTTCTCCGTATCCGGTGCCACACCGTGGCGTCGTTATGCTCCATCCTGAACTCCCCGGGCGCTGCCCGAAAGAGACATCTTGTAAGAATTTTCCCTCGGATCGGTACACTCTGTAAATGAGCACGTCTCCCCGGCCCCTCACGCCGCCGAATTCCCTGCCCAGGGGCTTCCCGGCCGCGGCCTCCGGTCCGGCGCTCACGGTGCGTACCGTGCTGGCGCTGGAGGAGGTCAGCTCCGGCGCCCCGGAGGTCCTCGCCGGCGCCGAGGGCCTGGATGCCTCGGTGCGCTGGGTCCACATCGCGGACGGGGAGCGGGTGGGCGCGGTCCTGGAAGGTGGCGAGCTGGTCCTCAGCTCCGGGTTGTCCTTCCGCTCGCCGTCCTTCCGTTCCTCGGCGCAGGCGGCCGCGCGTTTCCTCGACGAACTCCAGGCCGCGGGCGCGGCCGGTGCCGTCGTCGAACTGGTCGAACCCGACGGAACGCTGGCCGACCCGGCCGCCGCGGCCCTGCGGGAGGCGGCCGCCGGCCGGCCCCTGCCGGTGGTGCTCCTGAACCGTCCGGTCCGCTTCGTGCGGGTGACCGAGGTGGTGCACCGGATGCTGGTGGGCGAGCAGCTGGCCCGCGTCGAACGGGCCCGCCACCTGCACGAGGTGTTCACGGAACTGAGCCTGCAAAACGCCAGCGAACAGCAGATCGTGGACCGGACCGCGGAAATGGTCGCGGCCCCCGTGGTCCTGGAGGACGTGGCGCACCTGGTGCTGGGTTTTGCCGCCGCTGGCCAGGATCCCGAGCCGCTGCTGCGGCGGTGGACCGAGCGGTCCCGCCGCGTCGGATACCGCGAGCAGACCGGCAGGCGCCGGCAGACCGGGCAGGGCGAGGACGAGGAGGACTGGCTGCAGACGCCGGTGGGCGTCAGCGGGCGCCGCTGGGGACGGCTGGTGGTCCCGGCCGTGCTGGAGGACGACGCCGACGCCTCCCAGGTGCTGGACCGCGCCGGGCAGGCGCTGACCATCGCCCGGATGGCCGGCCGCGACGAACGCGACCTGCTGGAGGCGGCCCGGGCCGGCCTGATGCACGAGCTGCGCCAGCCGCTGGCCATGACCGAGCCGGAGGCCCGCACCCGTGCGGTCGCCCTGGGTCTGGAGCCGGCGCCGCTGTACGTTCCGGTGGTGATCCGGCTGGACCGGCTGCCGGGCGAGGAGCCGACGGGCCTGCAGCTGCGCGAGCGGGCCCTGCTGGAGTCCCTCGGGGCAGCCGTCCGCTCCGCGCGGCGGTCCATGCTGGCGGCGGGACTGCACTCGGGATCGCTGGGTGTCCTGCTGGGCGTTCCGGCACGGCAGCTGGAGGACCCCCTGCTGGAGCGGGTGTTCGGGGAACTGGCCGAATCCGGCGCACTCTCCGGCCTTCCCCGCTCGGGTGCCCAGGATTCGGAGGTGCCATGGTCGGTGGGCGTGGGCCGGTCCCGCGCCTCGCTGCCGGAGGCGGCGGCCGGCCTGGACGAGGCCACGCAGGTGGCGGACATCGCCGCCACCCTGGAGACCCGCCCGCGCCGCTACTACCGCTTCGCCGACGTGGGGCTGCGCGGCATGCTGGCGCTGATGCGCTCCGACCCGCGGCTGCGCGCGTTCGCCGAGGCCGAACTGGCCCCGCTGGTCGATCCCCCGGACCCCGAGGCCCTGGCCCTGCTGGAGCTGTACCTCAAGCACGGCGGCAACAAGTCTGCCCTGGCCAGGACCGGCTACCTCAGCCGCCCCGCGCTGTACGCGCGGCTGGCCCGGCTGCAGGACCGGCTCGGGGTGTCCCTCGACGACGCTGAGGTCCGCACGGCGCTGCACGTGGCCCTGCTCTGGCACCGCCTGCGCGAGGTGGGCCAGACGGGCGCCCCGGTCTGACGCCCGGGCCGCACTTCGTCAGACCGGCAGTTCGGGGCCCAGCTCGCCCACCTCGGCCAGTTCCGCCGTCGTGATGGCCTCCACCTTGGGCGGGAGGGATTCGCCGTACCGGCCCAGCACCTCCCGCACGCGCGCTTCGGCCAGCGGCGCCAGGGCATCAAAGGCCTTCCCGAACGCCGCGCGCGCTTCGCCGCGCGGCCAGCCCGGGGGCATCATCGCCGGCGGCAGCCCCGGATCCGCGGCCAGCACGTCGCGGTAGCGGGCCATCAGGACGGCGCGCTCGACGAGGGCCGCCGCGGGGTCCATCCCGCCGCCGGCCTGGCGGCGCACGGCGTCGGAGCGATCGCGGAGCTCGCGCAGCTGCCCGCCGATGGCGTCCAGGTCCCAGGATTCCAGCGGGGCGCGGCCCACCGCGGCCAGGTCGGCGTCGGGCACCGTCAACACGCTGGCCTGCGGCACGCCGAGGTCCGCGACCGCGCGCAGGGCAGCCGCGGAACGCCGGCCCGGCGCGATCCAGGCCCCGTCGTAGAACGGGGCGAACCCTTCGCGGCGCAGCTGCTCGCGGAACCCCGCCCGGCTGTCGCGGCGCTCCTCCGGGATGGAGTAGAGGACCACGGTCCAGGTCCCGTCCCACGTGCCCGCGTCCCCGCGGGAGACGATGCGGCGGGTGCCGGTGCCGACGCGGGCCACGGTTCCGCCGGCCACCCGGTAGAAGGTGTTCCGGCCGGACTTGGCGGATTCCAGCAGGCCTTCGCGGGCCATGCGGCTGAGGGTGGCGCGGGCGTTGGCGGGGCTGACCCCGAAGTCCCCCATCAGCTCCACGAGGGCGCCGGAGGGGAGGTGGTCGTGCCAGTGCCGCCACGTGTAGCCGAAGATGGTCACGAGCATGTTGCGCGCGGAGATCCGCACCTGCGCCGAAGCGGTGGCGGATGCGGAGACCTGTGCCGGGTTTGCCACGGGTGCCTTCCGTTAGAGCGTGATGACGATCTTGCCGGTCACGTCGCCATCGATCATGGCCTGGAAGCCCTCGTGGATGCGCTCCAGCGGCAGCACGCGGTCGATGTGCGGGCGCAGGCCGGTGGATTCGAGCATGCGCAGCATGGCGACGGTCTCGTGGCGGGTGGACCCGGTGGATCCGAGGATGCGCAGCTGCTGGTAGAAGATCCGGCCGAGGTCCGCCTCGGGGCTGGTGCCGGAGGTGGCGCCGGCGATGACGATCGTCCCGCCCGGGCGCAGGCAGCGCAGCGAGTGGGCCCAGGTGGCCTCGCCGACGGTCTCGATGACGACGTCCACGCGCTGGGGCAGCCGCGCGCCGGTCTCGAAGGCCTCGTGCGCGCCCAGCTCCAGGGCCAGCTGGCGCTTGGCCTCGGTGCGGCTGGTCGCGTACACCGTCGCTCCGGCGGCGGAGGCGAGGGCGATCGCCGCGGAGGCGACGCCGCCGCCGGCGCCCTGGACCAGGACCCGGTCGCCTGCCTTGAGGCCGGCTTGGGTGAAGAGCATCCGGTAGGCGGTGGACCAGGCCACCGGCAGGCAGGCCGCCTCCTCGAAGCTCAGCGCGGCCGGCTTGTCGACCAGGCACCGGTCCGGCACCACGATGTACTCGGCGAAGCCGCCGTCGTGCCGCTCGGAGAGCAGCGCGCGGTTCGGATCCAGCGTCTCGTCGCCGAAGCCGGCGTCCGGGTCGGCGATGACGGGGTAGACCACCACCTCGCGGCCGTCGTCGGTCACCCCGGCGACGTCGCAGCCGAGCACGATCGGGATGTTCTTGGGGTCATGGCCGATCCCCCGCAGCGTCCAGACGTCGTGCATGTTCAGCGAGGAGGCCTTGACCCGGACGCGGGTCCAGCCGGCCGGCGCCTCCGGCACGGGGACGTCCTGCAGCTTCAGGCAGGACAGCGGATCGGCGGCGTTCTGGGCAACGGCAACGGCGGCAAGCATCGGGGGCTCCTTGCATCGGTCTTCAGCGCGGGGCTGCGGGCGCGGCGGGAACCGGCCTTCCCGAAGTATGACAAACCGATGAGCTGCAAGAAAAAATTTGTCCTGCGTAGCGGAACGGTCCCCGCCGCCCGCCACTCGCCGGCGCTTCCGCCGGAAGGGGCGCTACCGCCGTTGCGCGTACCGCAGCACCATCCGGTCGCCGGAGAACTGCAGGGCCTGCACCAGCAGGACCTGCAGCGCCACGGTGACCACCATGACGTCGGTCTGGAAGCGCTGGTAGCCGTAGCGGATGGCCAGGTCGCCCAGCCCGCCGCCGCCGATCACGCCGGCCATGGCGGTGTAGTCCAGCAGGGCGATCGCGGTGACCGTGCCCGCGGCAATGAGCGCCGGCCGGGCCTCGGGCAGCAGGATGTGGACGATCGTCTGCCAGGTGGAGGCCGCCATCGCCTGCCCGGATTCGATCAGCCCGTTGTCCACCTCGCGCAGCGCGATCTCCACCAGCCGGGCCAGGAACGGCACCGCGGCGATGACCATCGGGGGCACGGCCCCGCGCACGCCCAGCGTGGTGCCGGTGAGGAACGCGGTCAGCGGCAGCACCGTGATCATCAGGATGATGAACGGCACCGAGCGGATCAGGTTCACCAGGAAGGACAGCACCCGGTACACCGGCGGGGCGGCGCGCAGGTTTCCGCTGGCCGTCAGGTACATCAGCGTGCCCAGCGGCAGGGCCAGCAGCAGCGTGAACAGCAGGCCGGAGGACAGCATGATCAGCGTGTCCAGGACGGCCTGGCCGATCTCCGGCCAGCTCACGTTGGGCAGCAGCGTCTCGATCATCGGATCAGTTCCAGGAGTGGCGGGCCGGGCGGACGCCGTTGAGGACGTAGTTGCCGACCAGGTGGAACTTCCAGCGCACCGGATCGTGCAGGGTGTGCACGCGGGCATTGCGCCAGAAGCGGTCCAGGCGCTTGCCGCCCACCGTGGAGCGGGTTCCGCCGAGCTCGTTGAGCTTGGAGCCGGCCGCGAGCGCGGCCTCGGTGGTGAGCACCTTGGCGCGGGCGACGGCGACCGAGGCGGCCGCGACGGAATCCTCTGTCGAGCGGGCCTTGGCCTGGTCCAGCACGACGGCGGCGCGCTGGAGCAGCGCGTCGGCGGCATCGATGTCGATGTCGAGGCGGCCCAGTTCGGAGAGCGTGAGGGGGTCCGCGGTGGCCGTCTCGACGTTCGCGTCGATCCACGGGCGGGAGGCCCGGACGGCTTCCAGCGTGGCGGCGAAGGCGCCGCGGGCGATGCCCAGGTCGATGGCCGCCGTCGTGATCTGCGCCAGCGGGCCGGCGATGGTCGGTTCCTCGTATTCGCGGTACATCGGGAAGACGCGGGAGGCGGGGACGCGCAGGTCGGCGAGCACCACGGACCCGGAAGCGGTGGCGCGCTGGCCGAAGGCGTCCCAGTCCCCCACCACGTGCAGCCCGTCGGCATCGGCCGGGGCGAAGGCGAGCAGTTCGCGGCCTTCGTCGTCGACGCCGAGCACCGGGATCCAGTGCGCGTAGGCGGTGCCGGTGGCGTAGAACTTACGGCCGTTGACCACGTAGTCGTCGCCGTCGCGCAGGATCCGGGTGGAAATGTCGGCGGCGGTCTTGCCGCCGGCCTCGGAGAACGCGTTGGCGGTGCGCGCCCCGTCCAGAATCAGGTCGAAGAAGAAGCGCTTCTGGTCAGCCGTGCCGGAGAGGTTGACGTCCTCGACCAGGCAGAAGTGGTTCTGCGGGATCTGGCCCAGCGAGGGGTCCGCCGCGGAGATGCGGGCGATGACCTCCACCAGCGTGCCGGTGGAGGCGCCGAGGCCTCCGTATTCGGCCGGGATGGTGATGGCCCAGAGCCCGGAGCCGGAGAACTCGTCGACGACGTCGGCCGGCAGGGTGCCCGCCGCGTCGATCTCGGCGCCGCGGGCGGCGAACCGGTCCGCGAGGCGGGCGGCGGTCTCCAGGGCCTCGGCCTCGGAGGCGATGCGGCGGGCCGGCGTGAGGGGCCGAGTGAACGGCCGGGCGGAGGGCCTCGCGGAGGACTGCAGGGAGGCAGGGGTGGGAACGGACGGGTTCATGGCGCTACTTCACTTCTTCGTCGGAGGGATACCGGGGCTTTCCCGATGATGGCCGCCGCCGGACGCGCTCCGGGCCCCACGCGTCACATTCGCCCGCCGCGGGCCACGAGGGCGTAGCAATCGGTCACAAAACGCCATGAACGGGGCCGAATCGACGCAACATTCGGAAATATGCCGCTTTGTGACGGGAATTCCGAAGGATCTTCGACCCGACCCTACCCTTGACATCCAGTGGGGCCGCCACCGGACCGAGCCCCCTTCCGTTCCGATGCCCCTTCCGTCCCCGTGCCCCCAGGAGTACCCCCGTGTCCACCGACAACAACACGCCCGAATCCGGCGCCGCAGGCCGCCTCGCCGCCGCAGCCGCGCAGCGCCGCGCCCAGGCGAAGAAGCGCAACATCGTGATCGGTTCGGCCGTGGCCGCCGTCGCCGTCGTCGCCATTGCCGCCGCCGCGATCATTCCCAGCCTCGGCGCCAAGGGCACCGCTGCCGCCGCGACGGAGCGCCAGACGCTGGTGATCGGCGCGACCCCCGTGCCGCACGCCGAGATCCTCGAGAACCTGAAGCCGGTCCTGGCCGAGCAGGGCGTGGACCTGGAGGTCAAGGTGTTCCAGGACTTCATCCAGCCGAACGCGCAGCTGGCCAGCGGCGAACTGGACGGGAACTACTACCAGTACCTGCCGTTCCTGGAAAACTTCAACAAGGAGAACAACGAGGACCTGGTGCCGACCGTGCCGGTGCACATCGAGCCGTTCGGCGCCTACTCCACCAAGTTCGCCTCCCTGGCCGAGGTCACCAAGGGCGCCAGCATCGCCATTCCGAACGATCCGGTGAACGCCGGCCGCGCCCTGGTGCTGCTGGAGGAGCAGGGCCTGATCACGCTGAAGACCCCGGGCGACTCCCAGTCCAGCATCCAGGACATCGCGCAGAACCCGCGCGAGCTGGACATCAAGGAGCTCGAAGGCGCCCAGCTGGCCCGCTCCATCGACCAGGTGGACGTCGCTTTCGTGTTCGCCAACTACGCGCTGGACGCCGGCATCGACGTGAACACCGCCATCTTCACCGACAAGGCGAACCCGAAGTACGCCGAGTACCTGGTCACCCGCCCGGAGCTCAAGGACGATCCGCGCATCGTGAAGCTGGGCGAGGCCCTGAACTCCGAGGCCACCCGCCAGTTCATCCTGGACAAGTACCAGGGCGACATCTCGCTGGGCTTCTGACATGTCCGCGGCAACCGCCCCACCGCAGGCCGCCCGCGGCGCCGTGCGCTTCGAGCACGTGACCAAGACCTACGTCCCCCGGAACGGCAAGGCCGGGACCGCCGTCACGGCCCTGGACGACGTCACGCTGGAGCTGCCCGCGGGCCGCATCACGGGCGTGATCGGCCGCTCCGGAGCCGGCAAGTCGACCCTGCTGCGCACGGTGAACCTGCTGGAGCGGCCCACCTCCGGGCGGGTCCTGCTGGACGGCGAGGACATCGCGACGGTGACCGGGCCCGCGCTGCGGGACTTGCGCCGGCGCATCGGCATGGTGTTCCAGCATTTCTCCCTCATGGCGTCCAAGACGGTGTGGGAGAACGTGCGGCTGCCGCTGCGGCTGGCCGGGGTGAATGCCGCCGAGGCCGACCTGCGGGTGGCCGAGCTGCTGGAGCTGGTGGGGCTGGACCACCGCGCGGATGCCTACCCGGGCCAGCTCTCCGGAGGCCAGAAGCAGCGCGTGGGCATCGCCCGGGCGCTGGTCCAGGACCCGGAGATCCTGCTCTGCGACGAGGCGACGTCCGCCCTGGACCCGGAGACCACGCATTCGATCCTGGCCCTGCTGCGCCGGATCAACCGCGAACGCGGAGTCACAATCCTGCTGATCACGCATGAGATGGCGGTGATCCAGGAGATCTGCGACGAGGTGGCGGTGATCGACGGCGGCCGCGTGGTGGAGCACGGGCCGGTGTGGCGCGTGCTGAGCGCTCCGGCGCACGGCACCACGCGGGCGCTGCTGCATTCCTTCCGCCGCAACTCGGCGGAGGAGCTCGGCGCCGAGGTCGCCGGCGTCGAGCACGACGGCGACGCGCGCCTGGTGCTGCGCTTCGACGGCCTGCGTCCGGTGGACGTGGCGGCCGTGGTCGCGCACCTCCAGCACGACGCCGGCTCCCCGGTCCAGCTGCTGGCCTCCAGCATCTCCCCCGTGCAGGGACGCCCGCAGGGGCACTTGGTCGTGGCCGCCGGCGCGCCCGACGCCGAGGTGCTGCTGGAGCGGGCGCGGGCGGTCGCTGACCGGGTCGAGGTCCTGTAGGGCCTCGACCCGGTCAGGGCCTGCCGGCGGTCAGAGGTTGCTGACGATCAGAGGTTGCTGACAAACAGCGTCCGGTCCCCGCGGTGGCGGCTGAAGCCGAATTCGACGGGTTCGCCTGAGGCGATGCAGTTGACCCGTTCGGTCATCAGGACTGCCGCGTTCTCCGGCACCCCCAGCAGCACTGCGGCGGAGGCGTCGGCGTTCACGGCCTCGAAAAGCATCCGCCTGCAGTGCGTCTCGCTGCCGGTGATCTGGGCGATCAGGTCGGGGATGAAGCAGTCCAGCGGGGCCGCCTCGATGCCCGGCACCCGCTCCAGCGGCACCCAGCTCGAGCGCAGCCGCTGGCGTTCGTTGTTCAGCGAGATGCCCACCTCCACATAGAGCACCGGGTCCCCCGGCCGGATCTCCAGCATCCTGGCCACCGTGTCGGGGCACCCGGTGACCTGGGCGTTGACGCACTGGTAGGTCCCGTCCGGATAGCCCTCGATCCGGGTTTCCGCATAGGTGGGCTCGACGGTGCGCTTCTGGTCCGGCTCCAGCGTCACCATCACCCGGGACTCCTTGCGGTCCACGTTGAAGCTCGTTCCCGGGGCCAGCGCAAACGTCCCGGAGCCCGGGATGCGGCGCAGCAGGTTCTGCCCCTGCAGGATCGCCATGGCGTCCCGCACCACGTTGCGGGTGGCCCGGTAAATCTCCACCAGGTCCCACTCGTACGGCAGGCTCACCGGGTACCGGTTGTTGACGATGTCCGACCGGATCAGGTCCGCGACCTGCCGGGCCGAATCCGTACGTCGGGTGAAACCGATGAGCACTTGCGCTTTGGTGTGCACGGGCGGTGTCTCTCCTAAATAACGGGCATGTTGCCCGGAAACGCCGGGAACCTGAACAGCGTATCGGCCTCGAAGGCCCCCGGTTGCGGCAACCAGGGTGGCGCAACAACAGATTTACCCTCCGCAAGGCGGACGGAAACATCGCCCCTATTGCATGGTGTCCAGGAGGTCCCCCGCTCCTTCCCATTCGCACACCGATTGCCGAGGTTCCCGATGAAAACCACACGCCGCATCGTCCCCGCCCTGGCCACCATGGCCACCCTCGCCCTGGCCCTGAGCGCCTGCTCCGGCGCCTCCGAGGCCTCCGGAACCACCGCAACCGACACCGCCGGCGTGCAGCACGCCAAGGACCAGATCGCCGCATTCTCCCAGGACCCCGAGTTCACCTTCGCCGGCACCCCGTTCGACATGGCCGGGATCAAGGGCAAGACGATCTTCAACATCCCCAACAGCAGCTCCGTCCCCTACATCGAGGTCGTCGACGCGGAGGCCAAGCGCCTGGCCGAGTCCTACGGGGCCAGCTGGGTGGAGTACTCCAACCAGGGCCTTCCCAACGAGCACACCGCGGGCGTCGACCAGGCGATCAGCCAAAAGGCGGACCTCATCATCCTGGCGCAGGGCGTCAACGCGGAACTGATCGTCCCCGCCCTCGAGCGCGCCAAGGCAGCGGGCATCCCGGTGCTGAGCACCCACACCTACCAGAACGGCACCGCGCTTCCGGCCGCGCTGGAGGACCTGGTGGCCGGATACATCACGGCGCCCTTCAACGAGGCCGCCCGGCTGATGGCCGACTACGCCATCCAGGAAACCGGCGGCGACGGCGACATCCTGCTGGTCAACTCCAGCGAGGTGCCGCCGTCCAACGGCATGGTCCAGGCCATGAAGGACGAGCTGTCCACCCACTGCGGCGGCTGCGGCGTCAGCGAGGTCGATGTCCCGGTCACCGCCTGGGCCACCGACATCGCCTCCACCGTGCAGGCCGAACTGCAGACCAACCCTGACATCGACTTCGTCCTGCCGGTGTACGACTCGATGATGCTCTACGTGGAGTCCGGCGTCCTCTCCGCCGGCAAGACCGGACAGGTGAAGACGGCCTCCTTCAACGGGACCCCCGCGATCCTCAAGCTCATGCAGGACGGCGACACCGTCGCCATGGACGTGGGCGAGGACGTCACCTGGCTGGCCTGGTCCACGCTGGACGAGGCCGGACGCATCCTGACCGGCGCCGAGACCACCGCCGACGGCAACCAGCAGACCCCGCTGAAGGTCATCACCGACGCCAACGTCGCCGGCACCGGGACCCCGCCGGCCTCCGGGCAGGGCTACGGCAACGCCTACGTGGCCGGCTACGAGGCGCTCTGGGGCAAGCAGTGATCACCCGGCGTCCGGTGGGGCCCGACGGCGAGCTCGTCGGGCTTCCGGGCCGGTCCGAGCCCAACGTCCGGCTCCAGAACGTGTCCATCACGTTCGGGGACAACAAGGCCCTGGATTCGGTCAGCCTGGAGATCCCCGCCGGCGAGGTCGTGGGCCTGGTCGGGGAAAACGGGTCCGGGAAATCGACCCTGATCAAGATCCTCAACGGCGTCTACCGGCCCGATTCCGTCACCCGCCTCTTCATCCGGGGAGAGGAGATCTTCCCCTACGAGGACCCGTCGGCGTTCCGCCGGCACGGCATCAGCTTCGTCCACCAGGACCTGGGCCTGGTGCCGGCGCTGTCCATCACGGAGAACCTGCTCCACGAACGCATCCTGCACGCCCGGGGCGCATTCATCAACTGGCGCGCGATGCACCGCGAGGCGGCCTGGCTGCTGGCCCGCTTCGGCATCGCCGCCGACCCCCGCCAGCCGATCTCCACGCTGACGGACACGGACAAGGCGCTGGTGGCGATCCTGCGGGCCGTCGAGGAACTCGGGCCGAACAAGACGCTGCTGGTGCTGGACGAGCCCACGGTGTTCCTGCCCCGGGCCGGCACCGAACTGCTGTTCGGCGCGGTCCGCCAGCTGCTGGACGAGTACGACCTGAGCGTGCTGCTGGTGACCCACGACCTCGAGGAGGTCATCGAGCACAGCGACACGATCGTGGTCCTCAAGGCCGGACGGCTCCAGGGCGTCGTTCCCGCGCACTCGGCCACCCCGACCTCGCTCAGCGAGCGCATCGTGGGGCGGACCGTGGGCACCGGCCGGCCGGTGCGCGCCACCGGGCAGGGCGAACCGGGACCGGCCGACACCGTGCTGGCCTGCACCGGGCTGGCGGCGGGCCGGGCCGCCGGGGTGGACTTCGAACTGCGCCGCGGCGAGGTCCTGGGCCTGACCGGCCTCGCCGGCTCCGGGTTCGAGGACGTGCTGCCGGCGATCTACGGCGCCGCCCCGCTGGAATCCGGATCCGTGGCCATGCCGGACACCGGCGGCGCCGCACCCGCCTCCACGCCGGAAGGGGCCCTGGCCCGGGGCATCGTCTACGTTCCCGCCGACCGCAAGACGGAGGGCGGCATGCTGGAGGTCAGCGTCGCGGAGAACGCGCTCATGCCGCGGCTGGGCGCCGTCTCCGGCCCCCTCGGGATCTCCCCGCGGACACTGGCCCGCCACGGCCGCGACTTCGTGGAACGCTACGACGTCCGGCCCTCCGATCCGCGCAAGGACTTCCGGATGCTCAGCGGCGGCAACCAGCAGAAGGTGGTGCTCGGCAAGTGGCTGGACACCAATCCCTCCGTGGTGCTGCTGCAGGACCCCACCCAGGGGGTGGACGTCGGCGCCCGGGAGGGCATCAACCAGCGGCTGCTGGAGGCCGCCGACGCCGGGACCGCGGTCCTGTGCGCCACCACCGACTACGAACAGCTCGCCCTGATCTGCGACCGCGTCCTGGTCATCCAGGACGGCCGGGTGGTCGACGAACTCGCCGGCGCCGACGTCGAACGCAACACCATTGCCATGCACGTGATGCAGGGACATCACGGCACCGACCCGATCCGAAAGGTGGGCTGACCGATGACCGCCACCGCCGCCCAGAATTCAACGGACAAGGCCACTACGCAGGACTCCCCCACGCAGCCGGGCCCCCGGCGGGCCGCCGGACGGCCGGCCTGGCTGTCCGCCCACAACCTGGAGCGCTTCGCCCTGCCGGGCGCGTGGGTCCTGCTGCTGCTGGTCTTCAGCGCCATCCTGCCGGGCAACTTCGCCAGCGCCGGAAACTACCAGAACATCCTCGGCTCCCAGGCGGTCCTGCTCATCATGGCCGCCGGGTCCCTCATCCCGTTCACGGCCGGCGAGTACGACATGTCCATCGCCTCCACCATGTCCCTGTCCGCCATGACGCTCAGCGTCCTGAACGTCCAGCACGGGGTCCCGCTCGGGGCCAGCATCGCGGCCGCGATCGCCGTCGGGCTGCTGGCCGGGGCGCTGAACGGCTTCTTCGTGGTGGTGCTGAAGGTCAGCTCGCTGATCGCCACGCTCGGCTCCGGAACCCTGTTCCTGGGCATCGTGTACTGGATGAGCAATTCCTCCACCGTCACCGGCATCGACCGCGGCCTTTCCACCGCCACCGCGGGGTCCCGCGTCCTGTTCGGCCTGCAGCCGCAGTTCTTCTACGGCCTCGCCGTCGTGGTGGTCATCGCCTTCGTCCTCTCCCGCACCCCCTACGGCCGCCGGCTTCTGTTCGTTGGCCAGGGCCGCCAGGTGGCGCACCTGAGCGGGCTCAAGGTGGACCGCATCCGCGCGGGCTCCTTCATCGCCTCCGGGCTGGTCATGTCCCTGGCCGGCATCGTCTACGCGGGCAGCCTGAACGGGGCTGACCCCTCCTCCGGGCAGTCCTTCCTGATGCCCGCCCTGGCCGCCTGCTTCCTGGGCTCCACCGCCTTCATCCCCGGCCGCTTCAACGCCTGGGGAACCCTGGTCGCCGTGTACTTCCTGTACTCCGGCGTGGTGGGCCTGCAGATGCTCGGCGCCAAGAACTTCGTGCAGGACATCTTCTACGGCGGCGCCCTGATCGCCGCCGTCGCCCTCTCCCAGGCCATCCGGCACAAGAACGCCGCCACCCGCTCCTGAACCAATCCCGTCCCGCCAGCCCCCTCCCCAGAAAGACGGACCATGACCCACCCGAAAAGCATTTGCCCAAAGAACATTTGCATCGTCCAGTCCGGCGGCATGGCCGGCGACCTGGCGCAGGACCTCGATCGCCTGCTCAGCCTCTTCGCCGAGGCCGCCGTCCCGGGCACCGACCTGGTGGTCTTCCCCGAGCTGTGCAACACCCCCTACTTCGGCGCCACCGGGAACGACGCCTACAAGCTGTGGGCCGAGCCCCTCGACGGGCCCACCCTCACCGCCTTCCGGCGGGCAGCCAAGGAGCACGGGACCGCCGTCGTGCTGGGCTTCTACGAGGCCGGCGCGGACGGGGAGCTCTACAACTCCGGGGCCGTGATCGACGCTGACGGCACCCTGGTCCACGGCACCGGCCTGGACGGCCAGACGGTCCCGACCTACCGCAAGACGTCCATCCCGCAGAGCCTGGTGGTGGACGTGCCGATCGATGAGAAGTACTTCTTCGCCGAGGGCTTTGGTCCGGCCGTCTTCGAGGTCGCCGGCCTGCGGATCGCCCCGCTGATCTGCTACGACCGCACCTTCCCGGAGTACTGGATGGGCGCGCGGGCGCTTGGCGCGGACGTGGTGGTGCCGCTGGTCAGCTCGCTGGGCAGCCGCGAGAAGCTCTTCATCCAGGAACTCCAGGTCCGCGCCCTGGAAACCCAGACCTGGGTCCTCGCGGCCAACCGCGGCGGCCCGGAAACCATCGACGGGCGCACCGTGGACTACTTCGGGCTCTCCTGCGTGGTGGACCCGCGCGGGGACCTGGTGGACCACCTGCCCGCCCACCACCACGACGACCTGCTCCGGGTGACCATCGACCTGGATGCCGTCCCGGAGGCCCGTGCCGCCTTCCCGCTGGGCCGGGACCGCCGTCCCCACCTGCTGGAGAAGGTGGCCCGGACGTTCGCCGCGGCGCCGGTGGCGGCAGCGGCGCCGGTGGCAGGGTCGTTGGAAGAGTCGGTGGCGCTGGCATGACCGCAACGGACACCCGTGCCGACCGCTCCGGGGACGCCATCCGCCGCCAGGCCGACGCCGGCCAGGCGCTGACCCGCAGCTGTGCGCTGCCCGCCTCCCCGGACGCCGGGGACCTGGACCCGGAGACCTACGCGGCACGGCTCGCGCACCTGCGCGGCACCGTACCGCCTGGGTTGAAGGTACGCGCGGCGGCGCACGACGCCGGGGCGCCGGCCGGCGGGGACGCGGCCGTGCGGGATGCCGCCGGCCGGGACTCAGCTGCTTGGGATACCGACCGCCCCGACGTGGCCGGGCTGCTGGCCGCGTACGGCAGCGGCGCGACCACCCCGTCGGCCGTGCTGGAACGGTACCTGGTCCGCTGGGAGGCCTCCGCAACCACCGACGCCGCGGTGCTGCACCGCATCGAGGGGGCCCGCGAGGCGGCCGCCGCCTCCGACGCCCGCTGGGCCGCCGGAACCCCGCGGCCGCTGGAGGGGATCCCGTTCGGCGTCAAGGACATCATCGACGTCGCCGGGGCGAAGGTCACGTGCGGTTCGCTGCAGACCGGCGAGCGCACCGCCACGGAGGATGCCGCCGTCGTGGCCCGGCTGCGGGGAGCCGGCGCCATCCCGGTGGCCATGGTCGCGACCACCGAATTCGCCATGGGCGCCGCGCAGAACGCACGCTACGGCGCCGTGCCGAACCCGTGGAACCCCGAGCGCTGGACCGGGGGTTCCTCCACCGGTTCCGGCGCCGGGCTGGCCGCGGGCCTGTTCCCGTTCGCGCTGGGCACGGACACCGGCGGATCGATCCGCATCCCGTCCGCCTTCTGCGGGACCACGGGGCTCAAGCCCACCTACGGGCGGCTGCCGCGCACGGGCGTGGCCACGCTGTCCTGGTCCCTGGACCACGTGGGGCCGATGGGCCTGAGCGCGGCCGACCTGCAGCTGCTGCTGCCGGTGCTCGAGGGTGTGTTTGCCGGCTCCCCCGCGCCGGCGTCCGCCCCCGTCCGGGCCGGTAGCCTGCAATCAGGCTTCGCCCCGCTGGCCGGCGTCGGCATCGGCGTGCTCGGCGGCTGGCACCTCGAGCCCCTGGACGCGGCAGTCGCCGCGGCCTTCGCCGACGCGCTGGACACGCTGCGCTCGCTGGGCGCGGAGGTGCGGGTCTTCGACGCCCCCGGCTACGACCCCGAACTGTCCCACGTGGAGGCCTGGAACGTCTTCTACGGGGAGATCGCCGCCACGCAGGAGGCCAACCTGCCGCGCCGGGAACTGTTCGACGCCGGCACCCGGGACCGCTTCGAGCAGGGCCGGGCGCTGCCCGCGATCGACTACCTGCGCGCGCTGCGCCGCCGGGCCGGCGTGCTGGACGCCCTGCTCGGGGGCATGGACGCCTCCGGCGTCGACTACCTGGTGCTGCCCACGGTGCCGGGCGCGGCCCCGCGGCTGGCGGACATGACCATGGTGCTCAACGGGGAAGCCCTGAACATCCACGACGTGCTGCCGCGCAATACCCGCATCTTCGACTACACCGGGATGCCCGCGCTGGCCCTGCCGATGGGTTTCGACGCCGGCTCCATGCCGCTGTCCCTGCAGGTGGCCGGCCGGCCGTGGGACGACGGCGGGGTGCTGGCGGTGGGCGCCGCGTTCCAGTCCGTCACCGCTTTCCACCGCCGCGTTCCGGGGACGGAATGCTGAAATCAAGCCGGCCCACCTCCGGGCAGCATGGACCAGGCCGCTCCGAAGCGGCGCGCGCCTGGTCCGTGCTGGCCGTCACCAGCGTCACGGTGGTGCTGGTGTTCCTGAACTCGTCCAGCCTGAACGTGGCGCTTCCTGCCCTGTCCCGGGACCTGGACGCCTCCCCCACCCAGTCCTCCTGGTTCCTGCTCTCCTACATGCTGGTCACCACGGCCCTGATCCTGGTGTTCGGGCGCCTGGCGGACCTGTTCGGGCGGCGCCGACTCTACATCGGCGGGATCGTGGTCTTCGCCGTCGGCACCCTGGCCTGCGGCCTAGCCCCCACCGCCGACCTCATGATCGCCTTCCGGTTCGTGCAGGGCATCGGCGCCGCCTCCGTCATCACCAACAACACCGCCATCCTCACGGACACGTTCCCGCCCCGGCTGCTGAGCACCGGGCTGGGCATCAACGCCACCGCCGCGGCGGTCGGCCAGGTCCTCGGCCCGGTGGCCGGCGGCGTGGTCGTGGAACTGATGGGCTGGCGCTGGATCTTCCTGCTCGGGGTTCCGCTGCTCGTCGCGGGCCTGGCCGCCTCGCTCAAGCTCATTCCGCGCTCGGACGTCGGCGCCCGGACCGAGAAGCTGGACCTGTTCGGCGCGCTGCTGGTCACCTCCGGCCTGGCGACCCTGGTGGTGGCCGTCAACGAACTGCCCGGCTCCGGAGGCTGGACCAACCCGTGGATCCTGGGGGCGGGTCTGGCCGCGCTAATGCTGATCGCGCTCTTCGTGCTGGTCCAGCGCCGCCGCACCGACCCGCTGGTGGACCTGGGGATCTTTGCCGACCGCTCGGTGGCCTACCTCTACGCGGCGGGCTTCCTCAGCGCCTTCGCCACCTACGCCGTGGTGCTGCTGGCCTCGCTCTACCTCCAGTCAGGCCACGGCCTGACGGCGCTGCACGCCGGGCTGATGGTGGTCCCCGCACCGATCGGCACCACGCTGGCGGCCCTGGTCGCGGGCCGGCTGACCAACCGCATCCACCACGGGCTGCTCTCCGCCGCCGGCTGCGTCCTGATCGCCGCCGGCGCCGCCACCGTCGGCGGCTCCATCTGGCTGGGCACCTCAATCTGGCCGGCCGGGGCGACCCCGGGCCTCGCCGCGGGCCTGTTTGTGGTGGGGTTCGGCACCGGGCTGTTCATGACCCCCAACACCAGCGCGCTGATGCTCACCGTCGCCCCCGAACGGCGCGGCATCGCCAACGCCGTGCGCTCCACCTTGCAGAACGCCGGCTACCTGTTCAGCACCTCGGTGTCCTTGGGGCTGGCCACCGTCCTGCTCGGGGACGCGGACCGCTCCCTGGCCTACGCCGGAACGCTGTCCACGTCCGGGGGCGACGTCCGGGCCTTCGTGGGAGGCCTGATGGTTGCCCTGGCCGTGCTGGTCGCAGCCGCCGCGCTCGGGGCCCTGGCCTCCCTGCGCACGCGGCGCTTCGCCGCCGCACCCTCCCCCGCGCCGGCCGCCGAGGAGGCCCGCGCCCAATAGGCGAACCAGCCAAATAGGCGAACCAGCCCACGACGGCGGGGCCGCACCGTGCGCGCGCACGGTGCGGCCCCGCCGTCGTGCGTGGTGCCTGATGTGTGCTGCAGGGTGTGTGCTTCGTCGCACGGCGCCGTGCGGGCCCGGCCGGGCGCGTGGCGTTTGCCCCGGGAAACGCCGGATTTGTGCGGATCCTACTGGCTTAACTGGCGGGCAACGTGCGCGCAAACGGATTGTCCGCGGTGTTTACACGTGCCTTACACGGGACACACGGGGGCGCAAAACAGGCTCCATAGATTGAAGGCAATCGCAGGACGCAGGTTCCCGCGAATCACCGGCGGCACCCAGCCCCTGGGTACGCCACCCCTGATAGCAGCACGCCTGACCACGGCACAAGAAGGAGTCACATCATGGACATCGGCATATTCATCCCGATCGGCAACAACGGCTGGCTCATTTCCGAGAACGCTCCGCAGTACAAGCCCTCCTTCGAACTGAACAAGGAGGTGGTGCAGAAGGCGGAGGGCTACGGCTTCGACTTCGCCCTGTCGATGATCAAGCTGCACGGCTACGGCGGCAAGACCGAGTACTGGGACTACAACATGGAGTCCCTCACCCTGATGGCCGGCCTGGCCGCCGTGACGGAAAAGATCAAGCTGTTCGCCACCACCGCCGTGCTGACCATGCCGCCGGCCATCGTGGCCCGCATGGCCTCGACCATCGATTCGATCTCCAACGGCCGGTTCGGCCTGAACCTGGTCTCCGGCTGGCAGCGCGCCGAGTACGACCAGATGGGCCTGTGGCCCGGGGACGTGCACTTCGAGCGCCGCTACCGCTACACCACCGAATACACCCAGGTCATGAACGAACTGTGGGAGACCGGCGAGTCCGACTTCAAGGGCGAGTTCTTCACCATGGACCACTGCATGATGAAGCCGCAGCCGTCCAAGAAGATCGAGCTGGTCACCGCCGGCCAGAGCCCGGCCGGCATCGAGTTCGCCGCCAACTACGCCGACTACAACTTCGTGATGGGCCTGGGCATCAACACCCCGACTGCCCACGCCGACGGCGTGAAGAAGCTCGACGACGCCGCCGCCCAGACCGGCCGCGACGTGGGCAGCTACGTCCTGTTCATGGTCATCGCGGACGACACCGACGAGGCCGCCTTCGCGAAGTGGGAGCACTACAAGGCGGGCATCGATGTGGAGGCCATCGCGTGGATGACCGGCCAGGCGCTTGAGGACAAGACCGCCGATTCGAGTTCCACCGCGAAGACCATCTCGCTGCCGGAGGGCGCCGTGAACATGAACATGGGCACCCTGATCGGCTCCTACGAGTCGGTGGCCCGCCTGCTGGACGAGGCCGCCGCCGTGGAGGGCACCAAGGGCATCATGCTGACCTTCGACGACTTCATCGAGGGCACGGAGAACTTCGGCCAGAAGATCCAGCCGCTGATGGCCTCCCGCGCCCACGTCGGCATGGCGACCGCATGAGCGCGGACACCACCGCTGAGGCGTTCGCCACCGCCGGCTACGGAGGCAACCCCGTCGGCTTCGGACGCAAGACGGCCGTCGTCGTGGTGGACTTCCAGCTCGGGTTCACCGACCCCGCCTATCGGATGGGGCGCAGCCCCTACACCCAGGCCGCGGTGGAGACCGCCTCCGAGACCCTGAAGCAGGCCCGCGCGCTGGGCGTGCCGGTGCTGCATACGGTCGTGGAGTACGGCTCCCTGGCCGACGTCGGGAACTGGAAGACCCGCGGGCTGGAGGAGTTCACGCCCGGGTCCGAGGTGGTGAAGGTGGATCCGCGCGTCTGGGCCGAGGGCGACGTGCTGGTCAAGAAGCACTTCCCGTCCGCGTTCTTCGGCACCGACACCGCCTCCATCCTGCGCTTCTGGGACGTGGACACGGTGGTGGTCATGGGCTGCACGACCTCCGGATGCATCCGGGCCACGGTGATCGACTCGTTCTCCCACGGATTCCGGACGATCGTCGCCGAGGACTGCTGCGGAGACCACGACCCGGCCACGCACGCGTCCAACCTGCAGGACGTGGAGCGCCGCTACGCCGACGTGCTCACCGCCGCGGAGATCCTGGCGCAGCTGACGCCGACCGTGCAGCCGGCACCGGCCGCGGATCTGATCGAGGTATAGCAAGTCGAGAGGCGTAGCAACATGCCGGTCGCCTGCGGCGGTTTCGTCCGCAGGCGACCGGCCCCCCAAAAAATCCCTGTATCCAGCCCCTAGACGCTGCTGCCCGAGCGGGCGAAGAGACGGTTGGAGGCGATTTCCGCCCCGCGACCCAAGGCCTCCAGCTTCGCGAAGGCGATCTGCGGGTGCACCCGTCCGCCCAGGCCGCAGTCGGTGGAGGCGACGACGTGCTCCCGCCCCACCAGGCCGGCAAACCGCTCGATGCGCTGGGCCACCAGTTCGGGGTGCTCCACCACGTTGGTGGCGTGGGAAACCACTCCCGGAACCAGGATCTTGCCCTCGGGCAGCGTGGTGTCCTGCCACAGGGTCCATTCGTGTTCGTGGCGGGCGTTGCCGGCCTCGAACGAATAGGACCCGGCGTTGATGCCCAGGACAAGGTCCAGGATGTGGCGGAACTCGATGTCCGTGGTGTGGGGTCCGTGCCACGATCCCCAACAGACGTGGAAGCGGACCTGCTCCTCGGGAAGGCCGCGCAGGGCGTAGTTCAGCGCCTCGACGCGGATCTGCGTGAACCGCCGGTAATCCTCGACGCTGGGTTCCGGGTTGATCTGGTCCCAGTTTTCCGCAATGGACGGATCATCGATCTGGACGGTCAGGCCGGCGTCGACGATGGCGCGGTATTCCTCGCGCAGCACGTCGGCCCACGCGTAGATGAACTCCTCTTCGCTGGCGTAGTAGTCGTTGCCGATCCTGCTGGCCGAGCCGGGAGAGAGCGAGGTGATGAAACCGGTGGACAGGCCGGAAGCCTCCAGGCCCGCCTTGAGGTTGGCGATGTCGCTGGCAATGGCCGCCTGGCCGGTGTAGGAGATGGGCCCGGTGGCGGACGGGAAAGCCGTGGCGTTCTTGCCGATCTGGATGCCGCTTTCCGGATCCCGGTAGGCCTCGGCGAATCGGGTCCAGTCGCGCCGGTCGGCGAAGGACGTGAGCTTAATGTTGCCCGGTGCGCTCAGGACCGGTTCGGCGAGGATCGGGTTGAAGTCCGTCAGTTCCAGTCCCGCGGTGCGCTGGAAGCTGTAGGTCCACCAGGCCCCGTAGTCCACGGCGTTGGACATGGCCTTGCCGTACTCGCCGTCACCGGGGATGGTGATGCCCAGCTCCCGCTGGCGCCGGACCAGGTCCACCACGGCATCGGTGAGGAGCCCCTCGAATTCCGGGGTGCTTTCCAGCGTGAACCCGTCCGCGGCGAACCGGCGGGCCGCGTTAGCGGCAATCAGTTCGGGGGTGCGGGGCAGGGATCCGGCATGGCTGGTGTGAATGCGATCGAGCGTCATGGCTCATTTCCTTTCCATCGTTCCTGCCATTAGCACCTTTCCGGCAAGGTTCGTCCGGGGGAAGCTGCAGCGTCACGGAGGCAGGTCTCTCAGCTGCTCTGGATGGTGTGGCTTAGGGTCCTAAATCCACCGGCGGCGCGGGAGCGCCCCCTCCGCGGCAAGCTGCCGAGCACCAGATGGAGGGGCTGTCCCCATGATTGTGGTGCCGCCGGAAACGGGCCAATCGGCCCGCAACGTGACGGCCAAAACCGTCACACAACCGGATGTTCCGCCGCGATGCCGCCAATGGGTCGCCGCGTTACGGCTCCGGGGGCGCCAAAGCCGGGAAGCCGCGCCCGCGGCGGTGTATGCTGGCCCGTCCGGTTCCGGCCCTGGCGTGCCGCGCCCGCCCACATCGCCCAATCGGGGCTTCCATCAGGCTATTTACGGCGCCGCCGACCCGGAATAGGGTCGGGGCATGCCAGTGATGATCCGCACCATCCAGACGGCCGTTCCGCCCACGATCCTCTACCAGGACCAGGCCCGCGACGTGTTCGCCGCCCAACCGGGGCTGACCCGGCTGGGGCAGCGGCTGATCGCCACCTCCTTCGACTCGGCGGCGATCTCCACCCGCCGCACCGCCGTCGAGGAACTCACCCTGGACCGCACCTCCGAGGACCCCGTCTTCTTCGATGCCAACACCCGGCTGCTGCTGAGCCCCAGTACCCGGGTCCGCAACGAACTCTTCGCCCGGGAGGCCGGCCCCCTGTTCGTGGAGGCCGCACGCCGGGCGCTCGAGGCCTGCCCGGACCTCTCCCCCGCGGACATCACCCACGTGGTGACCGTCTCCTGCACCGGCTTCTACAATCCCGGCCCGGACTACCAGGTGGTGCGCTCGCTCGGCCTGAACCCGCAGACCCGGCGCTACCATCTGGGCTTCATGGGCTGCTACGCCGCCTTCCCGGCCCTGCGCGCGGCCAAGAGCTTCTGCGAGGCGGAGCCGGACGCCGTCGTGCTGGTGGTCTGCGGCGAGCTCTGCTCGTTGCACGTGCGCAGCTCCAACAACCCGGACACCATCATGGGCTCGGCCCTGTTCGCCGACGGGGCCGCCGCCGCGGTGGTCACCGCCCGCCCGCAGTCCGACGGCGGGGACTTTCCGCCGCACCCGCCGCACCTGCTGCTGGACTTCTTCGAAACCACGCTCACCCCGGTCGGCGAGGAGGCGATGGCCTGGAACATCGGCGACGAGGGGTTCGAGATGGTGCTGGGCACCTACGTCCCGCACATCATCGACGACCACATCGTCGGGGCGCTGGAACCGCTGCTGAACCAGGACCCCACGCTCCCGGACGCGTACTCCGAGATCCCGCACTGGGGCATCCACCCCGGCGGCCGCGCCATCCTGGACCGCGTGCAGCATCGGCTCGAACTTGATGACGCGCAACTGGCTCCGGCCCGCCGGGTGCTGCGCGACTACGGGAACATGTCCAGCTCCACCGTTATGTTCGTGCTCAAGGACATCCTCGAGGGCAGCGGTCCGACGGCGGACGCGGCCGGCGAGCGGGTCTGTTCCATGGCGTTCGGGCCGGGACTGACCGTGGAGACCGCGCTCATGACGCTGGTTCCCGGCCCGGTGCCCAGTGCCGTGCCCGGGTCCGCCGCGGTGCCGGCCCTGGAAGCGGGCCGGTAGCGGGGCCCGAAAGAACGGGGGCGCCGATGCGACGCGCCGTGGACGCGGTCGAGGAGATGGACCGCCCCGACTGCGACCCGCTGTTGCTCGAGCGGACCTATGCCCAGTTCCCGCTGGTCAACGGGGCGTTCTCGCGCTGGCACGGAATCTACCGGGACCTGCTGCGCCCGGTCCTGCTGGACGCCGCCGGATCAGGTGTCCAGCGCGGAGGGCGCACCGCCACCGTGCTGGACATCGGCTCCGGCGGCGGGGACATCGCCTTGGCGCTCGCGGGCTGGGCCGCTCGCGACGGGATCGCCGTGCAGGTCACCGGGATCGATCCGGACGAGCGCGCCCACGCCTTCGCCACCCGGGCGGCGGCCAAGGCAGCGGCACGGGCGGACGCGGCCGCGAGCCGGACGCGGACGCCGGGCTCCGCGGCACCGGGCGGGCCCGGCGTCGTCTTCCGCCGCGCGCACAGCGCGGACCTGGTGGCCGAGGGCTCCCGGTTCGACGTGGTGCTCTCCAACCACGTCCTGCACCACCTGGGGCAGGCGGAACTGGTCGGACTGCTGGCGGATTCGCAGGCGCTGGCCGGCGGGATCGCGGTGCACGCGGACATCCGGCGTTCGCGCACTGCGCTGCTGCTGTTCGGGGCGGCGACCCTGCCGCTGGCGGGGCGTTCCTTCATCCGCCGCGACGGGCTCGCCTCGATCCGGCGCAGCTACACCGGCCCCGAACTGGCGGCCCTGGCGCCGCCGGGGTGGGAGGTCCGGTCCCGGCGTCCGTTCCGGAACTTGCTCATCCACCGGCCCCGGATGACTGGCCCGCCCGAAAACCCCGGAAACCCCGGAAATCCCGGTAGCCCCCGCACGCCGGGCGGCCCCGGAGGTCCCGGAGCCGCCCCGTGAGCCGCGTCGACGTGGCGATTGCCGGCGCCGGGCCCGCCGGGCTGGCGCTGGCCATCCTGCTGGCGCAGCGGGGCGTCTCGGTACGGGTGCTGGAGGAGCGGGCGCAGCCGGGGACGCATTCGCGGGCCATTGGTCTGCACCCGCCCGGGCTGGAGGTCCTGGATCTGGCGGGCGTGGGCTCGGCCGCGGTGGAGGCGGGCGTGCGGATCACCTCCGGGGTCGCACTGAACGGGATCCCGCACCGGGGCGCGGCGGCGGTGGCATCGATGGATTTCGGGGTGCTTCCGGGGCCTCACCGCTACGTGCTGGCGCTGCCGCAGACCACCACGCTGGCCCTGCTGGAGAAGCGGCTGGACCTGCTGGACCCCGGGGCCCTTCGCCGGGGCGTGCGGGTGGAGGGGTTCGGCCCGGGCCCGGACGGGGTGCGGGTGCGCACCCGCGTCAGCGGCCCGGACACGCCCCCGGATGGCGGGCCACCGGCGTCGCCCTACCTGACGGCGCGGTTCCTGGTCGGGGCGGACGGGGTGCGCTCCGGAACGCGCCAGGCGTTGGGCCTGCCGTTCCTCGGCGAGGCCCATCCGGACCGCTACGCGATGGCCGACTACCCGGACACCACGGACTTCGGGTCCACCGCCGCGCTCTTCCTGCACCCGGAGGGCATCGTGGAGTCCTTCCCGCTGCCGGGCGGGCTGCGGCGCTGGGTGGCGCGCCTCGCCGATGGGCCGGGCTCCCCCCGTTTCCTTCGCCGGGGCAACGGCGGCGGCCCGCTCCGGGTGCCGGTGGCCGGATCGCCACGGGACAGTCTGGGTGAGGCGCTGCCGGCAACCATCGCCCGCCGCACCGGGCACGCGGTGGAGGCGGCCGGCGTCGTCCCCTCAGTGTTCGGCACGGCACGCCGCAGCGTGCCGCGGATGGCGGCCGGGCCGGTGGTACTCATCGGCGACGCGGCGCACGAGGTCAGCCCCATTGGCGGCCAAGGCATGACCCTGGGGCTGCTCGATGCCGCACAGCTGGCCGGAATCCTCTGCGCGGCGCTGGCGCAGGGCCACGGGACTGCGCACGGGCTATGGCACGGGACAGTACGCCAGGGAACAGCGCACCGGACACCGCACGACGCGGCGACCCAGGCCGCGCTGGAGCGTTTTTCGGCGCGGCGGCTGGACGCGGCGCGGACCGCGGGACGGGCGGCGCACCTGAACATGGTGCTCGGCCGGCCGCTGCCCGGCCCGCTGCTGCGCGGAAGGAACAGGGCGATCGGGGCGCTGGTCGGGCACGGCGCGGTGCACGACTCCGTCGCCCGGCACTTCACGATGCAGGGTTAGCCGTCCCGGCCGCAGTGTCTCGCGCGGCAGGGCCTAGTCGGATTCCGGCGAGCGCAGCAGTTCCACGGTGTGCAGGATGTGGGCCGACATGAGGTCGCGCGCCGCCATGGAGTCGCCCTCCTCGAGGGCCCGCAGGATGTCCTGGTGCTCCCCGTGCCGTTGCGCGGTCTGGTGCCCGAAGGTTCCGCCGGTCTCCGAGGTGCCCACCAGGTAGTCGCTGAGGTCCCACATGCGCTGGCTGATCGCGGACATCACCCGCGAGTGGGCCATCTCCTGGAGCGCCTGGTGGAAGCGACGGTTGCCGCGGCGGTAGGCCCGCGCCCGCGCGTCCGCGTCCGGGAGCGCGTCCAGCCCCTCGGTTTCCGTGGAGATCCCGCGCAGCTGCGCCATCTGCTCGGGGGTGCGGCGCAGGGCCGCGGCCTCGGCGACGGCGCCCTCGTACCCGGCGAACACGCGGAAGAAGTCGGCGGCCTCCTCGGCGGTGTAGCGGACCGGGCGGCAGCCGATCTGGGGCAGGATCTCCACCAGGCCGTCGGCGGCCAAGAGCCGGAACGCCTCCATGATGGGCTGCTTGCTGACCCCGAAATCGGCCTTGAGCGCCTCCATCGAGATGCGCTTCCCCTGCTCGAACCGCCCCTCCAGCAGGCGGTCCTTCAGTTCCTCGTACACCCGCCCGGACAACCGTCCGCCGGCCGCCTGTCGCTGGCTGGAGCCGGGGTGCGGAGTCAAGTCGGAGATCGCCATCCCTCCAGTATTCCGCATCGACCGCCCTCTTACTTGACCAACTGGCATGCTAGTACGCTAGTGTGGTGCAACACACCCGAGCGTGACCGAGGAAACACACATGGCACACAACTCCCCCGCCCCGAACTTCAAGGCACAGAACTTCACCGACATCACCGGCGCCGCCGACCTGCTGGACGCGGCCGGCACCCTTCCGGGGGACGCCGCGGACTTCGACACGGACGTCTTCATCGTCGGCACCGGACCGACCGGCGCCACCGCCGCGCTGGCCCTGGCGACCTACGGCGTGCGCGCCACGATGGTCTCGCAGTGGTCCTGGCTGGCGAACACGCCCCGGGCCCACATCACCAACCAGCGCGCGGTGGAGGTCCTGCGGGACCTCGGCATCGAGGAGGAGGCCAAAAAGTACGCCGTGCCGTGGAACCAGATGGGCGACACCCTCTTCACCACCTCGCTGACGGGTCCCGAGATCGCCCGGATGCGCGCCTGGGGCACCGGTGACGAGCGCCAGGGCGACTACGTGACGGCCAGCCCGTGCACCATGCTGGACATTCCGCAGACCTACATGGAGCCGCTGCTGGTCAAGAACGCCGCCGAGCGCGGAGCCAAGGTCGCCTTCTCCACCCGATACCTCGGCCACGAGCAGGACGAGAACGGGGTCACCGTACGGCTGCTCAACCGCACGACGGGCCATGAATACACCCAGCGGGCGCGCTTCCTCATCGGAGCCGACGGCGCCAAGAGCCAGATCGCCGAGGAGATCGGCCTGGAGATCGTCGGACACGTGGCCCGCGCCGGCACCGCGTACGTGCGTTTCCGCGCCGACCTGTCCCGGCACGTGGCCCACCGCCCCTCGATCCTGCACTGGATCATGAACCCGGCCGCGGACTTCGGCGAGATCGGCATGGGCCTGCTGCGCGCGGTCCGCCCGTGGGACGAGTGGATCGCCGGCTGGGGCTTCGACAAGGAGGCCGGCGAACCGGACCTGTCCACCGAGCGCGTCACCGAACAGATCCGCACCCTGGTGGGCGACCCCGACCTGCAGCCGCGGATCGAAGGGGTTTCCACCTGGTACGTGAACCAGCAGCACGCCCTGAGCATGTCCAAGGGCCGGGTCTTCTGCGGCGGCGACGCCACCCACCGGCACCCGCCGAGCAGCGGGCTGGGCTCCAACACCTGCATGCAGGACGCATTCAACCTGGCGTGGAAGCTGGCCTACGTCGTCCAGGGCCGCGCCGGAATGGACCTGCTCGAGTCCTACTCCGCCGAGCGGGCCCCGGTCGGCGCGCAGATCGTCGCCCGCGCCAACCAGTCCCGCCTCGACTACGCCCCGCTGCGCGCATGCTTCGACACCGACGCCGGGGACGGCACCCGCACCGTCGAGGCCGGGCTGGCCCGCCTCAAGGCCCCCACCATCGAGGGCGCCGCCCTGCGCGCGCGGCTGGCCGAGGCGCTGGAACTGAAGAACCGCGAGTTCAACGCCCAGGGTGTGGAACTGAACCAGCGCTACGCCTCCACCGCCGTCGTGCCCGAACCCGGCACGGAACCGGAGGCCTTCGAACGCGACGCGGAACTCTACGTGCAGCCCACCACCCGGCCCGGAGCGAAACTGCCGCACGCGTGGCTGGTCGGCACGGACGGACGCCGCGTCTCCACCCTGGACCTCACCGGGCACGGCCGCTTCACCTTGGTCACGGGCCTGGCCGGGGCCGCGTGGGCGCAGGCCGCCGCCCGGCTGGGTTCCGAATCCAAAGGCTCGGAATCCCCGGGCCTCGACTGCCTGGACGTGCTGACCGTCGGCACCCCGGGGGCAGAGGACCCCTACGCGGCGTGGGCCAAGGTCCGCGAGATCGACGAGGCCGGCGCCCTCCTGGTGCGCCCCGACGGCTACGTCGCCTGGCGGCACGGCGCCGCCCTGTGGGACGCAGATGCCGCCGAGGCCGCACTGCGCACCGCGCTGGCGGCCGCCCTGGCCCTGGATCCAACCAGCCTGGAGCCGGCCGCCCCGACCGCGAACGTCCCGGCCTGAACGCCCCCGCTAGAGCCTGACCTGATCCTCTCCACCTGACATCCGACTCCCAAGGAGCACCATGAGCACCACCCTGGCACGGAAGAAGCCGGCCGGCCCGCTGAAGGTGGCCAGCGCCTCGTTCATCGGCACCACGATCGAGTACTACGACTTCTTCATCTACGGCACCGCCGCCGCACTGGTCTTCCCCAAGCTGTTCTTCCCGGAGGCCACCCCGCTGATGGGCACGCTGCTGTCCTTCGCCACCTTCGGCGTCGGCTTCCTGGCCCGCCCGCTCGGCGGCGTGGTGTTCGGGCACTTCGGCGACCGGATCGGACGCAAGAAGATGCTGGTCATCTCCCTCACCGGCATGGGCATCGCGACCCTGCTGATGGGCCTGCTGCCCGGCTACGCGACGATCGGGATCCTCGCGCCGATCCTGCTGACCGTCCTGCGCCTCTTCCAGGGATTCATGGTCGGCGGCGAATGGGGCGGCGCCACGCTCATGGCGGTCGAGCACGCCCCCAAGGGCAAGAAGGGCTTCTACGGGGCGTTCCCGCAGACCGGCGCGCCGGCCGGCACCGCGCTGGCCACGGTCGCCTTCCTTGCCGTGGCCCAACTGCCCGAGGAGGCGTTCCTGTCCTGGGGCTGGCGCCTGCCGTTCCTGGCCTCCGCGGTCCTGGTGGTCGTGGGCCTGGCCATCCGCCTCGCGGTGGACGAGTCCCCCGCCTTCGCCGCCGCGCGGGACAAGGGCGACCTGGTCAAGCTGCCGCTGAAGGAGGCCTTCCGGCGCCACCCGAAGGAGATCTTCCTGATCGCCGGGACCTACCTGTCCCAGGGTGTGCTGGCTTACATCACCATGAGCTACCTGGTGAATTACTCTTCCAAGGTGGTGGGCCTGGACCGCACGGACGCGCTGCTGGGCGTCTTCATCGCGGCCGTCATCGCCACCGTGCTCTATCCGGTCTGCGGGGCGCTCGCGGACACCTACGGACGCAAGACCATGTACTTCATTGGCGCGGTGGCCATGTTCGTGAGCATCTGGCCCACCTTTGCCTTGATCAACACCGGCACCGTGGCCGGGTTCATGGCCGGGGTGATCCTGCTCTTCGGCATCGCGATGCCCCCGGCCGCGGGCGTGACCGGTTCCCTGTTCTCCATGGTGTTCTCCCGCGAGGTCCGCTACACCGGCGCCTCGGTGGGCTACACGATCTCGCAGATCGTTGGGCCGGCCTTCGCCCCGACCATCGCCACCGCGCTCTTCGCCGCCTACGGCACCTCGGACGCCGTCGTGGCCTACCTGCTGGTGGTCGCCGCGATCTCGATCGTCTCGGTGGCGCTGCTGCCGGGCGGCTGGGGCCGCAAGGAGGCGGCCTTCAACGCCGCGTCGCTGGACGCGGCCGACGGCGCCGAACCGGCCCCCAGCGCGGCCGGCGTGCGGTAGCCCCACCGCCGACGCTGCCGCAGCAGGGTTCCAACACAGCAGGGCTCCAACACAACAGAGTCGGGACCTACGAGACCAACCGCTCGCGCGTGTTGCGGCCAGGCCTGGCCGGTTCAGCACCCGCGAGCGGTTGGCTCATCTCGGCCCACACCGTATCGAGGGAGAGGCCCAGGACATCGGCGATCGCGGCGATGGTCGGGAAGGCGGGGGTCGCCACCCGGCCCGACTCGATCTTCCGCAGGGTCTCCGGGGAGACGCGGGCATCGAGCGCGGTCTCGAGCATCGAGCGCCGTCCCCGGGCGCGGCGCAGCAGGGCGCCGAGCCGCTGTCCGCGCTCGATCTCTTCGGGTGTAAGTGGCAACCTGACCATGGATCCCATTCTAATACCGGTATAGTATGGCCGGTATTGTTATTGGTTTCGCGAGAAGGGCGCCGCATGATCGAGATCCTGACCCCCACCGAACTGGCCCGGGCAAAGGACACGGGCGCCCTGGTCGCGGACATCTTGCAGGCCCTGAAAAGCCGCACCGAAGTGGGCACCAACCTCTTGGACATCGATCGGTGGACCAAGGAGATGATCATCGAGGCCGGCGCGCAGTCCTGCTACGTCGACTACGCACCGCCCTTCGGACGCGGTCCGTTCGGCCACTACATCTGCACGGGCGTCAACGACGCCGTGCTCCACGGCCTGCCGCACGAGTACGCGCTGGCCGACGGCGACCTGCTGACACTCGACCTGGCCGTCTCCAAGGACGGGGTGGCCGCAGACTCCGCCATCAGCTTCATCGTGGGCGAATCCCAACCCCCGGAGAGCGTTGCGCTGATCAGCGCAACCGAACGCGCCCTGGCGGCGGGGATCGCCGCCGCCGGGCCGGGGGCCAGCATCGGTGACCTCTCCCATGCCATCGGCTCGGTCCTCAGCGAGGCGGGGTACCTGATCAACACCGAGTTCGGAGGCCACGGCATCGGATCAACGATGCACCAGGATCCGCACGTTCCGAACACCGGACGCCCCGGCCGCGGATACACGCTGCGCCCCGGGCTGCTGCTGGCGCTGGAGCCGTGGGTCATGGCGGACACCGCCAAGCTGGTCACCGATCCCGACGGGTGGACGCTGCGCAGCGCGACGGGCTGCCGCACGGCCCACAGCGAGCACACAATCGCCATCACCAACGACGGAGCCGAAATCCTGACCCTGCCCAGCTAGCCGAGCTTCCTTGGAATGACCGAGCAGGACTAACCGAGAAGCGGCCAGGCCCTCCGCGGGATCAGCGCTTCCACGGCCGCCCCGAGGCGGAAGACCGTGGCCTCGTCCAAGGGGTGCCCGACGACCTGCACGCCGGTGGGCACGCCGTCGTCGGCAACTCCGCTCGGCACGGACAGCACCGGGCACCGGTTGGCCACGTTGAATGGGCTGGTCAGGTGCGCTTCCCAGTAGTGGCCCAGGTGCCGGCCGCCGGCGTCGATCCCCTCGAGGTAGTCGCCGTCCGCGGCCAGCGAGGTCACCGCGGAGGTCGGGCACAGCAGCGCGTCCAGGCCCTCCATCGCCGCGGCCAGCTCCGCCTGCAGCCTCGCGTCCAGGGCCAGCGAATCGACCATCGAGTGCCGCGCTGCCGCGGCCCGGGCGTCCTGCATGAACCGGCGGGTGTACGCGGCCAGCTTCTCCTCGGTCCCGGCGGTCTCGGCCTCCATGGCCGGGCCGAGGATGTGCCCGAAGTGCGCGAAGATCGTCTCGGCGATCCGTGCCGTGGTCCACGGCAGGGAGACGGGTACGACGACGGCGCCGGCGGCCTCCAGCGCCCGGGCCACGGCCAGCGTGTTGGCCTCCACCTCGGGGGCTACCGGGAAGTCGCCGAGCGTGACGGAGAGTCCGATCCGCATCCCGGCCACCGAGTGGGCCCCGGGCAGCGCATGCCCGTTCCCTCCCCCGTTTTCTCCCCAGGACGCGTGGTCCACCGGGTGCCGGCCGGACATCACGGAAGCCAGCAGGGCGGTGTCCGCGACGGTCCGTCCCATCGGCCCGTCGCCGCGGTACCAGTCCGCCGACAGCGGAGGCAGCCCGGGGATCCGCCCGTAGGGCGCCTTGTAGCCGACAGTGCCGGTGAAGCCGGCGGGGATGCGGGTGGAGCCGGCGATGTCGCTGGCGGTGGCCAGCGTGGCCACGCCGGCGGCCAGGGCAGCCCCGGCCCCGCCGGAGGAGCCTCCGGGCGAGGCGTCCAGGTTCCAGGGGTTTCGGGTGGTCCCCCACATCGGGGAGTGCGTGACGGTCGCGCAGCTGAACTCCGGGGAGGTGGTGCGGGCGTGGATGATCCCCCCGGCGGCCCGGATGCGCTCCACGACGGGATGGTCGGCGGCGGCGATCCGGCCGCGGTGCGCGTACAGTCCCTGCTCGATCCGCCGTCCGGCGAGCGCGTGCTTTTCCTTGGTGGCGACCGGCAGCCCCAGCAGCGCCGGGGGCTGCTCGCCGGTGCGCGCGCAGCGTGCGTAGACGTCGGCGGCGGTCCGGGCCTGCTCCAAGGCCTCGTCGAACAGCGTCTCGGTGAAGGCGTTGATGCCGCTCCCGCGGTCTCCGTTGACGGCCTCCGTCCGGGCCACCACGGCGGAAACCAGTTCCACCGGGGAGAGTTCCAGCGCACGGAACGCCTCCAGCGCGGAGACCGCGTCCAGAAAGTGCAGCCCCTCCCCCGCCGCTGTCGCCCGGTCAAGCCCGGCCACCGCCGTCCCGGAACCGGCCGTCTGGGAACCCGTCGGCTGGGGACTCATCGGGCGCCTGCCCCGGCCGCGACCGCGCCGGAAACGGCCGGGCCGGAAGCCAGCACGCCGGCGTCGTGCTCCGCGGACTCCGCGCCGATGAGCGCCCCGTTGACCATCTCCCAGGCCACGCCGGAAAGCGCGTCCAGGCCCGCCACCATGTCCGCGTCCGTGGTGAACTCGCGCTCGCAGTGGGAGACGCCGTCGACGGAGGGGATGAACATCATCACGGTGGGCACGATCCGGTTCATGGCCACCGAGTCGTGCCCGGCCATGGTGCGGATGCGGCGGATACCGAGGCCCAGGTTGGCGGCGACCTTCTCGGTGAGCTCCAGCCCGTCCTCGGGGTAGTACTGGATGTCGCGGATGTCGAAGTCGTTGACGTTGATGCGGATGTCGTGTTCGCGGGCGATCGCCGCGATGTCCTCCAGCAGCGAGGCGCGGGCCTGGCGCACGATCTCCGGCGAGGCCGAGCGCAGGTCGGCAACCAGGTGCACGCGGCGGGCCACAACGATCGGCGAGTTCGGCTCCAGCGTCAGCTGGCCGACGGAGGAGACCAGCGCCTCCTCCTCGAACTTCCCGGTGACGTCGTGGACCAGCAGCACCACCTTGGAGGCGGCGACCAGCGCGTCGTGCCGATCGGCCATCGCGGTGGCCCCGGTGTGGGACTGCTCCCCAAGGACCTCGATGTCCAGCTTCTGGGTGTACCAGCTGTAGTCCACCGCGCCCAGGGCCAGGCCCTCGCGCTCCAGGATCCGGCCCTGCTCGATGTGGATTTCGGCGTAGCCGGCCACCTCGGGCCGCGCGTCGGTGCCGAGGTAGCCGATGGCTTCCAGCGCCTCGGCCACGGTGGTCCCGGCCAGGTCCTTGACCGCCAGCATCCTGGACTCGTCCATCAGGCCGGCGAACACCGAGCTGCCCATGATGGAGGGGGCGAAGCGGCCGCCCTCCTCGTTGAACCAGTTGACCACCGCGAGGTTGTGGCGCGGAGCGTCGGCCCCGGCCTGCAGGGCCTCGGCGACGCGCAGGTCCACCCGCTCGGCCGCGTGCAGCCCGGCGATCACCCCGTACGCCCCGTCGAACCGGCCCCCGAGCGGCTGGCTGTCCAGGTGCGATCCGATGAGCACGTACGGCGCACCGGGGGTCCACTCCAGCAGCGCGAACATGTTGCCGATCCCGTCCACGCGCACCTCCCAGCCGTGGTCGGCGGCGAAGCCGGCGAACCAGTCGCGGGTCTGCTTGTCCTCGGCGGTCGCGGCCTGCCGGTCCACGCCGCTGGCGGGCGTGGCGCCGATGGTGGCGACGTGGTGGAAGTCGGCGAGGAAGGTTTCGGCGCTCATGGTCTGACTCCTTGGGTGAAGCGCGGGAAGGGTGAAGTGTGGGTGCGGTCCCTGCGGGCCGGGCACGACGGCGGCAGGTCCCCGGCCCGGGCGGGCCGGGGACCGGTGCGGCTAGTGCACGCGCTGGTGGGTTTCCGGGACCTTGGTCAGGGTCAGGAGGGCCAGGACAATCACTGCCGCGGCGGCCATGTAGTAGCCGGGTGCGGCCGGGATGCCGGACTGCGCCACCAGCGCGGTGCCGATGAACGGGGCCGTGCCGCCGAAGAGGGCGTAGGCGACGTTGTAGCTGACGGCCGCGGAGGTGAAGCGGGTGCGGGTGGTGAAGATTTCGACGAAGAAGGTGTAGCAGCCGCCGCCGTAGATGCACATCGGGACCACGAACATCAGCTGGCCGAGAATGGCCAGGGGCAGCGAGCCGCTGGTGACCAGCATGAAGCAGGGAACGGAGAGCACGGCCAGGGCCAGCGAACCGGCAATCAGCATCGGCTTGCGCCCGAACTTGTCGCCCAGGATGCCGCCGAGCGGCAGGAGCAGGGCGTAGAAGGCCATGGCCGCGGCGTTGGCCAGCAGCGACTGCTCGCGGCTGAGGTGGCCGGTGGTCTGGACGTAGGAGACGAAGTAGCCGGAGAGGAAGTAGAAGCCCATGGCGGTCAGGCCCATCACGAAGATGACCTGCAGCATGCGAACCTTGTTCTCGCGGAAGGCCTCCTTGACGGGGCTGTACTCCTTGGCGGTTTCCTTGGCCAGGATCTGCTTGAATGCCTCGGACTCCTCGGTGCGGCTGCGGATCCACAGGCCGAAGAAGGCCAGCGGCAGGGCCAGCAGGAACGGGACGCGCCAGCCCCAGGCCATAAAGGCCTCGGAGGACATCGACTGGGACAGGATCAGGATCAGGGTTCCGCCGAAGACGGAGGGCAGGGCGGTGGCGGCGAGCGTGATGTTCAGCCAGAAGCCCCGCTTGCTCAGGGGCGCGTGTTCGAACACGAACGCCGGGGCGCCCACGGACTCACCGCCGGCGGAGAAGCCCTGGACCATGCGGCACAGCACCAGCAGCAGCGGTGCCAGCGCACCGATGGTGGCGTAGGTCGGCAGCAGGCCGATCAGCGCGGTGGCCGCGCCGATGGAGAGCAGGGTGACGTAGAGGACCTTGCGGCGGCCGATCTTGTCGCCGAGGGAGCCGAAGAAAAGCCCGCCGAGCGGGCGGACCAGGAAGGCGACACCGAAGGTGGCGAAGGTGGCCAGCAGTCCCGCCAGCGGGCTGGCGCCGGGGAAGAAGAGCTGGGAGAGCACGACGGCGGAGAGGCCGTAGAGGGTGAAGTCGTAGAACTCGATGAACTGGCCCACGCTGCCGCCGGCCAGCACCCGCAGCTGCATGCCGGAGGCCGGGCGGGTCCGTTCCTGGGTGGCCGGGGAGGCGGACCCCGCCGGCGTTGCGTTCGTGTTGGTGGTCGTCATGCCGACCACCGTACGGAGGGGGTGTTTCCCGCCGGGTTCGGCGCGTAACGGGCCGGTGACATGTCTGCGCTGGTCGTGTTGCCGGATTCGGCAGCGGCCCCGCCTCCCCCGGAAACAGGGTGGAAACACATTCTGGTATCGGTCATGGCTGTTCCCTCGCTCGATGGACTCCGGTCAGGCCGCGTCGGCCGCCGCCCCTGCCGTTCCGGGATCTGCGGAAGGTCCGCACGACTCCGGGCTTGCTCCCATCATTGTGAAGCGGATCACACGCGTCCAATTGATTGTACCGTTGGTTCACATCGACAAAATCGATCCAAAAGCGCGGGGTCAGTCCTTTACGCCGTACAACCGGCGGGTGACCTCGGAGAACGCGGTGGACTTCGCCGTGGGCCGGGCGCCCGCGGGGCGGACCAGCAGCACCTCGATTCCCGGCAGGTCCTCGACGATGCGCAGCGGCACCACGCGGCCTCCTGCGTAGGTGAGGTCGTGGTGCAGCCGCTGGTTCAGCACCGAATAGCCGTGCCCGCGGGCCACGAAGGACCGCACCGTCTCATAGCCGGAGGCCCGGTGGCGGATGGTCGGCTCCACGCCGGCGAGCCGGAACAGCCCCAGGAAGTACTCGCGGGTGTGCGGCAGGTCCAGCAGGATGAACGGCTCGTCGGCGAGCTGGTGCAGGCTGACCTCCCGCTCCGGACTGGAAGCCAGCGGATGGTCGGCGGCCACGATCACGTGCGGGGGCACCCGCTCCACGACCTGCCGCTCCAGGTCCGGACCCAGCCCCAGGTCGTACATCAGCGCCAGCTCGCACCGACCCTCCTCCAGCGCCCGGCGCAGCGACTCCTGGTCCCCCTCGAGGAACGTCACGTCCACCCCGGGATGCGCGGCCTCGAAGTGCTGCAGGATCGCGGCCGCGCGGAACGGGGCCAGCGGGGAGAACACCCCCACCACCAGCTCGCCGACCAGCTGCGCGTCCTCGTCGTGGACGGAGCGGTAGAGCTGCTCGGCCTCCTCCAGGACCACCTGGCAGCCGCGGAACAGCCGCCGCCCCGCCGAGGTCAGGCGCAGCCCCCGGCGGGGCAGCCGGACGAACAGCTCCGAGCCCATCTCCTTCTCCAGCTGCGCGATCGCGGAGGAAAGGGTGGACTGCGTGACGTTCAGCGCGGCGGCCGCGGCCGTCATGTTCTCCAGCTGGGCCACCACCCGGAAGTAGCGCAGCTGGACCAGCGTGAACTGCTTGCTCATCCCTGCATTATGCCAACGGGCACGACGCCGGGAGGCCGGGGCGCGTGCCCCGGCCTCCCGCCGTCATGGCGTGTCCGCAAGCGCAGGGCAGCAGGGTCCCCGCAAGAGAGCGGCCAGGGGTCCCCGCGCGTTAGTCGTCGTTCCCGTCCGCGGGCTCCAGCGCGACGACCAGCGTCTGCGTCTTGGTCTCGGTCAGGAGCCCGGACCAGACGTTGCGCTTGACCTTCTTCACCTTGTTGCCCTTGGTCTTGACCTTCACCACTTCCTGCTTGACCAGGGTGCGGTACTCGACCTTGGTGGTGACCTCGTACGTTCCGACGCCCAGCCTGGCCTTGCGCTTGGCGTCGACCAGCACGGTGCCGTCCTTCACCACGGTCAGGGTCTTGGAGACGAGCTTGGCCCGCTTGGCGACCTTGACCCGGGGCTTGACGGTAGCCAGCTCGCCGGCCGCGACGGTCCGGTCCGAGAGCTTGCGGATGACGACCGCCGGCTTCGACTCCGCCTTCCCCTTGTGCGTGAGGATGATCGGCTGGGGCGCCTGGACGGCGGAGGCCGGCGCCGGGGAGGCCGAGGCCACAACGGCACTGCCCAGGACCAGGGACGAGGCGGCGAAAAGGGCCGCGGTGGCGCGGCCGAGGCGGATGAACATGTTCCCCCACTTTCAGGCCGGGTGCGATCCGGCCGACTGGCATTGACTGAGGGAATCATAGGCACCACGGGACAGTAAATACGATGGTTTCTTCCACATGAGTCAACACTTTTTGTGTAATGACTAGTCAGGGCACGATCGTCGGACGCAACGGGCGCGCCCCGCCGGCGCACCCCACCGGGGCGCCGGGCACGGCAGGCCCCGCGGCCCGTGCACTAGGCTGGATGTGCCGTCCAGGCCGTGGCCGCGCGCTCGGAGGTCGAACCGCCGCCGCGGCCTGTTGTCCTTCCCCGCGGCCCTTGCCTTCCGGCCGGCCGCCTGCTCCACCCCGAAAGTAGCGCATGACCACCGCTCTCCAGCCATCCGCCACCGGCACCAAGACCCGCCCCGTTGCGGGATGGCGGCAGGTGAGCCTGGCCATGTTCGCCGTGGCGTGGGGCGGGAACCAGTTCACCCCGCTGCTGTCCATGTACCGGGCCGAGAGTGCGTTCAGCGAAGTGACCGTCAACGTGCTGCTCTTCGCGTACGTCGTCGGGCTGGTCCCCTCGCTGCTGGCCTCCCCCGCCGTGGCCACCCGGTTCGGCGGGAAGAAGCCGCTGGCCGCCGCGGTTTCCCTCAGCGCGCTGGGATCGCTCCTGCTGATGGCCGGCGCGTCGGCTCCCGCCCTTATGTTCCTGGCCCGGACCCTGAGCGGCGTGGCGTTGGGTCTAGGCATGGTCGTGGGCGGATTGGCCCTGAAGGCCCTGGCCGTCGCGGCGGCGGAGCGCACCGCCCCGGGCGCGCGGCAGCCGTCGGCGGCGCGGACCTCCGCCATGGGCCTGACCGCCGGGTTCGGGCTAGGCGCCGGCCTGGCCGGGATCGTGGCCCAGTGGCTGCCGCTGCCCACCCTGCTGCCGTACGTCCTGCACCTGGCGGTGTGCACGGCGGCCGGCGTCGGCATGTTCCGGTTCCGCCCCGCAGGGCACCGGCACGACGGCGGCGGGCAGCACGCGCCCCGCAGCTCCTTCTCGCGCGAGTACCTGCTGGCGGTCCTGCCCGCGGCGCCCTTGATCTTCGGTGCGTTGGGCATTGCGTACGCGGTCCTGCCCTCGGTGGTCGCGGCCCAGCTGGGCGGTTTCTCCACGGCATTCTCGGCGCTGCTGTGCCTGCTGTGCCTGGGGCTGGGTTTCGCCGCCCAACGGGTGGTGGCGCACTTGTCCGCGCGCCGCCGGGTCCCGGCGCGGATGCTCGGCGTGGTCCTGTTCGTTGCCGGAACCGCCCTTGCCGTCGCGGCCGCGACCGGACAGTCGGTGGGCCTGGTGGTCCTCGCCGCTGCGGTCTTCGGCATCGGGTACGGTCTGACCCTGATCGGGTGCCTGCAGGATTGCGATCGACTCGCCCTGCCGGGCCAGCTCGGGCCGATGACCAGCCTGGTCTACAGCCTCGCGTACATCGGCTTCGGGCTGCCCACGGCGATCGCCTGGCTCCACGAATCCTTCGGGTTCAGGCACACCTCCATGCTGGCGTGGATCGCGGCCATCGCCGCCGCGGCCAACCTCACCGGAGCACTGGCGGCAAAGGCACGGCGCCCGTAAACCCAGGCCTACAAAAACCCGACCAGCTCCACCAACTCGAATGCACGGTGGCGCGGCGCGGGGCGTTCCCGCATGCCTCCGGACCGGGCATCGTCATCGGGATACAGATGCGCACCCACGCGGCGCGGCCGCGCCTGGAATCCCTGCCCGGCGCCGGGGTAGCGCAAAGTGGCGTCCACGGGTAGCCAAGGCATCTGCCCCCGATCGCTACCCCTAGACAGGCACCGGCCTTTCGCCGTACTCTCCTAGTGGCTAGGCCACTAACAGAGTGATCCAGCAGGCCATCATCTGTCCGCTTCCCCAAGGAGTCCCCCGTGAGCACCCAGACTTCCGCCCTGGCGCGGGCCACCGGCCCGCTGTCCGGCCACACCGTCATCGACCTGACCCGCGCGCTGGCCGGTCCGCACGCCGGCATGATGATGGCCGACCTGGGCGCCCGGGTCATCAAGGTGGAGACCCCGGGGCACGGAGACGACACCCGCGGATGGGGTCCGCCCTTCGTGGGCCCGGAGGATGACCCGCAGGCGACCTACTTCCTCTCCTGCAACCGCAACAAGGAGTCCATCGCCCTGGACCTGAAGAGCGAGGACGGGAAGAACACGCTCACGGCGCTGCTGCGCGAAGCCGACGTCGTGATGGAGAACTTCCGCCCGGGCGTGCTGGACCGGCTCGGCTTCTCCACCGAGGCCATGCACGCGCTGAACCCGGGCCTGGTGGTCCTCTCGATCACCGGCTTCGGCCACGACGGACCCGAAGCCGCCCGGGCCGGCTACGACCAGATCATCCAGGGCGAGGCGGGGCTGATGTCGCTGACCGGGTCGGGCCCGCAGGACCCGCAGCGGGTCGGCGTTCCCATCGCCGACCTGCTCTCCGGGATGTACGGGGCCTACGGGGTGCTCGCGGCACTGATCGAGCGCCAGGCCACCGGCCGCGGCCAGGTCGTGCGGACCAGCCTGCTGGCCTCCGTCGTCGGCGTCCACGCCTTCCAGGGCACCCGCGCCACCGTCGCCAACGAGGTCCCGCAGGCCCAGGGCAACCACCACCCCTCGATCGCCCCCTACGGGCTGTTCGCCTGCAAGGGCGGGCACGTGCAGATCTCCGTCGGGTCGGAGAAGCTCTGGGCCGCCTTCGCCGCGGCCTTCGGACTGGACGCCGCCCGCCCCGAGTTCGCCTCCAACGCCACCCGGGTGCGGCACCGCGCCGCCGTCATCGCCGAGGTCGAGCGCGCCTTCGCCGCCTACGGGCCGGCCGAACTGCTGGACCTGCTCAACCAGGCCGGGATCCCGGCCGGCAAGGTGCGCACGCTGGACGAGGTCTACGCCTGGGACCAGGTCGCCAGCCAGGGGCTGAAGGTCGACGTCGAGCACCCGGTGCTGGGCACGGTGACGCTGCCCGGCCCGCCGCTGCGCTTCTTCGATCCGGCCACCGCCGAGGAAACCACCCGCACCGCGCACACCGCCCCGCCGCTGCTCGACGCCGACGGCGCGGCGATCCGGGACTGGCTGGCCACCGGGGTGGCCCGATGAGCGCCGGTCCCGTGGCGACGGCCGCCCGCCCGGTGCGGCTGGACGCGGCCGGGCTGATCGAGGCGGTGCTCGACGCCGGCTCGTTCCGCAGCTGGGATACCGCCCCGGTGCAGCCGGCCTCCGCCAGCCCCGAGTATCTGGCCGAGCTGGAGGCCGCCGCCGCCAAGAGCGGGACCGACGAATCCGTCATCACCGGCGAGGGGCTCATCCGCGGCCGCCGGGTCGCGGTGATCGTCTCCGAGTTCCGCTTCCTCGCCGGATCGATCGGGCAGGCGGCGGCCGCGCGGATCACCGCGGCGATCGAGCGCGCCACCACCGAGCGGCTGCCGCTGCTGGCCGGTCCGGCCTCGGGCGGGACCCGGATGCAGGAGGGCACGCTGGCCTTCCTGGGCATGGTCACGATCACCGACGCGGTCCGCCGGCACAAGGCCGCCGGGCTGCCCTACCTGGTCTACCTCCGCCACCCCACCACCGGCGGAGTGATGGCCTCTTGGGGATCGTTGGGGCACATCACCGTGGCCGAGCCCGGCGCCCTGCTGGGCTTCCTGGGCCCCCGGGTGTACGAGGCCCTGCACGGCGAGCCGTTTCCCGAGGGCGTCCAGGTCTCCGAAAACCTCTACCGGCACGGGATCATCGACGCCGTGGTGCCCCCGCACGAACTGGCTCCGGTGGTCGACCGGGCCCTGCAGGTGCTGCGCCCGGACGGCGGCGATACCGCCCCGCCGGCGCCCCAGACCCTCACGGTGGAACCCTCGACCCGCGATGCGTGGTCCTCGATCGAGCTCTCCCGCAACCCGCGCCGGCCGGACCTGCGCTGGCTGCTGGCCGCCGGAGCCGACGTCGTCCTGCCGCTGAACGGCACCGGGGAGGGCGAGAAGGACCCGGGGCTGACCCTGGCGCTGGCCCGCTTCGGAGGCCAGTCGTGCATCGTGCTCGGCCACCAGCGCCCCCGCCACCCCGACGCCAAGCCCATGGGGCCGGGGTCGCTGCGCGAGGCGCGGCGCGGCATGATGCTCGCGCAGGACCTGGACCTGCCGCTGCTGACCGTGATCGACACCCCCGGTGCCGACCTGTCCCGCGAGGCCGAGGAGGGCGGGATGGCCGGGGAGATCGCCCGCTCGCTCCACGGGCTGATCGGGCTGCCGAGGCCCTCCGTCGCGGTGCTGCTGGGGCAGGGCTGCGGCGGCGGGGCGCTGGCGCTGCTGCCGGCGGACCGGATCATCGCCGCGCAGAACGCCTGGCTCTCCCCGCTGCCCCCGGAAGGGGCCAGCGCGATCCTGTACCGCACCACCGATCGGGCCGCGGAGATCGCCCGCGCCCAGGGCGTGGAGGTCGCCGCGCTGCGCGCGGCAGGGCTCATCGACCACATCGTCGACGAGCGCCCCGACGCCGCGGCCGAACCGCGCGAATTCTGCGCGCGGATGGGCCGGGCCATCGAGTACGAACTCGGGCGGGCCCGCGCGATCCCCGACGCCGAGCGACTGCACCTGCGCCGGATGAAGTTCGCCCGGCTGGGGCACTAAAGGCAGAGGCACTGAAAACGGCCGGGCCGGCCGCACGGAGCGGAGCCGGCCCGGCGGGTTCCGGTTGGGATGCGGCCGGAACCGACGGGACAATGGGGGTGCGCCGGGCCGGTTCGGCCCCCGGCGCACCCCCACCGTACGGAGGCAGGCCATGAAAGAATTGACGGCGCTGGAGCGTGCCATCGTCTCGGTGCTGCAGATTGACCCCCGGGCCTCCTGGCGCAAGGTCGCCGAGGTGCTGGGCGAGTCCGAGCGCACCGTGTCGCGCCGCGGCACCGAGCTGTTGGCCGAGGGATTGGTATCGGTGGTCGGCATCCGCCCCGAACCAGCGAGCGTGATCGCGCAGCTGACCTGCTCCCCCGGCACGGCTCGGGCCGCCGCCGCCTCCTTGGCCCAGCGCCCTGACACCACCTTCGCCTACACCGTCAGCGGCAGCGGGGACGTCGTCGCCGAACTGCTGATCCCGCCGGCCCGGCTGAGCACACTGCTCAGCGAGGAACTGCCGGCAACGATCGGGCTGACCCACGCCACCAGCTATCCGGTGCTGCACTACTTCCGCACCATCCGCGGCTGGCACCCGCACCCGCTCACCCCGGCGCAGGTCAGCGCGCTCCAGGCCCGGCACACCGTGGACACCGGGCGGCTGGACACCGCCTCGCCGCTGGATGGCGTGGACACCGCCCTGGTCGAGGCGCTGTGCGCCGACGGCCGGGCCACCTTCGAGGCGCTGGGTCGCCGGGCCAACGTCGCCGAATCGACCGCCCGCCGGCGCATCGACTGGATCCTCGGCACCGACCAGGTCCAGCTGCGCGTCGTGGTCGAGCCGGCACTGCTCGGCTTGCCCACCGAGGCGCTGCTGTGGATCCGGGTCAACCCGGCACTGGTCGAGGCCGTCGGCGAGGAACTGGCCCGCGACCGGCGGGTGCGCTACGCGGCAGCGGTCGCCGGGGACTGCCAGATCGTTGCCGACGTCGCGGTCGAGGATCCGGCCAGCCTCTTCGCGCTGGTTACCGCCAGCACGTGGGCGCGCCAAGTGGAGCGGGTGGAGACCACGCTGGTGCTCGAGGCCCGCAAACGCGGCGGGCTCCGCCTCGCCCCGCCGGCCTGGTAGCGGCCCCCAGCATGCCGGATCCTGCGGCGTGAAACAGATCAATTGCGCGAATCGGGCAAAATTATGGCCAAATCCGCAACCCATTGCGTGCAGAGGAGCGACAAATTCACCATGAATGCGAAGAGATGGCCGAACTCGTCATTCGGTGAGGCCGCTCACGGCACCCGCCGGGTGCCGACCACGCATCGAAGGACCCACGCCCATGCCATCACCCCTGTACTACCGTGACGCGGTCGAGCTCGCCGCGCTCATCCGCGACCGCGAGCTCACCGCCGTCGAGGTCATGGACGCCCACCTGGAGCGCCTCCAGGCCCTGAACCCGACCCTCAACGCCGTCGTCTCCGCCGACGCCGACGCCGCTCTCGCGGCCGCGGCCGCTGCCGATGCCGCGCAGGCCGCCGGCACCCCGCTCGGGGCCCTGCACGGACTGCCGATCAGTTTCAAGGACACCCACAAGACCGCCGGAATGGTCACCAGCTACGGCTCTCCGCGGCACGCCCGCTTCATCCCGGAGGCCAACGACCTGCACGTGCAGCGCATCATCGACGCCGGAGCGCTGCGCATCGGCAAGACCAACGTGCCCGAGTACGCGGCCGGTTCACACACCACCAACCGGGTCTTTGGCCCCACCCGCAACCCCTACGATCCCTCCCGCTCGGTCGGAGGCAGCTCCGGCGGCGCCGCGGCGGCGCTGGCCGCGGGCTTCCAGCCCATCGCCGACGGCTCGGACATGGGCGGCTCGCTGCGCAACCCGGCCTCGTTCTGCAATGTCGTGGGGCTGCGTCCCACCCCGGGGCTGGTGCCCAACGCCGACGGCCCCAACGGCTTCGACCCGCTGACCGTGGCCGGCCCGATGGCCCGCACCGTCGACGACGTCGCCCTGCTGCTCTCGGTCATGGCCCGCCCCAGCGGGCGCGACCCGCTCGGCTACACCGACCCGGCCGTCCAAACCGGGCGCGTCACCGCGGCCGAACTGTGCGGACTGCGCGTGGCCTACGCTCCGGATTTGGGCGGGCGGATCCCGGTGGATCCCGCGGTTCGCGGGGTCATTGCCGCGGCCGCCGCAACGTTCGCTGCGGCAGGGGCGCACGTCGAGGAAGCCTGTCCGCGCTTGGACGGGGCCGAGGAGGCATTCCGGACACTGCGCGCCGCGGAGTTCTTCACCGAGTGGGGCGAGGACTTCGCCGCCAACCCGGAGGAGTTCAACCACCTTCTGGCCTGGAACATCGAGACAGGGATCAACCTCGCCGGCCGGGACGTGCTCCGCGCCCAGGCCCAGGTCACCACGCTGGTGCGCGCCGCCGTGGAGTTTTTCGCCGCCTACGACGTGATCCTCGCCCCCGCCGCGCAACTGCCGCCATTCGACGTCGAACTGGACTTCCCGCACGAGGTGGACGGGCAGGCCCAGCACGCCTATCTGGACTGGATGCGCGGGGCATACCTGTTCACCCCACTTGGGATCCCCGGCATCAGCGTCCCCGGCGGCTTCACCGCCGAGGGGCTGCCGGTGGGGGTCCAGCTGCTCACGCGCCGGCGCACCGACGCGACGCTGCTGTCCATCGCCAAGGCCTATGAGCAGGCCACCGGCTTCGCCCGGTGCCTGCCGGCTACCCAGGAGGTCACCGCGTGAGCACCCCCACCCCCGCCGGACGCGTCCGTCTGGCCACCCCCGGCCGGCTGGCGCTGGCCGCGCTGCCGATCATCGGCTTTTTCGCCACCCCGTGGCTGCCCTTCGCCCGCGAGGCCACGCTCTGGTTCGGTTTCCCGGCCGTAATGGTCTGGTTCGGCCTGATGGTCCTGCTGACCGTGGCCGTGCTGCAAGTCATTGACGGGATGTACCTGCGGGCCGGCGGCCGCGAGCAGGACGCCTGCGACGAGGAAGGAATCTCCGCATGAGCCTGCAGATCGCCATCGTGCTGGGCATCGTTGCCATTGGGGCCCTGGGCATCGTCGGGCGCAAGCGCCAGAAGGACCTCGCCGAGTGGACCGTCGGCGAGCGTGACATGCCCAAGTGGACGGCCTGGTTCCTGCAGGCCGGCGAGTCCTTGACCACCTTCAGTTTCCTCGGCCTGGCCGGGGTCGCCTTCGCCGGGGGCGTCAGCGGCGTCTACGCCGTCGGCTACCTGACCATGTCGACGATCGGGCTGTACTTCGTCACCCCCAGGTTGCGCCAGCTCGGCGCCAACCGCGACTACCTGACCATGGCCGATTTCTTTATCGACAGGTTCCGTTCCCCGGTCCTGGGCAAGATCGTGGCGCTGGTCGGAGCACTGTTCCTGATCCCCTACCTGCAACTGCAGGTCACCGGGCTGGGGCTGATCGTGGAGCTGGCCACCGGCTCCTCCTCCGCGCGCGGCCTGGCGATGGTCGTGGCCAGCGTGCTGGTCATCATGTTCGTGCTGTGGGCCGGGATCAAGGGCCTGGCCCGGGTCGCGATCCTCAAGGACGTCTTGATGCTGGTGGCCCTGGCGGTGGTGCTGGCCGGCGTCGCCTTCTCTTTGGGCGGGATTCCGGAGGTCTTCGCCAAGGTCGCCGAGGCCGACCCCGTGCTGCTGACCCTGAACGCCCCGGGCTTCGACGCCACGTTCTTCACCACCGCAATGCTGGTCACCGCCATCGGTTCCTGCTTCAACACCATGCCGCACCTGTGGCCACCGGTCCTCGCCGCCAAATCCGGAGCCGTGCTGCGCAGCAACTACAAGTGGCTGGCCGTTTACCAGCTCCTGCTGTTCATCCCGGTCACCATTGGCCTGGGTGCGGTCCTGGTGCTCGGGACGGACACGACCGGGAACAGGGTCCTGCTGACCATGGCCGGGCACACGCTGCCCACCGGGTGGGTGGCGCTGATCGCCATCGCCGGAGCCTCCGCCGCGATGGTCCCGGCCGGCGCGATTGCCATGGGCATCTCCACCCTGGTCTCGCACAACCTGCTGCCGGCCACCAGCGGCAGGGCGCGGATGCGGCTAAACCACCTGGTCGTCGTCGCCGCGATAGGCCTGGCCCTGGCCTTCGGCCTGTTCCGCTCCGACATCGGCGCGCTGCTGCTGCTCACCTATGGCGGGCTGACCCAGCTGGCCCCCGCCGTGGCGCTGGCCCTTCCGGACCGGGTGCGGGTCGGTGCCCTGCCGGTCCTGTGGGGGATCCTCACCGGCACCGCAGTGGTCGCCGTGATCACCTTCGCCGAGATCCCGATCGGTTCCTGGGATTCCGGGCTGATCGCCCTGGTCCCGAACCTGGCCGTCGTGGCCGTCGCCGAGGCCATCCGCCGGGCGCGCGGCGGGCGCGACGTACGCGATGACCGGGACGTGCGCGATGACCGCTCCCTGGAGAATCCGGCCATGACGGTGCGGGCGGACGTTTCCTAGGGGATGCGCCCACCCTGCGATGTACGACGGCGGCGGGCCCCGGCAGGGGGCCCGCCGCCGTATCGCTTTTGGTCCCGAACCGTTTCTGTTGCCGCGCCGCTAGCCGGGAGGTCCCTTTCTGTGGCTGGCCGCCATTCCCGGCACGCCGCGACCGTGGGTCAATGGGCCCGGGAGCACCCCGCCCCACTGACCTTCGAACGATCCGAGGCAGCCATGAAAACCACAGCAGTCTTCACGCCCCTGGCCGTCCTTGCGGCGGCCGCGGGACTGGTCGCCTCCGCAGCCCCCGCGCACGCCGCGGCGGACGAGGTGCAGTACGCCAACGTCCACCTGCTCGCCAACGGAGCCGGGATCAACGCGGAAGTCGGCTATGTGTGCCAGAAGGGCTGGCAGGGCACCCTCAGCATCGCGGTGTCCCAGGCCAACGGGCGCAACGCCGCCATCGGACGCTACTACCCGAGCTACCTGAGTGAGTGCACCGGGAAGGCGCAGACCCTTGAGGCCGTCATCCTGCCCGAGACCCTGGCCTTCAGGGAGGGCAGCGCCCTCGTCTGGATCACCCTGGACCTGTGTCCGGCCGTGCAGCCGCCCATCGCGGAGGGAACGATCCCGCAGCAAACCTGCAAGTCCGGGGACACGCTGGTGCTGGAGACCGAACTCGCCGAATAGGCGGAGCCCCGACCCTACGGCCCCTGCCCCTGCCCCTGCCCCTGAACGAGATTGCGCAAATGGCCGGAATGGACCTGCCATTCCAGCCATTTGCGCAAGACGGTTTCCGGACCTGTGCCTTCTTCTAGAAGTCCGCCCGGCCGGCCTCAGCCCGCTTGAGCTCCGCCCGGTAGAAACCAGGCCGGCGCCGGCCGGCCCCGACCAGGAACAGCGCTCCCACGGCGAGGATGCCCACCCCCACCACGAACACCAGGCCCACGCCACCGATGTGCGAGCCGGAGCCGTACTCGGGGTCCAGGCTGTCCACCGCGGTCTGAAGGAACACCGCCACCAGTGCGGCCCCGCCCAGCAGCGGCGCCACCAGGCGCAGCAGCAGGTTGCGCACGGAGGCGAACGCGGTGCGGCGGAAGAACCAGGCGCAGGCCAACGCCGTCATGCCGTAGTAGAAGCAGATCATCATGCCCAGCGCCAGGATGGTGTCGTTCAGGACGTTCGTGGAGAGCACCCGCATCAGCGCGTAGAACCCGGCGGAGACGGCCCCGGCGAACACCGTGGCGAACACCGGCGTGCGGTACTTCGGGTGCAGCGTGGAGAAGCGGGCAGGCAGGGCGCCGTGGTGTCCCATCGCCAGCAGCGAGCGGGCCGGGGAGAGCATGGTGGACTGCAGGGAGGCCGCGCAGCTGGAGAGCACCGACAGGGAGAGCAGGATCGCGAACGGCCCCATCACGGGATTGGCCAAGGCAGCGAAGAGGTTGCCGGCGTTCTCCGGGTTGGCCAGGCCCAGGCCCTCGGCCCCGGCGCCGGCGAACACGGTCGCGGCTACCGATCCGGCCAGGTAGATCACCAGCACCACAACGGCGGTGACGCCCGCCGCGACGCCGGAGGCGCGGCCGCCGTCGGTGGTTTCCTCGTTCATGGTCAGGCACACGTCCCAGCCCCAGAAGGCGAAGATGGACAGGCTCAAGCCCACCGCGAACGCGGAGAAGGAACCGATGTTCAGCGGGTTGAACCAGTCCCAGCTGAAGGCGGCGGACCCGGGCTGCGTTCCGGCGCTGCCCCAGGCCGCTGTCACGAACCAGGCCAGGACCACCACCTGGAAGCCCACCAGCGCCACCTGCACGCCCCGGGTGGCGTTCAGGCCGCGGCAGGACACCCACACGGCCAGCGCCACGAGCGCCAGGCAGGTGCCGATGTTGACCAGCGGATCGGCGGCCAGGTCCGCGATTTCCGGGCGGCCCGTCAGCTGGGCCAGGAAGAGGTAGAGGAAGTCGACGGCGACCCCGGCCAGGTTGGACAGCACGATGATGTTCGCGGCCAGCAGCCCCCAGCCGCCCATCCAGCCGGCCCGCGGCCCGAACGCCTTCCACGTCCAGGTGAACGTGGTGCCCGCATCCGGCAGGGCGGAATTCAGTTCGCGGTAGCCCAGCGCCACCAGGAACATGGGGATGAAGCCGACCAGGAAGATCGCCGGCAGGTGCTCGCCCACCGCCGCGGCCGTGGGGCCCAGCGAGGAGGTCAGCACGTAGGCCGGGGCGATGGTGGACACGCCGATGACGATCGCCGCCGCCGTTCCGATCTGCCCGGCGCGCAGGCCCTTGCCCCCGGAGGGTGCGTCCGCGGAGGAAGCGGGCGCGGTGGAGGCGGGTACGACGTCGGTGCGCGGGGTGGTGCTCATGGGTTCGCCTTTGCTTGGGAGGGCGGATGTTCAGGGAGCGGGAGGTGGGGGCGGGCGCGCGCCATTGCGCGCCCGCCGAATGGCGGAACCGCGTGTGTTACGGGAATCCGTGCCGGTGGGCTGTTCGCGCTACCGCGCCGGCTGCTGCTGGGTGATGCAGTGGATGCCGCCGCCGCGGGCGAAGAGCTCGCGGGCGTCGACGCCGACGATCTCGCGTCCGGGGTAGGCCTGGGCGAGGACGGCCAGGGCCTCGGCGTCGTGGGGGTCCTCGAAGGTGCAGGCGACGACTCCCCCGTTAACCACCAAGTGGTTGATGTAGCTGTAGTCGACCCAGTCCTCGTCGTCGTGCAGCAGGGCCGGGGCGGGCACGGGCAGGATGGTCCAGGGCCGGCCGGCGGCGTCGGTGGTGGCCTCGAAGACCTTCCGGATCCGTTGGGAGACCTCGAAGTCCGGGTGCTCCGGGTTGCGCTGGTCGTGGATGAGGACGGTGCCCGGGCTCGGGATGGCCGCGACGATGTCCACGTGGCCGCGGGTGCCGAAGAGCCCGTTGTCGCGGGTCAGCCCACACGGCAGCCAGATGGTCTTGGTGGCCCCGAGCAGGCGGGCGAACTCGGCCTCGATGTCCGCCTTGGTGGCGCCGGGGTTGCGGCCCGGATCCAGCTGGACGGTCTCGGTGGCCAGCACGGTGCCCTGTCCGTCGACGTGGAACCCGCCGCCCTCGTTGACGATCCGAGCGCCCACCACCTGCACGCCGGCCAGCGCCGCGACCTCGGCGGCGATGAGGCGGTCCTTGTCCCAGGCGGCCCAGTCCTGGGCGCCCCAGCCGTTGAAACCCCAGTCCACCGCCGCCAGGGCCCCGGTGCGATCGCGGACGAACGTGGGACCCATGTCCCGCATCCAAGCGTCGTTCAGCGGCCGGATCACGTATTCGACCGCATCGCCGAGGTGCCGGCGGGCGTGGGATTCGGCGGCCGGGTCCACCACCAGGGTCACGGGGGCGAACCGGGCCACGGCACGGGCGGTGTTGGCCCACGCGGTGCGGGCGGCCTCGGCCTCCGCCTCGGTGTCGCCGAGGGTGTAGCCGCCGGAGGGGAAGGCCATCCAGACCCGTTCCTGCGGGCCAGTCTCGGCCGGCATCGTGTAGGTGGACAGCACCGTCTCCATCTCAGGCACCCGCCGTCAGGGAAGCGGCGGGGACGGCGCCGGAGGTGCCCACCGGGGTGCCGGCGACCGGTTCGGTGAGCGCGCCGTAGGTGTCGGGGCGGCGGGTGCGCAGGAACGGGAAGAGGGTGAGCCAGTCGCGGCGCTGATCCAGGTCCAGGGCCGCGACCAGCACGGCGGAGGCGTCCCGCGGGGCGCGGACCAGGATCCGGCCGAACGGGTCGGAGATGAAGGAGGAACCGTAGAACGTCAGGGTTCCCTCGGAGCCGTACCGGTTGGGCGCGATCATGAACAGCCCGTTGGCGATGCCGTTGCCGACGATGGTCTGGCGCCACAGCGGTTCGGTGTCGAAGTCCGGGTGGTCCGGCTCGGAGCCGATCGCCGTGGGGTAGGCCAGCGCGTCGGCCCCGGCCAGGGAGTAGATGCGGGCCGGCTCGCTGAACCATTCGTCCCAGCAGGTCGGCAGGCCCAGCCGCAGCCCGCCGAGCGATTCCGGGGCGTGGACCGGGTACGGGTCATGCTGGCCCAGATCCTGGTTCGGGCCGGGCCGGAAGTAGTGGTCCTCGTAGTAGCCGGCGGTCACCGGGATGTGCAGCTTGTGGGTGGCCCCGGCCAGGGACCCGTCCGGGGCCACCAGGATCGCGGTGTTCAGTCCCCGCCCGTCCGGCCCGTCCGCGCGCTGATAGAGCGAGGCGTGCACGTGGACCCCGTAGCGGGAGGCCTGCTCGGCGGCGAAGGCGAACGTCGGGCCCTCCAGCAGGTCCTCCGCGGTGTCCGCGGCCCGGCCGGCCGGCAGCGTGTCCGCCGGGTAGCGCGAGAGCGTGAGCTCGGGCAGGAACACCACCGACGCCCCGTGCCCGGCCGCCCGGGCGATGCCCTGGGACAGTTCCTGCCGCACGGCCGCGGCGTCCGGCTGCCAGCGGTGCTGCACCAGGCCAACGACCACGCTGCCGCGCTCCGGGGACTCCGTGCGGCACAGCGAACGCGGCGGGGTGAGATTGGTGATTTCCTGCATTGGGGGCTCCTGCGATGGTCAGTTCCGGCGGGCGGCGACCCTTCGGAATAAAACGAATGTGATTCGTTAAATAGTATGGCGCGGGACACATTCACCGCGCAAGAGGCAAAACGAATAGGATTCGCTACATGGCCCGCCCCAGCACCCCTAAGCTCTCCCCCGTCAGCATCGCGAAGGCTGCGCTGAAGCTGGTGGACGGCTCCGGCGAGTTCACCATCCCGCAGCTGGCCGCCGCCCTGAAGGTCCGCCCCTCCTCGCTCTACAACCACGTGGGCGGGAAGGGGGAAATCGTTGAGCTGATGCGCGGGGAGGCCATGTCCGCGGTCCAAGTCCCCGACTCCGGCCAGGGCGATTGGCGCGAGGTGGTGCGGGGCATCGCCGTCACCTACCTCGACTCCTACTCCCGGCACCCGCGGCTGATCCCGCTCCTGACCTCCCACACCGTGCGGGACCGGACCACCCTGCGGGTCTACGACGCGCTGGCCGCGACTCTCGCGGAGGCGGGATTCGGCCCTGCGGAGCGGCTGGAGGCGATCACCATCCTGGACTCCTTCGTGCTGGGCTCGGCCCTGGACGCCGCGGCGCCGGCGGTCGTTTGGGAGGCCGACGCCGAGGCCTCCCCCGCGTTCCGCGAGTCCCTGGACGCGGGCCTGACCGTGCCGGACCGGGCACGCAGGACGTTCCTGGCCGGACTGGAGATCCTCCTGGCCGGGCTGGACACGCTCAAGGCCGGCGATGGCGCGCGGTAGGCTCTGACCAAACCCTGTGCCACCGCCCGAAAGAGACGCCCATGCCCACCGCCACCGTCAACGACGCAGCCCTCGCCTACCTCGACTCCGCGCCGGGCGCCGACACCGACAAGGTCCTGCTGCTGCTGCACGGGCACGCTTTCGACAAGTCCATGTGGGCCGGGCAGGTGGAGCACTTCGGCGCCCTCGGCTGGCGGGTCATCGCCCCGGACCTGCGCGGCTTCGGCAAGTCGGAGGTGACCCCCGGCATCGTCTACACGGAGGAGTTCGCGGCCGACGCGATCGGGCTGCTGGACGCGCTGAAGGTGCCCGCCGCCGTCGTGCTGGGCTATTCGATGGGCGGGCAGGTCGCCATGGAGATCCAGCACTCCTACCCGGAGCGGGTGCGCGCGCTGGCGATCGTGGACACCGTGCCGCAGGCCGAGGACGCCGCGGGCAGGCGCCGCCGCAACACCGTCGCGGACCGGCTGGTCACCGAGGGCATGCAGGCCTACGCCTCCGACGTGCTGGGAGTGATGATCGCCGCCCACAACGTGCAGGCCAAGCCGGGGGTCGCCGCGAAGGTGCTGGAGATGATCCGCCGCTCCCCCGCCGCCGGGTCCGCCGCCGCCATGCGCGGGCGCGCTGCCCGCCGCGACTTCACCGAGACCCTGCGCGCGGTCACCGTTCCCGCGCTGGTGATCGCCGGCGCCGATGACGCGTTCGACGACGGGGCCGGCGCCCGTATGCACGAACTCATGCCGCACAGCACCTTCGTGCGGATCGACGGCGCCGGGCACACCCCGAACATGGAGCAGCCCCAGGCGTTCAACGCCGCACTGGAGGAGTTCCTCGCCGGACTGTAGGCACCGCGCTGTACCGGCCGTACCGTGATACCGGAACACCGGGATACCGACACGCCGCGGCGTTCAAACAGCGCGGCACCCAAACAGCACGGACGAACGGGGGCGGCCAAAAGCATGCGCGGCAGGGCGACCATTGTGGGGGCCGGGATCGGCGGCCTCGCGACGGCGCGCGCCCTGGGCGCGGCGGGCTGGGAGGTCACTGTCCTGGAGCGCGAGCCGTTCCTGTCCACGGCGGGAACCCAGATCGGGATCTGGCCGAGCGCCTGGCGCACCCTGCAGGAGCTCGGCGTCGCGGAAAGGCTCAGCTCCGTGGCCATCGGGCTGCCCGGGGGCGAACTGCTCCACCCCGACGGCCACGTGCTGGTTCGCATCGCCGCTCGGGGCACGCTGCGGCTCGTGCCCCGGATGGAACTGCTGGAGGCGCTGCTGGGGGGATTGCCGGAGGGGACCGTGCGCTGGTCGAACCGTGCCGGCCCGTCCTCGCCGCCCCCGCCGGCGGACGTGGTGGTCGGGGCCGACGGCGTCCACAGCGCCGTGCGCGCTGCGGCCTTCCCGCGGGCACGGCTGCGCGACACCGGGGTGGTGGCCTTCCGCGGCGTCGCCCCCGTTCCGGTGGATGGCGCCTCCGAAACCTGGGGGCGTGGGCTGATTTTCGGGACCGGCCCGTTCCCGGGCGGGGGCACCAACTGGTACGCGGGCGTGGCGGTCGAGCTGGCCGGCACGCGCAACGAGGACGCGCTGGCCGTCCTGCGCCGGCTCTACGCGGGCTGGCATCCGGGCGTGCAGCGGGTGCTCGACGCCGTTCCCGAGGGAGGGGTCGACCGGCGCCGGATTGAACAGTCCGCTCCCTTGTCCTCCTTCGTGTCAGCCAACACGGTGCTGGTGGGCGATGCCGCGCACGCGATGGCGCCGCACCTGGGGCGCGGCGGCTGCGAGGCCGTGGCGGATGGCCTGATCCTCGCCGAATCCCTGGTCCGCGCGCCCACCGTGGCCGAGGGCCTGGCCCGCTACGACCACGTGCGCCGGCGTCCCTCCCTGCGCATCGTCCGCGCCTCGGCGCTGGTGTCCAGGATCAGCAACCGCTCGTGGCGCCCCGGCGCGAGGGACGGCCTGCTCACGGCCATCGGTTCCGTGGCCCATCGCCTGTCCTGATCGGCGGACTCCCCGTCAGTGCCGGATCCGGGACACGAACGCGGCCAGCTCGGCCGCCATCGGTTCCGGCTTCCAGCCGTGCTGGGCGCCGGGCAGGCGCTTGCGCTCGGCGCCCGGGATCGCGGCGGCGATCAGCTCGGCCGCGGAATCCATGATCTCGTAGGTCTCCTCGCCGACCATCGCCAGGACCGGGACGCGGATGCCGGCGCACAGGTCGGCCAGCGGGGCGGATTCGGCCCAGGCCAGCGATTCGGCATCGGGGCGCAGGCTGCCGGCCTGGGTCACCATCGCGGGGATGCTGCGCACCGCCTCGAGGATCTCGGGCGGCATGTCCTTCATGTATGCGGCCAGCGCGCCGTCCAGGGCGCCGTGGTCGAGCAGCCGTCCGATCTCCGCGGCCCATTCGCGGGCCCCGCTGTCCGGGGGCGCGAGCGGCGCCTCCCAGAGCGCGAATCCGGCCACGGGCACCCCGTGCGTTGCCGCGTACAGCGCGATCGAGCACCCCGAGGAGTGCCCGCACAGCACGGCGTCCCCGCCGGCCGACTCGACCAGGGCGGCGAGCGCGGCGACCTCACGGTCCAGGGTGATGGGCCCTTCGGCAGGGCTTTCGCCGCGGCCGAGCCTGTCGTACACGATCGAGGCCACCCCGCGGGCCTGCAGGAGTTCCGCGGTGGACGTGGTTTCCCGGTCGATCTCCCGCCAGGGGCCGGCCCCCGCGACAAATACGACGGCGGGTGCTGCGCCGCGGTCATAGGCACCGGCGGCATGGGCGGCGTCGCTATAGGGACCGCCGTGGCCAAACGCGCCCCGGCGGTCGAAGGCGACGCGGTCGCCCAGGGACGTGGTCGCAACCTCGGACACGGTTCCTCCTCGGCTTGTCATCAAGGATGGCGGACATGCCCAATATGCGCCCTCCCCCACCCTGCAAGGAAGAACAGCGCCGGATTCCCTCCCGCTAGGTTTGCCCGGCACGTACGCTGGCTGCGACCCGAAGATTCAAGCCGGAGCGGGACGCCAACACGGAGGAACCATGGGGATCTTGACGGTGGAGCAGATCGTGAGCGCCGACGGCTACGCGGCCGAGCCCGACGGCGGGTTGGGCTTCTTCGAGGAGGTGGACGTCGCGGACCCCTCCGATCCGGACCAGCTCGCCTTCCTGGAGCGCGTCGACGCGATCGTCCTGGGGGCCAACACCTACCGGATGTTTGCCGGCTACTGGCCCACGGCCGACCCCGCCGTCGAGCCGGTGGCCGAACCCATCAACCGGCTGCCCAAGTACGTGGTGTCCAACACCCTGGACTCGGCCCCCTGGGGCGACACGGAGGCCGAATTGCTCCGGGGCGACGGGGCGGCGTCCGTCGCCTCCCTCAAGGAGCGCCACCAGGGAATCGTGGTGTGGGGCAGCCTGACGTTGACATATTCGCTCTTCGCCGCAGGGCTCGTCGACGAGCTGCGGCTGCGGATCGTTCCGGTGCTCATCGGGGCCGGGTGGTCGGTCACGCCCGCGAGCCTGGGACACGCCCGCCTTTCCCTCGAGAATGCGGTGACCCACCCCAGCGGCCACGTGGGCCTGACCTACCGGCTGCGCTGAATCGAATCAGCCCCGGACCGTCAGGGACCCGGGGTCAGGACTGCGACAGCCGGGAGACGGCTTGCCCCAGGTCCAGGGTGTGGGCCGTATGGTCGCGCTTGACGGTGAGGTAGTGGACGTTGGCGTCGGAGAGGAACACCCCGGTGGGCACCCGCTCCGCGACGGCCACGCCGTGGGATTCCAGCTGCGCCGCCTTGTCCGGGTTGTTGCTCAACAGCCGGATCCTGCCGGCCCCCAAGGCCAGCAGCATCTGGGCCGCGGACCGGTAATCCCTCTCGTCCTCACCGCGTCCCAGCGCCACGTTCGCCGCATAGGTGTCCAGGCCCGCGTCCTGCAGCGCGTAGGCGTCCAGCTTGGCGTAGAGGCCGATGCCGCGCCCCTCCTGCCGCAGGTAGAGCAGGAAGCCGCCCGCGGCGGCGATCCGCTCGACCGCCTCGCGCAACTGCGGTCCGCAGTCGCACCGCTGTGATCCGAACACGTCGCCGGTCAGGCACTCGCTGTGGGGCCGGACCAGCGGCGCCTCACCGCCCGCGGCGGAGCGGTCCAGCGCCTGCTCCCAATCACCCAGGCCCACCAGCAGGTGCTCCCGGCCGTCAAGAAGGCCGTCGAAGGTGAACACGTCCGCGGTGGTGGCGTAGCCGTCGGCAAACTCCAGCGGCAGGCGCACCCGCGTCCGGACCAGTGCGGCCGCCTGGTCCACGGCCGGGGCCGAGACCGCAGGGGTGTCCGGGAGGGGCGGGGCTTCAGGGACCACGGCGCGCGGGGGTGCGGATACGGGGCAGCTGGTCGTCATCGTCGCTCCAATGCTTGAAGGTTAAAACAACCCTACGGCAGTCCCCTTGATCCTTCAACCATGTTCCGCTGCCCGCGGACACCGGTCCGCCCGGCGGCACGGCAACTTCGGGCCGGGCGAACGGCCCCGCCTCCGGAGGCTCCGGGCACGGCACGACGCCGGCACCCGGGCGGGTGCCGGCGTCGTACCTGAACTGCCCTACGCGGTCGGGGCGAGCCTCCCGGTGCCGCGCGCGCCGTCGGCCGCGGTTCCGTCGGTGCCCGGTGCCCCGCCGTCGAGGTCCTGGATCTCCTCGCGGGAGCGGTCCTTGGCCGCCAGCAGCGAGACCAGGCTCATCGCGGAGAAGGCCATCCACAGCACGGCCACCATCCACAGCGATCCGCCGCCGGCCATCACCAGCGCGGTGGCGATCATCGGGGTGAAGCCGGCGCCGAGCGTGGAGGCCAACTGGTAGCCGATCGAGGTGCCGGAGTAGCGCACGGAGGTGGGGAACAGTTCACCGACGAACGCGCCGTACGGGCCGGCCGTGAAGCCCTGGACCAGGCTCAGGCCCAGGAAGATGGCCAGCAGGAAGGCGGTCGTGGAGCCCATCTCCAGCAGGCCCATCACCGGGAAGGCCAGGAGCATGGCCCCGATGTTGCCCCAGATCAGGATGCGCCGGCGCCCCAGCCGGTCGGAGAGCTTGGAGGCGACGATGATCGCCGCGATCGTGCCCACCCCGCCGATCGCCTTCAGGTTGAGCACCTCGGTCTGGGCCAGGACGGCCTGCTGGACGGCGTAGGAGATCGCCCAGGCGCCCATCAGGCCCTGCGCCATCTGGCCGGACAGGCCGGAGGCCACCGCGACGAGCAGGGACTTGGGGTGTTCCCGGAACAGCTCGGCGGCCGGGACGCGGCTCTTCTTCGCCTCGCTCTTGGCGGAGAGTTCCTTGAAGACGCGGGACTCGGAAACCCGCATACGGATGAAGATGCCCAGGGCCATCAGCACGGCGGAGAGCACGAACGGCACGCGCCAGCCCCACTCGATGAACTGCTCCTTCGGGAGCGTGGACATGGCCGAGAGCATCAGGGTGCCGAGGATGGTGCCGGCCGGGGCGCCCATGTAGGCGAAGGCGGCCGCGAACCCGCGGGATTCCTTCTTGGAGTTCTCGAAGGCCAGCAGCATGGCGCCACCCCATTCGCCGCCGACGGCGATGCCCTGGAAGAGTCGCAGGCTCACCAGCAGAATGGGGGCCCAGACGCCGATCTGTTCGCTGGTGGGCAGCAGGCCGATGGCCGTGGAGGCCAGGCCCATCATCAGGACGGTGCCCACGAGGATCGACTTGCGGCCGACCTTGTCCCCGAGGTGCCCGAAGATGAACCCGCCCAGGGGCCGGGCGATGTAGCCGACGGCGAGCGTGCCGAAGGAGACGAAGATGGCCAGGCTGGGGTCCATTCCGGCGAAGAACACCTGGTTGAAGACGATCCCGGCGGCGGTGGCGTAGAGGATGAAGTCGTAGTACTCCACCGCGGTGCCCAGGAAGCTGGAGAAGAGGATGCGGCGCATCTCCTGCGGGCTGGCGGTGTAGCTGGCGGTCGGTCCGGGCACGGGTCCCGGGGCGTTGGCATTCAGGGTCATGGCGTTCCTTGAGGGTGAGTGAATCTACCAGCCGGCGGCGGTGCCGGCGGGAACGGGTTGCTGGGACTCGGCGCCGGCGCCGAAGGCGATGACGTCGAGGTCGTCCGGGATGGAGAGCGGACCGGAGAACGTGGTGCGGGCCTTCTCCCAGGCCTCCGGCGGGGAGTAGCTCGGCACCAGGTGGTGCAGGGCGAGGTGGCGCACGCCGGCGTCGGCGGCGATCCGCCCGGCCTCTTCGGCGGTGGTGTGGGCGCGGCGGTGGTGGTCCATGGTGGCCTGGAGCATCTGCGCGTCGGAGTACTGCGCGGCCAGGACGTCCAGGTTGATCGCCTCGTGCAGCAGCAGGTCCGTGCCGCGGGCCAGGCGCACCATGTTGGAACAGGGGGCGGTGTCCCCCGAGATCGTGACGGAGCCCTGCGCGGTGTCGAACCGGAAGGCATACGCGGGTGCGGTGGGGTGGTGGGAGACCAAAATGGCGCTGACCGTGACGTTGGCGTCGCGGAACACCTCGAACGGCTCCATGTCCGGGGCCACGTTGTGGTCCGGATCGAACCCGGTTCCCTCCGGCAGGCGGATCTCGCGGGCCTCGAACTGCTCCAGCGGCGAGGTGGCCAGGGAGTCGAAGATGCGGTCGTTGCAGTCGGTCGCGTAGGCGGCAAGCAGGCCCTCCACCAGGCCGGCAACGCCGGGGGTGGGCCGGTGCGGGGCGACCGGGACGGGGACGGAGGTGGCGCGGGGCGAGAGCGGGGGCAGCTTGCCGCGGTCGCCGGGGCCCACGATCGGGATGGGGCCGCGGGCGGTGTTCTTGAGTTCGAACGCCCCGAACAGCAGCAGGGAGGGCAGGTCCACGGTGTGGTCCGAGTGCATGTGGGTCACGAAGATCCCGCCGAGATCCGCCATCTTCAGGCCGGCCGCGTTGGCCTGGCGCCCCGCGCCCTGGCCGCAGTCCACCAGGTACCAGGTCCCGTTGACGACGACGGCGGTGGCGATGCCGAAGCGCGGCGTGCCGGCGTGGTCCTTCCACCAGCGCGGACCGCCGGCGGTTCCCAGCGTGACGACGTACGGGACGCCGTTGGGGGTGGCGGCGCTGTCGGGGGTTGCGGTCATCGGGTGTCTCCTTGGGGGCGCCGTTCCGGGGAAGTGCGGCTTGGGGATTCGAACTTGAATCCAGTCTGGTGGCGCCCATCACATATGCCAAACTACAATTTCTGACTAGTGGCATAAGCAAAACTCATGCAAGGAGAACGGCTTGAAGGAAATCACGCTGCGCCAGTTGGAGTACTTCGCGGCCATCGCCGAAACGCAGTCGGTGACCGAGGCCGCGCGGCGCTGCAACGTCAGCCAGGCGGCGGTCAGCCTGGCGCTGGGACAGCTGGAGGACGCGCTCGGGGCCACCCTGGTCATCCGCCGCCGGGGCAAGGGCGTGGCGCTGACGGCCGAGGGGCAGACGGTCGCCACGCGGGCCCGACTGGTTGCCGACCAGGTCGCGGAGATGTCCACCGCGCTTCACCAGGTCCACGGGGAACTCTCCGGGCGCCTGGTGGTGGGCGTGTTCCGCACCCTGGCGATGCACGTGATCCCGCACCTGGTGGAGTGGTTCACCACGCGGCATCCCGCCGTCGAACTGGATTTCCTGGAAGGGACCGGACCGCAGATCCAGGAGGCCATGCTGGCCGGGCGCGCGCAGCTGTGCGTGGTCTACGAGGCGCAGGTCGAGCCGCAGTGCGCCACGGTGGTCCTCAGCGAGGAGCGCCGGAAGGTGGTGCTCGGGGCCGACCATCCGCTGGCGGGCAGGGAATCGATCCGGTTCCGCGACCTGGCCAAGTACCCGGCCATGCTTATGGACGAGGAGCCGGCCCTGCAGCGGACCATCGCCGAGTTCCAGCGCCATGGGGTGGAGCCGCTGGTGCGCTGGCGCAGCGCCAGCGTGCAGGCGATCCAGTCGATCGTGGGCCGGGGGCTGGCGTATTCGCTGCTGATGCAGGAGACGGCGCTCTCCCCCGAGGGGCGGCCGCTGGTCTTCCGGCCGCTGGCCGACGACGTCCCCACCAACTCCGTGATGGCGTCGCTGCCGGCCGGGGTGGCCCGGAGCGCGCTGGTCGAGGAGACGCTGGCGGCGCTGCGGGCGCGCTGGCCGGACAAAGAATCAGGCCAGGAGCCGAGGGGGTAGCCGCCCCTACGCGGTCCGGTCCACCGCCGAAAGGATGACCGCCGCCAGTTCCTTCGGCTTGGTGAACTGCGGCCAGTGGCCGGTGGGCAGGTCCACGAACTCGACGTCGCGGATGCGGGCCAGCTCGGCCACGTACGGGTGCCCCGAGTCGATCCACTCCTGCAGCAGCGAGGACGGATAGGCGCAGGCGATCACGGTGGCCGGGACCGCGTACCGGCGCACGTCGTGCAGGTGCTGGGGGTCCTGGGCCACGCCGCGCGGCTCCGGGATGGCCCGCGCCCGGAACTGGTCCCGGAGTTCCTCGTCCAAGTCCCGCAGGTCCGCCTCCTCGAAGCCGTCCCACGGCGGCAGCGGTACCTCATCGCCCTCGGAAGGCAATTCGTCGTTGATGGACCCGCCCTCGCCGAGCGGCCCGCTGTCCACGTAGACGCTGCGCGCGATCTTCTCCGGGCGGGCGTCGGCGACCGCGTGAATGACAGCTCCCCCGCCGGAGTGCCCCACGAGCACCACGGGCCCTTCGAGCCCGTCGACCAACTGAACGACGGCGGCAACGTGGTCCGCCAGCCCGATGCCGGCCCGCGGGGCCTCCACCGACTCCAGGCCGGGCAGCGTCACCGGGTGCAGCCGGTGCCCCGCCTCGGTCAGCGTGGGCGCCACTGCGTCCCACGAGGAGGCGTCCAACCAGAATCCGGGAACCAGAACGATGTCCATGGGCCGACCCTACGCCGCGGCGGGCGTTCGTTGAACAGCGGCGCGCGGGATCGGCAAATCCCCGAACGGCGGGCCGGGTCGGCGCACTCGCCGGTCTGGCGCGCCCCCAACCATGGACTTCACCCTGCACCGATGTCAGGGCTTCGTCCACGGTTGGGGGCCAGCGCGGCTACACGGTATCCGCGGTACCCAGGACCAGGCTGGCGCTGGCTGCGAAGAACAGCCCCACGCCTTGGACGAAGCTGGTTTTCACCCCGGGCACTTGGGCCGCCGCCTCGCCGCGGAGTTGCCGGACGGCCTCCAGGATGGCGAACATTCCGTACATCCCGGTGTGGGTATAGGAGAGGCCGCCGCCGTTCGTGTTCATCGGCAGCGCGCCGTCCAGCCCGGTGTGTCCCTCAGCGATGAAGGCGCCCGATTCCCCGCGGCCCACGAACCCGAGATCCTCGAGGCCGTAGAGGGGAAGGTGGGCAAAGGCGTCGTAGATCATCAGGTGATCGATGTCGGCGTGCCCGACCCCGGCGGTCTCAAAGGCCTCGGTGCTGGAACGGCGGAAGGCGTGGAAGGAACCGGCTTCCTCCATCTGGGAGACCAGCGGCGCCTCAGCAGATTCACCCGAGCCAAGCAGAAATATGGCCCGGCCCCCTGCGGGAAGGTCACGCGCCCGCTCCGCCGAGGTCAGCACCAACGCCCCGCCCCCGTCGGTGACCACGCAACACATGTCCTTCGTGAACGGGTAGGCCACCAGCGCCGAGGAAAGCGCGTCCTCGATGGTCAGCGGGTCGCGCTTCAGGGCCCGGGGGTTTTTGACGGCCCACTGCCGCTGGGCCACGACGACTCGTGCCAGATCCTCGCGATCCATGCCGCGCTCGTGCAGGAAGCGCATGACGGGCAGGGTGAAAGTCGAGTACGGCATCTGTGCCCCGTAGGGCATCTCGAACTGGCCCACGAAGGATTCCGGCGCGCGCACCCACGGGTTCATTCCGACGCGTGATCGTCCGGATTCGCCGTGCGTGATGAGCACGGTCCGTGCGGCCCCCGAGGCGATGGCGGCGGCGGCGTGCCGGACCAGCAGCATGAAGCTGCCGCCACCGACCATCGTCCCGTCCAACCAGCGAGGCGTGATGCCGAGGTGGTGGCTGACCTCCATGGCCAGGGGTCCGGCCGTGGCCACGCCGTCGACGTCGGCGACACTCAGTCCGGCGTCGCGCAACGCGTTGAGCGCCGCCTCGGCGTGCAGGTCCAGCATGGACATCTGCGGCAGGGACCCGATTTCGGTCGTTTCGGAAGCACCGACGATGGCGATGTTTCCTGCGTGCATGGTGGGCATGTGGGTCACCGTTCCTTCGTCGGAGTGAACACGGGTAGCAGCATCCCATCGGCTTCCCGGAAGTCGACCCTCAGGGGCATGTCCAGCGGCAGGTTCTCTGGCAGCGGGTCGACGTCGACGATGTTGCTCATCATCACGGGGCCCTCGGCGAGCTTGACCAGTGCGATGACAGGCGAGAGGATCTCGCTCCCCGGAACCGGCCGGTGGTTGATGATGTAGGAGTGCAGCGTTGCCATTCCGCTTGCCTGGCGCCATTCGACGTTGGCGGATCCCGTGAAGGGCGAGAACGCCCGCGGGTAGAAGAAGTACTGCTCGGTGTCCCGGCAGTAGCTGAGCACCAGGCGCCGCTGCTGCGCCTCGTCCCAGAAGAACCGGGTCTGCGGTGTGGGGGCTGGCAGGGCGTAGCTCATCGACTGGACCTCCTGAACTCGCCGCGGTCCAGCACGAGCCGGTCGCCGGCATGGGTCTGGAACTTGGCAGTGTCCCCGTCCTCCCAGATCCGCACCGTGAGCTCCTCCCCCGGATAGACGGAGGCAGCGAAACGGACGGACATGTGCTCGAACCTGGCTGGATCCGAGCCGCACAGCGCGTGCAGCAGGGCCCGGCCGGTGTAGCCGAAGGTGCACAATCCATGCAGGATGGGCCGGTCGAAGCCGGAGGACCGCGCGGACACCGGGTCCGAGTGCAGCGGATTGCGGTCGCCGCTGAGCCGGTAAATCAGCGCCTGCTGCTCCGGCACGCGATAGACCACTACGTGGTCGGGACTGCGTTCGGGTACCTGCCACGGCGTGCTGCCGGTCCGGGTCCCTCCGAAGCCCCCCTCGCCCCGCGCAAAGATGGTCGTTGTGTTGGTCAGCAGGAGCTCGCCCGTAGCGCGGTCCACGAGGTCGGATTCCGTGAAGATCATCGCCCCCTTACCCTTGTCCTGGATGTCCGAGAGTCGAGCCACGATGTCCACCGAGCCTTCGACGGGAATCGGACGCTTGAGCGTCAGGGACTGTTCGGCGTGCAGGATCGCCGAGAGCGGGAAGTCCCCGAACCGCGCCAGGTCACCGCCGGCTCCCATGACGACGCCGAAGGTCGGCAGGACCTTCTGGGGCCGCCCGCCTGAGTTTTCCGTGGTGAACTCAAGCTCGCTGAGCGGGTTCTCGGCTCCGGCGCCGACGCCAAGGGCGTAGAGCAGCGCGTCCTTCGAGTCCCACTGCCTGGTGCCGACCGCCCATTCGGTCCCGATTTTTTCCAGATACACAGCCACGATCGGCCGTCCTTTCACTCAATGTACTTCGGAGGTTTTCAAGGTGGGTTCGGCCGGCGACTCCGCTCGGGCGGTGATCTTCCGGCCCAAGGGAAGGATCACCATGATGACGACACTCAGCCCGCCGCAGATGGCCCAGACCGTCAGGAACGCGCCGAGGCTCGGGACCGAGGTGCCGGGCAGGAACATGGCCGACATGACACCGGCGAAAAGGGCACCGCCCAAAGCACCCGACAGGGTGCGGGACGTGTTGTACATGGCGCCGGCGATGCCGGAGGAGTCTTTGGGGGCCAGTCCGACGACGATGGCCGGCATGATTGCCACGAAGATCCCGATGCCGAATCCCCCAACGAACTGGGCTGCGAAGAAGACACTGAGGTTGTCGTTGAAAAGCATGACCATGACGTATTTGGCGACCACCAGCAGGTTTGAAACCCAGAGGACCCGCGCCTGGCCGAAGCGACGGACCAGCGGGGCCCCGATAAAGGCTCCGACCATCAGCATGGCGGATGAAGGCAACAGGGTCAGCGAGACACCAAGTGAATCCAGGCCAAAGCCATATCCCGCCGTATCCGGCTTGGCCGCGGCGAACAACGAATTCACGGAGCCCGAGCCATAGAACTGGGCGCCGAAGAGCAGCATCAGCAGCAGGAAAAATCCGACGCCCCCGCGGGTGACCAGGTCGATGTCCACGAGCGGGCTCTTGACGCGTCGCTCCACCCGCACAAACGCGATGCATGCGGCGATACCGACCAGAATCAGGAAAATGATCAGGGGCGAAGTCCAACCGTAGGCCCGGCCATTGCTCACCGCGAACAGCGTCAGCGCCAACCCCAGACCCAAAAGGGTCGCTCCCTTCCAGTCGATACTGCCTTGGCTGCGAATAGTGGTTTCAGGAACGGTCAAGGCAATGAGAACGAGAGCCAAGAGTGTCAATGCTCCCGGAACGAGCAGGATTGCGGCCAGCGGAAGGAAGGTGCCCAAGAACCCCACCAGCAGTGTTCCGATGGCGGCTCCGGCGCCGAGGCAGCCTACGAGGATGCCGATACCACTTGCGGCACGGTCACCGGACCGCTCGCGAATAATGGCCATCTCGAGGGGCAGCAGGGCCCCTAAGGCCCCCTGAATGACCCGCCCAAGAACAAACATGGGAAAGGTCGTTGCCACCGCAGTGACAATGGTTCCGACCACCACCGTGGTCAAAACGATGAGGACCATCTTCTTGTGGCCATAGAGGTCCCCGAGCTTGGCCAAGAGCGGGACGAAGACCACCGATGCCAGCAGGTAGGACGCACTGACCCAGTTCAGCTGGGCTGCGTTCGTGTCAAGACGCTCTCCGAGCATGCTCAGCACGGGCGCGTACCAGGACTGGAGGAAACCGCTCACAATCTCCGAAAATGCGAGAAAGCCAACGATCGCCATGATGCCCGTCCGGGCGAGCGGAGTCGTCGGGAGGGTTTTTTGATTCGTCATGAATTGTCCGTTCCACGGCCCTCGGGTCGCCGTCGACCGAGGGAAGTTGATGGCGACGCACCTGGTCGGCACGCCGCGGGGAAGGAAGGAAGAACGAAAGGGATTCATACGGACGTTTTTCGTCCGTAAAGAACTGGACCCCAGCATGGGAGTGGCGGAGGTGATTGTCAACCCCTCGCGAGGCATGATGTATCCATGAGCACCAGCCCGCAGCGGACGGCCCCCCGCGGCCGCCCGGCCGACCCCAGCGTCGAAGCACGGGCCTTGAACGCCGCCGTCGAGCTCTACTCGGAGGTCGGATGGAACGGCTTCACCATGGACGCCGTGGCCTCCCGCGCCAAAGTCGGCAAGGCGGCGCTGTACCGCCGCTGGCCCACGAAGCAGGAGCTTCTCACCAATGCGATCGCCGGATCAAAAGCGCCCGATGTGAGCCTTCGCGATACCGGCGATCTGCGCACGGACCTCGAAACCATGGCCGAGGGCCTGATCGGAGCCCTACACACGCCGCGGGGACTCGCCGAACTGCGCCTCCAACTGGAGGCAAAGATCTATCCCGAGATTCTGGACCAAGCCATGGACCCGATCCGTTCCGCCTGGACCGCCTCGGCGCGGACCTATGTCGCGGCGGCGGTTTCCCGGGGCCAACTCCCAGACACGGCATCGCCGACGCTGATCTTCGACGCCATTCGGGGAGCCATCATCAACAGGTTCCTGCTCACCCCCAGCCACCGCTCGACCTCGATGCTTGAGGGCCGGCACGAACTCGCCCAGCGGGTCGTCGGGTTGGCCCTCGCCAGCTTCGGCTAACCCGAGAACACGCCCCCACCACGGACGCACCGCACCTCAAACAGCCTCTTCCCGTCCGGACGCAGCACACCCGCATCCAGGATGCCGCGGAAAAAGTACTTGACGACCACGCCCGATGGGCCTACGTTCACTTTACGGACGATAATCGTCCGATAGTAGACTCCACGCCTCTTCTCATGAAAAGAGCTGGCTATGCAACCCACCAATCCATCCTCCGGCAACGATGCCGCGCGGAATGCCTACCAATGGGCCGTCGTCGACCCCGATCGCGTCGCCCTGATCCAGCACGAGGAGGAAACCACCTTCGGCGAACTCATCGGCCGGGTGAACCTCATCTCCAACCACTTGCGAGACCTGGGTCTGGAGGCCGGCGACGTCGTCGCCGGCTTCATGGACAACGACCCCGCCTACTGGGCGGTTTCCCTGGCGGCACAGCAGGTTGGCCTGTACTACGTCCCCATCAACTCCCACCTCAAAGCCGATGAAGCCGAGTACATCGTCGCCAACAGCGGTGCCAAGGTCCTCGTGGCCGGTCCCGCACAGGCCGCCCTGCTGCATGCAGCCGGGACGGCAACGGGTGCCGTCCACCGCTACGCCCTGGCCGAGGCACCGCCCGACTGGATGCCCTACGCCGAACTCGGCCGCGGGTACCCTCCGGCCGCCCCGGAAAACCGGGTCGCCGGCGCCATCATGGGCTACACGTCCGGTACGACCGGGCGCCCCAAGGGAGTGAAGCGGCAGGTCGGGCAGGAGTCCCCGGAGGCCGCAACACAGCGCACATTGGATATGCTCGGATCCTTCGGCCTGGCCTCAAGCAACGGAGTCCATCTAGTCTGCTCGCCGCTGTACCACGCGGCCCCGGCCGGATTCGCGACAGGGGCCCTGCATCTGGGGCACACCCTGGTGATCCACACGAAGTTTGATGCCGCGCAGGTACTGGCTGACATCGAACGCCACTCCGTCACCAACTCGCACATGGTCCCCACGCACTTCCACCGCTTGCTCTCCTTGCCTGAAGAGATCCGGCAGGCCACCGACACCTCGTCCCTTGAGGTTGTCGTGCACGCCGGCGCCCCGTGCCCGGTGAGCCTTAAGCGCAGGATGCTCGCATGGTGGGGACCCATCATCTGGGAGTACCTCGGTGCCACGGAGGGGATCGTCGCCATCGCCTCGCCATCCGAGTGGGCGGCCCACCCAGGCACCCTCGGGCGCCCGGCCGCGGGTGCCGTGCAGATCCTCGACGAGCTCGGGGTCGAGCAGCCCGCAAGAACAAGCGGCAGGATCTTCTTCAAGTCCACGATGCCCTTCGAGTACCTCGGCGATGCGGAAAAGACCGAGGCCAACCGGTTCGGCGACCTGGTCACGGTGGGCGATTTGGGTCTGCTCGACGAGGAGGGCTACCTCTTCATGCAGGACCGGCGCAACGACCTGATCCTCAGCGGTGGCGCCAATGTCTACCCTGCCGAGGTCGAACAGGCCCTGATCGACCACCCCGCGGTTTCCGACGTCGGAGTCATCGGCGTCGACGACGACGAGTGGGGGCAGGTCGTCGTCGCTGTCATCCAACTCAATCCGGGTTTCAGCGCCGGCGACGACCTACGGGCCGAGCTTGACGGCTTCGCGCGGACTGCCCTGGGCTCCTACAAGCGTCCCAAGCGCATCGAGTTCCTCGAGGAGTTCCCGCGCACCCCGAGCGGCAAACTGCTGCGTCGACAACTGCGTGACCTCTATTCCTCGGCCGCGCCTCGAACCGCCACAGCCCCATCCCCCCTCTGAACCAATCAGCACGAAGGAGCCACCATGAAAAAGCTTGAAGGCAAGGTCGCCATCATCACCGGCGGTGGACGCGGCATCGGCGCATCCATCTCCCGCCTGTTCGCCCAGCACGGCGCTTCGCTTGTGATCAACGACCTCGGCACCAGCGAGGACGGCAAGGGCGGGGACTCCGGCCCGGCCCACGACATCGCCAACGAAATCGTGGCCGCCGGCGGACAGGCGATCGCCGACGGTGGCGACATCGCCGACGTCGCCACCGGCCAACGGCTCGTCGAAACCGCCATCAAGCGGTTCGGGAAGCTGGACATCGTCGTCAACGTCGCCGGCATCCTGCGCGACCGGATGATCTTCAACCTCAGCGAGGAGGACTGGGACGCCGTCCTCCGCGTCCACCTCAAGGGCCACTACAGCACCATACGCCCGGCGTCGGCCTACTTCCGGGAACAGCGCAACCCCGACGCGAACTACCGCATCATAAACTTCACCTCCGTTTCGGGGCTGCAGGGCTCCCCGGGCCAGCCCAACTATGGGGCGGCCAAGATGGGCATCGTCGGGCTAACCTACTCCCTGGCCCAGGGTCTCGCCCGCTACGGTGTCACGGCCAATGCCATCGCGCCCGCCGCCGCCACCCGCCTCACCGCGACCGTGCCCGACGAGAAGAAGCTGGGCTCGAACGATCGCGCGGCGCAGGAGATGTCGCCCGACAACATTGCCGCTGTCGCCCTCTACATCGCCAGTGAGGACTCGAAGTGGCTCAGCGGGCGGGTCGTGTCCGCAGAGGGCTACAAGGTGGGCCTGTACGCCAACCCGGAGGAGATCAGCTCCGTGGAAGCGGACGCCCCCTGGGACATCGACGAGCTCGGAGCCGCCGTGGAAGCCAGTTTCCGTCCTCTCGCAAACGGCCTGCCGGCGAGCATCTTCGCGTCTCAACTGGTGAAGTAACCCATGGAGTCGATTCTGGTGACCGGCGTCCTGCAACAGGAGGCTTGGCGCAGGAACATCCTGCCGCCCGTCGAACAGGTCGCCGGCCACATCTGGTCCATCCCCGTCCCGTTCCCGGACAACCCCATGAGGTACACGTTGTGCTACCTCATCCAAGGAAACGGGGACTCGGTCCTCGTGGACCCGGGGTGGCGCAGCCCGGACGGATTCGTCGCGCTCGAAGCGGGGCTGGAATCCACCGGGACCCCCATGGCGTCGGTCACCGGAATCGTACTCACCCACTACCACCCCGACCACGTCGGCCTGGCCAAGGACGTCATGGCGGCCAATGGAGCGTGGCTCGCCATCGGCAAGAACGAACCCCGCGCGTTGCCCGGGGACGGCGGATCGACGTTGGCCGACCGGTACGAACGATGGGGTGCGCCCCGCGACGTCATCGAGGCGTACCGGCAAGGCGCCGACTACCGGCCCCAATTCGAATCCCTCCAAGACATCTCCTTCACCCTGGAGGACTTCGACCTCATTCCTCTCCGTGGACGAAACCTCAGGGTCGTCGAAACACCGGGCCACAGCCCGGGGCATATCTGCCTTTTCGACGCCGAGGCCAACATGCTCCTCTCTGGTGACCACGTGCTGCCCCGCATCTCACCGCACGTCTCTCTGGAGCCAGGCCATTCGCCGGACCCCCTCAACGACTACGTTCGGTCGCTCAACAAGGTCGCGCTCTACGCCCACGCGGAGGTCCTGCCCGCCCACGAATACCGGTTCAAGGGGCTCCCAGCCCGTGTCCGGGAACTGCGCGACCTTCACGAAACGCGAAGCCGGGAAGTGCGGGAAGCCGTCGAAACACACGCTCCCGGAAGCGTATGGGATACCGCCAAACACCTCCGATGGAAACGTGGTTGGGACGGCCTGTCCGGCATGGCATTGGGCTTCGCTCTCGGTGAGACGGCCGCCCATCTGGCGTATCTGGTCGCCTCCGACGCCAGCGACGCGCTGGTCCGCGGGCGCTGCACGGAATTGCTCGGGACCGCCCCGGCCAATCCCTGAGAAGACGGGCACTCCCCTACCCGACGCTGAAGCGAACCTCGTGCCAGCCGGAGGCCCCGTTCGGGGCGGGGTCGGCGCGCTCGCTGGTTTGCTGTGTGCCGCTGGCGTCGTAGGCGCGGACCCGCACGGTGTGGTCCCCGGGTTCGGCGTCCTCCCAGCGGTAGGACCACTGCCGCCAAGAGTCCACCGTCGCCTCGGCGGCCAGGACCGCCTCCCGCCACTCGCCGCCGTCGAGCTGGACCTCGACGCGGGAGATCCCGGTCCCCTGCGCCCAGGCGGTGCCGCCGAGGTCCACCGTCCCGGCGGGCAGGCGGACGAACCCGCGCGGCACGTCGATGCGCGAGGCCAGCTTGATGGGTCCGTGCGCGTCCCAGCCGCGCACCGTCCAGTACGCCTTGGCGTCCGCGAAGCGGGTGATCTCCAGGTCCACCACCCACTTGGTCGCCGAGACGTACCCGTACAGCCCCGGCACCACCATGCGCACCGGGAACCCATGCTCCAGCGGCAGCGGTTCGCCATTCATGCCCACCGCCAGCAGCGCGTTCCGCCCGTCCCGCAGCACCTCCAGCGGGGTGGAGGCGCTGAACCCGTCGGCGCTGGTGGAGAGCACCATGTCCGCCCCGGGGAGCGGCCGGGCACGCTCGAGCACCTGCCGGATCGGCAGCCCCAGCCAGCGCGCGTTGCCGGCCAGGTCCCCGCCAACCGCGTTGGACACGCAGGTCAGCGTCACGTCCGCCTCGACCAGCTCGGACTCCATCAGCTCCGCGTAGCCGAGCTCCACCTCCTGCTCCACCATGCCGTGCACGCGCAGCCGCCAGCTGTTGGGGTCCACCTGCGGGACCACCAGGGCGGTGTCGATCCGGTAGAACTCCCCGTTGGGCGTGGTGTAGGGCGGCATGCCCGCGACGGGCGCCTGCACTCCGGCCGGCAGCGGCGCCGCGGGCCGGGCGGGCGCGGGCAGCCGGATCGCCTCGCGCACCTGCCGGATGCCGCCGCGGGCCGCCTCCACGACCCGGCCCCCGATCGCGAGCACGACGGCGGCGGCCCCGCCGAACGCCGCGGCCTTCAGGAACGCACGGCGGTCCGGAGCGGGCGTGGTGGCCTCCCCTGCGACGGCCTGTCCGGCTCTTCCCTCCTCGGCTGGGGCCGCCGTCGACCGGGACGGGATCGACCGGGCGGCCAGGCCCGTGAGCCAGTGCAGCGCCCCCAACCCCACGATCGTTCCCACGACGGTGGGCAGCAGGTCCACTGTCGTGGTTCCGGCCCGGGTGGAAACCGCCGCCATCAGCGCGATGCCGATCAGCACCACCAGCACGGAGGCGGCCCGCAGCGACCGACGGGCCAGGATCCCGATCACCGCGGCCCCGGCAAGGGCCACGAGGCCGATCCCGACGCCCAGCGCGATCTTGTCCGCCGTCCCGAACAGGCCGATCGCGAAGTCCTTCAGCCACGCCGGCGTGATGTCGATGAACCAGGCGCCCGCCGCCGCCAGGGGCGAGGACAGCGGCGCGAAGAACGCGGAAAGGAACTGCGCCGTGCCGAACATCAGGGCCGCGGCGACGACGCCGGCGAGCGCGTGGCGTCCGATCCCGGCACCAGCACCGGCCCCGCGGCGTGGTGGCCGGACGCTCGTGCCGCGGGCGCCGGCGTCGTCCGTTCTGCCGGTTCCGGGGATGCCGGTTTCTGGAGTGCTCACGGGTGCCTCCTGGCGGGTCTGGCGGCACCGTGGGACGGCGCCACTTCCATGGTCCTACTTCGGGGTTCGGAGCGGCCAGCATCCCGGATTGGAGCGCTGCCCTGCCACCAACGAACCGGCCATTAACCGTCCGTGAACCTTGGGTGTGTCAGCACCCCGAGGTCATGCCCTTGACCTAAGGTTGCACCCGGGGCCGCACCGCCCCGAACGCCTGCCCACAAACACAGGGGGAAGCACCGTGGGAAGACTGCGCTCCGTGAAAACTCTGCGCACCGCGAAGATCTTGCGCACTGCGGCCGTCGGCGCCCTGGCGCTGGCCGCCGCACTGTCCGGCATCCAGCTCGGGAACGCGCCCAACGCCTCCGCGGCCGGCACCAAAACGCTAAAGACCTTCACCTCCGCCGGGACGACGTCCCAGTACCACGTGTACGCGGCCGGCACCGGGGACCCCAAGGGCATCCTCTTCTACCTGGACGGCGATGGGCAGTGGGCCTTCAACCACCCCACCAGCCCCTACGCCCTCGGCGGCAGCAAGGGCATCGTTGCCAAGGCCCGCGCCCGCGGGTACATCACCGTTGTGGTGAAGACCCCCGACCGGAAGGGCACGGCGACGTGGTGGGAGGACGGGGCCAAGAACGCCAAGTACTTCGACGCCCTCCGGCGCAAGGTCCAGGCCAAGTACCCGAAGGCCGAGCAGGTCTGGCTCGCCGGGTACTCGGGCGGCGCCGAGTTCCTCACCGAGTCCTACCTGCCCCGGTACCCCTCCGCGATCTCCCACGGCGGCGGGGCCGTCCTGCTCGGCGGCGGAAACGCGCCGTACCAAAAGGCGAAGGCCTTCCCCAAGGCCAAGGCGGCCAAGTTCGCCATGCACTGGTACACCGGGACGGCGGACACCGCGAAGAACTCCGACGCCGGCTTCGACGCGATCGGCCAGGCCAAGGCCGGCAAGGCCTGGTACGCCAAGCGGGGTTTCCGCACCACGTCCAAGTACCCCGCCGGCGTCGGGCACGACCTCACCGGCCGGTTCGGCGGCGTGATCGCCGCGGCCCTCGACAAGAACAAGCCCTAAAGGCGATTACTCCTTAGACCGGCCCGCGGCCTTACCGCCACGGGCCCCTTTCCCGCCGGAAAAATCGGGCGGATAATGAGGATCCAACCGAAAACAGGCCGGGAAAGAGGCTTCCCGGCACTTCGGCGACACAGGCACACGAATGATTCGGCGAGCAAGGCACCTCGTCCGGAAGCTGGCGATCCCCCCACCGGATCAGTGCATCCCGCAATCGCACCAAATCCTCGCACTTGTGAAAGATCCCCCGCCATGAAAAAGCTCCATGCGTGGCTCGCCAGCATCATGCTGGTCGCCGGACTGGGACTCGTCGCCCCCAGCGCAGCCACCGCAGCCCCCACCGCAACCCCTGCGGCCCCCGCCTGCCACATCACCTGGGGATCCCAGGCCAAGAAGTCGTCATCGAACTACGTCCCGGTGCTCACCAACGTCCGGGCCGGCAGGCATGCCTGCTTCGACCGCCTGGTGATTGACCTCAAGGGCAAGCGCCCCGGCTACGACGTCCGCTACGCCGCCGTCTACACCGAAGGCCAAGGAAACCGGGTGCAGCTGCGCGGCCACGACATCCGCATCATCGTCAAGGCCCCGGCCTACAACAGCAAGGGCCAGGCCACGTACAACCCGCGCCACCCGGCCAACATCGTCAACGTCAAGAACTTCGACACCTTCCGCCAGGTCGCTTGGGCAGGAAGCTTCGAAGGCCAAACCACCATCGGCCTGGGCGTCCGCGCCCGCCTGCCGTTCCGGGTCTTCACCCTCACCGGTCCGGGAACGAACCAAACGATGCTGGTCATCGACGTCGCCCACCACTGGTAGGTCGACGACAACAGCCGCCGATCCTGCTCCACCTAGAGAGCCTGGAGCAGGATCGGCTCTGTGGTCGGCTGCGGCGATCCGGATGTTCCTAGGCGGTGGTTCGGGTCGGTGTCCAGGACCGCCGAACCACGTTGTGGCACGCTCCGCTACGGGCGGGGCAGGCTCGCTGGAAATCTCGCCAGCATGGAACAGCAACCGCCACAAATGCGTCCGTGGGACGAAGCCCCCAAGTTCGCGGCCTTGGCCAAGGCCGCGAACATCCTCTACAACGCGCAGCTGGCTTCCCGCCCGGGCCCGCCGATCGCCGACCTGCTCTCTCCCTACGGCATCGAGGGGGCAGATGAGGCCAGAATGCTCAACCTCCGCCGCGGGCAGGCCGAGGGCCGGCGCGTTGCCGGACGGATCGCCGGGAAGGCCCGGGCCGCGGACGGACTGCCGGAGTTCGGCTACCTGTTCGCCGACACCATCCACGCGGACGGAGCCACGCTGCCCGGGGACCAGCTGACCCGGCCTCAAGTGGCGGCCTCCATCGGCTTCGTGCTCGGGACACCGCTGGAGCATGCGGATACCACGCCCGCCGAACTGTTCGCCGCGACGGCATACGTCGTGCCGGTGCTTCTGGTGCTCTCTTCGCGGACCCGCGGTGACGGGGGCGATCCGCTCGAACACGTTGCGGACAACACCGGGTACGGCCACGTGGTCCTCGGTTCCCACCCCGTCCGGCTTGCGGACGCTCCACTCCACACCATCCAAGCCGGAATCCAGGTTCTTGCGGACGGTGCCCCCCTGACGGCCGGTCCTTCCCGTGACGCCGTTCCGGCCCTGCTCGGCGCGATGGCTGCCATCCGCCGCTCCATCAAGGCGATCGGGCCGGTGGCCGCGGGCGAGGTGGTGGTCGGGGGGCCGCTGACGGATGTCCTGGAGCTGCCCTTGGGCGCCACGGCCAACGCCGCCCTCGGCCCGCTCGGCAGCGTCGGTTCAACCCATGTGGCTGCCGCCGAGATCGAGGGCTTCGAGCCGTTGGTAACCGTCTGACGCCGGCAAACCGGAATCGGTAAGGGCCGGGATCCGTTCTTTCCGGATCCCGGCCCTCGGCGCGCGCAGGCGCCAACACTGCGAAAGCGGTCCGTGGTCAGGGCAGCGGGTGGTGGCAGGCCACCTGGTGTCCCGGAGCCAGTTCCACCAGCTCGGGCACCACGTCCCGGCACTCCTGCGTCGCCGCCGGGCAGCGCGTGGCGAACCTGCACCCGCTGGGACTTACCAGCGACTTCGGCTGCGCCACCCGTTCGCCGGGCACCTCGGGATCGACGTCCGGGTTGGGCACCGAATCCAGCAGCAGCTTGGTGTAGTGGTGGCGCGGCTGCGCATAGAGACCCTCCGAGGGCGCGACCTCGCACATCCGTCCCTGGTAGAGCACCGCCACCCTGTCGCTGATGTTGCTCACCACCGCCAGGTCGTGGGAGATGAAGATCATCGACAGCCCGTAGTCCCGTTTCATCTGCTCCAGCAGGTTCAGCACCTGCGCCTGGACCGAGACATCCAGTGCGGAGACCGGCTCGTCGCAGATGAGCACCGCCGGTTCCTGCACGAACGCGCGGGCGATCGAGATGCGCTGGCACTGGCCGCCGGAGAGCTCGTGCGGCTTGCGGGCGGCCATCTGCTCATTGACCCCCACTTCCGCCAGCACCTCCAACGCCCGGGCCTTCGGGTCCGGGTGGCCCATCAGGCGCAGCGGATCGGCGACGATGTCCAGGGCGGTCCGGCGCGGGTTGAGCGAGGAGATCGGGTCCTGGAAAATCATCTGGACGTTGCGCCGCACCGGCCGCAGGTCCTTGATCCTCAGCGCGGTCAGATCCTGACCGTCGAAGTCCACTCTTCCCGACGTCGGCGACGGCAGCTGGGCGATCGAGCGGCCCAGCGAGGACTTGCCGGACCCGGACTCACCGACCAGGCCCAGGGTTTCGCCCCGGAACAGTTCCAGCTCCACTCGGTCGACGGCCAGGACCTCGTGCTTGCGCTTGGTGCGGTAGCGGACCACGACGTCGCGCGCGTGCAGCACGCGGTCCCGCTCCGCCCTAGCTCCTCCGGCGTCCATGGCGTTCTCCAGCAGTTCGTGGCTCATCGTCCCTCCAGGACCGTTTCGGCGGAATGGTGCCCGGCTGCTGCCGGGAACGGCACTGCGGACGGCACCGGAACGGTCGGGAACAGGCAGGCCGCTTCCCGGTCGGCGCCCGTCCGGGCCAGGCCGATGGGCGCGGTGCGGCAGTCGTCGGCTGCCTGCGGGCAGCGGTCGGCGAAGCTGCACCCGGACGGCAGCCGGTGCAGGTCCGGCACGGTGCCCGGGATGGTCCGCAGCAGCGAATGCGGCTTGTTTTCCAAGCGAGGGCGGGCTGCCTCCAGCAGTCCCGTGTAGGGGTGGTGCGGCTGGCGGAACAGGTCCTTGGCCGGGCCGTGCTCCACCACCCGCCCGGCATACATCACCGAGACGGTGTGGCAGCGTTCGGCGACCAGGGTCAGATCGTGAGAGACCAGCAGCACGGACAGGCCCCGCTCGCGGCGCAACTGGTCGAACAGGTCCAGGATCTGCTTCTGCACCGTCACGTCCAGCGCGGTGGTCGGCTCGTCGGCGATCAGCAGCTTGGGGTCGCACGCCAGGGCGATCGCGATCATGATGCGCTGGCGCTGGCCTCCGGACAACTGCGTCGGGTAGGAGCGCAGGGCCCTCCGGGGGTCCGGGATCCCCACCTGCTCCAGCAGGTCCAGGGCCCGGGCGGCGGCCTTGGCCCCGCGCAGGCCCAGGTGCCAGCCCAGGGGCTGGGCGATCTGGGTCCCCACCTTCATCACTGGGTTCAGTGCCGTCATGGGGTCCTGGAAGATCATTGAGATCTCCCGCCCGCGCACCTCCTTGCCCATCTGGTGATCTGTCGTCTCCAGGAGTTCGCGGCCCTTGTAGCGGATGGACCCGGAAATGGAGTTCACGGCCGCGTGAGGCAGGATCCCCAGCACGGCCCGCGAGGTCACGGACTTGCCGGAGCCGGACTCCCCCACCAGCCCGTGCACCTGCCCCTCGTCCAGGCTGAGGTTGACCCCGTTGACGACCTCGGCAACTCCGCGTGCGGTGCGGAAGCTGATCCGCAGGTCCCTGATGTCCAGCAGTCCGGTCACAGCGCGGCCTCCTTGATGTCGAAGCGCCGGCTGATGTAGTCGGCGAGGAAGTTCAGCGAAATCAGGGTCAGGAACATGGTGGTCGCGGGGACCAGGACCACGTGCGGGCTGGCGGCCAGCACGGCCCGCCCCTCGCCCATCATGGTTCCCCAACTGGACTGCGGCGGCGGCACGCCCAGGCCCAGGAAGCTCATGCCGCCCTCGGCGCCGATCGCCATCGCCACCAGCACCACGGCGTAGGACAGCACTGGCACGATCGCGTTCGGGGCGACCTCCCGCCACAGGATCCGGAATTCCTTGGACCCCATGCCGCGGGCGGCGGTGACGAATTCGCGGGAAACGTAGGGCAGCGCGGCGGAACGGGCCACACGGGCCACCTGCGGGGTGAAGATCAGCCCCAGTGCGATCACCAGCGTGGACAGGCTGGGGCCCATGAAAACACTCAGTGCGATGATCGCGACCAGCGGCGGGAAGGCGAGGAAGATGTCCACGCCGCTGCCGACAACGCGGTCTGTCAGGCCCTTGAAGAACGCGGCAATGATGCCCAGCACCGTCCCGAACATGGCGGCGATGGCCACGGCGCCGAGGCCGACGGTGAGCGAAACCCGGCCGCCGGTGACCAGGCGGGCCAGGATGTCGCGGCCGATCGCATCGGTGCCCAGCGGGTGGGCGACCGACTGCCCCGGCGCAACGGCGATGGCGTAATAGTCCACGGCGGCGGGATCGGGGATCGGCAGCAGCGGCTCGAGCATGATGACCGCTGCCAGCAGCACCATCCACACCATGGAGACCTTGACGAAGATGTCCCGGCCCTTGGTGGAGCGGATGCGCGGGCGGCCTTCCTTGCGCACGGGGGCAGGGCCGGGGCCCTGGGTGCCGGAGGGCCGGGTGGCGGGTACGACGGCGGCGGGCCGGCCGCCGTCGCCGGCCGCGGCGGGGCTCGCGGAGGGATGGACGGTGGTCATCTCAGCCTCGCATTCTGGGGTCGATGGTCACGTTGATGAGGTCCACGGCGAAGTTGGCCAGCACGTAGGTGGCGGCGATCACCAGGACGATGCCTTGGACCAGCACGTAGTCCACGGAGTTGATGGCGTCCAGCAGCAGCGTGCCGGTGCCCGGGACCCCGGAAATCACCTCGACGATGACGGTGCCGCCGACCAAGGTGCCGATGTTGACGCCCACCACGGTGATCAGGGTGGGCAGAGACGGACGCAGGGCGTACTGAAGCAGCAGCTTCCACTTGGGCAGCCCCAGCGCCCGTCCCACCAGGATGAAGTCCTCCTGCAGGGTCCGGATCATCTCATTGCGCAGGACCCGCACGTAGACCGGGATGAGCCCGGCGGCGAGGGCCATCGTGGGGATGGCCAGCGACTTCAGGCTCCCCCCGAAGTCCTCCGTTGCGGGCACGTAGCCCAGCGCCGGAAGCCACCGGAGGGTGACGGAAAAGAGCAGGATGGCCAGCAGGGCGAACATGAAGTTCGGGATGGCCTGGAAGGCGAAGCAGCAGCCGGCAACCACGCGGTCCAGGATGCCGTCGCGGCGGGTGGCCACCAGCATGACCAGCGGCACCGCCACCAGCAGCGCCAGGACCTCAACCATGAGGATCAGCTGGAACGTAACGGGCAGGCGTTCGAGGATGGCCGCGGACACCTCCTGGCCGGTCCGGTAGGAGGTGCCGAGGTCGCCCTGCGTGGCCCCGAAGACCCAGTCCACATAGCGCACCAGCACGGGGCGGTCCAGCCCCAACTGGGCGCGCATGGCCTCGACGGCGCCCGGGGACGGGTCACCGCTGCCGGAGACGATGACTTCGGCGGTGTCCCCCGGCAACAGGTCCAGCAGCAGGAAGACCAGGAAGCTGACGCCGCCCATGACCAGCAGCAGCCGGCCCACGCGGTCAAGAAGCAATTTCACGGGTGCACTTCACTCTCTCCGTCGGGAACGGTCGTCGATCAGGCTCCGGTGTCGATCAGCTTGCCGCGCTTGTGGCCCCAGAAATGCGCCGCGTCCCAGCGGCCGGGCACCCAGGTGTCCACGTCGATCTCCAGGCCGCCGTAGCCGTATTCCATCTCCCAGCCGGAGGGGGTCTTGACGTAGTAGGAGATCATCTCGTCGTTGGTGTGCTTGCCCAGGGTCGACCCCAGCGGCGCGGCCCCGTCAAGGATCTTGTCGTAGGCGCGGCCCACGGTGTCAACGTTCTCCACCTGCACCATCAGGTGCCCCACGCCGAGCGGAACCTCGGGACGGTAGGTGAAGGCGAGGGAGTGGTGGCGCCGGTTGCAGTGCAGGAAGGTGCCAGGGTCGGGTCCCAGGTCGATGTAGTCGCTCAGGGACAGGCCCAGCAGGTCCATGTAGAGGCGGCGGAAGGGGTTGGAGTCACTGACGGAGAGCATCACATGGCCCAGGCCCAGGTCCCCGGTGACGAACTTGGCCCCGGTGGGGGACACGAACGGGGAGTGCTCCCGGCTCTGCCCGTAGAAGATCTCGACAGGGGTCCCGTCGGGGTCGTTGAGGACCAGCATGTCCGTCACCCGGCGCTCGCCGATCTCCGCGGCGGTGCCGCGGCGGGTCGGGAAGCCGTTGACCGTCAAGATCTTCTCCAGCTCGTCCAGGTCCTCGGCGGAGCCGGCTTCCCACCCGTAGGTCTGGACGCGGTCCTCGTCGCCGGCACGGACGTCGATGCGCCAGGAGCGGTCGTCCAGCCGCAGCAGCAGCCGCTCCTCGGTGTGTTCGACGACCTGCATCCCGTGCACGTCGCTGGCGAAGGTCTTCCAGGCCGGAAGGTCGGTGGCGGTCGCCACCAAGTAGCCGAGTGCTCTGATTTTTCCCATGTGCGTGGTTCCTTTCGTGGAGGGCTGGTGGGGCGATGCGGTTACTTCTTGACCCATACCTCGCGGGCGTCGAACATCTCGTAGGAGGTGTTGGGGAAGCTGCCCGGGAAGCCTTGGACGTCCTCGCCGACCATGAACCCGGACATGGTGCTCACCAGCGGGACGGTGGGCAGCCAGGCGGCCAGTTCCTTCTGCATGTCGGCGATCAGCGCCTTGCGCTCGGCGGGGTCAGCGGTGGCGTTGGCCTTGGCCAGCAGCGCGTCGAGGGCCGGGTCGCTGCCGTGGGCGTGGTTGGACGGGGCGCCGGTGGCGAACGGGGTGGCGATGCCGCCGATGGTTTCCGGCAGGATGACCGGCTCGCGCAGCTGGACCTGGTAGTCCCCGGCGGCGCCGGCGGTGACCAGCGACGGCGGCGTGGCCGCGGTGTACTTGATGTCGATGCCGACCGCGGCGTACATCTGCTGCAGGATGGCGGTCATGTCCGACCATTCGGTGCCCTGCGGGATCTGGAAGTCCAGGTTGATGTCCCCCTTTTCCGCCTCGTACGCGGAGACCAGGGCCTTGGCCTTCTCCAGGTCGAAGGCCGGCCAGCCGGAGTCCGCGTAGGCCGGGTGGGTGGGGTTGAGGATGCCGGTCATGACCTGGTGCTTGCCGCCGAAGACCGCGGCGTTGAGCGCATTGCGGTCCACGCCCGCGTTCAGCGCCTCGCGGACACGGTGGTCGGCAAGCACCGGATCGCTGAGGTTCAACAGCACCGAGTAGGCCTTGTACTGCGGCTGTTCCAGGACGGTCAGCCCGGCGTTGCGGGCCTCGCCGAACTGGGCGGCGACGCGGGTGGCGGCGGCGTCCAGGTCCCCGGTGCCCACTGCCGAGAGGCGGGCCGCGTTTTCCGTGGCCGGGACGAAGGTGAGCGCGTCCAGGTGCGGCGAACCCTTGATGCGGTAGTCCGCGAACTTTTCCAGCTTCACCTCCCCGCCGGGGCTGAAGGAGGCGACCTTGAACGGCCCGACGCCGACCGGGGCCAGCCCGAACTTCTCCCCCGCCTTGGCCACCGCCGTCGGGGAGGCGACCATCGCCGTCGAACCGGTGGCGAACAGCGCGTCGAAGGTGGCCCACTCCTTGTCTACGGTGAAGACGACCGTCTGCGCGTCCGGGGCCTCCATCTTCGTGATGCGGCGGGCGTCGCCGGACTGCAGGGACTTCGAGCCCTGTGCGGCGATGCGCTTGACGTTGGCGATGACGGCCTCGGCATTGAAGTCGGTGCCGTCGTGGAACTTCACGCCGGCGGGCAGCTTCATGGTCCAGGTCTTCAGGTCCTTGCTGGTCATCGACTCGGCCAGCTCAGGCACCACCTTGCCCTCGGCGTCGAACTTCAGCAGCTGGTCGTAGATCTGGAAGGTGACGGTGGCGATCGATGAGCCGATGGGGTTGGCGTTGTCCAGCGTCTCGATAGCGGTGCTGATCCCGAAGCGCAGGGTACCGCCGTCGGTTGGGGTCCCCACCTCAAGCTGCTGGCCCCCGAAGGCATTGGTGCCGACGCCCGCGGCTGGTGCGGCGCCAGCGGAGTCCGCCGGGACCGCGCCGCTGCCCGGAGCCGGGCCCCCGCAGGCGGTGAGCAGCAGCGCGGCCGCGGCAGCCACGGACAGCAAGGAAGCGGAGGACAGCCGGGAAGCGGGACGGTTGAAACGGGTCATCGCGATCTTCTCCTTTGAAGGGTGCAGCCAGTGATGGTGGAGCAAATGGAGCAAGCGGAAGGAGCAATGGAGGGTGGCCAGTGCGCTAGGACAGCCCCCTGGCGATCCTCAGCTCGATGGCATTGACGGTTTCGCGCATCCGGTCGAGCCAGCCGTCGATCTCGGCCCATCTGGCGCCGCGCGGCAGTTCGCCCAGCCTCAGCACCGCCTTGACGTTGCCGTCGAGCCCGTGGACGGGGACGGCGAGGTGGATCACGTCGTAGGCGGCGTCCGGGTCGATCTCCGCCGGCTCGTGGTAGTCGCGGGTGCGGCTCACGGCGTCGATGAAGGCCTGCTCCTGGGCCGGGGTCCGGCGTTCGTCCATGTATGTTTTGACCAGTTCGTCGAGCTCGTCCTGGGTGGCACCGCCGAACAGGGCAAGGGACCAGCCGCGTTCACGGACCCTGGCCAGTTGGGCACGGGCGGCCTCCACGGCTTCCCCTTCGGTGGTTCCCAGCCGGGCCAGCCACTGCTCGTCGGTGGGTCCGCCGGCCTCCCCCACCATCAGGCCCCCGAAGGGGGGCATGAGCGGCACCCGTGCGCCCAGGCGGCTTCGGCCGGCCGATTCGCTGCGGTTGCAGGAGGCCACGAACACGTAGTCGCTGCCGGAGACGCAGGCCAGGCTGCATTCGACGCCGAGGCTGGAGGCGATCAGTTCCATCTCCGGACGTGCCACGGCGGCCAAGTGGACGGACTCGATGAACTCGCGTCCGTTGGAGACCACTAGGGAGGACGGGGTGAATTTGCCGTAGCCGCGCTGGAAGAACAGCAGCGGGAGCGAGTCGCGGCTTGCCTCCAGGTCGGTGACGCGGGCCAGCACCAGGTGGTGGTCCCCACCGTCGAACACCTCATGGGGAACGCACTCGATCCAACTGACCGCCCCGTCAAGGATCGGCGCTCCGGATGGGGACGGGTGCCAGGCGACCCCTTGGAACTTGTCCTCCTTCGGGGCGGAGAAGTGCCGGCAGAGCCATTCCTGGTCGGCGGCCAAAACGTTGATGCAGAAGGACGTGGCCGAGCGCATGCGCTCGAAGGTGCGGGATGCCTTGGTGGGCAGGAACGCCACTAGCGGCGGGTCCAGCGAAACCGAGGTGAAGGAGCCGATCACCATGCCGACCGGCTCGCCGGCCGCGTCGGTTGCGGTGACGACGACGACGCCGGTCGGGTAGTTTCCCATGACCTTGCGGAAGGTGTCCCCGTTGATCGAACGGGCAGTCGCCTGGTCCGCAAGGGGCGCGTTCCCTTTGAGTGCGGTGCCGCGGGAAGGGGCCATGACGTTTCTCCTTGATTGGAGGGGAAATGGGTGGGAGGGGAACTGAGGGAGGGGCGGTAAGGGGAAGGAGGGGGGCGGCGGATCCGGGAATGTGATCCTCGGCATATCCGCCGTTGCCTGAATCCTTCAGCACCCTCTGCGGCCCAGAAAGCGGCCCGTGCCACAACGTGAAGCGACGGGCGGTCCGGCCTTTGGCTAGGCGTTTTCCGGGGCAGCGTCGGGGACATTGGCGGGGCGCCGGTCCTCCAGTGCGGACAGCGAGTACTTGCCCCGCCAGCAGGCCAGAACGATGCCCGCCACCAGCAGTACTCCGCCGGCGAGCAACGGGGTCAGGCGCGGACCGATGAGGTCGCTCAGCCAGCCCTGCAGGTAGGCCCCCAGCGCCACGGAGCCGGTGTAGACCATGACGTTTAGGGCCAGGACCCGGCCGCGGAACCCGTCCTCCACCAGCATTTGGACGGAGGTGTTGCCCACCGAGATCGCGGCCAGGAAGGCCCCGCCGACCACCAGCAGGGCCAGCGCCGCGGAAATCGTCCCCGGCGCCACGGCGAACCCCATGAAGGCAAGGCCATAGAGCGGCACCGCCCAACGGGCCAGCCGGGCCCGGCCGAGCTTGTGCTCGAATCCGGCGACCACCGGGGCCGCCAGCAGGGTCCCCAGCCCCAATCCCAGGTTGAGCAGCGTCAGGCCCGTCTCCCCGCTGCCGAACACCATTTCCGCGAAGATGATCACGTGCTGGAAAACCGGCATCCCCAGCACCCCGACGCAGACGACCAGCACTAAGGCCAGCAGGATGCCGGGCTGGCCCCAGCTGTAACGGGCAGCCTCCATGAAGCCACGGGTGACCCCCGGCCTGCCGGCAGCGCCAGCGCGGGCTGCCGCCGCTCCCCCGGACTGCCGCACCAGCGCCAGCGCCACGACCACGCAGAGCACCGCGACGAAGGCCAGCAGAAACGCCATCGACGGACCCCAGGCCAGCAGCACCAAGCCGCCAATGGCCGGACCGAACGAGCGCGAAAGGTTGAACTGGAGGGTGTTGAGCGTGACGGCTGAGGCCAGGTCCTGGCGGTCGGAGAGATTGTGGACAAACGCCTGCCAACTGGGCATCGAGATACCCTGCGCGCAGCCGGCGGCCGCCGCGAGCAGCAGGAACACCAGCGGCTCTCGCACCCCGGTGGCCCAGCAGGCGAAGAGGGCCAGGGCGGCCAGGGACCTTAGACCCTGGGTGATGATCAGCGTCCGCTTAAGCCGGCCGGCGGAGGCGATCTGCCCGCCGAGCGGGCCCAGCAGCATTACGGGCACGAACTGCGCCGCGGCGGCCAGCCCGACCCAGAGCGCGCTGTCGGTGAGCATCAGCAGGACGTAGGGGACGCCCAGGCTTTGGAACCAGGCCCCTGCGTTGGTGATGAAGGCTCCGGTCCAGAAGATCGCGAAGTCGCGCTTCCGCAGCGCGCGGAAGGAGTGGAGGATGCCGCCGCGCGCGGGGGCGGCGGCCGGCGTCGTGCTATTGGCGGGGGCGCTCACTGCAGGGGTCCTTTCGGAGGGAGGGAGGGAGGGCGGCAGGCCGGACTCGCCAAGGGTGATCCGGCCTGCCGTCGGGCACTCAGCCGTAGAGCTGCGCGGCCCGGTCCATCGCGGCCTGCCTGCGGGCGGGGCTGAGGATGAAGCGGGAGACCGCCTCGTTGCCCATCTCCAGGTTCATCATCGCGGCCCCGTGCAGGTCCACGTTCTGCGTGCCGTGCTGGCGGGCGGTGAGCAGGTCCCGGTACATGCGCTGCAACGGGTTGGATTCGACCACCACGCTGGCGGTCAGCACCTGCATCAGGTGCTGGGGGCCGATCAGCGCGGCGCGGGAGGTGCGGGACATGTCGAAAATGGCCTCGGCCAGTTCCAGCGAGTCATACTCCTCGCCGGCGACGGCGCGCGCATAGGCCTTGTCCATGTGGCCCAGGACCACGGATTCCTGGTCCCGCAGGGCGGCGCCCGCATCGGCGAGGCGCAGCAGGACCGTGCGTTCCTCCGCGATCCTGGCTTGGTCCGTGCGGCGGGTGTAGTTGGAGATCTGGCGTTTGAACTCCGTGTAGAAGCCCCAGCCGGTGCCCAACGCGGGCGCGGCGGCGACGGTCGCATAGAGCACGCCCTGGTCGATCCGGAACAGCGCGGAGTCGTTGCGCTTGAGGCCCGGCCCGAGCTTGGCGAAAACGACGTCGCGGTCGATCGCGTGGTTCTCCGGGACGAAGAGGTCCTTGGCGATGATGCTGCGGCTGCCGGTGCCGCGCAGGCCGATCACGAACCAGTCGTCGAAGACCTCGACCTCCTCGAGGTTAAGGACGAAGTCGTGGGCCCGCGGCTTGCCGTCCACCTGGACGTCGATGCCCACGATCGCGTACTGGGAGTGCACCACGCCGCTGGAGGTGCGCCAGCGTCCGTTGACGAGGTAGCCGCCCGGAACGCGCTGGGCGGTGCCCTGCTGGGAGTAGGAGGAGGAAATCAGCGTGGTGGGGTCCTCGCCAAAGAGTTCCTCCTGCAGGGACTCCTCGAAGTGGGCCAACTGCCAGTTGTGCATGCCCAGGATGCACAACACCCAGGCGGTGGAGGCGCAGGCCTTGCCGATCTCGACGACGGCGGCGATGAAGTCCGCGGGGTCGGCCTCCTCTCCCCCGTAAGCGGAGGCCTGCATGGCGCGGGTCAGGCCGGAGTCGACGAGTTCCTGGATGGAGTCCGGGTGGATGACGCGATCCGCGTCGACCTGCTGGGCGCGGGCGGCGATGCCCGGGACCAGGGCGGCCGCGCGCTCGCGCATGCTGGGCTTCGTAGCGGTCGTGGACCGGGGATTGGCTTTGGCATGGGGGGCGGCGGCCGCGGTGGAGGCGGAGTCCGCGAGGGTCTGGGACATCGTTGTTCCTTTCGGTGCTGCGGGCGGGAGCGCGTGGCCGGACGGCCGGGAAACTGCGTCTAGCGGACCGGGTCGAGTTCGGGGGCGCTGGCCCCGTTCGTGCGAAGGTCCGCCGGGACGTCGACCAGGTTCGGATTGGGGGCGCGGCGGGTGGAGATGCCGGCGGCCAGGGCGGTTTCCCAGGCGACCTTGCCGTCGCGGAAGAACTCCAGGAAAGCCTGGTTGTGCAGGTCCGGCTGGTCCGTCTGGCCCTGGTGCCCAGTGTTCTCCGGGTAGAAGAACTGCACGCTCGGCAGCACGTCCTCCTGAAGGTGGGCGGCCTCCACCGCGTAGAGGACGTCCTCGCGACCGAAGAGGTAGATGCCCGGCAGCGTGATCCTGTCGAGGCGGTCAGTGGTGGTCAGCCTGACAATCTCGTTGGGGTCGGTGGAGCGGAGGATGCGGTCCATGTTGGCGTCGTAGACGTCCATGTGGCGGTTGGCCGCCGCGGTGCGCATCGCGACCAGGTCGTCGGTGATGTCCTCGGGGTTCAGGATGATGCTCTCCATAATTTGCCGCATCATCTCCGGACTGCCGTCGTAGGTGCCGCCGCTGCCGGGCAGCGGCCCCTTGTTCCGGTTGTCGACGGCGCGCATCTGCTCGCGGCTGACCAGGTCGCCGATCATTCCGGCGATCAACGCGAAGCTGAGCACGCGCTCCGGGTGCGCGACGACGTAGTTCACCGTGTTGGTGCAGCCCATCGAGTTGCCGGCGACGTGGAACTCGTCCAGGGCCAGCGCGTTGGCGAAGTCCTGGATGAAGTCCACGTGAGCGCCCCGGCCGTAGCCGTAGAAGTTGTTCGGGTCCTCGGTGAGGCCGAAGCCGGGCATGTCCGGGGCGTAGACGCGGAAGCCGTTGGTGCCAAGGAACGGGGCCATGAAGCGGAAGCCGGCGGTGCCGGAGGAGCCGGGGATGCCGCCGTGCAGCAGGACCACGGCCGGGCCGGTTTCGCCCGAGGTGACGTAGTGGACCTTGACGCCGGTACTGAGGCGGACCCAGCGGCTGAGCAGGCCCGGAACCTTGATGATGCCTTCTTCGGTGAGTGCCATGGAGGGTTCCTTTCGGGAAGGGTTTGGGGTGTGCCACCACTATTGCGAGCGGTCCGGGCTGCCCCTACGCGCCCGTGTCAAAAAGTGGCACGGTCCCCAAATCGGCCGCTCTGGCGCCGCAAACACGGGGTCCCGCCAACGCCGCAAGGGCCCCTCTGCGGGAGCGGAAGGGCCCTTGTCAGCCTCAGGACTCGACGGCCGGCGTCGTACGCGTCCTACCGGCGGAAGTCCTGCGCCATAAGGCGGCGCTTGAGGAAGTCGGCCTCGACGGACTTGGCGGTGCGCAGGACGTACTGGGACGCGGCGTGCGGGTCGAAGCGGCCGGCCGGTCCGGCAGCGGAGACGGCGGCGATGGCGCGGCCGCGCCAATGGATGGCGGAGGCGACGGAGACGACGCCGCGGACGCTCTCCTCGAGGTCGTAAGCGACGCCGCTGGAACGTGCCGCGGCCAGTTGCTGCATGAGGATGCCGGGAGCCTGGATGCTGGCCGGGGTGCGGCGGGGCAATCCGCGGTCCAGTGTCTCGCGCAACTGGGGCTCATCCCCCAGCGCGAGCAGGATCTTGCCGATGCTGGTGGTGGTGGCCGGGAGGCTGGCGGCGACCGAGCCGAAGGAGATGTTCATCCGGTGGCTCTGCAGGCGGTCCAAAATGGTGACCTCCCCGTGCTCGATCACGCCGAGGTGGACGGAGAAGCCGGTCTGCAGGAAGAGGCTTCCCAGGAAGGGCGCGGCGGCGTCGAGCAGTCCGTTGGGGCCGGAAAGGATGAACCGGCGGCCCAGGACAAAGAGCCGGAACCCCAGGCGGTAACTGTCCCCCACGCGCTCCAGGTACCCGCAGGTGGCCAACTGGCGGATGATGCGGTAGGTCGTTGACTTGGGCAGGCCCACCGCCCGGGCGATCTCGCTGACGCCGATCGAATGCCCGGCCTCGAGGAAGCTGTCCAGGACCTGCAGCGCCTTCTGCACTGACTTGGAGGCCTTGATGGTGCCGCCCTCTAGATAGTCGTCGAAGGCCTTGCCCTCGGCTGCGTCCACGTCATCGGCCGGGCCTCCACCCTGAGACGGGGAGACGCCCGAGGCCAGGAAGCCGGCCGGGAAGGGAGAGACCATCCGGGCGGACGCTTCTTCTATGTGAGGGACATCGGTCACGGTCATGTCAGCAGAAACCCCCATGCAGTTGTTGATCGGCGAACGGACTCGCTCGACCAATCCTGTGAGACCTGCACCACAAACCAAGGAATGTCGTGCCACAAAGTGGCACAGGGGGAACCGCCGGGATCCGCCTTAGAGCGCCTGGAGCAGGATCGGCTCGGTGGTTGGCTGCGGCGAACCGGCCGCCGGCTCGACCGTGATGCCCAGGTGCGTGACGCCCTCCATCGACCCCTCGACCATGGCGACGTCCCCGGCGGACACCATCCCGGCAGGGGCGGCGCCATCCGCGGAGATCAGCCACAGCTCGTAGCCGTGCCCCTCCGGCGCATCCGGAAGGTCCTGCCCGGAGACCGCCATCAGGCCTTCCGACGGCGAGTAGGCCAGCACGACCGGAGCCCCCTCGGTGGTCTGCGCCTGCGCAGAGTGCAGGTCCGGGGCTTCGAGGAGGCGGCGCATCTGCGCGGCGTCGCTCTGTGCTGCGGCGACTTGCTGGCGCAGGTCCTCCTGCTGGTTGTGCTGGCGGATCAGGATTCCGCCCAGGCCCGCGGCGGCAAGCAACAGGGCGGACGCGGCGAAGGCCAGCCCGGTGAGCCAGCGGCGTTCGCGGGAACGGCGGGCTGTGTCCAGCCGGAGCGGCTCGGGCGCCGCGTCGGGACCGGAATCCGGGGCGGGCGCCGTTTCCTGCTCGACGGCGGGAGCCGGCAAGGGCGCGGCAGCCGGCGCGCCGGCGTCGGGCTCTGGACCGGCGTCGTGCTGTTCGCCAGCCTCGTCCGCCGGCAGCTGCGGGACGGAGCGGATCGCGGCCATGACGTTGCGCTTGAGTGAGGGCGGCGGGGTCTCGGCGACGGCAAGCCCCAGCAGGGCGGCGACGTCGGCGTCGAAGTCCGGCTCCGCGGTCTCCTGCGGGTCCGTGTTCCGCCGGTTCGGGTCCTTGTTTTCCATTACGCCACCCCCATCCTGTTCCTGAGCTTGGTCAATCCGTCGCGTATCCGTGTCTTTACCGTTCCGAGCGGCACCCCGAGCCGTTCGGAGACCTCTTGGTGCGTGAGCCCGTCGTAGTAGGCCAGCGCGATCGCCTCCCGTTGGGCCTCGGGCAACTCCAGCAGGGCCTGGCGGGCCCGTTGTCCGTCGGCGTGCAGGACGGCTAGGTCCTCGACGTCGTCCTGCGCCTCCTGGAAGCCGAGGATGCCTTCGCGCAGGTCGCGGGTGCGGCTGGCCTGCGAGGCGCGGACCCGGTCCACCGCGCGGCGGTGGGCGATCGCGGCGATCCAGGACAGCGCGGCGCCGCGGGCGGGATCGTAGCGGGCCGCGGTCTGCCAGACCTCCACCAGGACCTCCTGGGCGACCTCCTCGGCCTGGGCCGCGTCGGCGAGCACGCGGCGGGCGAGCCCGTAGACCATGGGGGCGGCGGCGTCGTACAGGGCCTCGAACGCGCCCTCGTCCCCGCCGGCAGTGCGCGCCAGCAGTGCGTCCGGGGTCGTGGGGACCGCGGGGGCCGACGCGTCGTCCGGCTGGTCCCGACCTGACTGGTACATGGTGGTTAGCATCTCACGACTTCGCTCGTCGTCGGGCGGGGGTACGACGCCGGCGTCCGGCACTTCCGTGCGGCGGCACGGCAGGGGGCCGGACCGCGCGGTTTCCCGCTCCGGCCCGGCCCCCGGCAGCACTCCCCTGTTGGCACACCTTCTGATGGACCGGCCAACAAATGTGTTGGCCCGGCTGGTTCCCTGCCCGGCTAGTTCTTGGCCGGAGGCAGCAGCACCCCATCAATCAGGTAGACCGTGGCGTTGGCGGTCTGCACGCCGCCGCAGATGACGGTGGCGTCGTTGACCTTCAGGGTGTCGCCGGAGCCGGTGACCTCGAGGTCCTGGCCCTGGACCGTGGCGTGGGTGCCGGCAACCTCGTCCGGGGTCAGCTGGCCGGCCACCACGTGGTAGGTCAGAACGGAGGTGAGCAGGTCCTTGTCGGCAACCACGGCGTTCAGGTCCTTCTCCGGGATGGCCTTGAACGCCTCGTCGACCGGGGCGAAGACCGTGAACTCGTCCCCGTTGAGGGTGTCCACCAGGTTCACGTCCGGGTTCAGTTCGCCGGAGACCGCCTTGGTGAGCGTGGTCAGCAGCGGGTTGTTGGAGGCGGCGACCGCCACCGGGTCCTGGGCCATGCCGGCGACCGAACCCTCGCCGTCCGGGACCTGCTCGGCGTAGTCGGCACAGCCGGGACCCACCAGGTTGGCGGCCGGGTCCATCATCGTTGCCGAGGAGCTGGCGGGAGCGCTAGACGTGTCCGCCATGCTGGACGTCGGCGAGGTCGCCGTCGTGGTGCCTCCGGCACAGGCGGTGAGTCCGAGGGCCGCGGTGGCTGCCAGGCCCAGCAGGGTGTTGCGCGCGATGGTCTTCATGGCATTCTCCTTCGTTCCGCGGACGCTGGTCCGCTTCACCGTCCCGCCGATCGCGGCGGGCTGTCGATGGGAGTTCGGAGCGGAGGAGGAGGTGGATTGGAAGATTTTCGAGAGACTTCGAGACATTCAATAATCTGACGCATTCCACGCCCAACGAGTTCCCTCGCTCGAGCGAATGCAGATGGCATAATCAGACGGTGACTTCGCCCGAAATGCAAACAGGCTGCAAGCGAACTGCGTTGTCGACTATCACAAAGAGGTTGCTATGGAGTGAGTCTGGGGGCTACTGCGCGAACCCCTCTTGCTCAACGGGCAGACTCTTCACCGACGATTCGACGGCAGATTTTGCTGAAATGGCCCATATCATATCTGCCTCAACTGGAGGACCCCGCGACGTTTCAGCGACGCTTATGTCAGCGGACGATCGTGCCCATCATTCAAATATCGTCGTCTTGTGTGCGAACTGCCACACCCTCGTCGATAAGGCTCCAAACCTATATCCCGCCGAAATGATGCAAAATTGGAAAGCTCGGCGTCAGAGGGCCGTGCAAACCGCTGCTGGAGTCCCAGACTTTTCAGATCGGGGTGAGGCTCGCAATTACGTTTCCTCTCGCCTCGATACCAACAGAATGATCTTTGAATTGTATGGTCCTTCCGATGACCTCAATACCGACGAACGGGCAGCACAGTGGAACCGCCACTTGCGGCGCACAATCATCCCAAATAATGCGGAGATAGTCTCGGCTTTGGCAAAGAACGTGACGCTCCTTGATTCAGACGAACAGCGGATCGCGCAGATTTTCGCCATTCATCGAGACGAGTTGGAGGCGCGCCATTTGCTCGGCGATTGGACTGCCGGCAGTCAGAGATTTCCGACAGAAATGAACCACATACTTCAGGAGCGGGATTGACTATCAGAGACTGGGTTGCAAACCAGTTGCGCAACGACTACACCTACGCGGTGAGCACTATCGAAGGGTCGGACCTTGGATTACGCATCGAACGGTCCGGACGACCGAGCGGCCACATCTACTGCGTAGACCCCAACATTGGCAGTGATTTCGATCTCCCGGAACTACTTAAGGCACAACAAGAAGTGGAGGACCTTGACTTTGTCGTCCTGACCAAACGAAGGGCCAAGCCCGATACATACAGGCGCGCAGAAGGGGTCGGATTCGTGATTGGGAGCTTTGGGGATCTCCGAAGGGCTTTAGAGTCCGAAGGTGAGATCGCTGCCTACCGATCGCCGGATCACACATATGTTCGACGAAGGCTGATCTTGCACTCGTCTATTCGTCGTATCGAGCGCATCGGCGAAAATGCCTTCACTCTCTTTCCAACAGATGAGAAATCGCCACTGCACATCATTATTACCAACCAATATGAGTTGACCGCTGACGAGGTCTACACTCTCGTTGAGAATTATGAAGACATCGAAGTTGATGCAGTTGTCTCAAAAAATCCATACGCTAACGCAATGAGTCCGCAGGCAATCGAAGCAGGACGTTTTTTGAAAATTCACATCTATACTCTCAACGAATTTCTCGAAAATCTCTCCTCACTATTCAGGGAGTGAACGGCCCTCGTCAGTGGTCGCACCTTGAGCACCTTTGCTCGCTTGCCCGACTTAACGGCAGGCTTGCTCTCTGGTTGTTTGGTTCAGCCCTATCGTCGGAGACGCCCCAAGACTTGGACATTCTACTGATCTATACCGATCGAAACGACGTCGTGCGGCTTCGCAATCAAATCCAATCGCAAGATCTAGAGCCTCCATTCCATATCATCGCCATGACCCATGAGGAGGAACGGTTCTATAGGTTCATTGCCGATGTGGGCGCAATTCGTTTGGTGGAGCCTTCCCCCGCCTCCAACAAACTGTGAACGGTGGGATGCCACATCATCACTAGGGACTCTTCGCAGTCAGGAGTGTAGTCGCTACGTGGCGGTGCCCCGGTAGAGGCAGAGTATCAAGGCACCGAACCGAATCCCCGGTGCCGGACGTGCGGGCCATGGGGAGAACTGCACGACACGATAGCTCTGCAGCTGGTACAAGAGCCGTTCGGTGTCACCCGACACCGCTGCTAGTGCGGGCGCCGCTACGGCGCCCGCACAGCAAGCGACCCCACGCCAGATATGCTCGAGCCGAGTCAAGAACATAGCAAGGAGCATGAATCGAGGGAAATGATGCGTGGGGTCATGGCTATCATCAAGGACTCGAGAAGGGGACCAAAGCTGGCGGAGTAAGGGGACTCGTTGTCGGCGGAGTACTCGGTGGAGCGGCTTGGGGATACGAGAAGCTCAAGAAGAGTCGGGGTGCCAAACGCGAACAGAGCCTACTGGCAAAGGACGAGCCAGCGGGCAGCGGGCAAGATGTAGCTAGCGAAGACGATAAGAATAAGTAGTCCCAGGAATTCTTCTCTGCACCTAGCATCTTGAAGCGCCGCTCTCTGCGCACAGAATGTTGTCGTCAACGTCAGCTTCTTGAAGCCATGCGGGGTTTCTCCTTCTCAAGATCAGCGGCAGTGCGCTCTGTGACGCGTCTCCAGCGCAGCGCGGTGCAACGCCCGGTCCACCGCCCCATGCGGCAGTCCTCACTTCTTTTCTAGCTCTGCTTCGGTGTCGCCTGCTTCATATTCGCGCGCCATCTCCCCCGCTGTTCGAGAAGCATCCGCACCATTGCAGACGATGCCACGCCCAGCTCCCCGCCTGAGACCGCGCACTCTCGCCTGCCCGAAGCCGACGAATCCAGAGCCCGACTACACCTTCGTTTGCTAAGAGCCGGATCAGCGCGAGCACGGCCCTTGAGACTGAGCTAGCCGAGCCCGTTCCAACCGTTCTCCGCAACCTGCTTCACGCGCGCAACCAGCTGTTTGACAGCGGCCTGATGCACGCTCTCGATCATGCTGGCCTGGCTATGCTGGGCAGCCGGAGCTGTGAACCTTGTCCGCGTCTCCAAACGAGTGCCCTTGTGCGCCTCCTTCAGAAGGTACACAGTTCTCGATGCATCATCGTCCCCACCCGCCGGACAAGTAATCGCCAACTTACCTTCTATTTCCTCGAGGACCTCGATCAAAGAAACGTGTCTTTGCCCGTCCAGCAGAAACATGTAACCCTGCGTCTCGCCTACACCATGGGGAGTTCCCGGAACGTGGAAAGCACGCCGCACTCGGGGGTCCAGAAGAACGGCGTTCTCCGGGGGTTTATGAGTGCCCAGACGCCGGCACGCGAAACCTTGATATCAGCCGATGCAGACACTTCCTATACTTGCTGCCCCTTCTGCAAGCCAAATAGCGCATAAAACTCCCTCCGTTCCTCATGCAGTCTCCAAGACTCCGGCTTAGACGACTTTCACTATGCATCTCGACCGCCAGGAACCTTTCCCGGGAAGAATACATTTTAGTGGGTGCAAGCGAAATTACATCGAATTCTTTTCTGCGTTACACCGTCATCAATTTTTGAAGTTTTTCTCTTTCTCTCGCATAGGCTGCCCTTCCGTCGTTATCGAAGCAGGCCACACGAATGACGCCCGGTCCTCCCATGGCGGGAACAGCGAGATCCCTAAGGTCGTCAAAGTACGCGCGCTGCTTCTGACGGCCTCCAGGACCAAACCCAGTCGCAGCTTTTGCCGCACGATAGTTATCCGCCCTAGTGCTCCAGTCGTGGCAAATAACGATGTACCGATCAAGGTCGAACCCGGTTGACACCCCCTCCGGGTATAGTTCGAGAGAATGCCTTCGGAAGCTCGTGAAATGCTGCATTTCATCAAACTCCACGATCGTCCCCGTCGATTCATGAACAAAGTCCAATGGCAGAACACGGCGTCGTTTCGCTTTTTGCTCCGCCACCTTGCCGTCGAGTTTCACGAAAATGTCGTCGAGCGCCTCATATGCCGCTTGCGCCCTCCGGGCAGAGCGTAGTGCACCAATCCGTTGATCCAAGGGAGCGTCTCGCCTGGCCGAAGCCGGATCCCATCTTCAGCCGCGGCCTGCATGAAAGCCCTCTGTGCATCACCAACCGGCATGGCCGTCCTATTCCTCGATTCTTGGGATCGCCCGTATTATCGCGCCACCGCACTGGCGGCAGTAAACACGTCAACGGGCATTTCGCGCTGCAGTTTCCAGGTAATCGCAATCGGCTTGGCGCCCTTGTGCTGCACATAGTCCACCGGCCCGAGGCACGTGAACGGCTGGGCCATTCCGTTGGCGTCCTCGGCAACGTCTCGGGTGAAGAGGACGATGTGGGTTTCGTAAGCCTTCCGGTTAAGGTAGCGGCGGCCGGTCGGACTATCCGGGGAGGTCGCGTTCTGGGACTCCCAGTGGAACAGGTCCGGGCTGATTGCGTAGTCCTTATACAGGGTGTTCGGGTTGTGGCTCGCTTCATCCTTGTTGAGAGTGACGAAGAACGCGTCGGTTGACGTTTCCGGGCACCAGGCCACACCCTCGCGGTGACTCACACCCTTGCCCTTTTCCAGGAATCCATAGCCCAGCGCCGCCAGAATCTCCGAGCGCCAGTAAGTGGCATGCGAATGCAGCGGAATGTGCTGGAGTCCCAGTCCGAGTCCTCGCGGCGAATGCGGGCTCCGTTCCACTCCTCTGGCCATAAGCGCCCGGAGTTCTTCCACGAGGTGGCCGTGAACTCGGATGCGGTCGAGGCCTTCGTCGTAGGATGAGAAGCCATTGCCGTCGTCCCAGAAGGTGTAGAACAACATTCGGGCGAAGGTCTGTCGGCGATCTCCGAGTTCGTCGTACCTCGGCGCATCGACGGACAGCAGCAAGGAATAGGCTTCGGCCCGCTCGGCATCATCGATGTGCAGGAAGCGAGTCATGCGCTTGAGCAATTCGCGTTCCTCGCGTTGCTGCTCCGCGTTGAAGTCCTCGAGGCTCTCTTCCCACGGAGAGCGCGCCCCAATAAGGGCGGCCTTCCGCAGCAGGTCCGTCCACGAATCTCCGGTGCGACGGTAGACATCTTCGAAGTCTCGTCCCGACTCCTCCAGGAAGTCTTCGAGGATTGTTGTCCCGTGGGATTTGATCTCCTTCACCAGTGCTGGCTTGTTGAGCCTGAGCTGGGACTTGATGTTGTCCAAGACGATTTCGCGAGACACTCGATCCAGCACCAACTGGCAACCGGACGGAAGATTCGGGGCCTCGTCCTCGAGCATTGTCTGCATCCGCCTTCGAGAAGCGTTCAGCAACGCCCGGAACTTCACATCGAAGCGGAATTCCCGCCGCTGTTGTCCGATGAAGTCCAGAACGGTCAGCACCGCTTTATCGTCAGATCTGCGCAATCCGCGACCCAACTGTTGGAGGAAGATCGTGCTGCTTTGTGTGGGCCGCAGCAGCAGGATGGTGTCGATTTCGGGCACATCAAGGCCCTCGTTGAAGAGGTCCACCGCGAAGATGCAGTTGATCTCGCGCGCCCGCAGCTTGGCCAGCGCTTCACTGCGTTCATCGCTGCCGGTCTGACCGGAAACCGCCAGCGAGGGGATGCCCGCCTCGCTGAACACCCTGGCCATGTATTCGGCGTGCTGCACCGAAACGCAGAACCCGATGGCCCGCATCAAGGAGGTGCTCAGCACCTTGTCGCGTAGGGCGGTGATGACTTTGAGGGCCCGCATGTCGTTGCCGGTGTACACATCGCTCAGCGCGGACAGATCATAGGACCCGCGCTTCCACTCGATGCCGCTCAGGTCGACGTCGTCCGCCACGCCGAAGTAGTGGAACGGCACCAACAAGTCCGCATCCAGGGCGTCCCAAAGCCGAAGTTCCGAGGCAATCCGTCCACCGAAATACGTGTCGGCAACGTTCACGCCGTCGCCGCGTTCCGGCGTGGCCGTCAGTCCGAGGAGCTCCACCGGTGCCAGGTGGCTTAGCAGCCGTCGGTAGGAATCGGCCTCGGCATGGTGGAACTCGTCGACGACCACCACGTCGAACGCCTCGGGAGCGATCTTGTCCAGGCCCATCGCACTCAGCGACTGGACGCTGCCGAAGACGTGCTTCCACTGCTGCGGCTTTTGTCCGTCGACGAACATCTCGCCGAAGGAACCTCTGCCCAGGACCTTCCGGTACGTTGTCCGCGACTGGTCCAGGATTTCCTTGCGATGCGCGATGAACAACAGCGTTAGATCGCGTCCCGCCTCTTCGCAGAGCCGCTTGTAGTCCAGTGCCGCGAGTACGGTTTTCCCCGTCCCCGTCGCGGCGACCACCAAATTTCGGTGCTCGCCGCGGTTCGTTCGCGCGGCGTCGAGTTCCTCAAGCATTTCCTTCTGGTGAAGAAGGGGCGTGACTTCCAGGCCAGTCGCGCCCAGGCTGCGTGCCGCCGTCGTGCCTCCGGCGCGCTTCAGCGCGGCGTCGAGCATTTCGGCGTCCTTGTCGGGGTTGTACGGAACGAACTTCTCGTCCTGCCAGTAGCTCTCGAAGGTCAGGTCGAACTTCTGCAGCAGGGCGGGGGTGGTCACTCCGGAAAGGCGCACGTTCCATTCGAGGCCTTCGAGCAGGGCCGGCTTGCTCAGGTTGGAGCTGCCCACGTATGCGGTGTCAAAGCCTGATCTGCGACGGAACTGCCAGGCCTTGGCGTGCAGGCGCGTCGCGTGGGTCTCGTAGTTGATACGGACCTCGGCACCGTAGCGACGGACGAGTTCGTCGATGGCATGGCGTTGGGTAGCGCCCATGTAAGTGGTGGTGATGACGCGGATCGGGACGTTGTGGTCCTTCAACTCCTCCAACGCCTCCGTGAGCAGACGGAGACCTTCCCACTTGATGAACGCGCAGAGCAGGTCGACGCTGTCAGCCGACGACAGCTCGGCGAGGAGCTCGGACCGCAGTTGCGGTTCGTCGCGGCCGTTCGTCAGGAGCGCCGCCTCACTTAGGGGCGTCTGGGGACGCTTGAAAGAACGACGCCGGATGTCGCCGTCCCGGGTCAGCGACAAGAGATTGCGTGGGCCGGGAAGGACTTGGTCGGAGTGGTCGAGGAGATCCAGAATGCTGTTCGAGAGGCCAACCATTTCCTCGGGCTCGAGGGTACTCAGCTTGGCTTCGATCGCCGGCCCGAGAAACCGGGCCAGCGCGGCAGGTGCTTCGGACATCGGGACCTCGACGACAGAATCCACGAGCTCCTGAAGCCCTTCGAGGCGCTTAGCCAACTGGCCTGTCAGCAGGTCCTCAAAGATTCCTTCGCCCAAGTCACGAACATTTTGTCCCCCAGCAACATCGCCCATTGGGCCAGGTTACTGGACACCGTCGACAGGATTTCCAAGGATGACGGCCTTACGTTGCATCGAGCCGACAACTACTCAAGGATCCGTTCGCAGCAGCTGCACCATCCGCGAGTTGACGCGAAATTTAGCCACGCCCTTGGTTTCTCCCACAGGAGAGCATTTTTGTCGCTCCCGACCGCTAGGCTGCTACAAAGCACAGCAAGACAGCTTGTCTGGGGGAAGCATCATGTCTAAGGGGTCAAACACCTCGCTGCCCTGTGCACTAGGCAGCCGCGGCATAGGGCAGCGCGCGAGCGCGTGTTTTTCAAATTATGCGTCGGATCCCCGCTCGTTCCCGCTACCTTCTCGCTCGCGGCCCTCCTCTGTAGGGGCCCAGTCGCCCTGGTCCGGTGCGCAATCCTCGGCATTTTCGAGGTCATCGACGCGTCCTTCAGCCTTGACATTGTCCTCGGCGCGATCGCCATCCTCATCGCCTGGAGTCTGGGTGTGATCGTCGCCGTCCCGATTTTGGCTGCGCTGTTTAGTTCCATTGCTCGGAATCAGCGCGTTGCAGCCGAAGAGCTCAACGACGAGTTCGCCACCACCAAGTAAGTAGAAACGAGGAAACCCAATGGCATTGAGCCTCCAGAAGGGCCAGTCCCTTTCCCTGACCAAGAGCGATGGCGCTTCCCTCACCAAGGTCCGCTTGGGCCTTGGCTGGGATGCCGCCGCCCCTGCCAAGCGCGGCTTCTTTGGCGGACTGAAGACCGCGCAGGTCGACCTCGACGCCTCGGCTCTCCTGTTCGACGCCGACGGAAAGGCCCTGGACGCGGTCTTTTTCAACCAGCTCGCCAGCAAGGACGGCTCCACCCGCCATACCGGTGACAACCTGACCGGTGCCGGTGAAGGTGACGACGAAACCATTCTGGTGGACCTCTCAGCGGTCTCCCCCGCGGTGGCCCAGATCGTCTTCGTCATCAGCAGCTACACCGGGCAAACCTTCGACGGCGTGGCCAACGCGTTCACCCGCCTGGTGGACGACTCGGCCCCGGGCGGCCCGGAAGTTGCCCGCTTCCAGTTGACCGACGCCGGACCGCACACCGCCATGATCATGTCCAAGGTGTCCCGCCAAGGCAGCGGGTGGGCCTTCCATGCCGTGGGTGAGCGCGCCACTGGCAAGACCGTCATGGATCTGATCCCTCCGGCTTCCCGGGTTCTCTAGGAGGGATGCAGCAATGGCTTCTCTGACACTCGGCAAGGGCAGCAACCTCTCCCTGTCCAAGGCCGATCCCGGCCTGCGACGGGCCATCATCGGCCTGGGATGGAACCCGCGTACCACCACGGGAGCGCCCTTTGACCTCGATGCCTCCGCGCTGCTGCTCGGGGACAACGGCAAGGTCCGGAGCCAAGACGATTTCGTTTTCTACAACCAGCTTTCCAGCAAGGACGGGTCCGTCGTCCATCAGGGCGATAACCGCACCGGCGAAGGCGACGGAGACGACGAGCAGATCGCGATCGATCTGGATCTCGTTGGCCCTGATGTAAAGCGCATTGTCATTGCCGTGTCCATCGATCAGGCGGACAGCCGCGGGCAGAACTTCGGCCAGGTCCGCGACGCCTACTGCCGCGTGGTCAACCAGGAAACGGAGCAGGAGGTCGTGCGCTTCGACCTGAGCGAGGATGCGGCGTCGGAAACGGCAATGATCTTCAGCGAGATCTACCGCCACAACGGCGAATGGAAGTTCCGAGCCGTCGGCCAGGGCTACGCCACCGGCCTGCACGGCATCGTCACCGACTTCGGCATCGTCCTGGAGTAGACGCTCTCCCCTATCAGCAATCGAGGTCCGGTGGAACCACTTGCAGCCGGACCCGGCAGACCCATCCACACACGAACAAAGGATTCCCAGATGGCAGGACTCACCCTCGAAAAGGGCAGCAACCTTTCCCTGACCAAGACCGACCCCGGCCTGCGGCGGGCTGTCGTCGGCCTCGGTTGGGACCCGCGCACCACCACCGGTGACGCGTTCGACCTCGATGCTTCCGCCCTCCTGCTCGGCGCCAACGGCCAGGTCCGGTCCTCCGCCGACTTCATTTTCTACAACCAGCCGGCCAGCGCCGACGGTTCCGTCACGCACCACGGCGACAACCGCACGGGCGATGGCGGTGGCGACGACGAGCAAATCATCATCGACCTGACCACCGTTCCGGCCGACGTCGACCGTGTGATCTTCGTGGTCTCGATCGACCAGGCAGAGGCCCGCAGGCAGAACTTCGGCCAGGTCCGCGCGGCTTACTGCCGCGTGGTCAACCAGGAGACGGAGAAGGAAGTCGTTCGCTTCGACTTGAGTGAAGACGCAGCCCCGGAAACCGCCATGATCTTCAGCGAGATCTACCGCCACAACGGCGAATGGAAGTTCCGCGCCGTCGGCCAGGGCTACGCCACCGGCCTGCACGGCATCGCCAGCGACTACGGCGTGCAGCTGGGCTAGCTAGCTCGATCTCCAACGCTTGGGCCGGGGTAGCACGGATTGGTTCCGTGCAACCCCGGCCCAGGCCCCTTTTCCTGTTTCCGAAAGGATGCATCATGACTGTCCCCCTGACCCCGCCGGATCTCTCCGAGGCAACGCTGGTGCTGCAGGCCCCCGAAGCCCCCGCGCTGATCCAGCCGGACGACGCCCCCGGCATGGTGCCGGTTCCTACCGAGCGCCAGCAGGAAATCAACCAGCAAGCCGCGGCGTTCATCGCGGAGGTCGCGACGTTGGACACCCGCAGCCCTGACTTCGCGCAGCGCGTGGACGGCATCTCAAAGCTCGGCAGGGACGAGATGCTCGCTTCCGGCGGTTTCTCCAGCCGGATGTTGGAGCGCTCCAGCACCTCCTTGGCCGGCGCCAAGCGGGCAGGGAACAGCGCACAGGCCTCGGTCGCCTCGACGCTCGGAGAGCTGCGCACCACGGTTGAAGACTTGGCCCCGACCACCGAGCATCTGAGCGTCGGCCGCAAAATCCTTGGCTTCATCCCCGGCGGCAACAAGCTCGTCAAGTACTTCCAGCGCTACGAGAGCGCGCAGAAGCAGTTGGACGCCATCATCAAGTCCCTGATGGCCGGCCAGGATGCCCTCCTGAAGGACAACGCGGCGCTGGCCAACGAGAAGGTACAGCTCTGGGAGAACATGCAGAAGCTCAGCGAGTATGCGGTGTTCGCCAAGGCCATCGACAACGCCTGCGTGGCCAAGATCGACCAGGCCCGCGCCTTGGGCCAGGAGGAACTGGTCAGGCAGCTCGACTCGGACGTTCTGTACGCCGTCCGCCAGCGTCACCAGGACATCCTGACCCAACTGGCGGTGTCCGTGCAGGGCTACATGGCCATGGACCTGGTCCGGAAGAACAACCTGGAGCTCATCAAGGGCGTCGACCGGGCCCGCAGCACCACCATCGCGGCACTGCGCACCGCCGTGATCGTCGCTGAGGCCTTGGCCAACCAGAAGATGGTGCTGGACCAGATCGATGCGATCAACACCACCACCAACAACATGATCCTCAAGACCAGTGAGATGCTGAAGGACCAGACCACGCGCATCCACCAGCAAGCGGCAAGCTCCGGCGTCAGCGTGGAAACCCTGCAGCGCGCTTTCGACAACGTCTTCCAGACCATGGACGCCATCGACACCTTCCGGTCCCAAGCCGCGAAGAGCATGGAAGGCACCGTCCACGCGCTCGAGACCAGCCTCGAAAAGGCCAAGCCGTACCTGGAACGCGTCCGTCAGGCCGACGGAAACTAGGGCATTGCGGTAGGACCTTTCCAAGATGGTTTCACGGTTTCTCAGTTCCCTGTTCGGCGTCCCCCCGCGGGACGCCGAACAGGGCCCCACGCCCCCTCCCGAGTCCGACGACGACCGCGTCGCCTCTTCCCTCATCGCCCTGCAGATGACAGTGCGCGGCGCCGGCCGCGACCTTCCGAACATCGTTTCGTCGCAACTGCGCCAGATAGACGACATCCTGCAGCCGCTGGTGGACTACATCGCCCAGAACGGGTGCTCCACCGAACAGCGGGTGCTGCTTGAAGCCATCATCGGGGACTACCTCCCCACTCCGCTGAGGGCCTTTCTCGCCGCCAGCGAGCAGGACCGGTCCGACGACGCACGTGCCACGAACCTCCTCTGCGAGCAATTGGCGCTGCTGTTCGCCACTGCGCAAGACCTGAACCACCAAGTAAGGAGCGGGGCGATCACTGAGTTGTCCACCTATGCACGATTCCTGGGCGACAAGTTCGAGCCCTCCATGTTGACCGGGGGAAACCTCTGATGGTTTCCATGGTGCCCGGGGCAAATGCCGCCCTGACGTTAGAAAACCCCCACCTGACCACAGTTGTGATGGGCTTGGGATGGTCGGTGGTGCCAAGCCGCGGTCCGCAGGCCGAACCCGTGGCCGCGGCGATCCTGTGCGGCAGTGATGGCCGCGCCATCTCCGATGAGCATCTGGTCTTCTTCAATCAGATCGCTACCCCCGAAGCGTCCGTCGAATTCGGCACCGGTGAGTCCGGCGAGTACCTTGGCGGGGAGGACCAGGAGCAGATCGACGTCGACTTGCCGCAGGTTCCGGACGAGGTCGCAAAAATCACCTTCGTCGTCTACATCGACCCCGAAGTGCGCGGCCCCGGCACGTTTTCCACGGTCCGCAACGCCTACATCCGTGTTGCCGACCCGCAGAACCGGGAACTGCTGCGCTTCGAGGTGCCGTCCGGGACGGCCACGAACATCAATGCCATGGTCTTTGGGGAACTGTATCGCCACAGCAGCGGCTGGAAGTTCCGTGCCGTTGGACAGGGCTACACCACGGGGCTGCGCGGCGTGGCCGAAGATTTCCGGATCGCGCTCTAGCCATGCCCGTTAACCAGTCCTCCATCCGGCACGACCTCCCCTTCCTTCGCCGCCGCATCAAGCCCGAGGCCGCGGCGCCTGCGGCCCCCGCAGCGAAGGCCCCGCTTGACCTCTCCCGTCCCGTTGGTGCCCCAACGGCGGTTCCCGCCCCGGCGCCCGTTCCGCTCAGTCTTGTCCGGCCGGCGGCCCCGGTCCGGCCCGGACCCTCCCTGCGCTCTGTCGCCCCCGAAAGCGAACCCATCGCTGCCACCCAAAGGACGACGACGGGCCTCGAGATCGCGCCCGCGCGCACCGGTTCGCGGCAACCTGCCCGGACCCTGGAAGCGCTCCTGTTCCCGGCTCCCACCACCGCCGACCTACACGAACTCACTGATACTAGCCCGGTGGTGCGGCTGAACGCCCGCCAGTCCTCCATCGGAAGCCTGACGGTTACCGGCGCCACCACGCTGGTCTGGGAATCGTCCGACTTCATCACCGGCACACGACGTGCGGATGGGCTAGGGGCGGGCCGCCAAGTAACGACAGCCGGCAACCGCCCTTTGGTCTGCTTCCATGAAGGCCAGGCTCTCCTCGCCCTACGCCATGTGAGGAAATTGCGGCGTGCATTGTTTGTCAGTGCAGACGATTCGCCGCTGGTCGTCCGGCTCTATGGCGGCTCTTCCGTGGTGGTGCCGCCAGAAGCCGGATGTCGCAGCGTCCTCTTGGTTTCCCGCATCGGGTCCGTGCTGGAGTTGCGTTCCGACCCGGCGCCGAACGGACACGACGACGAGTCGCTGTGGCGGGCGTTCGGTTTCCGCATGTCCGTCGAGCTTCCTCCGCACGGCTGAGGGAGCCGGACCGCCCGATCCTTCCGCGTGATAGCTCCCAAGCCATAGGCACCAGGGCCTTCGGGGCTGCGTATTGCCCGCAGGGCCTCCACGTCTTGCCACCTAGAAGTCCCGGACAATGCTTGGCAATCGAATGCCATGATTACGGGCAGCATCCCTGAAGTCATGCTCGCTGGTGGAGCTCCTGCCCCAGTATGGTGTTGCCATAATGGGGCACGGGCAGGGCGTATCGGCCAGCAACGGCCGTTGGTTTAGGGGGTAAACCATGGGAATGCGGGACCGAGGATTATTGGGGGCGTTGACGTATCTGAAGCAGCGGATGATCATGCGCACCGGCCATCTCGACGCTTTCGCAGTATCTGACATCGTGGCCGCCAAAGAGCAGACGGGGTACCCAACGGACGCAGACCGACTGTCCCATGAGCAGGTCGGTATTTGATGGAATCCAGCAGTCGTACACTTGCTGCGGACGGCCCGGGCCCGGCGTGGGACTTGAGGGATCGCATTCCAGGCCAAGCAGTCATAGGCCAACTACTCGACATACAGCAAGAGGCCCCTACCCGGAATTGGTTTGCGCGCTTTTTCGGCGCCAATCCCCTCTCTTTGGATGCCCTTCCCTGGTACCGAGGCGCGCTCGGAGAAATCCGAGTTGCCCGGCTTCTTGAAGGACTCGGCCCGGAGTGGACCGTCTTGCATGCAGTGCCGGTGGGCGCCGGTTCCTCCGACATCGACCACGTCGTTATCGGCCCTACCGGCGCTTTCACCCTGAACACCAAGAATCACTCGGGCCAGACGGTCTGGGTCGCAGGCAATACGGTCCTGGTGGCCGGGAGGAAGCAGCCTTACATACCCGCCGCAGTCCACGAAGCAGCGCGTGCGGAAAAGCTCCTGTCCGCTGCAACAGGCGAAGAAGTCTTGGTGTCCGGGATGATCGTCATCGTCGGCGCCAAGAGCCTCACCATAAAGGTCAAGACTGAGGGTGCCATTGTGCTCTCAGACCAGCAGCTGGTGCGCCGTCTAAAGAGGCGGAAGAGGGTGTTGAGTCCTGCACAGATTGCTACTTTCAGCGCCGCTGCGATCCGACCGAACACGTGGCATGTTCGCCCACCCGCGGAAATGCATACAGACGTTGCCCAGGAATTCAGGGAGCTGCGTCGACTCGTGGACAGCGCCCGACGACGACGGGCCCTCTGGGCAACTGTCCTATTGGCCGCCGGATTCGCAACCTTGGCAAATCTCGTGCCAGCTGCGATTGAAGCCGTACCACGGGTTCTCCTAAACCAGTGATGGAACCCATGCAGCGCCAAGTGGTCAGCCGGCCTCGGGGAACGCTGATTGGCACTACCGAAAACACAAGTTTCGGAACCGGCTAGAAAGACTTTTGGACTGGCAAGCCCAAGGGATAGGAGGTTTCAGTACACGCGGAGCGCGGCCCCGTAGCTCAGGGGCAGGCCTCGGCCTGCCGTCCAACTGGTGATCACATCGATCGCGCTCGCGATGTCCAACTCCTGGACGTCGTCGGTTCCCGAGGTCGGCGCGTTGCCGGCGTCATCGGCCGCGGGACCGTAGCCGATCCGCCAGTTGTTGGTGCCTTCGGGTCGGAGCTGCGGGACGGTTGCAAGCATCAGCTCCAGTCGTTCATGCGGGCTACTGAGCTTCCAGCCCGCCAATGGCAAAGGGTGACCTCGACCTAAACGTCACCGAATTAGATGCCGCCCCACTGGGACAGCACGGAGCATTTATACACATACGACGATCTGCGCACTCTTTACACATGCGCAGTTTCTGCTCATACTCAATTCATGAGCAACACGTCGCACCGGCGCATCGCCCGGGCCATGGCCCTGCTGGACAACCTGCCCGAATCCGCACTGGATCAGGTGGAGGTCCTGGGCGAGGTCCGCGAACTCGTGGACGAGGCCCTGAACGAGTCGATGGCCAGGGCCACCCTGGACGGGGCCTCCATCCGCGCCGTCGCGCTCCGGGCAGGCCTGTCGCCGAACGCGGTGCCGCCGCGGCTGGGACGGACCGAACCGCTGCAGGCCTACTCCAACGCAGATGGAAGGGTCGTCGGCTCCTCGCTCGAAAGGGCCAGGTACGACGCCGAGCTCGACCGCACACCACCGATCTCAACCAGCCCGCCGCGCTTCCAGAAGCGCCGGCCCACCAGAGGGGGAACACCGTGAGCAAGACCCGCACCGACATCGTGATGCTGCTGGACCGTTCGGGGTCGATGGCCTCCATCGCCGATGACATGATCGGCGGTTTCAACGCCTTCATCGACGAGCAGCGCCGGACCGACCCGGACGGAACCGTCTCCCTGTACCAGTTCGACGACGGCTTCGCAGAGGTCTACGTCGAAAGGCCGCTCGCCGACGTCGAGTCCCTGGTCCTGGTTCCGCGCGGCCGCACCGCCCTGCTCGATTCGATCGGCCGTTCCATTGCGGAAACCCGGGCCCGCATCCAGGCCAAGCCTGAGGCGGAGCGCCCCGGCACCGTGGTGTTCGGCATCATCACCGACGGGCAGGAGAACGCCTCCCGGGAGATCACTCACGCCGCCGCCAAGGCGCTGATCGAACGCCAGGAGGAGAAGGACGGCTGGACGTTCCTGTACTTGGGCGCCAACCAGGACGCCATCGAGGTCGGAGCCGGCCTCGGCATCGCCCGCGAGCGCTCGATGACCTACTCCCCGGACCGCGTCGGCGACGCCATGGTGGCCATGAGCGACTCCGTCCATGCCCTGCGCACCGCCCGCGCCCAAGGGCTGGACGTGGACGCGGCCCGCGCGGCGGCCACCTACTCCGAGGCACACCGCGAGGCCGCCATGCCCGAAACCCCGCGACGCCGCGGCAAGGGTGGCAAGCCAGCAGGGACCTGATCCCTTGGAAGGAGGACGCGTGGCTGCGGCAACGACGATCGTGAACGCGAAGGTTTTCGACGGGACGAAGTTGCAGGACTGGACTTCAGTCCGGTTCGCTGACGGGCTGATCACCGAGTGCTCGGTGGCCTCGGCCGCCCAAGCAGGCGACGAAGTGATCGACGCGGCGGGCGGGACTGTGCTGCCCGGCCTGATCGACGCGCACGTGCACCTCGTTCCCGGTGCGCTCGCGCAATCGTTGACCTTCGGCGTTACCACCGTTCTGGACATGTTCAGCAAACCCGACCTGGTGGCCCGGGCCAAGGAGCTGGCCGGCTCCCGTCTGGACGTGGCCGATGTGCGTTCCTCGGGTGTCGGTGCCACCGCACCCGGCGGGCACCCGTCGATAATGTACGCCCCGTTCCCGACGCTGACCGCCGCCGACCAGGCCGAGCAGTTCGTCGCGGAACGGATCACGGAGGGCTCGGACTACCTGAAGATCTTCTCCGGCACCGGGGGTCTTTGGCCGTCGCTGGACTCCGAAACCATCAAGGCACTGGTCACTGCCGCGCACGCCCGCGGCCTGGTCGTCGTCGCTCACGTGAGCTCGACAGCCGGTGTCGAGGAGGCCGTTTCCGCCGGTGTCGACGCGCTGGCTCACGTCCCCGCGGACGCCGCGCTGGACAAGGCTCTGGTCGAACGCATCGCCGAAGCCGGAATCGTGGTCGGTCCGACGCTGGCCACCATCGAGAACACCCTCGGTGAACCCGGTGGCGCGGCAGTGGCAGGGGACCCGCGGCTCGCTGAGGCGCTCGGGGATGCCTGGGTACGCCGGTTGACCTCGGGTGCCGCGGGATGGCGTGGCCGGAAAATGCCGCCCTACTCGCGGGCCGAGGACAACGTGCGGCGACTGGCCGATGCGGGGGTCACCCTGCTGGCGGGCACCGATGCCCCGAACCCGGGGACCGTGTTCGGAGCAAGCCTGCACCGGGAACTGGAACTCCTGGTCCGGTGCGGCATCAGCCCGGCGCAGGCCCTGGCGGCTGCCACATCCGAACCGGCACGAGTGTTCGGCCTCGGCGACCGGGGACGTGTGGGAGCCGGGCAGCGCGCGGACCTGGTCCTCGTGTCCGGCAACCCGTTGACGGATATCACCGCAACACGAGCGATTGAGCGGATATGGCGCGCGGGCATGGCCTGCGATCGGCGCGCCTTCGTCGCGAGTGCTGCCGAAGCCGAGCAGCTTGACGCCTTCGACGCCCAGGTCGCCAAGGTCGTGGCAGCCGTGCGCGGACGCGGGCCCACATTCGAGCACAGGAAGGCCACGACTACGTGAAGTTCCGCGACCTCCCCGGCTCCATCGCCAGGTCGCTCCTCGAGAGCGGCGGATTCAGATACCGGCCACACCCTTGAACGCGATGAGCCGAAAAAGGTGGGGCGCCAGCCCAGATGCTGGCGCCCCACCCAACCGATCACATGGAGTGCGGCCCCTACTGGACGCTCTGCCCGGCCAGCACCCCGTCGATCTGCCCAAGCGCCTGCCCCATGCCCTCCTCCATGCCCATCTTGACCATCTCCTCGAGCTGGTCAAGGCTCTCGAAGGTGGACACCAGCGTCATGCGGGTACCCCCGCCGGTCTCTTCCAGCGTCACCACGCACGTGGTGGTCCCCAGGAAACCGCTCGGCTCGCCGTCGTCGCCCGCGAAACCGTCCTGAAACTCCAGGCGGTGCGGCGCCTGGACGTCGGTGATCGTCCACCAGCCGCGGGCCTGCTCCCCCTCCGGGCCGGTCATGAAGTAGCGGCAGCTGCCGCCCGCGACGAACTCGTGCCGCTCGAAGGTCGCCGGCCACGTCGGCGGCCCCCACCAGCGCTCCAGCTGGCGCGGATCCTCCCACACCTGCCACACGCGCTCCACCCCGGCATCGAACTCGGTCACGAACGTGAGCGTCAGGTTCTCCAGGTCCTTGTTGCTGCTGACAACGGTCATGGTTCCATTCCCTTCACTGGCTCGGAGAGGATCTCCCCGATGCGGTCTGTGCGGCCACGCCAGACGTCTTCGTAGGCGTCCAGCAGCCGGGCGGCCCGGCGCAGGGTGTCAGGATTGCCGTGCACAATCTGCTCCCTCCCGCGCCGTTCCTTGGTGATGAGGGCGGCCCGCTCGAGCACCGCCACGTGCTTCTGCACCGCGGCGAAACTCATCGCGTAGCGCCCAGCGAGCTCGGAGACCGACTGTTCCCGCAGCATCGCCTGCTTGATGATGTCGCGGCGGGTCGCATCCGCCAAGGCCTGGAAGATGCGGTCGATCTCGGTGTCACTCAACTCACGTACAACCATTTGGTTGTATGTTAGCCCGTTCGGGACGGCTCCGCAAGAGTCTGGTCAGCAATGCCGGACGGGCGTATGTTCTGAACCTGACGGAACTTCCTGCTGCAAACCATGGTCCCGGTCCGGCCGTCACAGCCGGTAGACAGGGAACCCCGTCTATTTTGAATTGGAAGTTCCTGCCCTCGAGGAGATGCGCCCCGACGAGTTGGAGGTATGACCATGTCCGCCCAGTCACCCAGCGAATCCCAGATCCCCGGCTACACATACGGCAGGGCCGAGCATTCCCCCGTCACCCTCGACGAATTGAAGGAACTCAAGGCCAGCGTCTTGTTCGGCGAGCAGGACGCCGAGTTGCTGCGCCGGGTCGGCGAATTGCTCGACGATCAGATCGAGGACGTCCTGGACGTCTGGTACGCCTTCGTCGGCAGCCAGCCGCATCTTGTCGCCCATTTCTCACAGCCCGGCGGCGCTCCCATCCCGGAGTACCTGCAGGCCGTGCGCTCCCGCTTCGGCCAGTGGATCCGGGACACCTGCACCCGGCCCTACGACCAGGAATGGCTGGACTACCAGCAGGAGATTGCCCTTCGGCACACTCCGGCGCACAAGAACGCCACGGACCACGTCAACTCCACCTCGGTGGTCCCGCTACGGCACCTGATCGCGCTGGCCGTGCCCATCTCGACGACCATCCGCCCGTTCCTGGCTAACCGCGAGGACTCCGCCGAGCAGGTGGACGCCATGATGCAGGCGTGGCTGAAAGCGGTCGTCGTGCAGGTCGCGCTATGGTCCCGTCCGTACGCCAACGAGGGGCAGTGGTAGCGCGTCGCTTCGGCTGAGGTGCGCCGCCGACTGCCGGGCGGTGACCATCTCCGGCGACGCCTCCCTAAAGCCCCGGGCGATCATGGCCGGTTTCCGACGCCGGCTTCAGACTGCCAGCGCGGGAACGACGACGTCGGCCAGTGCCGCCACGCCGTCCAGCCACGCCGTCTGGTCCTTGGTGACGTTCTGGAAGATCACCCCGGTCGCGGCGGCGACGGCCGGGTCGTCCTCGAGCCGGTCGCGGACATGTTCGGCCGTCCCGATCGAGTAGCCGAGGATTTCGGTGGCCTCGACAGCGTGCCGGACGCCCAGGGCCTCCAGCAGCGCACCCGGTTCGGTGAAGCCCATGACCTTGCCGAGCAGGGCCAGCGCGTGCGCCGCCACCTCGTCCCGTTCACGCGGGCTGTCCGTCACATGGACCGCCCGGGTGGCCGTGATCCGGGGCGGGACGCCCGCCGGCAGGCCCTCGAGGTAGGCGTCGACGATGTTTCGCTGTCCCTCGCCGGCCGTTGCAGGTCCCTCCCCCCGCCCGGCCGACGGATGGGTAATGGACAGCAGAAGGCCCAGTCCGCGCTCCCCGATGACCCGCCCCCGCTCCGGGGTGTAGGTCGCCTGGTAGAGGGTCCGGCTCCGCACCGGATCGGGCGCCGGCCACAGTTGGCCGTCCGCCAGGTCGGAGGCGGCCGCGGGGTCCAGCAGGGCTGCCAGTTCCGCGTATTTTTCCTCGAACACCGCATGCCGCTGCTCACCCGTGATGCCGAAAAGATCGAACCGGGAGGCCGGGTTGCCCGGACCCACGCCGATGCGCAGCCGCGGACCCAGCAGCTTCTCGGTGGTCACGATGTCCTCCGCCAAGCGGATGGGGTCCTCGAAGGGAAGGGCCACGACACCGACCCCCAGCGTCAGCTTCGTGACCACCGCGCCCAGATGGGCGAGGAACACGAAGGGCGAGCTGACGTGGCCGGCGTTGGGCGAGAAGTGGTGCTGGGCGATCCAGAACTCCTCGAATCCCGCGTTTTCCACCGCTTGGGCCAGGGACACCGTGGCCCGGTAGACGTCTTCGGTGGGCAGGTCTCCGGAGACGTGGGACATGATGCCCACGGTCCTGCGCCCCGGGGAAGCGGACGCGAAATCGGGTGGTGATGCCATGTGGGATCAGCTCTCTGTGAGGTCGGCTCGCTGTGAAATTGGTGTTCCGGGAAGCGGGAAGTCGGAAGGACGGGAACCCCGGTGGCCGCGACAGGTCGGTTGGACCTGCCGCGGCCACCGGCGCGAGGGTTCCTACTTGGTGATCGTGACGCCCTTCCAGCCAAGCCGTCCTTCGATCTTCTCCGTGCTGTCGGAGACGGACGAGTCCTTGGCCCACAGGTTCGGCGTCGCCACCAGGGCGATCGTGGAGCCGTTGCGGTATCCGGCCGCCGAGGCAGCCTGCAGGTTCTCTTCGTAGTCCGCCGAATCCGTCGGGGTTTCCCGGATCTTGGACAGGGCCTTCTGGAACGCGTCGGAGGTGAACGGTGAGCTCAGGTTCAGCACGCCACCTTCGTCGTAGTGCTCGGTCAGGGCCTGCACGTGGGAGTCGCGGCCCACGTACCCGTACAGGGAGAAGGCCTGTTCCTTGCCGAAGTACCCCGCGCTCCAGTTCGGGTCAACGACGATTTCCACCTCGATGCCCACGGCGCCGAGCTGCTGCTGCACGATTTCGGCGTAAGCCTGCTGGGAGGCGCTGAAGGGGTACAGCTTCAGCTTCAGGTCGCCGGCCTTGTAGCCAGCCTCCTCGAGGATGGTCCTGGCCTTCTCCGGGTCGTAGTTGAACTCGGATTCGAGCTCTTCGTTGAAGGTGATGTGCCCGGAGGGGAAGGGCTGGTTCGCGGTTTCGCCGATGCCGAGGGCTCCCTTCTGGAGCAGTTCCTCGCGGTCGATCGCGTAGCGCACCGCCTCCACGACGGCGGGGTCGTTGAACGGTTCCTTGTTCAGGTTGAGGCTCAGGAAGGTGACCACCCAGTTGGTGTTGAGGTCGTTGATCACGTCCAGCCCGGCGTCTTCCGCCTGCTGCGCCTGGCCCGCGCCGATCGAGGCGAAGTTGAACACGCCCGACTGCAGGGCGGGCACCAGGGTCGACGCGTCGTTGCCGCCGCTGATCTCGATGCGGTCGATGTGGATGTTCTCCGCATCCCAGTAGCCGTCGAACTTCTCCAGGACGATCTTGTCCTCCGGGATCAGTTCGGTCACCTTGAACGGTCCCGCGCCCACCGGCAGCGAGGTGTTCAGCTTCGCCGGATCCGCTTCGGCCGCGACCTTGCTGGTGACCAGGCCGGCACGGTTACTCAGCAGGTACGGGAGCTGGTAGTCCTTCTCCTTCAGGTTGACCACGAAGGTGGTCGCGTCGACGACTTCCACCGTGTCGATGTTGTTGTAGGACCCCTTCAGGGCTGAGTTCTCCTGCGTCTTGGCGCGTTCGATGAAGAACTTGACCGCTTCCGAATCAACGGGCGATCCGTCCTGGAACGTGGCGCCCTCGCGGAGCTTGAAGGTCACGGCGTCGCCGGCTTTGTTGTAGGTCCAGCTTTCGGCCAGCGCCGGGGTCAGCTTGCCGTCCTCGCCGCGGGTGATCAGGGATTCGTAGATGGGAGTCATGGTGATCGTGGCTCCCGTGGCGCCGGTGACGATCGGGTCCCAGTTTCCGTTCAGGGCCGTGACGCCCCACTTGATGACGGATTCGTCATCGCCGGCGGCCCCCGCGTTGCCGGCGCAGCCGGTCAGCAGGAGGGCTGCCGCCGTCAGTAGGGCCGCTGGTTTGTGGAGTTTGAGTTTCATGCGTGGTGTTCCATTCGGTGTGGGAGGCGCACGGCAGGACATGCGCAGGTTTGAGTGATTGGTCGAGTGGTGTGGATCTGTCTAACTGAGGTGCAGCGCGGCCCTGAGCTCGTCGCGCCGGGCCTTGTCGATGGATCCGCCGGACAGGGTGGGCGCGGATCCGACGAGCAGTTGGGTATAGGGATGACGGGGGCTGTTGACGACGTCAGCGGTCACGTTGTCCTCGACCACCTGTCCCCGGTAGAGGACCAGGGTCCGGTCCGTGATGCCGGCCACGGATCCTAGGTCGTGGGAGATGAACAGCAGCGAGACGCCGGATTGGCGCAGTTGGCCCAGGATTTCCAGGATCTGGACCCGGTTGGCCGAGTCCAGGGCGCTGACCGGTTCGTCGAGGATCAGCACCTGCGGCTGCGTGATCAGGGCGCGTGCGATCGCGACCCGCTGGCGCTGGCCTCCGGACAGTTCTCCGGGAAAACGGTCGGCCAGGTCGGCGTCGAGGTTGAGCTGTTCCATCAGTTCGCGGACGCGTTCCTTGGCCTCGCGACCCGGGGTCCCGCCCCGGACCAGCAGCGGTTCCGCGATCGAAAAACCGACCGTGGTGGCCGCGTCCAGGCTGCGCAGCGGGTCCTGGAAGACGTACTGGATGATCCCGGACCGGCGGAAGGCGATCCATTCCGCCTTGCCGAAGCCGGTGGTTTCCCGTCCGCCCACGGTGACCGTGCCGGCGGACGGCGTCACCAGACCCAGGATGGCCCGGGCCAGCGTGGACTTCCCCGATCCGGTTTCGCCGATCACCCCGACGGCTTCGCCGCGTCCCAGCCGGAAGGACACCTGATGCAGGACCTGCTTGCGGCGCAGGCCCTTTCCGTAGTGCACGTCGACTCCCTCGACGTGCAGCAGGGAGGATTCGCTAGTGGACATGTTCCCCGGCCCCCTTCTCCGCTGGTTCCTTCTGGGCAAGTCCCTGCCCGGCAAGTCCTTGCCCGGCGATGAACCGGTCCAGCCCATACAGGTTGTGCTCGGAGACCAGCAGCCGGGTGTACTCGTGCCGGGGGCTGTACAGCACCTCCGCCGTGGTTCCCTGCTCGACGATTTCCCCGGACTTGAGCACCAGGACCCTGCTGCAGAGCTGCGCGACCACCGCGAGGTCGTGGGAAACGACAATGAGCGACATGCCCTTGGCTTCCTGGAGCTCCACCAGAAGGTCGAGGATCTCCGCCTGGACCGTCACGTCCAGGGCGGTGGTGGCCTCGTCGGCAATCAGGATCTTCGGCTCGAGCGCCAGCGCCGAGGCGATGAGGACCCGCTGCAGCATGCCGCCGGACAGTTCGTGCGTGTACTGCCCGTAGACCAGTTCCGGCTCCCGCAGGTGCACCGCGCGCAGCAGCTCCAGGGTCTGCGTCTTGGCCTCCCTGCGGGAGAGCTTGCCCTTGACCCGGAAGACCTCGCTGACCTGCTTGCCCACCGGGATCGAGGGGTTCAGGTAGGAGGACGGGTCCTGAAAGATCGCCGAGATGGACGTTCCGCGGATCTTGGACCATTCCTTGTTCGAGTACCCGGTGACGTCCTCGCCGAACAGTTCCACCGAGCCGGCGTCCACGGCGAAGCCGCGCGGGAGGATGCCCAGGAGGGACCGGCAGGTCAGGGTCTTGCCGCTGCCTGATTCCCCGACCAGGCCCAGGATCTCGCCGCGGTTCAGGTCGAATCCGACGCCGCGGACCACGTCCGTGCCAGCGAACTGGTTGTGGATCGTCAGGTCCCGGACGGACAGGAGGGGTTCGGGCCGGCTTTCGACGGCGGGCGGGTGGGGTGCCTGCAGAAGGTTCGTGCTCATCTCAACACTCATTTCGCTGGTTCGGGCTGGAGCGGGGCCGGGACGGCCTTCTTGCGGGGCGTGAGGACCCGGCCGGATTCACCCGAGACGTCCCTGATGGCGTCGGCCAGCAGGTTGAGCCCCCAGACGGTCGCCATGATCAGCAGGGACGGGAAGAGCGGGGCGTACGGCTTGAACGGCAGGTACTTCAGGTCAGAGGCCAGGTCCCCGCCCCAGGTCGGTTCCGGGGGCTGGACGCCGATCCCGAGGAACGTCAGGCTGGCGACGACGACGAGGCCGGCTCCCAGCGTGTTCGCCAGGGCGATCGCGATCGGCGGAAGCACCTTCTCCCAGACGTGCTTGCGGATGATCCACCCCAGGGTGGCGCCGGACAGGACGGCGGCCTCCACGTAGTGGGAGTTGGAGACGTTCAGCGTGGCCGCCCGAGCCACCCGGAAGAAGAGCGGGGCGACCAGCACGCCGACCACCATCATGGCCTGGTTGATGCCGTTGCCAACCAGCGCGGTGACGGCCACGGCAAAGATCAGGAACGGAATGGAAATGAGGGTGTCGATGATCCGCAGGGACGCCCACTCGTAGGCCTTCCCGAGGTAGACGGAGAGGATTCCGGGGATGGCGCCCACCACCAGGCCGATCAGCGCGACCTGCACGGCGCTGAAGATGCTCAGCGTGGCCCCGTACAGCAGCCGGCTCAGGACGTCGCGGCCCACGTAGTCGGTGCCGAGCCAGTTGGCGGCCGAGGGCCCCAGCAGCGGCTCGCCGGTTCCGGCCAGCGGATCGTACGGCGCGAGGATCCGCCCGAAGATCGCCAGCACCAGGATGACCGAGAGCAGGATCGCGGCGAAGCGGCCTGCGGGCAGGTTCAGGACTTTCCTGACCATGGGCTAGACCCCCCTTGCTGCGGCCGGGGTGACCCGGTTGAGCACGATGTTCACGGCGACGTTGAAGACGACGACGAGGATGATGGACACCACCAGGGCTCCCTGGACCGCCGGGACGTCGCCGCGCAGGGCCGAATCCGCGGCGTACTGGCCGAAGCCGGAGAGCCCGAAGATCGCCTCGGTGACCACCGCGCCGCCGAGCAGGTTGGGGAACTTCATGCCGATCACCGTGAGCGTCGGACCGATGCCGTTGCGCAGGACGTGGACGAAAAAGATGCGCGGGCCGCTCAATCCCCGCACGATCGCGCCGGTGACGTAGTTTTCCCGGTACGCCGAGATCAGGCCCACGCGCATCTGCCGGGCCACGTCGGCCACCGTGTCCAGACTCAGGGCCACGGCGGGCAGGAGGATGTGGCTCAGCCACAGGCCCAGGCCACCGTCCTCGATGGAGACATACCCGGCCGCCGGCAGCCATTGCAGGGTGACGGCAAAGATCGCGATGAGCGCGACACCGACGACGAAGGGCGGCAGGACCGAAATGAAGGTGGCGACCGCCGTGATGGCGCGGTCCAGGAACGACTGCGGATAGAGCGCCGCCAGGGTTCCCAGGACAAATCCTCCGACCACGCCGATGACCAGCGCCAGCCCGGCGACGGACAGGCTGATCACGGCCCGCGAGGCGAGGATCTCCGTAACCGACGTGCCGTTCCACCAGCTTTCGCCGAAGTCGCCGCGGAGGATTCCACCGAACCAGTCCAGGTACTGGATGACGAAGGGCCGATCGAGGCCCCATTCGTGCTCGACCTGCTGGACCAGTTCGGGAGTGGCGTTTTCCCCGAGTTTCACGTGCGCCGGGCTGAGGCCGCTGATGTGGCGCAGCAGGAACGTCACGAAGGTCGCAATGAGCAGCACCGGGACGAAGACGCCCAGCGGTTTCAGCACACCCAACGCGATCCGTTTGGCCTTGAGCCGGCGGAGGTCGCGGACGGCGGCCTTCGCCGCATCGTCCCTTGCGTTCGCACCGTCCCCTGCGTTCACCCCCTCCCTCGGGGGCCGGCCAGCTGCCGCACCGGCAGGTGGCAGCGTCGAGTGGATCGTTGGCACTGCGGGCTCCTTTCTGGGCCGTCCGTTTCCGCGGAAACGTCAGCTTGCGGTTGCGACGAGTTCTTCCGGCGTCACGGAGTGGATGTTCGTCGGGATCGGCAGCCCGAGGTTGCCGCGCAAAGTGTTTCCATGCGGGGTCGTGCCGTCGTAGTCCTCGCGCGCGATGCCGCGCTGGCGCAGGAGCGGCAGGACCTCCTCGACGAACCGTGCGAACTCGCTGGGAACGGTGATGCTGACGTTCAGCCCGTCCAGGGCGCCGGCCTCGAACCACTCGGTGATCTCGTCGGCCACGGACTGGGCGGTGCCCACGAACGGGCCCGGCTTGTACCCGAAGAAGCGCTCCACGGTCTGGCGCAGGGTCAGCCCCTCTTCCCGGGCGGTCTTCTTGATCGCTTCCGCGTGGGTCTTGAAACTGTCCTTGCCCAGGTCCCCCAGGTCCGGGAAGGGAGCGTCCAGGTCGTACTGGGTGAAGTCGTGCCATCCGAACGGCCGGCCCAGCAGGGCCAGCTGCTGGGCGAACGACGGCGCCGCGCGCCGGGCGCGCTCGACCTCGCGGGCCTCTTCGACGGTGTCCCGGACGATGATCTGGACTCCGGGGAGGATGAGCACCTGCTCCGGGTCGCGCCCGGCCGCCAGCACCCGTCGTCGGATGTCCTCGCGGAACGCCTGGCCCTCGGCAATCGTGTTCGAGTGCGTGAAGATGGCGTCCGCGATGGCCGCCCCGAGCTGCCGGCCTTCCTCCGAATCCCCGGCCTGGAAGATCACCGGCTGACCCTGCGCGGAGCGGTCAAGGTTCAGCGGACCTTCGACCTGGAAGTACCGGCCCGCGTGGTCCAGCCTGTGCTGCTTGGACGGGTCGAAGAACACTCCGGCTTCCTTGTCCCGCGGGAAGGCGCCGTCCTCGTAGGAGTTCCACAGCCCCTGGACCACGCGGACGTGTTCCAGCGCGCGCCCGTAGCGGTGCTCGTAGTCGAAGTGCTCGTCGCGGCTGAAGTTCCGCGCGGTGCCACCGTCACCGGTCGCCACGACGTTCCATCCGGCCCGGCCCTTGCTGATCAGGTCCAGCGAGGCGAACCGCCGGGCCACGTTGAACGGCTCGTTGTAGGAGGTGCTGATCGTGGCCACCAGCCCGATGTTCTCGGTGGCGACCGCCAGGGCGGAAAGCAGTGTGAACGGCTCCAGCCGGTTCAGGTAGTGGTTGGGCGAGCGGTCGGTGATGTATTGGCTGTCCACGATGAAGACCTGGTCGAACTTCGCGTCCTCGGCCTGGCGGGCACGGGCGATGTACCAGTCGATGTCCACGCTGGCGTCGCCGGGAACCTCCGGGTCCTTCCAGGACCATTGGTCGCCGGGGCCTCCGACACCCATGAGGACCGCACCGAGCTTGAGCTGGCGTTTCGCCATGGCAAACCTCCGAAAATTTGGGGAACTGGCAAGTGGGAAATCCTGCGGGTCCCGCCTCGGATCGGTTCCTGCTCTTCCGTCCGGCGGCCCTTGGTGATGGATTCTTCAGACCGTTCCGAAAACCCGGCAAGCCGTGTAACCGCCAATGAACCGGCGTGACCTGGGGTGTCGCAACGTGGTCCGCGGAGCACCGATGTGACGCACGGGGACGTACCGCGGCGTCGCGGGAGGACGCAAAGCGCCTTGCCACGTAGCGATTCGCCACGCAGTCGACGGCGGCGGGCGGCCCCGCCAAGAATCGGAATCCACAGCTTCCGCACCCCCAGCGAAGGGACCTCCGTGACCGACCACCAGGAGTGGCATCCCGCCACCCACCAAGTCCAGGGCGGCTACTCCGCCGGCACGTGGCAGAACACCGCCGTCGTGCCGATCTACCAGTCGGCCGCCTTCGAGTTCGAGTCCTTTGAGGCGGCCCGCGAAATCTTCGCCCTGCGCCGCCCGGGCAACCTCTACGGGCGCGGCGGCAACCCGACCGCGGCCGTCCTGGAAGAACGCGTCGCCGCCCTCGAAGGCGGGGCCGGCGCGCTGGCGACCGGCTCCGGGCAGTCCGCGGTCGCCGTCGCCCTCCTGACGCTGGTGCGGACGGGGCAGCACATCGTCGCCTCGAACAGCCTTTACGGCGGCACCGTGGACCTGCTCACCGACACGTTCGCCGACTTCGGCATCGGCGTCACCCTGGTGGATCCGCTGGACACGTCAGCCTGGGAGGCGGCGGTCCGTCCCGAGACCCGGGCCTTCTTCGTCGAGTCGGTGGGCAACCCGCTGGCCACCATCCCGGACCTGGCAGCCCTGGCCGCGATCGCGCACGCCCACGACGTCCCGCTGGTGGTGGACAACACGGTGCCGACGCCCGTCCTGCTGCGGCCGCTCGAGCACGGGGCCGACGTCGTGGTCCATTCCGCCACCAAGTTCCTCGGCGGCCACGGCAGTTCGCTGGCCGGAGTGATCGTCGACGGCGGCACGTTCGACTTCGGTGCCCGGCCCGAGCGGTGGAGGCAGTTCACCGCACCGTCCACGCGCTTCGGCGGCATCACCTTCAACGACGCATTCTCCGCCCCGCGCACCCCGTTCCTGGTGCTGGCCCGCGCGAAGGTGGTGCACGACCTCGGTCCCAGCCTCTCCCCCTTCAACGCGTTCCAGATCATCCAGGGGCTGGAGACGCTGGAGTTGCGGATCCGCAAGCACAACGCCTCCGCCCTCACCCTCGCCCGCCACCTCGCCGCGCACCCCGCCGTCGCGCGCGTCCACCACCCCGGCCTGCCCGGGCACCCGCAGCACGACGCCGCCGCGCGCCTGCTGCCCGACGGCACCGGATCGGTGTTCTCCTTCGACCTGGCCGCCGACCCGGCCACCGTGGGCCCGTTCATCGACAGCCTGCGACTGTTCCGGCTGGTGGCGAACATCGGCGACGCCCGTTCGCTGGTCATCCATCCGGCGACCACCACGCACAGCCGCTTCACCCCGGAGCAGTTCGCCGCCTCCGGGATCACCCCCACCACCATCCGGCTGTCGGTGGGGCTCGAGGACGTCCGCGACCTGGCCGAGGACCTGGACTGGGCGCTCGACCTCGTGGCCACCACCGCGCACGCCACCACCGCGCACGCCACTGTCCCCGCCCATGCCGCGGCCAGCGGCCCCGCCACCCGCTGAGGAGCACAGATGAAATTCGGTTACTGGACCCCGGTGTACGGAGGCTTCCTGCGCAACGTCGAGCACGAGGACATGTCCGCCACGTGGGACTACGTGCGCCGGGTCAGCCGGCAGGCCGACCGGCTGGGCTATGCCCTGACGCTGGTGCCCGAGCTGTACCTCAACGACCGCAAGGGCATCGCGGCGCCCAGCCTGGAGGCGTGGTCGCTGGCCGCCTCGATCGCGGCCGTCACGGAGAACCTGGAGGTCATGACCGCGGTACGGCCCGGCTTCCACAATCCGGCGGTCCTGGCCAAGACGGTCTCCACCCTGGAGGACATCAGCGGAGGCAGGCTGTCCCTGAACGTGGTGTCCGCGTGGTGGGCCGAAGAGGCCCGGCAGTTCGGCGGGTTGTTCGCGGAGCACGACGAGCGGTACGTGCAGTCCGGTGAGTTCGTGCGGGCCCTGCGCGGGCTGTGGTCGCAGACTCCCTACAGCCAGGCCGGGGAGTACTACGACCTGGCGGACGTCATCGTGGAGCCGAAGCCCGCCCAGGCGCCCCACATCTATGCGGGCGGGGAATCCGAGGGAGGCCGCGAGGCGATCGCCGGCTTCGCCGATTCCTACGTAACCCACGGCGGAACCGTCGAGGAGCTGCGGGTGAAGGCGGCCGACCTGAACGCCCGGCGCCGCCGGCTGCAGGGTGCGGATTTCGCGACCATCGGCATGAGCGCCTACGTGATCGTCCGCGACACCGAGGCCGAGGCGCAGGCGGAACTGGAACGCATCACCACGGTGGACCCCGACTCCCCCGGCTACGCCTCCTTCGAGGAGTTCACCGCCCACTCCAACCTGGACATCGAGGTCTCCAAGCGCGAGTACTCCGTGGGCACCCGCGGACTGCGCCCCAACCTGGTGGGCACGCCCGAGCAGGTGGCGGAGAAGATCGCCGCGTACCAGAACGCGGGAGTCGGCCTGCTGCTGATCCAGTCCTCCCCGCTGCACACCGAACTGGAACGCATCGCCGAGCAGCTCATCCCGCTGGTGAATCACCCGGACAACAGGGGCCCGGGCACGGACAGGGGCACGGGGCAACCCGCCGACACTGACCACTCCCTGGTTTTCTCCAACTGACGCCCGGCTTCAGATCACGCACGGCTCCAGATCACCTACGGAAAGGCCCGCCATGACAAGCTCCACCGATTCCTTCACCACCACCGACGTGCGGACCGCCTCCTGGGACGTGGCTGCCGGAGCCACCGCCCGCGGCACCCTGGTCCTGCTGACCGGCCGCGGCGAGCACCCCGGCGCCTACGCCCGCTTCGGCAAGCGCATCGCCTTTGACGGATACCGCGTGCACGTCGTGGACACCGCGGACCAGGACGCTGCCGCGACGCTCGCTTCGGCACTGCTGGCCTCCAGCGATTCCGCAAAACCACGGGTGCTGGCCGGATCGGACACCGGTGCCGCCCTGGCCCTGTCCCTCGCCTCCGGGGCCGCAGAGGCGGACGCCGTCGTGCTCGCAGCCCTTCCGCTGGGCGGGGCGGCCAGCGCGCTGGCCGATGACGAGGTCCGGTCGGCCTGCCCGCTGCACCGCCAGGTCCTGGCGCAGGAGGAAAACCTCGACGCCGGCGCGCTCGCCGCAGGTCTGGCCCCCGCTGCGGTTCCCCGCGCGGAGGACATCCCCGTCCCGGTGCTCGCCTTCCACGGCGAGGAGGACGCGGTGGTGCCCGTCGGCGCGGCCCGGACCTGGGCGGCGGGGCTCCCGCACGGCACGCTGGTCACCACCGCCGGCGGCCTGCGCGATGCGTTCAACGACAAGCAGCACCGCAGCGTCGCTGCGCGGATCGTGCTGTTCCTCGAGGAGTTGGGCACCGGGCCAACGGTCCTGGTCGAAAACTAGGGGTTCCGGCCCGCCTACCCCAACCGCCGCTGCCGGAACATGGGGAACTGCCGGCGCACTTCAGCGATCCGCTTTAGCGAGACGTCCACGGCGGCAACGGCCGGTTCCAGCCCCAGGTCCGCGACCACGGCGCCCATTGGGTCCACAAGCAGGCTGTGCCCCACCGAAATCGGCGGGGTTTGGCACGCTCCGGCCACGTAGAGCCCGTTCTCGATCGCCCTGGCCTCGGCCAGCGCCAGCCACTGCCGGGTCTTGTGCTCGCCCGGCACCCAGGAGGAGCACACCAGCAGCACGTCGGCCCCGGCGTCGGACAGCGCCCGGGCGAGCTCGGGAAAGCGCAGGTCGTAGCAGGTCATCAGCCCGAAGTTCACTCCGCCGAATTCGAACACCACCGGCTCCGCGGACGGCGCGGGCTGGATGAACCGGGATTCCCCGAACCCCTGGGCGTCGAAGAGGTGGATCTTCCGGTAGCGGGCCAGCAGGGCGCCGTCGGGTCCGAACGCTGCCAGCGTGTTGTAGGCGCGGTCGGGCTCCCCGGAGGCTTCGACGACGCCGGCCACCAGGGCCACCCCGTGCCGGCGGGCGATGCCGGCCAGGGCGTTGCCGACGGGCCCGTCCAAGGGCTCGGCCACCGCGGGGAAGGAGGCGTCCACCACCTTCTTCTCATAGGTGGCGTACTCCGGGAAGGCCACCAGCAGGGCGCCGTCACGGGCGGCTTCCGCGCTGAAGCGCTCGATCGCCGCGAGATTGGCCTCGACGTCCGTCCCCGATTCCAGTTGCCCCAGCGCAATCCTCATGACCGGCACCTCCTTCCGCGGCTTCCCGGACGCTTAAACCGCGGCCTTTTCGGTGGCTGCCATCTCCGGCGGCGCCGTCTTGAAGCCCCGGGTGATGCCGGCCAGCACCAGGATGCCCACGGCAAGCCAGCACAGCCCCAGCGTAATCGCGTGGCTGTCCAGCCGGGACAGCAGGTAGGCGCAGATGATGGCCCCGACCGCCGGCACCACCACGTAGCCCACCGGGTTCAGCCGGATCCCCGCCCGGCGCTCGCGCACGAAGTGGAAGATCACCGAGAGGTTGACCAGGGTGAACGCGGTGAAGGCGCCGAAGTTGATGAAGGAGGTGGAGGTGGCCACGTCCAGGAAGATCGCGATCAGGCCCACCGCCCCGGTGACCACCAGGTTCACCACCGGCGTGTGGAACCTGGGGTTCAGCCGCCCGAACACCGGCTTGGGCAGCACCGCGTCGCGGCCCATCGCGTAGAGCAGCCGGGAGGCGCTGGCCTGCGCGGCCAGGCCGGAGGCGAACTGCGCCACCACCAGGCCGGCCAGGAAGATGGCGCCGAAGAGCTGCCCGCCGATCTGCAGGGCGATGGCGCTGGCCGCGGAGGCGGAGTCCTCGAACACGCCGCCCGGATGCACCAGCTGCGTCACGTAGGAGACCACGACGAAGATCCCGCCGCCGATCAGGGCGATCAGCATGATGGCCCGGGGCATGGTCTTGCGCGGCTCGATGGTCTCCTCCGTGAGGGTGGTGACGGCGTCGAACCCCAGGAAGGAGTAGGCGGCGATGGCCGCGCCGGCGGTGATGGTGCCGAAGCTGGAGGTGGCGTTGAAGAACGGCTCGGTGCTGGTCAGGCCGCCGGTCCCCGCGGTGGACACGACGCTGCCGATGGACAGCGCCACGAAGAGTGCGATCACCAGCAGCTGGAACGCCATCAGCACGAAGTTTGCCTTGTCCGCAACCTTGATGCCCAGGATGTTCAGGGCCGTGGAGACCACGATGAACCCCACGATCCACACCGCGATCGGCACGCCCGGGAACTGGGCGTTGAGGTAGGAACCGCCGATCAGCCAGATGACCATGGGCAGGAACATGTAGTCCAGCAGGATCGCCCAGCCCACCAGGAAGCCGGCGCGCGGATCGATGGACTTGCGCACGTAGGTGTAGGCGGAACCGGCCACCGGGTAGGCCGCGGCCATGCGTCCGTAGCTGTGCGCGGTGAACAGCATGGCCACCAGCGCCACCAGGTAGGCGGACGGGGAGGCCCCGCCGGTGGTTTCGGCGATGACGCCGAAGATCCCCAGGACGATCAGCGGGGTCAGGTACGCAAGCCCGAACAGGACCAGCGAGGGCAGCTTCAGCGTGGGGACGAGTGTGGGTTGCGTTGTCACCGGTGGTTCCTTAGCGGTTGGAGGACTGCGGGGTCCAGGCTGCAGGGTCGATCCGGCCCTGGTAGATGGGCAGTTCGATGGCCGGCTCGCCGTCGTGGAACTGCGACCACGGGCGGTTGACGTTTTCGGTCCCGTGCGTGCGGACGCGGTCGACGGCGGCGAGGTCCAGTTCCGCGGCCAGCAGGGCCGGGGCGTCGTCCCCTGCCTCGGCAATGACGTTGCCTTCCGGGTCGACGATCAGGCTGCGGCCCTGCCCGGTGGGGCCGGCGCAGTTCACGCTGACCATAAACACCTGGTTCACGATCGCGTTGGCCTGGGCCAGCACCAGTTCCTGCCGCCGGTCCGGGGTGGTGGTCTTGACGACATTGAGGATGACCTCGGCGCCCATCCAGGCCAGCTGCCGGGTCACTTCCGGGAACCAGGCGTCGTAGCAGATGTTCAGTCCCACCCGGCCGATCCCGTCCAGGTCCACCACCGTGAAGCGGTCGCCCGGGTCGTAGGGCTCGTGCGGGCGCCACGGGAAGATCTTGCGGTAGTAGCCCGCCAGTTCGCCCTCCGGGGAGAGCACCAGGGCGGTGTTGAACAGCTGGCCTTCCGGTCCGCGCTCGCAGACGCTGCCCGGAACCAGCCAGATGCCCAGGTCCGCGGCCAGCTGCCGCAGCTGGCGGACCCGCGGGCCGTCCAGGGGTTCGGCCGATTCCTGCAGCACCTCGGTCCGCTGCAGGTCGGGGTTGCCGTCCCCGAACAGGTGCAGTTCCGGGAAAACGACCAGCCGGGTGCCGGGCTGTCGTTCGACGGCGGCGCGGACCTCTGCGGCGAAGGCCGAGACCGGCTCGCCGATCAGGCGCGGCGGCGCCTGGACGGCGACGAGGGGAAGGATGCGTTGCACGGGCTCTCTCCAGGCTGGTTCGTGTGGCTCGTTTGGTGTGGCTCGTTTTTGTGGCCTGTGCCATATTAGATCATATTGAACCAATTACGGAAGGTGGTGCCCGTAAAGTGGCAGGCATGACCACTCCCCCCGCCGCCGACGCTGCCGCCGACGCAGGCGTCCCGGCCATGGATTCCGCGGCCTTGGCCGGCTTCGACCGCCGCAGCGCCATCGACGCGGTGCGGCTGCGCATCGGCATGGCCATCTCACTGGGGCTGCTCAAGCCCGGGGAGCGGCTGCCGGACCAGCAGGAGGTCGCGCTGGGGCTGTCCGTCAGCCCGATCACCGCCCGCCGCGCGCTGGCCAGCCTGGCCGAGCAGGGCGTGGTGGTGCGCCGGCGGGGTCGGGGCGGCGGAACGTTCGTGGCGGACGAGCCCCCGCAGCAGGTGCTGCGGGAACTTGCCGCGTCGCCGGCGGAATCGCAGGCGGTGCACCGGCTGGTGGACCGCCGGCTCTTGTTCGAATGCGCCGTCACGCACTACGCAGCGGCCAACGCCACCGCCGGGCAACTGGACGAGCTGGAACGGCTCACCGCCGAGATGGCCATATCCACCAACTGGTCCGACTACCACCAGGCGGACGAGAAGTTCCACCGGCTGGTTGCCGAGGCCTCGGGGCTGGGCTCGGCGGTGGAGGCCTACAACGAGACCCTTGCGGAGCTCTACGCCTACTTCATCCCGTATCCGATCGGGCTGTTGCACCAGTCCAACCGGGACCACATTGCGCTGGTGGCCTCACTCAAGGCAGGTGATATGGCCGCGGCGGTGGACGTGTCCCGGAAGCACGTGGACATACTGCACCGGACGATGTTTATGGGGCTGAGTTCATAGGGCCCGCCGACGGCGATTCAGCTCCACTCTGAGAGAGCGCCGCCGCCCTTCCCTATTCGGGCTTTCCCTACTCGGGCCCTCTCTGCTGCGACTCGGCTCCGAGCTGCTGCATGAGGCCCCACAGGTCCGTGACTCCCCAGTGCTCGGCGGCCTTGCCGTCCTCGAAGCGCACGATGTCGATCGTCTCGATTTCGACCGTCCGGCCGGTTGCCGCCACTCCCATCAATTCGCCTTGGTGCGTACCGGTCAGCACCGTGCGGACGGCCTCAAGGTCCCCGTCGGCAAGCGCCGGCTCGGAGGACTTCACGCTCAGGTCCGGGAATGCCGTCCGCATCGTGTTGACGAAGAAGTGTGCGCCTTCCTTGCCGGGCGGCTGGCCGGGAAGGCTCTCGTGGTCGACAAACCCCTCCGCAACCATCTCGTCGATGAGCTCGAGGTTTCCGCCCGCCACTACCTCCAAGTAGAAGCGCTTGATCAGTCCCGCGTCGTTACCCATAGCTAACTCCCTTGTCGCCGTTCGGGCCCCGAGCACGATGGTCCCACTCGGGGCAGGTGGCGGCAATGGTCCGTGGCGGCGCCAGCAATGAACGGCATGGGGACGCTGGCCAAGAGGCCGTCACGCCCACTTTTCATCAGCGGGAGGCCGCCACCGCACGGGTCATCGCAAGGGCCGCCGCGCGGGCGTCCTCTCCGGCGAGGTCGGCGTTGATCGCGGCGGCGGCCATGGTTCCGGCCCCGCCGGCGACGGAGACCATGGCGGCGAGGTCGTTCGCGTTGCCTGCCGCCCACACGCCGTCGAGCGGGGTCTTACCCATGGGGCCGGTCTCGATGAAAAGGCCCATCGGATGCTCGGACAGCGTGCCGCCGAGCTGTTCGTACAGCTCCCCGCGGGCGACCATGCGCGGCCCCACGGCGAGCGCGTCGACGTCCATCCGCGCCCCATCCTCCAAGACCACGCCCAATCCCGTTTCCGCGGCAGCGTCCGCGTCCTGGCCGGCATCCGGCGTCGTACCCTCCGGACCGGACTCCACGCGCACCACCCGGCCCGGCATGATCCGTACGCCGATTGCCTCCAGCTGCGCGGCCTCCTCCGGTCCGAAGCCGGGTTGCTCGTGCAGGAAGACGGTGACGTCCTCGCTGAGCTGGCGGAACAGCAGGGCCTGGTGCACGGCCATCGGGGAGCTGGCGAGCACCCCGATCTTCCGGCCGCGGACCTCCCAGCCGTGGCAGTACGGGCAGTGCAGCACGCGGCTGCCCCAGTGCTCGCGCAGGCCGGGAACGTCGGGAAGCTCGTCCACGAGGCCGGTGGCGAGCAGCAGGCGGCGGGCGGTTGCAGTGGCGCCGGAGCCCAGTTCGACGGCGAACCCGCTGCCGCCGCGGCCGACGGAGGCTTCGCCGCTGATGGACCCTACGCTGTTGATGGATACTGCGCGGTCGCGGACGATGCGGGCGCCGTAGGCCTCAGCCTCCGCGCGGCCGGCTGCGAGCAGCTCGAGCGGATTGATGCCCTCCCGGCCCAGCAGGTTGTGGGCGGCGTGGGCCGGGGCGTTGCGCGGTTCGCCGGCGTCGACGACGAGCACGTCGCGCAGCGAGCGGGCCAGGGTAGTAGCGGCGCTGAGGCCGGCCGCTCCCCCGCCGATGATCAGGACGTCGTGGTGGGTGGTGGTCATGGGATCCTCCTGGTGGTCGCGTAGGGGTGGTGTGCGTGAAACTGCGGTGGCTAGGGGCCGGGCCGCCCTGCCGACGCCCTACACCGGACGGCGGGCGGCCCAGGCGGTGCGGCGGGTACGGACGGACAGCCCGGGCAGCTCTTCGAGCGAGCCCGGTCCCTGTCCGAGCAGCCGGTCGAGTGCTGCCATGTCATCGGCGATGTCCAGCGCGGCGAGGTCCTCCTCCACGGCCAATCCGTCCAGCGAGGAGCCCTGCGAGGAGCTCAGCGCGGCCCGGATCCTGGACAGGAACAGGCGGGCGAAGCGGGCAAGCTCGGACGGCGGGGACCCGTTGGCCTCGTCGGCTCCCCCGGCCTCCACCTCAAGGGTGCGCCGGCCCTCGAGCCGGAATCCGGCGCCGGCGAGGGCGTCGCTCCACTCCGGGTGGGAGTTCCAGCCCAGGCGGTCCATCTCCCTGTGGCAGCGATCCTCGAGCGTTGCCAGCCCGTCGCCGGCACCGTCCAGGAAGCGGGGCAGCTCGTCGAGCTCCAGCACCAAAAGCAGGCCCCCGGGGCGCAGTGTCCGCAGGATGCTGCCCAGAACCCGGTCCGGATCCGTCACGTGGTGCAGCGAGGAGGAGGCCCAGGCCAGATCGGCGCCGCCTTCGGCCCCCGCGGCGCCTGCCCATCCGGCATCGAATTCGGCGTCGAGATCAGCCTCGACGGTGCGCAGCCGCTCCCCCATCCCCGACTTCTCCATGGCGGTCCGGAGCCGGCGGAGCATCATCGGCGACAGGTCGACGGCGGTGAGTGTCGCCTCGGGGAACCGTCTGGCCAGGGCCAGCGTTCCGACGCCGGTGCCGGCCCCGAGGTCGAGGGCCGAGCGAACCGGCCCGTGGGCCAGCTCGGCCGCCCAGGCGGCGGCCTCGTCCGCGTAGCCTCCGGCCAAGGAGGCATCGAGCTCGATGACCTCGGCCATGGCGGCCTCGTCGGCCAGACTTCCATGGTCGTGGGCTGCGTGGTTGTGGGATCCGTGCTCGTGGGCACCGTGAGTGTGGACGCCTTCGCCGTGGGACGCGTGGGCGTTCACTTCGCGGGGGTGGGTTTCGGGCTGGCCGTGCCGGGCATGTCGGGTCATGGTGTCGAGTGTAGAAACCCCATGCTTCATACGCATATGCTTTTGCGCATGACGCAAGAACTCGATGTAGATGACGTGGTCCGCCAAAGGATCCGCGGGCTGCGGACCGCGCGCGGATGGTCCCTGGAGGCCCTCGCCAACCGGTGCGGGCTGACGCCGTCCACCCTGAGCCGGATCGAGACCGGGCACCGGCGCATCGCCCTGGACCAACTCGTCCCGCTGGCCCGCGCCCTGGACACCACGCTGGATCAGTTGGTGCAGGCGGAGGAGGATTCCGACGTCGTCATCCGGCCCGAGCCCCAGCACACGCCGGGCACGACCACCTGGCTGCTGTCCAACGAATCGACCCTGCACGGGGTCACGGTGGCGAAGATGCGCATCACGCCCGAACGGGCAGTGCCGGCGGAGCTCCCGGTGCACCCGGGGCGCGAATGGCTGACTGTGCTCTCAGGAACCGCCCGGGTGCAGCTGGGCGAGCGCGTCGTGACCGTCCATGCCGGGCAGGCCGCCGAGTTCTCAACGATGGTGCCGCATGCGATCACCGCCGAGGGCGGACCGGTAGAGATCCTGACGATCCTGGACCACGACGGCGAACGCGCACACCTGAGTCATTGACCGGGAAGGGACCCGGTGATGCGCACGCCCTCAGGCGGCGTCTTTAACCTTGCTCAGGAGGCCCCCATCCGCAGCCAGCATTTTGCGGGCCTCCTTCAGCGCCCACGCGGAGTCCTTCGTGTCCAGCTGCGCGAGCTGGAGGAGGTTCGCAATGCGCTGCTCCCGGTGCAACTTGGCGGTAGCCTCTGCCAGTTCAATCGTGGCCAGCACGCGCGCGTGGGCGCGCCGCCCCCTGGCCTCGGTGCTCGAATCGTAGGCGTCGGTGGCATCAACCACGTCCAGGGCCTCGTTGAGTCGTCCGCTCATCCGCCCTCCTCCGTTCCTGCATCGGAGCAGCCCGGGTGTGACCCGGCCCACCTCATCAACTGTTTGGAGATACTGTACAGAGCATTAGGGACGGGCCGGAGACCGACACGAAGCCGCGTTCCTCAGGACGGCACAGCGGCACCGGGCTGGTGTGGGCATTTCTATCCGGGCACGTCCCCGAGCTGCTGCATGAGGCCCATCGAGTCGGTGATTCCCCAGTGCTCGGCGACCTTGCCGTCTTCGATGCGGATGATGTCGATCGATTCGATTTCCACGGTCCGGCCGGTTGGCGCCACCCCCATCAGCTCGCCTTGGTGCGTGCCGGTCAGGACCGTGCGGACGGCCTCAAGGTCCCCCTCGGCCAGCGCCGGGTCGATGGACTTCACGCTCAGGTCGGGAAAGGCCGCCCGCATCGTGTCGGCGAAGAACCGCACGCCTTCCTTGCCCGGCGGCTGGCCGGGAAGGCTCTCATGGTCGACGAACCCCTCGGCAACCAGTTCGTCAATGAGGTCGAAGTTTCCGCCGGCCAGCACCTCCAGGTAGAAGCGCTTGATCAGTCCCGTTTCGCCAGCCATCGTCGACTCCTTTGTCCCCGTCCCGACCCCGGACACGATGGTCCCACTCGGGGCAGGCAACGGCAATGGTCCTGGCGGTGTCAGCAACGTGCCGGCCCGCCGCCTTAGGCCAGGTCCTTGTCGTGGACCCCGACGTCGTGCAGTTCGATCCCGCCGCCGGGCAGCTTCCAGAAATGCACGCGCCGCGCCCCGGGAGTGTTCTCCTCCACGTACATCCGGAAGCCCACGGCCCCGTCCTCCCGGGTCCGCGGCGGATTGTCCCCTCCGCGTCCGGTGCGCCACTCGTGCACCTGCCGCTGCACCGACTGCCCCGGCTCCGCGGTGAGCAGGTCCACCAGCGCCTTGGCGACCTTGTGCCGAATGTCGGGTGGCTGCGCGAAGTACGCCTTGGCGAACCCGGGTCCCACCGCATACTCCCGCAGGGGCCGGTCCGCCTTCTCGACCGCCGAGATCCGCTCGACCCACGCCAGGTACACCTCGTGCCGCAGGGCTTCCGTGCCGGTGGTGAACAGCTCCCGGGCCTGCTTGGAATCCGCCGTCTTGACGCCCTTGCGGGCCAGCTTCTGCGCCTTGTTGCGCTGCTCGGAAATCCGCAGGTTCTCCGTCCGCAGCCGCGCGGACTCGGTCCGCTCCCGCGCCAGCTCCCCCTCCACCTGCTCGGCGCGCGCTGCCGCATCCTGGAGCACGACGGCGGCGGCCTCGGCCCGCTCCACCCTCGCCTTCAGCTCGGCCACCTTCAGCAAGGCGTCGGTCAGGGCCGAACCGCTGCGTACCTTGGCGTCGGCGGCCGGGCCTCCGGCGGCCGCACTCCCAAGGTCCGTGGGCTTGGGAGTGGAAGGCTCCGCCGCCCCGATCGTTGATGCGCCGTTCGTGGTTGCCCCGACCGTTGGCGACCCATTCGTTCCGGCCGGGCCGGCGGCAGCTTCCGCCCCGGCAGTTTCCGCTCCGGTAACCCCCGCCCCCTCGATGCGGGAGACGGCCCGGGAGGCCCCGGCGTCGGGTTCCTCCCCGGCCGGCGGCAGGAGGTCCCGACCCTCCGCCAGCCACGGCAGCCCGCCGCGCACCAGCACCGGCACAGGCGCCACCGGATCGTCGTCGTCGACGTCCACCAGCCGCAGCCGCCGCCGGCCAGCGTCCAGCACCAGTCGGGCCGCGACCACTTGGCCGGGCGCGAGCAGCGAATCGACCTCATCCAGGTCGTTGGAGGAAATGTCGGCCCGCAGGACCTCGATCTCCTCGCCCGGCAGGGGGCCGAGCAGCGCGCGGTCCGCGTCCGCCGCCAGCACCAGGCACAGCACCACCTGGCCCCAGGTATAGGCCTCCAGCAGCCGCGGCCGGAGCACGGAGCCGGCGATGTCCAGCGTGTGCCGTTCGGCATCAAAGAGGCCCTCCACCTGCTGCTTCTGGGCCAGCAGCCAGTCCAGCCGCACCCCCGGCACCACGTCCTGCTGCGCGATCTGCGCCACGCCGCCGTCGTTCAGTTCCACCCACGCGCAGGCGCCATCGGCGAAGAATCCCTTGACGATGCCGGCCTTCTCCGTGGGGACCGGCGGTGCGGGCTTGACCGCGGGGAGGGCGGTGCCGCTGGCGGGCGCCGGCAGGGCGAGCACGACATCGATCAATTCCTGCGTGCACCGTTCCACCTCCCGGGGATTGCGCGCCATGAAGTAGCGGCTCGGCTCGGGCTTCCGGCCGGCCACCGGACGCGGGTAGATCCGTGCCGCGTTGCCGAACACCTGCCAGTCCTCCGGAAGGTGCCGCTGCAGTTCGCGGGTCGGTGTCCCGTTGCGGACCAGGACGACGTCGGCCCAGTCGCCCGCCTCGTCCGCGATGCGCTGGGCATCCAGGTGCAACTCATCTGCCCCGGGCACGTAGGAGACGATCACCAACGGCCTGTTCCGCGTGGACATCACCAGGTCGGCAAGCTCCCGCCCGCTCCCCTGCCACACCGTCATCGCCATGGCACCCGCGCCTTCCCCTGCCGCGCTACGGAGCGGCCGTGTACCGTCAAACCTCCGCAGGCGATCCCAGTTGGCACGACCCGTGGTGGCGTCCCCCCAACGAAACCCGTTCCCCGTATTGTGCCCCACGCAGGCGCCGGGCGTACCGAATGAATCCGCACCATGCGGGACGGGGTGCTGGCACAAGACCGTCCGGGCCGAGACCTCCGGACCGATGGAGGCGAGGCCGGCGAGCCGGTAGGGCCGAGGCCTGCGGGCCGGCGGTGGGGACGAAGCCGGCGGGCCAGGAGCGAAGCCGGCGGCGCGTCCGCTCCCGGGATGCATGCCCATTCCACGCCGGCCACGGACACCGGACGTCGCCAGGCCCGCTCTCCAGTTCCGGAATTCTGACGCGTTTGTGCGGGTTCTTCGGCGAATTGTGGCGGGTTTGTGCGGGTCCGTGGAGGAATTGTGGAGAGCGGGAACCCTTTGCCGCTCTCCCCCATAGACTATGGGAAACTTTCTTCTAACAAGTCTTTCAATATCCGCAAATCAGTTCTAAATTGGGATCATGGAAGCGGGTCGAACCACCCTCGAGTACCCCGGATACACGGTCACCGTGGTCCGGCATCCCGAGGCGGCCTCCACTGCGGCCGACCGGTTGGCCGCAGCCGAATCACTGCGCCGCTTCGTCGAAGCCGAGGTCAATGAGCGCATGGCGGAGGTGGCGGGCTGGGCTGCCCGGGAAGTGCCACGGCACGTGGAGGCACTGCCGGAGACGCCGGGCATGGACACCAGCAAGCGCGTCGGTTCGCTGAGGAAAGACCTGGACTCCCAATGGGCGGCCATGGAAGTCGCCGCGGCCCAGGACCTGGCGTCGATCACGGCATCCATGGCACTGGGCCGCGCGATTGCCTTGGTATCCGAGCACCCCCTGCTACTGGCGGCCTTGCGCGCCGGAGAGATCGGACCGCAACACGTGCGGATCATCCTTGAGCAAGCGGCGCTGATCACCGCACCGCACCTGCCCCGCCCGGAGAAGCCCGCGCCCGATGCCACGGCTGCCGAACACGAGTCGTGGGAGCGTGCCATGGAGGAGCATGCCCGCTCAGTCCGCGCCGCGGAGGAGACCGCTGCGGCGGCCCGCACCGCGCTGGGTGCCAGCCTGTTGGCCGCCGCGGCCGGGTGCTCGCCGGGGAAGCTGAAATCCAAAGCGAAAACCTTCCGGCAGAAGCACCACCCCGAGTCCTTCACTACCCGGACCAAAAAAGCCAGCGCCAGCCGGCAGGTGCGGATCAGCGAGGCCGACGACGACGGCATGTGCTATCTGGAGGCCAAGCTGTCCAACTTGGCCGGAGAGGCGATCAGCAACCGCTTGGAATCGATCGCGGCTATCCTGTCCCGGGACCCGGAAGAGTCGCGCACCCAAGACCAACTCCATGCCGACATCTTGGCCGACCTGCTGTTGGCCGGTCCCGACGCCAGCGGCATCCACAACATCAAGCCAACGGTTGTGGTCACGGTTCCCAGCACCGTCCTCCCCGGAACGCCGGGCGGGCCTGGAGTACCCAGCTACGCTGCCGGCAGCAGGTGCGGGTGCGGACGAGAGGCCAGTGCGAGTTCCGCAGCCGGGGCCGGGCCAGCGGATGAGTTTCCCGTCGACGGCTTGGATCCCGCCGCCGCGCATCTGCCGCCTGGAGCAGACGTTCCCCAGGTCCAGGGTCTCGGTCCCATCGACCAGGAATCGGCCGCCGTATTGCTGTCCTTGGCAGCAACGTGGGACAGAGTTGTCACGGACCCGGTGACCGGCGCCGTGGTCGCCTTCGGCAGGGAACGCTACAGACCCAGCCCCGCGCAGCGACGCGCCTTGGCCCTCCGGGACCGGACCTGCCGGTTCCCCGGCTGCCGCAGACCGGCCCATCGCTGCGATCCCGACCACGTGATCGAGTTCCAGCACGGCGGCCCCACGGACCTCTCCAATCTGGCATCGGCCTGCAGGCGCCACCACCGCTTCAAGTCGCTGGGCTTCTACTCCGTCCAGTTGACCCCGGAGGGCACTTTCACGGTGACCACCCTTGGCGGAACCACCCGCACCACCCAGCCCGACGCTCCGTGGTTCACCGGCACCGCGGAATCCGGCACGAAATCGGAGCCCGCGCGTCCTCCGGACCGGCATGAATCCGGCAGGCTCCATCCCGTGGTTGCCGCAAGCGACTGGGACGCCTTGCATCGGCTGGTGATCCGGGAAGAGCCCACCGCGGTTCCCTCGGGTAGCGGCTCAGAGGCGCCTAGCGAATCAGCGGCATGTGGGGAACCAGAGCGCTATACGGAATCGGCTGGCGGCAGGGAATCGACGGACGGCAGGGCATTCGAACCGCACCCCGTACGGTCCACCGGCTGGGACGACTGGACCGAGCCCGATAGGGACGACTCGCCCGGCCCCGATAGAGACGACAAATCGGACGTCCGGCCCGAAGAGGGCTCGAAGTTCCTGCTGCCGCTCCCCGAGGCTGGCGGCATGACGGAACAGCCGGCGGTGCAGGACGTACCCCCAAATGCCGAGTGGGCAGCAACCGTTCGCGATGCCGGTTGGAACGATTCTTGGGAGGCCGCTGGGGAAGCCGGCTGGGATCCGGAGGCAGTCGACAGCGACTGGACCATGCCGGCTCTCAGCGAGGACGAGCAGCGATTCAATGAGGAGGCCCTGGCTGTAGCCATCGCCCTGCTCGCCCAAGAGTTCAACCTAGTCCGCTAGATGGCTCTCCGGGCTTGGCGGGATTCGCGCCAGGCTCCTGCGTCGGGCCGAAAGCGGCACGGGCACCGGTAACGGCAACCGCAGCGGCCACTGCGCAGGCACTGCTCCGAGCGGGCTTCGGTTCACTCCAATTCGTCGGCGAAGGCTTGGCCGATAAGTTTCCACAGGTTGCGCTCGGCGCCGCGGAAGGCCAGTTCCAACTCCACCGGATCGCGGTCCCGGCGGTAGAGCATCGTCCAGTGGTCGATCATGAACTCCACCTGGTCCCGACGGCGGAATGCCCAGAATCCGTGGGCGGGGTCACCCAAGGGAACCTTTCCGATGCGCTCGCGCTGCTCCGCGGCGCCGCGAAATTCCTCGAACAGATGCCTGCTCGGACCGCAGTCTTCCCCGTGGGCATCCACATAGGCGGACCGAACGTCCCAGGGTTGCGCCTCGTTGGCGCTCGCCTCGACCAGCGTGCTGATTATCCGGTAGGTAAGGAGGTGGCCGGTGGTCGTCAGGCGCTTGCGTGGCGGGGCAAGGCCGGCGTCGGACTCCAAGCGCGTGACCGTATGCAGCGGCTCCGTCGAAAAAACCTCGGCCCACCCGAACCCCAGCGCGCCGTCCCCACCGTCCTTGCCGTCGCCGGCAACATTGGCCCCCAGGCTCCCGGCCCGGTTGAGGTCGATGAGCATGTGTCCGGCCGTCTCGTCGAAGAGGGCGAGGGAGTCGTGCGGACCGTCCGGCGGATGCCGCTCGATAATCGTCAGCTGGGGATGCCGTCTGCACAACTCCGTGGCGATCCACCAACTCCGTGCATTGATGAGGCGAAAGTCGAACCTTTTCCCGTCAACCATCCAGGGCGTCATGCGGCCATTTTCCGCCCGGCACGGACAAAGCACTAGCCAAGGCAAGGCACTACGCCGCGGCCGCCACGCCATCCCAGATGCGCCAGAAGGGCGGGCCACCGTTCGCGTGGTCCGCCCCTCTTGGTTCGGCCCCTGGGGGGGATGGGGCCGTCCGGGCCGCCCGGGGGGTGGGCGGCCCGGGGTCTTCGGTTGGCCAGGTCACCCGGCCAAGCCGGCTATCGGGCCAAGTCCGGCTATTACCGCAGGCCCAGCTTCGCCGAGCACGCCGGCCAGGCGCCCCAGCCCTGGCTCTTGAGGACCTTCTTGGCCACCGCGATCTGCGTCGCCTTCGAGGCGTGCGCCGCGCTACCCTTGCCGCCAAATGCCTTCCATGTCGATGCGCTGAATTGCAGGCCGCCGTAGTAGCCGTTGCCGGTGTTGATGTGCCAGTTGCCGCCGCTCTCGCACTTGGCCAGCCGGTCCCAAGTGGAGGTCGACACGGCCGAGGCGGGGGTTACCGACGCCGGCGCGGCCGACGCCGGAGCCGCGGCAAGGCCAGCGGCCGCACCGGTGAGGGCAACCGCCGCCAGGCCAGCGGCCAGGCCACGGCGGAAACGTCGGGTCAGGGGGGTCTTAGCGTTTTGCTGCTTCATGGATTTTTGGGGGGTGCCACCCGCGCTCAAACCGTCCAAGGTTTTCGCTGCGCCATCGCCCGGCGTCGTAATCGACTTCACTGAAGGCCGGCCTGCTGGCGATGCTGGGTAGCGGCTCGGTCACTGGTTTCAATCCCCCAAACAACCGGGGTGTTATCAAAACGTGACTCCCACGTTACGGGCCGGGCACGGGGGGCCGTCAAACCGATTGGAGCCCATGGGAGCCGAACGCCCGCGGACGCCCTCGGTCTGACTAGGAGGGACGCGGGACCCTCAAAATACCCTGTGAATCCCATCGTGCAGGGCGCTGCGCTCTGCCATCATGGCGTTCATGGCACGACGCAACAAGGAGCCCCTACACACCGTAGAGGGGCTGCGGCAGCTACCCATTGAGGACGCCAGCGCGCGCATCGAGGCCTACGTCTACGGCAACATCCTGACCCTCACCGCACTGGTGGCGCTGTACCCCGGCGACGCCGAGGGAAACAAGGGCCTGATCGTGATTGCCGCCACCGGCGTGACGACCTACATCGCCCACATGTTCGCCGAGTTCACTGGCCATCGGGTCCGTGGACGCCAGCACGTCACTGCCGAGGATTTCCGCCGTGACCTGCGAAACGGGCGCCCGATCGCGTCCTCGGCCACGGTCCCGGTCGTGCTGCTGGCCGCATCCTCGATCGGCTGGATTTCCGGCTTCTGGGCGCTGATCTTCGCCGAGGCGTTCGTCATTTTTCGCTTGGGAGCCTTGGGCTTCGCGCTGGGCCACATCGAACGCGGCGCCAGTTCCTTCAAGAACGTCCTCGCCGGGATCGTCCTTGCACTGGTCGCAACGGCGGTGTCCGTGGTCAAGGCCTTCCTGACGCACTGAGAAGGGACCGGCGATGGCCCGCAGGACAATCCACCGGATGCGGCGGCTGCGCGTCCCAGGAAAGCCACACCTGCACCACCGGCCACGACCGCAACGGAATTTGGGGGGTGTCACGGATCCGGACCCGGTAATGTCGGGCAAGAGACACCCCAGAGCCCATCCAACGGAGGCCGCCGATGACCCTTGCCGCACCGGACCAGACCGCAGCGCTCGCGCTCTGGGACCAATACCTCCACGCCCATCCCGGGCTGGCTCTCTCCGACGAGGTTCCCGTCGCCGAGCACTTCGGTGACAACTCGGCCCTGGCCGACGCCCTCCTGGACCTGGTGCTCTCCGGACAGAAGCGCGCCACCGCAACCCTGGCCCTGGAATTCCGGCTTGAGGGCCAGGACCTCCCCCGCATCGGCAGCCACTGGATCGCCTGCGACGGGGCCGGAGTGCCGCAGGTGATCCTGCGCACGCTGGAGCTGCGCCTGGGCCCGCTGGACAGCGCCGACCCCGACTTCGCATGGGACGAGGGCGAGGACGACCGCAGCCTCGAGTCGTGGCGCCGCGAACACACCCGGTACTGGCAGCGGATCTGCGCGTCCCGCGACATCGAATGGGACGAGGGCCTGGAGATCGTCTTCGAGCGGTTCAGCGTCGTCTGGCCGCCCACATACACGGATCCCGCCGCCCAGGGCTGACCCGTACGTCCGGCGGGGCGAGAGCCCCATTCGCGCACCGCCCTTATTCGTGCACCACCAGGGCACCGAACTCCGCCCAGTCCTCGGGGTCGTGGGCCACCCAGATCCGGTGGCCCTGCTCCCCCAGTTCAACGATCCGGTCCACGCTGCGCACCGCCTCGTCGAGGTCCCAGTCGTGCGGATCGGGCTGGCGCGTGGCCAAGGCCTCGCGCAGGTGCACGGCGTCGCCGGTCAGCAGGATGCTCTGGCTGGGCAGCCGGACCAGCATCGCCAACTGCCCCGGGGTGTGCCCCGGCAGGTGCAGCAGGGTGATCGCGCCGTCCCCGAAGAGGTCGGTCTCGGATCGCTCGACCACGGTCCAGTCGAAGTGCTGCACCGGCTCCAGGTCCTCCTCCCAGCGGAAGTAGCGGGCGCTGCCCGGGGACGGATTGCGGGACCATTCGAACTCGTCGGGCCCCACAAAGAACCTGGCCTGCGGGAACAGGTACAGCCCGCCGGCGTGGTCCGAATGCCCGTGGGAGAGCACCACGTGCGTGACGTCCCGCGTGGAAAACCCCAGCTCCTCCAACTGGCGGTCGATCCGCTGCCCGGGATGGGTCCGGACGTCCAGAAGCTGCGCCCGTTCCCCGAAGTAGGCTTGGGGGTCCTCCATCGCCTCCGGGGCGAAGCCGGTGTCGAAGAGCACCACGCCGCGGTCGTGCTCGATCAGGAACGCCGGGAACGGGATGGTCAGCGTGCCGGAGGCCCCCACCACCAGGGCTGAGGCATCCACGGTCATCAGCGGGGCGTCGAAGGCCCGAAGGCGGTTTGCGGTACCCAAAAGCTACCCTCCGGTGGTCGGTGTCCAAGAAAACGGGACGGCGAAATCCGGACGGTGGACAAGGGACGCCGCACCGCCGGTCGAGGCGACGCTAACGGGTGCGGCGGCCGGCGGCAACGGATTCGTTCCACCGGCGCCCGCCGGTGGACCAGCCCGTGGACCAGCCGGTGAATTCACGGCTCCTCAGGAGTCGAATCCCATGCCCAGCGCATCGGTGAAGCGCAGCCAGGGTCCGCGCTTGCCGGCGTTGCGGTCCTGCCGGACCATCGCCGCCGTCGTCAGCTTTACCCCCACCCAAGCCAGCGGCTCGGGTGGGAAAGGCAGGGGCTTGCGCCGCACCATCTTTAGCCGCGTGCGTTCGGTGCGGGCGCCGTCGAGCAGGTCCAGCATCACGTTCGCGCCGAAGCGCGTGGCCGCGACGCCCAGGCCGGTGTAGCCGGCCACGAACGCGACCCGGCCGCCGTGGGCGTGCATGAAGAAGGGAAAGAAGCGCGAGCAGGTGTCGATCGCTCCGCCCCAGGCGTGCGTGAACCGCACCTCCTTCAACTGCGGGAAGGTGGCCTGGAAGTGGGCGGCCAGGCGGCGGTAGGTGGCCGGGGAGTGCTCGTGCCGGGGCTTCATCGAGCGGCCGAAGTGGTAGAGCGCGTCGTAGCCGCCGAACAGGATCCGGTTGTCCGCGGTGAGCCGGTAGTAGTGGAAGCGGTTGTTCAGGTCGGACAGGCCCTGCCGGTGCCACCAGCCGACCGATTCCAGCTGCCCGGCGGTCAGCGGCTCGGTCATCAGCGCGTGGTCGTAGACCGGGACGGTGAACAGCCGGGTGCGCTTGAGCAGGGAGGGGAACGCGTTGGTCGCCAGCGCGACCTTCGCCGCCGTCACCTCGCCGCCGTCGGTGGAGAGCACGACGCCGGCATCCTCCGTGCGCAGGCCACGCACCGGGGTGCCCTCGTAAATCTCCACTCCGAGGTCCCCGCAGGCGCGGGCGAGACCCCACGCGAGCTTGGCCGGGTTGACCATGGCGGTGCCCTCGCGGTCCCAGAGGCCGGCGAGGTAGGTCGGGGACTTCACCTCGCCACGCACCGCGTTCCGGTCCAGGAAATCGGCGCCCCCGGCCTCCGCCATCTCCCGGAGCCAGTCGACCTGGTGCGGTTCGGTGGCCACGTCCAGGCTGCCCGTCTCCTCCCAGTCGCAGTCGATCCGGTACCGGTCCAGGGTCTCGCGGATCTCGCGCAGGTTTTCCAGCCCCATCCGGATCAGCTGCTGGTTCTCCCGCGGCAGGTGCTTGAGCCCGTTGGCCTCGCCGTGGGTCAGGCTGGCCTGGCAGAACCCGCCGTTGCGCCCGGACGCGGCCCAGCCGATGCGGCGGCCCTCCAGCAGCACCACGCGCCGGCCGGGATCGCGTTCCTTCGCCATCAGCGCCGTCCACAGCCCCGTGTATCCGCCGCCAACAACGGCCAGGTCGGCGGTCCTGTCCCCGGCGAGCGGCCGGTGGGCTTCGGGGCGGTCCGCCGTATCCAGCCAGAAGCAGGCCGGCGAGGCCCCGGCGAGCGCGGCAGCGACCGCCTCCCGGTCCGCGGTCTTCTCGGCGCGGTCGAACGTCGTGGGGGTCGGGGCCATATCCATCCTTCGTCCGGGGTGGTTCACCTGCACGCTCTACAGCAGAGGATACGGCCGGGCCCGCGACGCATCTCACATTGGCGCGCGCCGGTATTGGGGGTGGCCGGCGCTTGGGGCGGCCCTAGGCGTAGGAAACCACGGCGTCCCCGAGGGTGGCGAACGCAAAACCCGCGCAGGCGGCGACGACCACCGCGAAACCGGTCAGCCACACCGCGGAGGGAACCCCCGTGGTGCGGTAGAGGATGTAGGCGTCGGAGCTCTGCACGTGGTGGCGCCGCCCGACGTGGACGGAGAGGACCTTGAACCAGTCCTTCACGGAGCCGACCAGCAGGGCGATGCCCAGCGCCAGCACCACGTAGGCGATCGCTTCCTTTGGGGTGAACATCACCAGCAGTTGGGCCACGACGGCGCAGCCCACGGCAATGAGGACTCCGGCGAGGTTGCGGATGAACAGCAACGCCGCCAGCAGGATCAGGGCACCCAGGGACATGGCCGCGCCGGCCCACCCGGCGCAGGCCGACCACACCAGTACGGCTCCGACCAGGGCCGGAGCCGGGTACCCCCAGAAGCCGGCCCACGCGGCCCCGCGCCGGGTCCGGCCGAGGCTGGTCATCTGGCCGGAGTGGTCGAAGTTCAGGTGGATCCCCTTGACGACCCGCCCGGTAGTCAGGGCGGCAAACGCGTGCCCGAGTTCGTGCACGAACGTCACGTAGAGGCCAAACCAGCGCCAGGTGGGCCGGAAGACGGCGAGGCCCACGGCCACCGCGATGATCAGCATGACGGGCATCGGTTCGGGGTGCAGCAGGGAACCGCGGGAGAACCCGGCAGCCACCGCGTCCCACCAGTTCCCTACCACCGAGGGTTCCCCTGCCGCCTGCAGCACCGGAACTCCCGCAAATTGTGTTTCGTTCATCCGACGAGGCTAGGACACGTTGCTGTGAGCAAATTGGGACCGTCCGATACGCTTTCAATGTCAACCATTGCGGACTCAAGCACCACGGACAGGCGGTGATCGGACGTGGCACGCACGGCACGGAACGCGGCAGCGCGCCGCCACCTGCTCGCCGCCATGCTGGCGATCGTGGCACTGACTGCCGTCGTCGTCTCCGCCTGCCTGACCTCCGGCGCACGGCAGGTCCCCCACCCCATGGCCTTCCCGCAGGCAGTGCACCACAGCGCTGCGACGCATGCAGAGAGTGTGGAGCGCGTGGATGGACCGGGACAGGTGGCCGCCACCGCCCAGCCTGCCGCCGCCGCCAAGCACCAGTGCCCGGACCAGGGACCGCCGGTTCCGGCGTGCCACAACCAGGCCGACCTCCAACTCACCACCCCTGCCGCGGGGCCGCGTCCGGACGCGGACCTGCTCTGGGACCACCCGCGCTACGCGGCCGAACGGGCCGGTCTTCCAGGCTCCCCGTTCGCCGATCCCGCCCCCGACCTCATCGCGCTCTCCATCAGCCGCACGTAGGGAGTCATATGTAGTGAACGGGCCTGGCGACCTTCCAGGCCCGCCGCACAATACGCACCCCACGCGACTCATACGACTCCGGAGAACACGATGTCCCACTCCCCCCTCCCGTCGGCCGGCCCCGAACCAGCCGCCGTCGAACCCCAATACGATGCCGGCGCCCCGCCCGGGCGCGGGCCCAGCCGCGCGCTGCTGGCCGCCATCGCGGCCCTGGTGGTGGCTGTCGGGTTCGGTGGCTGGATGCTCGGGACGCTGAGCCCGCGCACCGGCTACCCGAGCGAAATGTCCGCCGATGCCGGCTTCGCCCGTGACATGCAGACCCACCACAACCAGGCCGTGCAGCTGTCCATGATCGTGCGGGACAACTCCACCAACGAGGCCGTGCGCTCCATCGCCTACGACATCGCCACCACCCAGTCCCAGCAGTCAGGGCAGCTGTTCGCGCTGCTGCGCACGTGGGGGTTGCCGCAGACCTCCGAGCGCCCGGAGATGGCTTGGATGGAGGACATGGCCACGGAGGATGGCGCGCACACCGGACACACCTCCGGGACGCAGGACCCCCAAGGGACGCAGGCGCACGCTTGGGAGTCCATGGGCATGGCCACGCCGGAGCAGATCAAGGAACTTGAGGCCGCACGCGGCACCGCGGCGGACCGGCTCTTCCTGACCCTGATGATCCGCCACCACCAGGGCGGGGTGGCCATGGCGGAGGCGGCCCTGGAACGGGCCCACAACCCGCTCATCCTGGACTTCGCCCAGAAGGTCGTCACCGCACAGACCGCCGAGGTCAAGGCGCTGACCGCACTGCTGGACAGCATCTCCTGACAAGTCAGCAGTCCCGACGGCCCCCGGCCCCACTTTTCACCAAACTTCAACAGAAACGGACCCGACCAGAATGGGCAAGAACTCCGCAGCCGCCAGCTCCAAGCGCGAGCAGGCACAGGCCATGGTGGCCAACCAGCAGAAGAAGGCCAAGCGCACCCGCCTGATCACCATCAGCGTCGCTGCCGCGGCCGCCCTGGCGATCGCCGTGCCGACCGCCGTCGTCCTGACCGGAGAGGCGAACCAGCGGGCCGCGCTCTCCGCCGCGGCCGAGCAGCCGATCGACGGCGTGCAGGTCTACGGAGACCTGACCTCCAACCACGTCGAGGAGGACGTCGACTACCCGCAACGCCCCGGCGTGGGCGGGGACCACTACCCCGTCTGGGCGAACTGCGGGGTCTACAACAAGGAGATCACCGAGACCCACGCGGTGCATTCGCTGGAGCACGGCGCGGTCTGGATCACGTACCGCTCGGACATCTCCGCCGAGGAGAAGGCGGCGCTGGAGGATCTGGTGGGCGACCGCACCTACCTGCTGCTCAGCCCGTTCGACGATCAGGAGGAGCCGATCAAGCTTTCCGCCTGGGGCGTCCAGTTGGCCGTGGACACCGCCTCCGACCCGCGCATCGCCACGTTCATCACGAAGTACCGCCAGGGCGAACAGACCCCGGAGCCCGGCGCCGCGTGCACCGGAGGACTGGACGGCTAACCCGCCACAACCCGAACCGTGACCAGCCACCACATGCGGTGGCGCCTGTGCCTGGTGGGGCTGGTGGGGTTTCCTTGGGGCGTGGCGCGGGCTGATGTGGTGACTGGTTTCGGGGCGCCGGGATTGTCGCCGATTCGTGTCCTGTTCCCCCCTGTCAGCGAGGGGTTTCGGGGCTAGCCTGAAGGCCTCGCACCTTTGGGGAGGAGCCGCCATGGGGGAGCACCTGCACCGTCCCATCCGTCAGGGATATCCCATCCGTCAGTTCCGGCTGCTCGCCGCGGCGGGTGTTCTCGCCGCACTGGTGGCGGCCGTGCTGTTCCTGTGGCTGCGCGACACCGGACCGCGGATTCCGCAGGCCGCTCCCCCGCCGGGCGCCGGGGCGCTCGCCTTCGCCGTGGCCGGGGATTCAATCACGGCCGACGGCAGTCCCGCGGTCGCCGGGCGCGCGGTCGGGGACCGCTCCTGGGTGCGGTTCGCCCAGGGCGGCGGCGCGGCGTTCGCCGGGGGCTGGGCGCGCGACGGGGCGACGACGGCGGACATGGCCGCGGAACTGGCCATCCACCCGCCCGCGGCGGGATCGGTCAACACGCTGGTGATCCTCGCGGGCACCAACGACATCCATCTGGGCGTCCCCTTCGCGACGATCGCGGAGAACCTGAAGTCCATTGCCGCAAGCGTGGGCGCCCCGCGCGTGGTGGTCTGCTCCGTCCCGCCCCGGGACGGTTTCGCCGCGGCCACCGAGGCCTACAACGCTTGGCTCCCGGGGTTCGCGTCCGAGCAGGGCTGGGAGTGGACGGACGCGTCCGCGGGGCTGCGCGACGCCGGGGACCCGGGCCGCTTCGGCCCCGGGCTCTCCTACGACGGCCTGCACCCCAGCCAGGCCGGGGCGGCGGTCCTCGGCACGGCCATCCGGGACGCACTGCTGGCCACCCCGAAGTAGGCGCGCATGCCCGTGCGTCGATTGCGGGCGACGCGTCACCATGCAGGCGACGCAACGGTATGCAAAAGCAGCCCCTTGAGGGCGCCCATGCCCAATAGTTGACACTTCAATTTATTTGCTGCACTCTTGAATAGTCCAAACTTCAAGCTTTACGTGAGGATCCTTCCTTGACTACCACCACCGCGCAGGTCTCCGAGCAGTCGACCGCACAGACGACCGCCCCGGCGACGCCGACCCCCGCGACCCCGGTCACCACCGGCATCGCCCTGGCCGTGCTCCGTGTGGCGATCGGCTTCCTGTTCCTCGCCCACGGCTGGCAGAAGTTCAACCAGTTCACCATCCCGGGCACCACCGCCGCGTTCGAGCAGATGGGTGTCCCGGCCGCCGGGCTGGCCGCCCCGCTGATGGCCACCCTCGAGGTTGCCGGCGGCCTCGCCCTGATCCTGGGCCTGCTGGCCCGCATCGCCGGCGCCGCCCTGGCGCTGGCCATGGTGGGCGCGATCGTTACCGTTCACGCCCCGTTCGGCATCTTCGTCGCCGACAACGGCTTCGAACTGGTGCTGGCCCTGGCCGCCGGCTCCGCAGCCGTGGCCCTGCTCGGCGCCGGACGCTTCTCCCTGGACCGCGTCCTCTTCGCGGGCCGGGCCAAGGCCTCCTTCCTGGCCTAACGATTCCCTGGCCTTTCCGGCTTCGCCGGTACGGCACGACGGCGGCTGCCCCACGGGGGCGGCCGCCGTCGTTTGTGCGTGCGGTCGCCCCGCAGGCCTTTGGGGCATCTACGCTGGGTTCAGTCCACTAGTTAAGGAGTCCCCCATGAGTTCGCTTGTTTCTTCCCTACTCGCCTCCGCCGGCCTGATCGGCGGCTACAAGACCGCGCGGGACACCGGCAACCGCAAGCTCGGTGGCGCGGTGCTCGCCGCCGCCGGCGCCGGCGCCTTCGCCCTGTGGAAGATGAACGCCGGCACCGGCCGCGCCGCCGCGCTGACCGGCGCCTACATCGCCGCGTTCGGGCTCTCCCACCCGCTGGCCAAGAAGATCGGCGCCTGGCCCTCGGTCTACACGGTCACCGCCGTGACGGCGCTGGCCTCACTGCTGTTCGGCCGCAAGCGCTGACATATGCCGTAGGTCGGACCCGCGCGCGGCCCACTCCACCAGCGGGATCAGCAGGCTCGCCACCTCCCGGCCCTCGGGCGTGAGGCTGTATTCGACGTGCGGGGGCACCACCTCCAGCGCGCGGCGGACCACCAGCCCCTCGTCGGCAAGCACCTTCAGCGTCTGGGCCAGCATCTTCTCGCTGATCCCGTTGGCCGCGCGCAGCAGTCCGCTCCAGCGCAGCATGTCCCCGGCCAGCGCCACGATGACCAGCACTCCCCACTTGTTCGTCACGTGGTCCAGCCTGCGGCGGGCGGGGCAGCCCTTGGGCAGGTTTTCGCCCAACTCAATCATGTCGTCGCTCAATCATGTCGTCGTTCAATCATGGAACCATACTAACCAAAAAGTGCGTACCCTCCATCGGGAATGCTCCTCCGATCCGGGGAGTTGTCATGGGTGGAACGGCCCGTCCGGCCGTTGCCTCACCCCCACATTGAAGGGACCTCACATGACTCTCGTCGTCACCGGCGCCACCGGCCACCTGGGCCGCCTGACCATCGACAGCCTCCTCGCCGCCGGAACCCCGGCGGAGGAGATCCTCGCCACCGGGCGCAACCCGGAGAAGCTGGAGCAGCTCGCTTCCCTGGGAGTGCGGACCGCGCAGGCGTCCTTCGACGATCCGGCCGCGCTGGAGGCCGTGTTCGCCGGGGCCGACGCCGTGCTGTTGATCTCCGGAAACGAACTGGGCGAGCGCGTGCGCCAGCACACGAACGCCATCGAAGCCGCCGCGAACGTCGACGTCGGCCGGATCGTCTACACCAGCGTGCTCGGCGGCGACCCGGAAAAGCTGGTCCTGGCCCCGGAGCACGTGGCCACCGAGCAGGCCATCCTCGCCTCCGGGCTGCCCTACACGATCCTGCGCAACGGCTGGTACAACGAGAACTACGCGCAGACCCTCGCCCAGGCCGCCGAGACCGGCGCGGTCATCGGCAGCGCCGGGAACGGCCGGGTAGCGAGCGCCTCCCGCCGCGACTACGCCGAGGCTGCCGCTGCGGTGCTGGCGGGGACCGGACACCAGAACACGACCTACGAACTGTCCGGCGACACGGCATGGGACCAGCAGGCGTTCGCCGCCGTCCTGACGGAGGTCACCGGGCGCGAGGTCACCTACCGCGACCTTTCCTCTGAGGACCACCTCGCGGCGCTCGTCGGCGCGGGCCTGGACGAGGGCACGGCCGGGTTCCTGACCGCCCTCGACGCCGGCATCCGCGACGGGGCCCTGGAACTGACGACCGGCGACCTGTCCCGCCTGATCGGCCGTCCGACCACGCCGCTGGCCGACACCCTGCGCGAACTGTCGTAGCGCCCGGACCGTGGCCGCCGCCTACCGTTTCGGCGGCTCCCGCCCCTCGCTTCGCTCGGCGCGGGGCCCTCGCCGCCTACACTTGGGGCATGAGCGCAACCCTCGTCGCCAAGGACCTTTCGGGCGGCCACGGCCACCGCACCCTCTTCCATGACCTGAGCTTCACCGTCGCCCCGGGCGACGTCATCGGCGTCGTCGGCCAGAACGGGGCCGGCAAGACCACGCTGCTGCGCCTGCTCGCCGGCGTCGACACCCCGCAGGCCGGCTCCGTGAGCACCGCCCCGGCGGACGCGTTCGTGGGCTGGCTTCCGCAGGAGCACGAGCGCGTGCCCGGCGAAACCGTCGCCGCGTACATCGCCCGCCGCACCGGCGCCACCGCTGCCACCCAGGCGATGGAGGCCTCCGCCGAGGCCCTCGCCGACGGCACCGACGCGTCCGCCGACGCCTACTCCGTGGCCTTCGACCGCTGGATGGCCTCCGGCGCCGCCGACCTGGAGGACCGCATGCCCGCGGTGCTCGCCGACCTGGGCCTGGAGGTCGGGCCCGACGCGGAGATGACCGGGCTCTCCGGCGGGCAGGTGGCCCGCGTGGGCCTGGCCGCCCTGCTGCTGAGCCGCTTCGACGTCGTGCTGCTGGACGAGCCCACCAACGACCTGGACCTGGACGGGCTGGACCGGCTGGAGAAGTTCGTGCAGGGTCTGCGCGGCGGCGCCGTGCTGGTCTCCCACGACCGCGAGTTCCTCTCCCGCTGCGTGGGCACCGTCGTCGAACTGGACCTCCTGCAGAACAAGACGTCCGTGTACGACGGCGGCTATGACGCCTTCCTGGAGGAACGCGAGGTGGCGCGCCGGCACGCCCGGGAGGCCTACGACGAGTTCGCCGAGAAGAAGTCGGAGCTGATCGGCCGGGCCCGCACCATGCGCGAGTGGAGCTCCCAGGGCGTGCGCAACGCGATGAAGAAGAACCCGGACAGCGACAAGATCCGGCGCAAGGCCGCCAGCGAATCCAGCGAGAAGCAGGCGCAGAAGGTCCGCCAGATGGAATCGCGCATCGCCCGCCTGGACGAGGTGGAGGAGCCGCGCAAGGAGTGGCAGCTGCAGTTCAGCATCGGCGAGGCACCGCGCTCCTCCTCGGTGGTGGCCACGCTGAACCAGGCCGTGGCGAAGCAGGGCGACTTCACGCTCGGCCCGGTGTCCGTGCAGGTCGCCGCGGGCGAGCGGATCGGCATCACCGGCCCCAACGGGGCGGGCAAGTCCACGCTGCTGCGGCTGCTGCTGGGGCATCAGGCGCCGGACGCGGGCACCGCGTCGCTGGGGTCCTCGGTGGCCATCGGGGAGATCGACCAGGCCCGCGGGCTGCTGGGCGACGAGGAGCTGCTCGGGGAGTCCTTCGAGGCGCTGGTCCCGGAGATGAACCACGCCGATGTGCGCACGCTGCTGGCGAAGTTCGGGCTGAAGGCGGACCAGGTGGGCCGCCGCGTCATCAGCCTCTCCCCCGGCGAGCGCACGCGTGCCGCGCTGGCGCTGCTGCAGGCCCGCGGGGTGAACCTGCTGGTGCTGGACGAGCCGACCAACCACTTGGACCTGCCCGCGATCGAGCAGCTGGAGGAGGCGCTGGAGTCCTACGACGGCGCGCTGCTGCTGGTCTCCCACGACCGGCGCCTGCTGCAGAACGTCCGGCTGGACGCGCGCTGGGTGGTCGACGGCGGCACGCTCAGCGTGGGCTGAGCCCTGCGCTGAGCCGTGGCCCGGCGGCGAGCAGCTCGCCGGCCAGGAGGATGTGCTGCCCGTTCTCCACGCGTGGGTGCCCCGTGCCGTGCAGGGCGGAGAGCACCAGGCGGATGAGCGTGCCGTGGGAGACCACGACGAGGCGCCGGCCGGGGTGCGCCGCGGCCAGTCCGGACAGCGCGCCGAGGCCACGGGCGACCACCTCCGACGCCGGCTCCCCGCGCTCCATCAGCGCCCGCTTGGCGTCCTCGCCGAGCCCTGCCACCACGGCCCCCTCGGCGTCCCCGTAGGCGCGTTCGTCCAGGCCGGCGAACCCGCCGGCCTGATCCAGGCCCAGCCGGTCCCCGATGATCGCTGCCGTCTCGCGGGCCCGGGACAGCGTGGAGGACGCCATCAGGTCCCACGGACCCGCGGCGGCCAGGGCCTCGGCCGCCGCCGCGGCCTGTCTCCGGCCGGTAGCGTTCAGCGGGATGTCCGTGCGCCCCTGCATCCGGCCGGCCAGGTTCCAGTCGGTCTGCCCGTGCCGCACCAGGGCCAGGGTTCCGGGGGCCAGTGTTCCGGCGCTCATGCTGCGGCCCCGCTGATTGTCCCGGGCCGGCCCGAGGAGGCGGGAAACAGGTGGGCGCGTTCGACGACGGGACGCACCCTGTCCCCCTCGCGGGGCGCCCACCCGGAGACGTGCGCCCGCAGCGGCACGCCCTGCCAGTCCAGGGACACGTCGAACCCGTGCGGACCGTACAGCGCGGAGGTCACGGTCGCCTCCGCGGCCGGATCCGCCGTCGCCCCGGCCCGCTCCAGCCGCACCCCGGAAGGGGCGATGCAGGCCACCGCCCGGCGGGAGCGCGCCGAGGGATCCGACGGGGAGGCTCCGCCGACCGTGCGCACGCCGTTCCGGGGCAGCCGCAGCCCGCCGTGGTCCGGGCGGAAGACCCCGTGGACCACGGTCCCGGGAAAGGCCGTCGCGTCGGAGACGAACGCGGCCACGAACGCGCTGGCCGGGGTTTCCAGCAGGTCGCGCGGCGTGCCCACCTGCTCGATCCGGCCGGCGTTGAGGACCACCACCCGGTCGGCCAGCGCGAGCGCCTCGCCCCGGTCGTGGGTGACGTGGACGGCCGTCAGGCCCTGTTCCCGGGTGAGCGCCTTCAGTTCCAGCCGCAGCCGGGCGCGCAGCGGCTCGTCGAGCGCGGAGAGTGCCTCGTCCAGCAGCAGCGCCCGCGGGTTCGCGACGATCGCCCGGGCCAGGGCCACACGCTGGCGCTGGCCTCCGGACAGCGCGGAGGGCTTGCGCCGGGCGTAGTCGCCCAGCCCCACCTGCTCCAGCACCGCCGCCACCCGGGCCGTGGCCTCGGGGCGGGCCACTCCGGCCAGCTTCAGCGGATAGGCGACGTTCGCCGCGACGGAAAGGTGCGGCCAGATCGCGTGGTCCTGGAAGACCATGCCGAGCCGGCGGCGCTCCGGGGGAACCCAGGTTCCGGGGCCGGCGACGGCCTGCCCGCCGATGGCCAGCGTTCCCGCGGCCGGGCGCAGGAAGCCGGCGATGGTGCGCAGCAGCGTCGTCTTGCCGGAGCCGGAGGGACCCAGCAGGGCCAGGAATTCGCCGTCGCGCACCGTCAGGTCGATCGCGTCCAGCCCCAGGTGCCCGTTGGCGTACTCGTGCCGCAGCCCGGAGATGTCGATGGTTGCCATGTCAGCCTTTCGAAAGGGGTCAGGAGGCGCGCCGGGCGGTGAGCGCCGCGGTGGCCGAAAGCCCCGCCACCCCCACCAGGGCGACGAGCAGCGCCAGCGCGGAGGCGGCGTTGTAGTCGCCGGCCTGCTGCAGGTTGAAGATGGTGACGCCGAGGGTCTGGGTGCCGGGGGCCACCAGCAGGATGGAAATGGTCAGTTCACGCACCGCGGTCAGGAACACGACGACGGCGCCGGTCGCCGCCGCCGGCGCGGCCAGCCGCGCGGTGACGTCCACCAGCGCGCGCAGCGGGGTGGCGCCGGAGGTGCGGGCCGCCTCCTCCAGCGCGTCGGAGACCGAGGCCAGCGGGGCCCGCACGGACTGGACCACCAGCGCCAGGAAGGCCATCACGTACGCTCCCAGGATCACCCACGGCGTGTTGAAGATTCCCAGCGCCGGGGCGATCAGCAGCCAGCCGGCCGCGATGACCAGGCCGGGCAGCGCCTGCGGCAGCGTGGCCGCGACATCCAGCGCCGCGTTGGAGCGGTGCCTGGCGCGGGTGAGCAGCAGCCCGACGCCGAGGCCGAGCACCGCGCACGCCGCGGCGGCGATCCCGGCAAGCATCAGCGAGGTGGCGGTCCCGGCCACCGCGCCGCGCGAGGTCGCGGCGCGAACGATGTTGTCCAGCGTGAGGTTGTCCCAGGTCAGCGGCACGCCCGGAGCCGGAAGCAGGGCCTGGCTGGCGAGCGCGAGCAGGGGCACCACGCAAACGGCGGCCGCGGCGGCCCACAGCATCAGCGCCACCGGAAAGCGGGCAGGACCTAAGTCCAGCGGAAGCGCCGTGGTGCCGGCGGCCAGCTGGGTGTCCGCGGGCAGCCGGCGCTGGGCCAGCACGGCCAGCAGGGCCAGGGCGAGCAGGACCAGGCCGATCGCCGAGACCGCGGGCAGCGGGTTCGTCGTCGTGCCGGACGCGAGGTAGCGGTAGACCAGCGTGGTGAGGGTCGTGTAGCGCTCGGGCAGGCCGATCAGTGCGGGGATGCCGAAGTCGGACAGGTTGGCCACGAGGGTAAGCACGAACGCGGCCAGCAGTCCCGGGCGCAGCAGCGGGCCGGTGACGGTGGCGAGCACCCGCGGGGTGGAGGCCCCGGAGATGCGGGCGGCCTCTTCCAGGTTGCCCGGGATGCGGCGCAGCGCGGCCGCGATGACCAGGTAGGCCATCGGGTAGGAGTGCACGGCGAGCAGGAACACCACGCCCCAGCCGCCGAAGATGCTCACGGGTTCGGCGACGCCGAGGGCGGCCAGCGCCTTGTTGACCGGCCCGTTCACGCCGAGCAGGGCCATCCAGGCCATCGCGCCGATGAACGGCGGGATCAGGAAGGGCAGCAGCACCACCCAGCGCAGCGCGGCCCTGCCGGGCACGTTGCTGCGTTCCAGCACGACGGCGAGCACGGCCCCGGCCGCCGTGGCCAGCACGGCCGAACCGGCGGCGGAGGCCACGGAGTTCACCGCGGCCTGGCCCACCGCGGGGTCGGCGAACACGGACAGCGCCTCGGGGCGCAGGCCCATGGCGGCCAGTGCGGCCAGCGGGGCGCCCACCAGCAGCGCAAGCGCCAGCCACACGAGGGTGCGCAACCCGCCGGCGCCGTCCCCCGCACGGACTGGGACGTGAGGGCGGGATGCGGTGTTCCCGCGGGAACGGGACTCCACGACCGGCCGGCCGGCGGCCCTGGAACCCTCGCGGGTTTCCGGGGCCGCCGGCTGCGCGGCAGCGTCCTGCCGGAGTGCGGTAGGCGGGACGGTCTTAGCCAAGGAGCGAGTTGAAGAAGTCGATGGCGGCGTCCTGCCCGGCGGCGATCTCCTCCAGGTCCGGGTCCAGCAGGTTGATCTCGGACAGGGCGGGCGCGCCCGCCGGCACGCCGGCGTCGTCGCGGACCGGGAGGTAGGACTGGGAGACGGCCAGTTCCTGGCCCTCCTTGGAGACGAGGAAGTCCACGAACGCGTTGGCGGCCTCCGGGTTCTGCGCGTCGGCGAAGACGCCCGCCGGCTGGGAGACGTAGGGCACCCCGTCGCTCGGGTAGTTCACGGCGATCGGGGAGCCCTTGTCCGCCAGTTCGCGGGCGACGTAGTCCACCACGATGCCGACGCCGGCGGTCCCGTCGGCGACGGCCTGGCCGACCGGGCCGTTGCTTTCCAGGACGGTGGGTTCGTTGGCGGCCAGGTCCTTCAGCCAGGCTTCGCCGAGGGCCGGCTCGTTCAGCCACACGGCGGTGTTGAACGCGGCGGCGCCGGAGACCTCGGGGTTCGGCATGGCGATCTTGCCCCGGTAGGCCTCATCGGTCAGGTCGGCCCAGCTGGTGGGGGCGTCGGTGACGGTGCCGGTGTTGTAGGCGAGGATGGTCGGGATGATGCGGGTACCCACCCAGTAGCCCTCGGCGTCGACGAACTTGGGATCCAGTTGCTCGTCGTTGCCGATGTCCAGCGTGGACAGCGCGCCGTCGGCGGCGTAGGCCTCGAACGTGGGCACGTCGGCGGCGAGGAGCACGTCCGCCTGGATCTTGCCGGATTCGCGCTCGGTGGCGATGCGGGTCCTGAGCTCGCCGGTGGCCGCCCGGAACACCTGGACGTCTACCTCCGGGTTCGCCTTCTCGAAGGCCTCGACCACCTGGTCGATCTTCGCCTGCGGCTCCGAGGTGTAGACGGTCAGCGTCTTGGTGCCTGCAGCGTCGGCGGAGGAGGCCTCCGAGGCGCCGCCGCAAGCGGTCAGGGCCAGGACGGGAACGAGCGCCAGCGGCGCGAGCTTGGCGATGCGGTGCTTCATGGTTGTCTCCTTGGACATGGGTGTCTCCATACGAGGCGCGGGGAATGCGCGGTGCGGGGAATGACGCTGGTGCGGTTGATGGATGGTGCTGGCCGCGGGTCCGGGCGGACCCGCGGAGTTTTGGGGGCAGGCTGGCCGGGTTGCTGGGCCTGTCAGGCTGCGGTTTGCGGGGCCACCGTGTTGATTGGAGCGGGGCGAGTGAACACCGCGGCGGGCGCGGCGACGGGGACCGGCGTCGTGGTCATCCCGGCGGAATGGACCCGCACGACGCTGATCCAGCTGGTATCCAGTCCCTGCACGGTGTCCGCAGGGGCGAACGGATTGTGGTTGTAGGCGACCGCGGGGCCGGCCCAAACGGGGACGCTGCCGAGCCGCCCGCCGGCGGGCAGGTGGTAGTGGCCGCAGAGGATCCCGTGGACGTCGCTGCCGGCCAGGACCTCGGCCAAGGCCCCCGGATCAGCCAGCCCCCGACCGGCCAAGGCAGGCAGCAGGGCCGGGATGGGCGGGTGGTGCATGGCCAGCACCGTGCCGCGCGGGGCGGGGGTGTCCAGCTGGTCCATCAGCCAGTCCAACTGCTCGGGCCGCAGCCGTCCTTCGGGCTCCGCGTAGCCGTCCGTGTCCAGGCCGATCACCCGCAGCCCGGAAACGTCGTGCACGGTGTCGCCCGGTCGCGGGCCTCGGGCCGTGCTGGCCGGGTTGAAGGCCGCGCCGACGGAACCGGCGGGGTCGTGGTTTCCGGGCAGCGCGATCACCGGGCAGCCCAGCTGCTCCGCGGCGTGGTCGAACAGTCGCGCGGCCCGCGCGTGCACGGCGCTGCCGCGATCGGCGATGTCTCCGGTGACCACGACGGCGTCCGGGGCGAAGTGCGCGGCCGCGCTGAACGCACCCATGGCGCGGGCCCAGGTGTCGATCCGGCCGTGCAGCAGTTCTCCGTCGGGCAGCAGGTGGGTGTCGGTCAGGTGGATGAGGGTGGTGTTCACGCGTGTGCCCCAACGGGGGTTCCCAGGTCGCGGCACAGGGCTGCCAGTTCGGCGGGGTCCAGTCCGTGGGCCAGCAGGAAGTCCGCGGCTCCGCCGTAGCGCGTTTCCAGCAGGTCCAGGGCGGATTCGAGCGCGGAGGCCGGGCTGGCCAGGTGCAGTTCCAGCGCGGTGTCCAATTCCGGGCCCGGGGGCAGCAGCGCGCCGAGGCGGGCGGCCACCCGGGACCGGTAGTCCGCGGACAGGCCCTCTCCGCTGCGGCAGTAGTCGGCCACGATGCCGGCGCGTGCGGTCCCTGCCGCGGCCAGCGCCAGGGCGACGACCAGCCCGGTGCGGTCCTTGCCGGCCGCGCAGTGCACCAGGACGCCATCCGGTTTTCCCGCCGGGGACCGCAGTCCGGCAGCGACGGCCCGCACGGCCTCGGCCAGTTCGGTGCCGCGGGTGGTGAGGAGCCGTTCGTAGACCGCGCCGATCGGTTCGGCCAGCGGGACCTGCCCACGGTAGAGCGGGACGGAGACGTACCGGGCGCCGGCGGGAAGATGGCCCGGGGCGGCCGCCGCCTCGGCCGGTTCGCGCAGGTCCACGATCGTCCCCAGGGACAGTGCCTCCAGGGCGGCAAGACCCTCGGGCCCCAGCCCGGCGGGCGCGGCGGCGCGGTAAAGCCGCCCCGCCCCGGGGACCCGCCGCAGGTTCACCAGGCTGCCGCCGGTCCGTTTCGCCGTTTCCACGTACGCTCCTCAATCCGTTACATCGTTTCCCCGTCCAGGGATTCTTGTTACGAATTGATCTGACCGGGCCCGGATGACACGCGGGTGAACGGCGTGAGGTTCCGTGGTGAAGCGTTCCCGAAGGCTGGCTCCGGCGCCAAGGCACGGGCCCGAGGGCAGAGGTCAGGGCGTGGTTTCGGGCGAACCCAGCACCTCGGCGAGCAGGCCGGCGAGCGCGGCCGAGGGCCCGAAGCTCGGTTGCCCCGCGGCCTGTTGGACGGCCAGGTTCAGGGCGTTGAGCACCAGGGTGTGGGTGATGCGGCTGGCGAGCACCTCGGATTCGGCCGTCACGGCTCCGGTGACGAGTGCGACGTCGGCCAGCCGGGACAGCGGGGACAGCGCGGCGCTGGTGACCGCGACGATGCGCGCCCCGGCGGTGCGGGCCGCGTCCGCGGCGGCGAGGGTGTGCCGGTTCGCGCCGGAGAAGCTGACGGCCACGCACACGTCGTTCGGACCGAGCAGGCGGGCGGTGAACAATTGGGCCAGCACGTCGGCCGGAGCCGTCGCGGCCAGCCCACCCATGGTGAACCGCAGGGCCGCGTCCTGGGCCGGGATCGCGGAGCCGCCGGTCCCCAGCAGCAGGACCTTCCGGGCCGCCGCCACCAACTGCACGGCGCGGGCGAACGCGGCACGGTCCAAGAGGGCTTCGGTCGCGTCCAGTTCGGCCCGGGCCGCGGCGAATACCCGGCCCAGCAACGAGTCTCCCGCCATGGCGTCCGTCCCGACGTCGACGCCGCCCGGTTCAGCCTTGCCCAGTTCAGCGAGGCCGGCGGAGAGGCGGGTCAGGTCGGAACGCAGCCGCTGGAAGCCGGGAAAACCCAGCCGCTGGCAGGCGCGCACCACGGTGGCCGTTGAGCATCCGGCCAGTTCCGCGACGTCCGCGGCGGAAAACCCTGGCACGTCGGCGGCCCGCTCGATCAGCACCTGCGCCACCCGGCGTTCGGCCGGCACCAGGGAGGCCGCGCAGGAGCGCAGGTGCGCCAGCAGGGCGGAGGCGCTCGAGTAGCCGGGGGCCGGAAGGGGGTTGGGCAGGGAGCTGGGTGCCGTCATGGGCCCATGCTAGCGAGCCCGGTTGACCAGGGATTTTCCGCGGGGGACCCCTTCACGCCGGCGGCCGGCGACACGAAGTGTCGGCCGGAGCGTATAGGTTCTTGGGTGGGGCCACCACGGTGCCCCCACCACTGCAGCCGAAACGCCATGGGGGTAGCGTGTTCCTTCTCGAGTCCGCCGTTGGCGTGTCCGACCTGGTCTTTTCCGCCTCGGACCTGGTTGGGGCCAGCGAATGCGAATACCGGACGCTGCGCGTGCTGGACGAGAAGCTGGGCCGCACCCTCCGGCCGCAGTTCGCGGCCGACCAGATGCTGGCCCGGGCCGGGGAGCTCGGCGACGCCCACGAACGCAAGGTTTTGGATGCGCTCATCGAGGAGCACGGGCCGTGGGACCCGGAGGCGGGCGCCGGCGTCTACCGGATCGAGCGCCCCGCGGACATGGGGCACGCTTCCCTGCGGGAGCGCCACGACGAGACGCAACGGGCGCTGGGGGCCGGCGCCGACGTCGTCTTCCAGGCCACGTTCTTCGACGGCGAGTTCCTCGGGTTCGCCGACTTCATCGTCCGGCAGCCGGACGGCAGCCACGCGGTGTGGGACACCAAGCTGGCCCGGCACGCGAAGGTGGGTGCGCTGCTGCAGCTGGCCGCCTACGGAGAGCAGCTGGGCAAGGCCGGGTTCTCGGCCCACCCGCAGCTGACCCTGGTCCTGGGCGACCTGAGCCGCAGCGTGCACCCGCTGCCGGACCTGCTGCCGGTCTTCCGCGAGCGCCGCCAGCGCTTCCGCACCCTCACCGCTTTCCACCGGGCCGGCGACGGCCCCGTGGCGTGGGGCCAGGCCGGACTCGCCCACTGCGGCCGCTGCGACTACTGCGCCGAACAGGTGAGCCTGAACCGCGACCTGCTGCTGGTCTCCGGGATGAGCACGGCCCGGCGGGCCAAGCTGATGGAGGCCGGGGTGCGCACCATCGACGACCTCGCCCTGCTGCCCGAGGCCGAAGCCACGGGCCCGCTCGCCCGGCTGCGCGACCAGGCGCGGATGCAGACCGGCCGCGAGACCCCTGACGGATCGTGCACCTACGAAAAGGACGGCCGGCAGCACACGGTCTCCTACCGGCTGCTGCGGGACGGCACCATCGGCAAGCTGCCGCCGGCCAGCCCCGGGGACATCTTCTTCGACTTCGAGGGCGATCCGCTGTGGCAGGACCCCCAGGGCGGCTGGGGGCTGGAGTACCTGTTCGGCGTCGTCGAGGCGGACGGGCCGGAGCCGGCGTTCCACCCCTTCTGGGCGCACTCGCGCGGCGGGGAGAAGCGGGCGTTCCTGGACTTCCTCGACTACGTGGAGAAGCGCCGGGCCATCTGGCCCGACCTGCACGTCTACCACTACGCGCCGTATGAGAAGACCGCGCTGCGCCACCTCGCCTCCGCGCACACCGCCGGCGAGGACACCATCGACGCCTGGCTCCGCGAGGGCCTGCTGGTGGACCTCTACGACACGGTCCGCCACTCGCTGCGGATCTCCGAGTCCTCCTACTCGATCAAGAAACTCGAGCCGCTGTACATGGCCGGGAACCCGCGCGGCGGGGACGTGGTCGACGCCGGGGCGTCCGTGGTCGCGTACGCCGACTACTGCGCGGCCCGCGATGCCGGGGAGGCGGAGAAGGCGGAGCAGGTCCTGGAGTCGATCGCCGCCTACAACGAGTACGACTGCCTCTCCACGCTGCGCCTGCGCGAGTGGCTGGTGGGCCTGGTTCCGGCGGAGGCCGCGCCACCGGCCGCGCGGCAGGGCGTCCTGGAACCCGATGAATCCCCGGAGGTTCCGCAGGAGGAGCCTTCCCCCGAGGAGTTGCGCCTGCGCGCATACTTGGAGGCGCTGCCGAGCGACCGGGAGCTGACCGCGGACGAGCGCGCGGTCGCGATGGTCGCCGCCGCCACCGGCTACCACCGGCGCGAGGAAAAGCAGTTCTGGTGGGGCCACTACGACCGCCTGGACAAGCCCGTGGACGAATGGGCCGAGACCCGCAACGTCTTCGTGGTGGAGCGGGCCGAGGTCCTGGAGGACTGGGCCAAGCCCACCCCGCGGGCCCGCACCGAGACCCGCACCGTGCGCCTGCGCGGTTCGATGCCTCCCGGCTCCGATTTCCGGCCCGGGACCACTTGGTTCCGCATGTTCGGCGGTTCCCTGCCCGAGGGGATCGAGCCCTCGCGCAGCTCGGCGCTGGGCCGCGGCGGAATGTTTTCCACCGAGATCCTGGAGGCCGAACTCGACGAGGAGAACGGCGGGGCGGTCCTGACCATCGCGGAGAAGTCCAGCGGCAAGGTGGACCCGTACCCGCACCTGCCGATGGTGCTGGCGCCGGACCAGCCGATCCGCACCGCCTCGATCCGCGAAGCGCTGGCCGAGCTCGCCCGCACCGTGGGAGGTGCGCTGCCCTCGCTGCCCCGCCACCCCGGGTTGGAGATCCTGCGCAAGGCGGCGCCGCGGTTCCGGACGCTGGAGGCGCCTCCCGCCGTCGGGCCGGACGGCCACGGCCAGCTGGACTACATCGGGGCCATCACCGAGGCGGTGGCGGACCTGGACCACTCCTACCTGGCGGTGCAGGGCCCTCCCGGCACCGGCAAGACGCACGTGGGATCGCACGTGATCGCGAACCTGGTGGCGCGCGGCTGGAAGGTCGGCGTGGTGGGACAGTCCCACGCCGTGGTCGAAAACATGCTCGCCGCCGCCGTGGAGAAGGCCGGCGTGGACCCGGACCGGGTGGGCAAGAAGCCCAAGGACCCGGAGGCCCAGAAGGACAAATCCAAGGTCCCGTGGACGGTCACCGACGACAAGGCGCTCGCCGGGCTGCTGGACGGGCCGGACGGGGCGCTGGTGGGCGGCACCGCGTGGACCCTGACCGGCAAGAACATTCCCGCCGACTCATTGGACCTGCTGGTGATCGACGAGGCCGGGCAGTACTCGCTGGCGAACACGCTGGCCGTGTCCCGGGCCGCGCGCCGCCTGCTGCTGCTGGGCGATCCGCAGCAGCTGCCGCAGGTCACCCAGGGAACGCACCCCGAGCCGGTGGACGAGTCCGCGCTGGGCTGGCTCTCGGCCGGGCACGCGACGCTGCCCCCGGAGCTGGGATACTTCCTGGCCGACTCGTGGCGGATGCACCCGTCGCTGTGCGAGGCCGTGTCCCGGCTCAGCTACGACGGGCAGCTGAAGTCCGCGCCCGCCGCGGCGCTGCGGCACCTGGAACGCGAAGCGGCCGGAGTGGAAACCGTGTACGTGGAGCACGCCGGCAACGCGACCTCCTCCGTCGAGGAGGCCGGAGAGGTCCTGCGCCAGGTGCGCCGGCACCTGGGCTTGGGCTGGGACGGCGGAAAGGGCTCCGGCGTGCGGGCGCTGGGCCAGGAGGACATCCTGGTGGTCGCCGCGTACAACGCGCAGGTCAACGTGGTGCGCGACGCGCTGGAGGCCGCGGGCCTGTCCGGGGTGCGGGTCGGAACCGTGGACAAGTTCCAGGGCCAGGAGGCCCCGGTGGTGATCGTGACCATGGCGTGCTCCAACGCGGCCGAGGCGCCGCGCGGCATGGAGTTCCTGCTCAACCGCAACCGCATCAACGTGGCGGTCTCGCGCGGACAGTGGCGGGCCGTGATCGTCCGCTCCCCCGACCTGACCCACCACATGCCCACCCGGCCGGCCGCGCTGGCCGAACTCGGGGCGTTCGTGGGCCTTTGCGCGGCAGGGGCTTAGCGGCCGGGATCGGCTGCGGTACTGCGGTTCGGTCCGCCGCCGTGCTAGGAAAGTCCTATGGAAAAGCGCGCCCTCGCGGGTACCACCGTCCGCCCGGTAGGCCTCGGCTGCATGAACCTCAGCCACGGCTACTCGAACTTCCCCACCGCGAAGGAGGGCGCCCGGCTGCTGCAGCACGCGCTGGACGCGGGCATTGACCACTTCGACACCGCCACGCTCTACGGCGGCGGGCGGAACGAAGAGCTGCTCGGGTCCGCGCTGCTGGGCCGGCGCGACGAGTACTTCCTGGCCAGCAAGTGCGGGCTGGCCATGGTGGACGGGCGCGGGGCCACCGACGGGCACCCGGCGACCATCAAGGCCCAGGCCGAGGCCTCGCTGCGCAAGCTGAACACGGACCGGATCGACCTGTACTACCTGCACCGTCTGGACAGGTCCGTGCCGGTGGAGGACAGCGTCGGAGCGCTGGCGGAGCTGGTGGAGGAGGGCAAGATCGGCGGCATCGGCCTGTCCGAGGTCTCCGCCGCGACGCTGCGCCGGGCCCATGCGGTCCACCCGGTCGCGGCCGTGCAGAACGAATACTCGCTGTGGACCCGCAACCCGGAGCTGGGGCTCTCCGAGGCCTGCCGCGAGCTGGGCACCACCCTGGTGGCGTTCAGCCCGCTGGCCCGCGCGTTCCTCGCCGGCACGCTGACCGACCCGGCAGCGCTGCCCAAGGGCGACATGCGCCACCGCATGCCGCGCTTCGACGCCGAGAACTACCCGCGGAACCTGGACCTGCTCACCGGGTTCGCCGCGATCGCCGAGCGCCTCGGCACGACGCCGGCCGCGCTGGCCATCGCCTGGGTGCTGGCCCAGGGCGAGCACATCGTCGCCATCCCCGGGACCACCCGGACCGAGCACCTGGACGAGGACCTCACGGCGGAGGACGTGGTGCTCGACGCCGCGACCCTCGCCGAATTGGATGGGCTCATCAACCACGACACCGTCCACGGCCCCCGCTACACCGCGGGCCAGCAGGCCAGCATCGACACGGAGACGTTCCCGGACGAGCTGGCCTGACCGTCGAACTGGCCTGGCGGTTGAACTGGCCTGGCGCGGCTGGGGACGTTTCTGCACTCGGCGTGACGCATGGGCACCAAAGTGGCTCCAGTGGCGGCGACACGCCGAGGGCCACCGGCACAAGTGCAGTTTCGCCAGATTCCGTCAGGCCAGTGCATTTCCGTCAGGCCAGCCAGGGTGTCCTCACGCGACGCGGTAGCGCAGGTAGACCACGCCGCTGTCGAAGGGGCGCGTGTCCAGCAGTTGCAGCCGCAGGCGCAGGTCCGCGGGCAGGCACCGCTTGCCCCCGCCGACCGTGACCGGGGAGACGAACAGGTGCACCTGGTCCACCAGGCCTTCGCGCAGGGCCTGCCCGGCCAGTTCCGCACCGCCCACGGCCAGCGGCTTCCCGGCCTCGGCCTTCATCTGGCGCACGGAGTCGGGGTCGAATTCGCGCTCCAGCCGGGTGGCGGCGCTGGAGACCTCGGAAAGGGTGCGCGAGTAGACCACCTTGTCCTGGGAGCGCCAGATCCGGGCGTATTCCTCCTCGACCTCCGATGCGTCCGGGCCGTCGCCCTCCGTCTCCCAGAACACCATGACCTCGTACATTCTGCGCCCGTAGAGCAGGGTGCCGTAGTCGCGTTGGAGGGCATTGATGAAGCCGTGCACCTCGGCGTCGGGAGCGCCCCAGTCGAAGTTGCCCTCCGCGTCTGCGACGTACCCGTCCAGCGAAACGATCGAGATGTAGTCCAGCCGCGCCATGTTCCCCTCCAAAGCTTGGTCGCCCTGCTCTCGCGGGTCCGGCAGTGGCGGACCCACCAGCATTGACCCAGACCGGGACGGCTGGCGCAAGGGGTGGCGGGTAGCGCGGGCGAACCGGCGGGAAAGCGGGACGCCCAAGTGGCCTAGAATTGAATCTCCATCCCGCTGCCGGATTGCCGGTGACCTGCCGTGCTGCCGTGCCCCGTGCCCTGCCCGGCGGAGTGCGGCACCGCTGGCCAGAAAGGACGCGACCTCGATGCGGCCCACCGACCACGCCGCCGCCCTGTGGGCCGACCAACTGGATTTCCGCTCCTCCCCCGCCTGGAAGCTGCTCTCCGCGGCACCCTGGACTGTCGCATTCCTGCGCGCCGAGTTCACCCAGGCCCGTCCGCGGATCACCCTGGATGCCTTCCATGCGGCCCTGGACGCCTTCCTCAAGCACCTGCGCGCCAACGGGGCCGGCCTGAACGAGCAGTGGCAGGCCGCCCAGTACGCGGATTCCTGGGTCAGGTCCCGCTTCCTGGCCCGCCCGCTCGTGGACGGCCAGTTCCACTACGAGCCCACCGCGCAGACCGCCCGCGTGCTGACCTTCCTGGACGACTTCACCGGCGCCCGCACCAACCTGAACTCCTCCCGGCTGAACACCCTGCTGACCAGCATCGAGACGCTGGCCCACGAGACCGACCCGGACCCGCAGGCCCGCGTCCGCCAGCTCGAGGCGGAGATCGCCGAGCGCCAGGACCGCATCCGCCAGCTCCAGGCCGGCGAGGGCCCTGCCGTGATGCCGCGCGAAGGCGCCGTCGCCGCTGCCCGGTCCGTGCTGGACCTGGCCGCGAACCTGCCCGCCGACTTCAAGCGCATGCGCGACGGCGTCCAGGAGATGCTGCACACCGTCCGCCAGGAAATCATGGAGTCCTCCGTGACCAAGGGCGTCGCCGTGGGCCAGGTCCTCGAGGGCGACCGGCAGCTGCGCAGCACCCCGGAGGGCGAGACCTTCCGCGGCTTCACCGAGTTCCTCAACGACCCCGCCCAGCAGGCCCGCTTCCGCCAGGCGGTCAACGAGGTCCTCGAACGCGACTTCATCGACGAGCTCGCCCCCACCGAGCGGCACACCCTCGCCAACCTGGTCAGGGAACTGCGCCGCCAGGCCGGCGAGGTGCACTCCAGCTACGGCAAGCTCAGCGAAAGCCTGCACGCCTACGTGCAGTCGGACGCGTTCCGCGAATCCCAGCTGCTGCGCAAGGCCGTGCGCGCCGCCGAACTGGCCGTGGCCAATTCCACCGGGCTCAAGGCCCGCACCCCGGTGGCTCGTGTGGAACTCTTCCAGCCGGAGTTCGCCACGCTCGCCACCCTGGGCATCTTCGATCCGGCCGAGCACGTCGCCCCGCCCAAGCTGGCCGATCCCCCGGCGCTGTCCGGCGCCGACATCGTACGCACCCCCAGCACGCCCAAGGCCGACCCCGAACGGCTGCGCGCCGCCGTCGTGCGCGCCCGCCGCACCGCCGGCGGGACCGCCACGGTCGGCCAGGCCTTCGCCGTGCTGGAGCCGGCCGACCGGCACCTGAACTCCGTCCGCCACCTGGTCCTTGCCGCGCGCACCGCCGGTGGGGCCGTGGACGCCACCGCGTTCGAACCGCTCGCCTACACCCAGGTCGACGGCACCGAACGCACCGCCTACCTGCCCGTGATCACCTTCGCGAAGGACCCCGCATGACCGCCATCGACGACGCCCACGATTCGGTCCAGCAGGACCGGTACGACGACGGCGCGGGCCTGCGCGCCGAACGCCGCCTCTTCGACGGGGACACCGGCAGGTTCCCGCTGCCGCTGCGCCAGGTGCTGGTGCGCCTGCTGCGCGGGCCGTACCTGGACGGCTCCGCCGAACCGAAGGTCTGGCAGCTGGTGCTGGACCGGCGCGCGGACATCTCCGCGTTCGTCGCCGAACTGTTCCTGCGCCTGTCGCTGGACACCGAACGCAAGATCGCGCTGCTGGTCCCGGTGGACGTGGAGGCCCCGCACACCACCACGATCGTGCCGCGCAAGCCGCTGCGCCGCGAGGAGACGCTGATCGCGCTGCGCCTGCGCCTGCTGCTGGACCGGCACGCCGGGACCGGGACCGACGCCGTCATCTCCCGTGCCGGCGCCCGCGAGATCCTCGAGGAGCACCGCCAGCCCGGCGCGGTGGACGACAAGCGCCTGGAGGAGCTCACCGACGCCTCGCTGGCCCGCCTGCTGGCGCTGAAGCTGATCCTGCCCACCGAACTGGACGACGAGTACCGCGTCTCCGGCGCCCTGGCGCTGGCCCTGCCGTTCGAAACCATCGACGAGATCCCCGCCTACATCGCGGCGATCGACCGCTCCGCCGGCGACACCCTGCTGGACGCGGACACCGAGGAGGAACTGTGAGCATCGAGTTCACCCTGCCGTTCGGCGAGGCCGTCAACCCCGGCCAGCACCGCCTGAGCCGCATCCAGGTCATCAACTGGGGCACCTTCCACGGCCGCCACAGCCTGTACGTGGACCGGCTGGGCACGCTGCTCACGGGCCAGCCGGGCGTGGGCAAGTCGACGCTCTTCGACGGCATCGGCCACATCTTCCACGCGGCCCCGCGGCTGAACGAGTCAGCCCACGAGGCCTCCACCCGCAAGGACCGCCGCACCACGTACTCCTACATGCGCGGGCGCCGCTTCAAGACCGAGGCCGGCACCCTCTACCAGCGCCCGGGCGCCACCTGGAGCGCGATCGCGCTGGTCTACGAGGACGGCCTGGGCGGCCAGGTCTGCCTCGCCGCACTGTTCGACCTGCCCGCCAACGGGCTCGAGGGCCAGGTCGGCAAGCACTACGTGATGGGCGACCGCCCGCTGGACACCGAGGCGCTGGAGGACCACGGCTCCCGCCGTTTCTCCCCCTCCTCGCTGCAGAAGGTGCTGCCCGGCTTCGAGGCCTTCGACGTGCACCGCGCGTTCGCCGAGCGCTTCCGCCGCCGCCTGGGCATCGACAACGACAAGGCCTTCCAGCTGCTGCGCACCCTGCAGAACGGCAAGGGCCTGGACAAGGGCGTCAACCAGTTCTTCCGCTACGAGGTGCTGGAGGTCCCGGCCACGCTCAAGGCCGCCGCCGGAGCCGTCGAGGACTTCTCCCACCTGCGCGGCATCCACCGCCAGCTGGAGGAGGCCCGCGCCCAGCGCGACGCCCTGGAGCTGGTCCCGGACCAGTACGCCCGCCACCGCGAACTGGCCGCCGCGCTGGACCGCAACACCGAGCTGGCCTCCGGCCAGCTGCCGCTGCTGCGCGAGCACCTGGCCGCGCAGTTGCTCGGCACCGAATCCACCCGGCTGGCCGCCGAGCTGGGGCAGAACTACGCGGACATCGCCGCCGCCGCCGAGGACAAGGCGGGCCTGGAGGAGCGCGTGCGCTCGCTGCAGGAGCAGCACGATTCGCACGGCGGGCAGGCCGTGCAGGCGCTGGAGCGCGAGCTGGAGACCGCCCGCTCCCGCTACGCCGAGCGGGAGAACACCGCCGCCGCGCTGCGCGCCCAGGTGGAGGGCGTGGCCGTGCCCCTGACCTGGTCCGCCTCCGGGCTGGAGGCCGCCCGCCGGCAGGCCGCGGTGTCCGCCGAGACGCTCGAGGGCGTCGCCAAGGACGCGAAGACCATGGAGTACGAGGCCATGGCCGCGTCCATGGAGGCCCGCGAACGCGGGCGCAAGCTGCGCGCGGAGATCGACTCCTACGCCAAGCGCGGCTCCAACATCGACAGCGCCTCCGCCGCCGCCCGCCGGCATATCGCCGCCGAAACCGGCATCGACGTCGAGCACCTGCCCTTCGGCGGCGAACTGGTGGACATCGCCCCCGGCCACGCCCCGTGGCGCCCGGCCGCGGAGAAGGCGCTGCGCACCCTGGCCACCACGCTGCTGGTGCGCGGGGAGGACCTCAAGGCCGTCACCCGGGCGATCGACGGACTGGAGGGCTTCGGCCGGCTGCGCTGGATGGACATCTCCCGCGTCCCGCGCGAGGCCGAATCCGGGCCGGCTGACCTGGTCACGAAGCTGGAGTTCAAGAAGTCCGACGCCGGCGCCTGGCTGCGCGCGAAGATCGCCGCGGACTACGGGTTCGCCTGCGTCGAGTCCGACGCCGGCCTGCACATCCACGACAAGGCGATCTCGCTGGCCGGCACCATCAAGGCCGGCCGCGGCACCTACGAGCGCGACACCCGCACCATCGCCGCCTCCGACTACCTGCTGGGCTTCACCAACCAGGAGAAGATCAACGAACTGCAGGCGCGCGCCGCCGCGCTGGCGGCCGAGGAGCGCGACGCCGAGGAGCTCGCCCTCGAACGCAGCCGGGCCAAGGAGAACCTGGCCGAGCGGCTGGCCTCGCTGCGCTTCCTCGCCGCGGACAAGCGCCCCTTCTCCACCCTGGACTCGACCACGCAGGCCGCGGCCGTGGCCGACCTGGAGCAGCGCATCGCCGAGGCGATGGACTCCAGCACCGACCTCGCCGCGCTGCGCACCACCCTCGCCGAGGCACGCACCGCACTCGAGGCCGCCGTCGGACGCCTCGCGGTGCTGCGCAGCGAGACCTCCGCGCTGGAGCGCCGCTCCGGCGCCGCCGAGTCCCAGCTCAAGGCCGCCCTGCAGCGCAGCGCCGCCGGCGCGCCGGAGGAATCCGCCACCGAGGCCCTGCACCGGCACCCGGCGCTGGCCGGCGTCGTGGAGCGGATCCAGGCCGCACAGCCCACCACCGTGGCCGAGCTGGACGCTGCAGTGGCCGCCGCCGCGCTGGCCTTCGGCGAGGAGGCCACCGGACTGCGCCAGGCCCAGTTCGCCACCGAAACCGCGCTGACTGACACCTTCAAGCAGTTCACCCGGGACTTCGGCCCCGCCGCGACGGCCTCCTTCGGAACCGGCGTCGAGGCGGCCCCGCACTTCGTGGCCCTCTACCAGGGCATCCTCCAGGAGGGCCTGCCCCAGCGCGAGGAGGAATTCCGCGAGTACTTCTCCAACCGCTCCTACGAGCGCTTCTCCGACCTGCTGCAGCTGCTGGAGGAGGAGCGCCGCGCGATCGGCGAGCGCATCCTGCCGCTGAACCAGATCCTCGCCGACGTGCCGTTCGAGCACGGCTCCCGGCTGGCCCTGGAGGTGCGCACCACCATCCCGGACGAGGCCCGCGACTTCCGCACCGCGCTGAAGAACGCCCTCGGCAACGCCTACACCCAGCGCGGGGCCGACCACATGAGCGCCAGCTACCGCGAGCTGGAGAAGCTGGTGGACGCCTTGGACGACTCCTCCCGCCAGTCCTGGCGGGACACCGTGCTGGACGTGCGCCAGCACGTGAGCATCTCCTGCAACGAGCACAAGCCCGGCGGCGAGGTGGAGACCGGACTGGAGCCGGGTACCCTCTCCGGCGGCGAGGGCCAGCGCTTCACCTCCTTCATCATGGGCGCGGCCCTGGCCTACCAACTGGGCTTCGCGACGCAGGGCTTCACCACCTACGGCACCGTGATGATCGACGAGGCGTTCATCCAAGCCAACTCCGAGTACGCGGCCGCCGGCATCAACGCGCTGCAGGAGTTCGGGTTCCAGCTGCTGCTGGCAGCCCCGGAGGACAAGATCGACCTGTCCCGGCACCTGGGATCGGTGACGGACATCGTCAAGCACCCGGGTTCCAACGTGTCCGGGTTCGTCGAGACCGGCCTCTCCCCCGCCATCGCCACCGACATCGTCCTGCGCTGATGGTCCCCGGCGCCCCTCCCGCCGGGCCGCGCCCCGCTCTCCAAGGCCTGTCCCGGCCGTCCCGGCGCACGTTCCTGGCCCTCGCCGGCGGGGCGGTCCTGGCGGTGGGCGGCGGCACCGCCGCCGCGCTGTCCTCCGGAAAACAGGACGACGACGGCGGCGAGGCCTTCGCGACGCCGCTGGCCATCCCTCCGCTGGCGGAGGCGGAGGTTGCCGGCGGGGTGCGCTCCTTCCGGCTCAAGGCCGGGTCCGGGCTGACGGAACTGCTGCCCGGGGTGAGTTTCCGGACCATGGGCTACAACGGCACCTTCCTGGGCCCGACGCTGCGCGCGGCGCGCGGGGAGACGGTCCGCGTCGCGGTCACCAACGGGCTCACCACCGCCACCACCGCGCACTGGCACGGGATGTGCCTGCCGGCCGCCCAGGACGGAACGCCGCACCAGTCGATCTCCCGCGGGGAGACGTGGACGGCGGAATGGACGGTGGACCAGCCGGCGGCGACCCTCTGGTACCACCCGCACCCGCACGGGCAGACCGAGGAACAGGTGGTCCGCGGGCTGGCCGGGCTGTTCCTTATAGATGAAGCCGTCGACGATGCCGGTGCCGCCGGGCTGCCATCCGAGTACGGGGTGGACGACATCCCGCTCATCCTGCAGGACGTCGCAGTGGCCTCCGGCGGCAGGACCGAGGGCGGGCGCACGCAGGCCCCGGTGGGTCGGCTGGGCAACACGGTCCTGGCCAACGGCACCCACCAGGCGCATTTTGCCGCCTCGACGCCCCTGCTGCGCCTTCGCGTGCTCAACGCGTCCTCGGCCCGCTGCTACAACCTGGGGCTGAAGGGCGGCGGGCGGCTGTGGCTGGTGGGGACCGACGGCGGCCTGGTGCCGGATCCGACGGCGCTGGAGCGGGTGCTGCTCTCCCCCGGCGAGCGCGCGGAGGTGCTGGTGGAACTGGCCCCGGGCGCCGACGTGGTGCTGCGGTCCTTCACGCACGAGCTGGGGATGGGCGGGGACGAGGAGCTGGCCGGGGCCCGGGACGAGTTCGACCTGCTGCGGATCAGCGGCCCGGCAGGCGGGGTTTCGGCCGGGATTCCGGCGTCGTTGCCGGCGCCGGAGCTGTCCTCCCTGCCGGCCGGCCCGCCTCAGGGCGCCACCGTGCGCACGTTCAACCTGGGCGAGAAGTCCATCAACGGCGCCACCATGGCGATGGACCGGATCGACCTGTCCGTCCCGGCCGGGGCCGTGGAGCTGTGGCGGGTGGAAAACTCCTCCGACCACGCCCACAACTTCCACGTCCACGGCGTGCAGTTCCGGGTGCGTTCGGTCACCGGCAAGGACGGGGCGGGGATGGCCGCCCAGTTGGGCTGGAAGGACACCGTGCTGGTGCGTCCGGGCGAGAGCGTGGACCTGGTGGTTCCCTTCGGGAAGCACACCGACCCGGACGTGCCGTACATGTACCACTGCCACCTGCTCTGGCACGAGGACCAGGGCATGATGGGCCAATTCACTGTTGTAGATCCAGGCAGCGTGGAGCCGGGCACCGAGACGGAAGCTCCCACCACGCTGTCCGCGCCTGCGGGTTCGCACCACTCCTAGGGGTTCCCACAACGCGTGACCGATCCGTGCCGGTTTGGAGGCCTCACACCGGCACGGATCGCGCACGCATTGCGGCCATCCCGGCCGGGTGCGACGCCGGACCTCACGTTTAGGGAACCCCCGGCGTCTACGCTGTGTGATGGGTAAGTATGCGATGGGTACCGGGAAGCGTTGGACATGAAGAAACCGTTCGAAGCGATCGTCGCCGGGCATGGGGCCACCGTGCTGCGGGTGTGCCGCGCCGTGCTCGGTCCGGGCCCGGACAGCGAGGACGCCTGGCAGGAAACCTTCCTGGCCGCGCTCGGCGCCTACCCCGCACTGCCGGCGGACGCGAACGTCGAGGCCTGGCTGGTGACCATCGCCCACCGCAAGGCGATCGACGCCGTGCGGGCCGCCGCCCGGCGCGCGCTCCCCTCGGACGACCTGCCCGAGGCGGTCTCCACGCTCGGCATTCCCGAGGACCTGCGCTTCCCCCGGGACCGGGAGCCCTCCCTGTGGGCAGCCCTCGCGTCGCTGCCCGAGAAGCAGCGCCTGGCGGTGGCCTACCACCACGTCGCCGGGCTGCCCTACCGGGAGGTCGCCGGAATCCTCGGCGGCACGCCCGAGGCAGCCCGCCGTGCCGCCTCCGACGGGATCAAGCGGCTGCGGGACGCGATCCCGCGCCCGTCCCCTTCCGGCTCCCCCGCCGCCACTCCCGAACCCCCCTTCCCCGAAATTTCGACCCCTCATATTCCCAAGGAGGAAGTCCTCCGATGACAGCCATCCAGTCCCCCACCACCGCCGCGCTTGACCAAGAGAGCGTGCTGGAACCCCTCCGGGACGTTCCCGCCGGAGCGCTCGCCTCCCTCCACGAGCGCTTGGAGGTCGCCGCGGCCGATGCCGGGATCCTCGACATCGCCTACACCACCGTCCCCACTCCGCTCGGGGAGTTGCTGCTGGCCGCGACCGAGCGCGGCCTGGTTCGGGTCGCCTTCGCCGGCGAGGACCACGACGCCGTCCTGCAGGCCCTGGCCGAACGGATCGGCCCGCGTATCCTGCGCTCCCCGCGCCGGCTGGAGAACGCCGCCCGCCAGCTCGACGAGTACTTCTCCGGCCACCGCCGCCGCTTCGACCTGCCGCTGGACCGTTCCCTGTCCAAGGGGTTCCGGCTCACCGTGCTGGAGCACCTCTCGGAGATCGGCTTCGGACATACGGAGTCCTACGCGGAGGTCGCGCGCCTGGTGGGCAACCCCAACGCGGTCCGCGCCGTGGGTTCCGCCTGCGCCACCAACCCGCTGCCCGTCGTCGTCCCGTGCCACCGGGTGCTGCGCACTGACGGCAGCCTGGGCGGCTACCTGGGCGGGCTCGAGGCCAAGACCACGCTGCTGGCGATGGAAGCCGCGGCGTGACCGAACTCTTCGGAGACGACCTGCTGGCCCGCCCGCGCCGGGAGGTCGCCCCGGGGGCGGTGCACGTGCCCGGCTGGCTGACCCTGGAGCAGCAGGCCTGGATCGTCGAGCGCTTCCGGGAGTGGGCGGCCGGTCCGGTGCCCGCCCGGGCGGCGCGGATCGGCGGGCACCCGATGTCGGTGCGCACGGTCTGCCTGGGCTGGCACTGGCAGCCCTACCGCTACACGCGCGAGGCCACGGACGTGAACGGCGCCCGCGTGCTGCCGCTGCCGGAGTGGCTGGTGCGGCTGGGCCGCAAGGCCGTGGCGGAGGCGTACGACGGCGCCGCTGCCGCCGGCTACGTGCCGGACGCCGCGCTGGCGAACCACTACGGCACGATCGGCGACGGCACCATGGCGAAGATGGGCATGCACCAGGACAAGGACGAAATCTCCCGGGAACCGGTGGTGTCCCTCTCGATCGGGGACACCTGCCTGTTCCGCTTCGGGAACACCGAAACCCGGACCCGCCCCTACACGGACGTGGAGCTGCGCTCCGGCGACCTGTTCGTGTTCGGCGGCCCCTCGCGGCTCGCCTACCACGGGGTGCCGAAGGTGTTTCCCGGCACCGCGCCGGAAGGGTGCGGGCTGGAAGGAAGAGGCAGGATCAACATCACGCTGCGCGCCACCGGCCTGGACGCGCCGGAAGCGGGAGAGGACGCCCCGTGACCGAGGCACCCGTGCCCGCGGAAAACGTGTCCGCGAAGGCGGCCGCCGGCGTCGTGCTCTGCGACGACGGACTCGTCCGGCCGGCGTGGGCCAGCCGGGACCCGCTGCTGCGGGAGTACTACGACACCGAGTGGGGCATGCCCGTGCGCGATGAGCGGGGCATGTACGAGCGCCTCAGCCTCGAGGCGTTCCAGGCCGGCCTGTCCTGGGTGACCATCCTGCGCAAGCGGCCGGCGTTCCGCACCGCGTTCGGCGGCTTCCACCCGGATACCGTGGCCGCATTCGGCGAGGCGGACGTGGAGCGGCTTATGGCGGACGCGGGGATCGTGCGCAACCGGGCCAAGATCCTGGCCGCGATCACCAACGCCCGGGCGACGATCGCGCTGCGGGCCGAGGGCGGGCTGGCGGATTTCGTGTGGTCCTTCCGGCCCGCAGTAACGCCGGAGCCACGAAGCATGGCCGAGGTGCCCACCACCTCGCCCGAGTCGGTGGCCCTCTCCAAGGCGCTGCGCAGGAAGGGCTTCGCGTTCGTTGGCCCCACGACGATGTTCGCCCTCATGGAGGCCACCGGCATCGTGGACACCCACCTGGTGGATAGCCACCGGCGCGGGACCTCGGGGGTCTGGCCCGGCTGACCGGTAAGCGCGGGGCAAGGCCCGCGCGCTAGGCCACCGCTGGCGCCACCTTCCGGGACAGTCCCAACAGCTCGGCGAACAGGGCCCGGTTCAGGGCGAAGCCGGAGGCCGCCTCGTCCACCAGCGCGTCGGCGCGGGCGTCGTCCACCGCGTAGGCATCCAGCTTGGCCCGGTAGCCGTCCTTGTACACCTTGGGCTTGTCGATGCCGTGGAAGGTCCACATGCTCAGGTGCTCCGGGACAATGCCGTAGTGGCGCGCGACCAGCCTGCCGATCGCCAGGCCACCGGAAAGATCCCCCAGGTAGCGCAGGTAGTGGTGCGCCACCAGGCGTGCCGGATCCTCCGCGGCCGCCGCGCGGATGCGCGCCGCATACTCCCGGGTCGCCGGAAGCGCTCCGGGCGCCGCGTCCAGCCCCACGGCCGGAACCAGGCCGGCCAGGTCCGCCTCGATGGACGGCAGCCGCTCAAGCCGGGGATCCAGCAACTCCGCCAGCAGGTCCCCCGCCCCGGGCCGCTCGCGCAGGGAGCGGCATTCCTCCTCCAGGGCGGAGTAGATGAACCGGTACTGGGACAGCAAGAGGGCGTAGTCCCGCGCGCTGCGGGTCCCCTCCATCAGCGTGGAGATGAATTCGGCGGACTCCGCCCGGGAGTGCTCCGCCTGCGTGGCGTGGCGCAAACGGGCCGAGAAGGTGGTCTCCGGGGTCTCGGTCATGGTGGGCCTCCCAATCTTTTCGCCATCATAGGCCCCCGCGGCCTTCCCCGCCGGGACACCCGGGCGGATTATGGTCGGGAGGATCACTCCGGCCGACGCATACCGCCTGATGAGAGGACCTTCCATGGCACAGCCCCTGCCCCGGAGCGGGAACTCCCCCGTTCCCCTGGACCAGCCGCTCTACAACGCCAGCTTCGGCCAGGCCATCAAACGGTTCTTCACCAAGTACGCGACCTTCTCCGGGCGGGCCAGCCGGAGCGAGTACTGGTGGGCCGCCCTGTTCAACGCACTGGTGGCGACCGTGGGCTCGATCCTCCTCGCCATCTCGATCGTCGCCACGGGAAATCCCCAGATGGACTACGAGCCGGACCCTGAGAACTGGCGGCCCGCCCCGCTGACGGTCGTGCTGATCGTCCTGCTGGCCGCCTACTCCCTCGCGGTCCTGATCCCCAGCATCGCCATCGCGGTGCGCCGGCTGCACGATGCCAACTACAGCGGCTGGTTCTACCTGCTGTCCCTGATACCCGGCGTCGGCGGGCTGATCATCCTCATCTTCATGGTGCTGCCCTCCCACCCCCAGGGCGCGCGCTTCGACGCCCGATCGTCATTGCCGCCGGCTTACCCGCAGGCCATGTAGGGCCTGCGGCCCGGTTCCGGGAGGCGCCTCAGCCCTCGGGGAAGATCTGCCCGACCGCCTCGCGCTTCTCCGCCTGGAACGCGTCCTCGGCCCGGCCGTAGGCCCAGTAGGCGGACAGGGACAGCTGCCTGCGGTCCACCGCGCGTTCCTCGGCAAGGTAGCGGCGCAGGTTTTTCACGACCTCCCGCTCGCCGTGCGCGAAGACCTGCACCCGCCCCTCGCGCCACGCTCCGGCCTCGACCGCTGCGGCCAGCACGGTGGAGTCGGGGGTGAACTCGCCGCGGTGCAGCCAGCGCAGTTCGACGCCGGCGGGCGCGGCGAGCTCCAACTCGTCCTCCGGGCCCGCGACCTCCAGATAGGCGACGCCCACGGCGTCGTCCAGCAGGGCCTCCAGCGCGACGGAGATCGCCGGCAGTGCCGACTCGTCCCCGGCCAGCAGGTGCCAGTCGGCGGACGGATCCGGCGCGTACATCCCGCCGGGTCCGTTGAAGCAGACCTTCTCCCCCGGCTGCGCCGCCGCGGCCCAGGGCCCGGCGATGCCCTCGTCTCCGTGGACCACGAAGTCGATCTGCAGCGTCCGTGCCGCCTCGTCGACGCGGCGGACCGTGTAGGTGCGGCGCACCGGCACGGCCTCCGGGCCCAGCTTCACGCGCAGTGCCTCCAGGTCGTACGGCGGTTCCAGTCCCAGCGCCGGATCGGCGAAGAGGATCTTGACGTACTTGTCCGTGGCGTCCTTGTTCTGGAACCCCGCAAACCCCTCCCCGCCCAGAGTCAGCCGCACCATGTGGGGGCTGAGGCGTTCGGTGGCGAGCACCTCGAGCACCACCTGCGGGCGGGCGGGACGTGGGGTGCGGGCGGCGGGTGCTGCGGTCATGGCGGTTCCTCTTCGCGGGCGTTCGGCGGGGACGTTCGGGACCAACCCGAGGTAAGGGTTGCCTAAAGCGTTCCTTCCCAGCCAATCCCACTCCGGCCCGCGAAGCAACTTGCGCGACGCTGGCGCCTTGGAGAATGGGATACCATTAGGAAAAGCTTCACGAGCTGCGGCCATGTTTGGGCTCCGACCCGACCGCACACCAACCCCATGCTTCACGGGTGGTTCGGATGACGAAGTGGTCTGGTGCAACACCGCTCCGGACAAGAGCAACGAAAGGTCCCCCATGGGCTATCCGATCCCCTCCGCCGGCGCCGAAGCGAACTGCACCCTGTTCGGGCGCGGGCACCGCCTCCACCTCCGGACCGTGGCCGGGGCCCTCCGCGATGCCACGGCATGGGAACGGATCACCAGCGTGGACGTGGACGTGGCCGAACAGGCAGTGCGGATGGTGACGTTCTGCGGGGAGCAGGTCCTGGCCTACACGCATGATGCCCTGGCCCTGGCCGAGCACGCCCGGCTGCTGGACTCGCTCGGACGGACCGGCCGCCGCGCCGAGCCGGTGTGGAACCCCGAGGCCGGGGTTTTGGGGATGCCCGCGGATCCGCGCCGCCAGGCGGGGCGCAGCTACCTCAGCCTGTCGTTGGAGCCCTTGGTCCCGTGTCCGCTGGACCACGACCCCGAGCTGGAGCGCTTCTTCAATGCGGTGACCGCCGACTTCGCCGAGTTCGACGCCGTCTAGGAGCAGCGGCCCCGCGGGCATCCCCAAGGGCCCGATCTACGACCCCGTGCCTTTCTCTGACAGGGCAGCATTGGCTGGCAGCGCGTCAGGGATCTCACTGGCAATGTCCGCGCTGGACAGGCCGGCCCCGGCCCGGACAGGATCCGGCAGCGGTCGGGGGGCAGCCGACGGTTCGGTACGTGCGGAGCCCGAGGACGGATGGGCCGCGACGGCCGCCGCGTGCTCGGCCAGCACCCCCGTCTGGTGGCGGATCTTCAGGCGGTAGAGGAGCGTGCCGCCAATCACGACGGCACCGACGAACAGCACGCCGCCCCACTGCAGGTACCACTCGAACGGCGGAACGGAGTTGTAGATCTCCTGCCGCGGCCAGATGAGGTTCAGGGTCATGGCCCCGCCCCAGAACACGGCCAGGATGTTCACCGGCAGGCCCCACTTGCCGAGGCTGAATCCGGCCTTGCCGGCCTCTTCCTCCTTGAGCGGCCACTTCCTCAGGAACCTGTTGCGCAGCATGGGCACGGTGACCAGCAGGTAGGACAGGTAGATCAGGACGATGCTGATGCTGGACATGATGGTGAAAATGGCCGGCTGCATCACGTTGACGATCAGCGGGATCACCGCGATGACACCGATGACGATGGCCGCCACGGCAGGCGTCCTGCGCACGGGATCGACCTTGCTGAGCTGCCGGCTGAACGGCAGGTTGTTGTCCCGGGCCATCGCGAACATCATCCGGATGGCGGCCGCGTGCACCGCCAGGGTGCACACAATGACGGCCACGACGATGCAGACCAGGAAGGCCTTGCCGAAGGGGCCGCCCAGCACCGAGAGCACGATGTACTGCAGGCCGCCGTCGGCATGGCCCACCTTCGGATCATTGAGGTCCGGAGCGGCCAGCAGCCCGCCGAGCAGGATCAGCCCGCCCAGCAGGAAGGAGGCGGTGACGGCGCGCAGGATGGCCTTGGGCGCGGTGCGCTTGGGGTCCTTCGTTTCCTCGCCGAGGGAGCTGGCGGTGTCGAAGCCGTACATGACGTAGCCCGAGGCCATGGCGCCGATCAGGAAGACGCCGAAGAACCCCAGCGGGTGCCCTTCCCCGTAGCCGGAGGTGTCCAAGAGGACTCCCGGGCCGCGGACCGCGTGCCAGAGCAGGGCCAGGATCAGCAGCACGGCCGCCACCAGTTCAACGAACACGCCGACGCTGTTGATGAGGGTCATGAGCTTCACGCCGAACGCGTTGATCAGCGTGGAGATACCGATCATGATGCTGGCCAGCAGCACGCCGTTGATCGCGAAGTCGTACTGGCCGGTGCCGTCGCCGACGATCTGGAAACCTGACCAAATCTGCGGCAGCGTGATTTGGAGGGCCAGCGCGACGGCGCCCAGGGCCATCATCGAGGACAGCAGCAGGAGCCAGCCCGCCAGCCAGGCGAAGGTGCCCGAGGAGAGCCGTTTGGCCCAGTTATAGACGGATCCGGCCACCGGGTAGCGACCCGCGAGTTCGGCGAAACAGAGTGCGACCATCAGCTGGCCGGCAAAAACGATGGGCCAGGACCACGCATAGGCGGGACCGGCCATGGAGAAACCAAAGTAGAAGAGCTGGAATACGCCGGTGAGGATGGAGATGTAGCTGACCCCGGCGGCGAAGCTGGCGAATTTGCCGATGCTGCGGTCCAGGGTCTGGGCGTAGCCGAACTCGTCCATGCCGCCTGAATCAGTACTCTTGCTGGGTTCCAACATCTGAACTCCTAAGTCAGAAAAGCACAATGGTGATTACCCGCGGCCTCCATTGGACGCGGAGTGGATCACGCTGCTGAAATCGACGGTCCGGGCACCGCGCCGCGGCGCCCGGACCGTCTCCCCCCACTGCTGATGACTAGCCGTAGTGTCCGCCCCGCTTCCCGGGAAAGACGGGCTTCCCGGGGAAAAGCAAGCCCACCGGCTGCCGGATGCGGACCAAAGGTTACGGACGCACGCCGTCGGACTTCGGTGTGACGTGCATCATAGCCAGCAGGCTAGTCGATGCTGAACATGCGTTCAAGACGTGCGAATGAACAGATGTTCAGTCCTGTTCGCGCCTGCCCCCGGCAAAGCGCTGCCGCTCAGGCGAGGGCCGCGCTGAGCCTCGGCTCCGCCGCCGGCGTTTCGCCGCTTCGGCTGGCGCGGATGAGGTCCGCGCACCGTTCGCCGATCATCATGACGGTGATGTTGGGGTTCACCGTGACGTGCTCGGGCATCACGGAGGCGTCGGCGACGCGCAGGCCGGTGACGCCCTTGACCCGCAACTCGGGGTCGAGCGGCGACATGTCGTCATCGGCGGGTCCCATGCGGACGGTGCCGACGGGGTGGTACACGGTGTTGTGCGTCTTGCGGATGTAGTCCTGCAGTTCCTCGTCGGTCTGCGCGTCGACGCCGGGGGAAAGCTCGCGGCCGGTCCATTCGGCCATGGCGGGCTGGGCGGCGATTTCGCGCGCCTTGCGGATACCGGCAACCATAACGCGCATGTCATGGCCTACCGGATCGGTGAAGTACCGCGGGTCGACCGCGGGCTTGTCGCGGAAGTCGCGACTGCGCAGCCGGACGGTGCCGCGGGAGCGGGCATGGGTGACGTTCGGGGTGAGGCTGAAGCCGTTCTCCGTGGTGGGATAGCCGTGCCGCAGGGTGTTCATGTCGAATGGGACGGAGCCGTAGTGCATCATCAGGTCGGGGCGGTCCAGGCCGTCCTCGGTGGGGGTAAAGATGCCGATTTCCCACCACTGCGTCGATGTCTGCACCATCGGCCGCTTGGCTTCGAACTGCACAACGCCTTCGGGGTGGTCCTGCAGGTGCTCGCCGACGCCGGGAGAGTCGACCAGGACCTCGATGCCATGCTCCGCCAGGTGCGCGGCCGGGCCGATGCCGGAGAGCATGAGCAGCTTGGGCGAATCGATCGCGCCGGTGGACAGGACCACCTCGCACCGCGCGGACAGCCGGTGGGTCCGGCCGAACGCCGAGTCCACGACGTCGATGCCGGTGCAGCGCTTGTCCGCGTCGAACACCAGCTGGCGGGCGCGCAGGCCAGTCAGCAGGGTAAAGTTCCCGCGCTCGATGATCGGGTGGATGTAGGAGACCGAGCTGGAGGAGCGGGTGCCGTCCGCGCGGCGGTTGATCTGGAAAAAGTTGGCGCCATTGATCACGGTGCTGCCGGTATTGAACTTCGCGCGCGGAATGCCCGCCTGTTCGCAGGCATCCAGGAGCGCGACGCCGGCCGGGTCCGCCGGGGGCACGTTCATCAGGTGCACGGGGCCCGAGTCACCGTGGTGCGGCGCGTCCGGGCCGGCGTCCTCGTTGGTCTCCAGCCGCCGGTACAGCGGCCAGGCGGCCTCGGCATTCCAGCCGGTGGCGCCGTATTTGGACTCCCACTCGTCCAGGTCTTCCCGCGGGGCCCAGAAGGCGATGCAGGAGTTGTGGCTGGAACAGCCGCCCATGACCTTCGCGCGGGCGTGCCGCATGAAAGAGTTGCCGTTCTCCTGCGGCTCGATCGGGTAGTCCCAGTCATAGCCCGATTCCAGCAGCTCCATCCAGCGGTCGAGCTGCAGCACCTCGGGTATTCCGCGGTCGTCCGGGCCGGCCTCCACCAGCGCCACGGACACGGCCGGGTCCTCGCTTAGCCTGGCGGCGACCGCGGCGCCGGCGGATCCGCCGCCAATGACGATGTAGTCGAACTCCCGGTCATTGAGCTTCTCGATGTTGTCAGTGTGCATCTAGTTCTCCTTGCCGTGGTCAGCGAACCAGCCGGTCACCTGCGGGCTGGTGTTCTGGTAGATGTGCTTGGCTTCCTGGTATTCGGCCAGGCCGCTTGGACCGAGCTCGCGACCGACGCCGGACTGGCCGAAGCCGCCCCACTCGGCCTGGGGAAGGTAGGGGTGGTAGTCGTTGATCCAGACGGTGCCGTGCCGCAGCCGGCCCGCCACGCGCTGCGCCTTGCCGGCATCCTGGGTCCAGACGGCGCCGGCCAGGCCGTAGATCGTGTCGTTGGCGGTCGCCACGGCCTCGTCCTCGGTACGGAAAGTTTCGACCGTCACTACCGGGCCGAACGCTTCGTCCACGACGACGGACATTCCCTTGCGCACGCGGTCCAGGACGGTCGGCTGGTAGTAGAAACCGGCGTCGTACTTCCGCCCTTCAGGCACCGCCCCTCCGCACCGCACGCGCGCACCCTCGGCCACGCCGCGCTGCACATAGGCGTGGACCTTCTCGCGATGGGCCGCGGAAATCAGGGGCCCGGTTTCGGCGGCCTCGTCGAATGGACCGCCAAGGCGGATGCCCCGCGCGCGGCGGACCAGCTCGTCGACGAAGCGTTCGGCGATCGATTCCTCGACCACCAGCCGCGCTCCGGCAGAGCAGACCTGCCCGGAATGCACAAAGGCCCCGTTGAGCGCATTGTCGACGGCAGCGTCGAAGTCCGCGTCGGCGAACACCACATTCGGGTTCTTGCCGCCCAGCTCCAGCGCCACCTTCTTCACGGTGCCGGCGGCGGCGGCCGCGATGCGCTTGCCGGTCTCCAACCCGCCGGTGAAAGAGACCAGGTCGACGTCGGGATGCTCCGAGAGCGGTGCGCCGGCCTCCGCGCCGGCCCCTGTCACCAGGTTCGCGACGCCGTCCGGCAGGCCCAGGTCCTGCAGCAGCTGCATGGCCAGGATGGCGGTGGACGGGGTCAGCTCGGAGGGCTTGAGCACGAAGGTGCAGCCGGCGGCCAGCGCGGGCGCGACCTTCCAAGCCGCCTGGAGCAGCGGGTAGTTCCACGGCGTGATCAGGCCGCAGACGCCCACCGGCTCGTAGGCGATCCTGCTGACGACGGCGGGGTCCCCGGCGTCGACAATGCGGCCCGCCTGCTGCCCGGCAAGCCTTCCGAAGTATTCGAAGCAGGCGGCGATGTCGTCCACGTCGATCCGGCTCTCGATGATCCGCTTTCCGGTGTCCAGTGACTCGGCGCGGGCGAACTTCTCGCGGCGTTCGCGAAGTTCCGCAGCCACCTTGAGCAGGAAGGCACCGCGCTCGGGCGCCGGGACCGCGGCCCAGACACCGGCATCGAAGGCCGCACGGGCCGCCGCGATAGCGCGTTCGGCATCTTCCCGACCGGCTTCGGACACGGTGGCGACCAGTTCGCCGTCGGCCGGGTTGCGGATTTGGCGCACCGCGCCGGACCTGGCCGGCTCCCACGAGCCATTGATGAACAGGGTGGATGCGGTATCGGTCATAGTGTCTCCTCCAGTAGTACGGCGACGGGCCTGCAGCCGTTCGCCCTCTCGGCCGGCGCCGGAACCTCCATCCCGGCCCGCATTGGGCCGGTGTGGCGTAGGTCATAGATGAAGGCTAGTAGGGGTTGAACAATTGTTCAAGACCCTACCTGAACAAATGTTCAAACATGTTTCGACGCCGTTACAGCGGAAGGAGTGTTTGTGGGAACGGCCCGGCACCGGGACCGCCCGCCCTATGGCGCGGCGGCGAAAGCGATCTGCTCCGTGCGGGCGATGCTCCGCTGGATGAACGTCTTGTCAATGCCCAGGAGGGCCGTCAACCACATGCCGTTTTGCACCACGACGATGTCGGCCGCCCGCTCCCGGCACTCCTCGCGGGAAAGCTCGGGGCTGGCATTCCCGATCAGCGTCGCGAGCCCCTCGAGATACCGATCGAACGCGGCCGCATTGATCAGGGCGAAATCTTCATCAGCCTGCGCGAGCGCCCAGAGATGGAGCCGCAGGGACAGATATTGCGTGGTCAGGATTTCCGGACCGGCAACGCGGTGAAGGGCCTTGCGGAGCTGTTCGTCAGGGGGCGACGCCGGGTCGGGCGCGACCAGCATGAGGTCGTCCTCGTCGATGCGGCGCAGGGCCGCACGGATCAGGGTCGATTTGTCTTCGTAGTAATAGTTCACGAGCCCCAGGGCGACGCCGGCTTCGCGCGCCACGGCGCGCATATTGACGCCTGATATGCCGTGCCGCGACAGCAGCTGCAATGCCGCTTCGAGAATGCGCGACTGCCTGTCAAGCTTTTCGCCGGAGTTCACGGTGCCTGTATCCACCCGGCCAGCCTATTGGGAAACCCGCGATGAGTGAATCATGCCAGGGCCCGTTGCCACAGCCGGCTCGGAGCCGGCTGTGGCAACGGGTGCCTAAGGCCTCGCGGGAACAGTGAGGTTCCTGGCGTTCGCCAGTACCGGCAGCTTGGCCCGCACCTCGTCGACCTGCGCGGGATCGAGGTCCAGGACCACGAGTTCGGGCTTCTCCCCGAGCGCATGCAGCACGGTGCCCAGGGGGCTGATGAGGGCGCTGCGGCCGATTCCGGTGGGGGCCGTTCCCGTGGTCGCCTTGTCCACGGAAGCCGGGTTGGCCTGGCCGACGGCGACGAGGAAGGTCGTGCTGTCCACGGCCCGTGCGCGGGTGACGAGCTCCCACTGCTCGGCCTTGCCCTCGCCCGCTCCCCAGGATGCGCAGACGATGTTGACCCGGGCGCCGGAGGTGGCGTTGGCGGCGAACAAGGCCGGGAAACGGACGTCGTAGCAGGTCGCGAGTCCGATGGCCGTGCCGCCGAGCTCGAAGGTGACGGGCGACTCGCCCGCATCGACGGTTTCGGATTCGGCGTACCCGAAGGCGTCGAACAGATGGATCTTGTCGTAGTGCGTGTCCACGCCGGGGCCGCAGGCCAGCAGGGTGTTCCGCACCCGCCCGCCGCGCCCGGGGGTGAACATGCCGGCCACGACGACGAGGCCGAGCTCGTGCGCGATCCGGCGGACTTCGGTGGCCCACGGGCCGTCCAGCGGTTCGGCGACGCTGCCCAGGGGATGGCCGAAGGCGCACATCGTCGCCTCGGGGAAGACCACGAGGTCCGCGCCCTGCTCCTTGGCCCTTGTCGCATAGTCCCGTACGGTTTCGAGGTTTTCGGCGGGGTCGGAACCGCTGAGGATCTGTGCGATCGCGATTCTCATGCTGTCTCCATTCGGGGTAGAAGTCCGGATTGGTGTGGCCGCGGATCCCGGTGGGGTGGCCGCCGCGCGGCGGCCACCCCACCGGCGTGTTCGGGCAGGTGTGTATTCAGGCTAGATGTTCAGGCTAGAACAGCCACGGCCCTTGTTCGTGGTGGAAGTCCGCAAAGGCTCCGAACTTTCCCGCGTTGAAGGCCAGGCCGTCCCCGTCGCGGTCGCGGCAGGCGAGGACCCTGCCGAAGAAGACCTGGTGGTCCCCGATGACGTACTGGTGGGCGACCTCGCACTCCACTTGGGACAGCGCGTCCGCGATCACCGGCAGGCCCCCGGGCGTCGTGTCGAAGCTCCCGGCCTCGAACCGGGCTCCTCCCCGCACGGCGAACTGGCGGGCCACGGCCTCCTGTTTCACGCCCAGGATGGAGATCGCGAACTTGCCGCTGGCCAGGAGCGCGTCCCCGGTGCGGGTGTTGTGGTTCAGCGAGATCATCAGGATGGGCGGATCCAGGCTGATCGACGTGAGCGAATTGATGGTCATGCCCGACGCCTCGCCGTCGTGTGCCGTGGTGACCACTGCGACGCCGGTGAGGAACCGGCCCATGGCCCGGCGCATGGCCAGCCCGTCGGGCTGCGCGAAAGTGGCCGCGAGCGCCATGGCTACTCGCCCTTCCGCTGGTAGTACCGGACCTCGAACATCTTCGCTCCTTCGGCGGAGATCCACGGGCCGTGTTCCATGCCCGGAGGCCGGGTCGCCCAGTCGCCGGCACGGAACGTCTGGCCCAGCCGCTGGTCCACGAATGACCCCTCGAAGATGAACACTTCCTCCCAGAAGTCGTGGCGGAGGGCCCCGTTGGGAGTGGTGTCCGTCCCCGGCTCGAACCGGAGGATCCGGGTGACCGAATCGTCGGCGGTGTTGCGGGCGAGGATGGCTTCGGACAGGCCCTCGATGTGCGGGTTGCACGGGGCGAACTCCACGGAGGAGGTGGGGGTGAACTCGTACTCTGGCTTCGGCATGGCTTACTTCGCCTCCTGGATCTGGCCGCTCTGGATGTGGTCGGTGCCGTAGGCGGCAAGGAATTCGTCGAGTTCCGCAACGTGCAATTCGAAGCCGTAGTTGCGGAAGGTGTAGGCGCCCTTCACCACGAACGGAGCGCCCGCGTAGAACAGCTCGTACTGCTGGTGGCGGCCGGCGAACTCGGACCCGATGATGTCCCAGGCCAGGCGGAAGAGCTTGATGCGTTCCTCGCTGGAAACGCCCGGGGAGGCGATGTAGCGTTCCACGTCCGGTCCGGTGACGGGGCTCTTCATGTCGGAGACGCCGGAGGGCATCTGCAGGACCCCGCCGCCGACGAGGTCCCGGAGGATCGCGATCGCCCGCGGGTAGGTTTCGGACTGCAGGCCCATGGCCCCGTAGAGGGCGCGCTTTCCGGGCACCAGCATCCCCGCTTCGTCCGGCTCGGCGGTGTGTTCGGCCGCGACCAGAGCCGATTCGACCGAGGAGACGACGGCCGCCAGCTCCCCGAGCTTTTCCTGCACGCCGGGAATGCGTTCGGTCCCGTTGACCTGGGTGACCTTGCGGGCGACGGCGGCGATGAACTGCAGCTTGGTGTTCAGCCGGGTCTGGGCCTGCCAGTTGCCCAGTGCGTGCGCTCCGGTGTCGAAGAACTGGCGGCGCAGGGTCTCGACGTTCCGGTCGATGAAGACGCGGTCCCACGGAACCAGCACGTCGTCGAAGATGACCAGCGCGTCGGGTTCGTCGTAGCGGCTGGTCAGGGGGTAGTCGAAGTCGCTGGAGGCCTGGGGGGCATAGGGGCGGCGGCAGAGCAGCTTGAGGCCGGGGGTGGCCACGGGCAGGGCGAAGCTCACGGCGAAGTCGACGTCGTCCGGCCCCAGGGGCTTGATGCAGGTGACGAACACTTCGTCGGCGATGGCCGCGCCGGTCGCCAGCATCTGCGATCCGCGCACGATCAGGCCTTCCTCGGTTTCGCGGACGACGCCTGCCTGGAGGAAGTCGCCTTCCCAGCCCGATGCGGTGGTCGCGCGGGAAACCTGCGGCGGGATGATGGCGTAGGAGACGTAGAGGTTCTCGGCAAGGATCCGCTGGTAGTAGCGGCTGATGTTCCCGGCGAAATCACGCTCGGGGTGCTCGAAGACCTCGGGGTGCGCGCCGAAGGCCGCGAAGAAGGTGCCCACGTGGTCCGGGCTGCGGCCGACCCATCCGTGGGTGTGCTTGGTCCACCGCTCGACGGCCCGGCGCCGGGCGGCGAGCTGGTCGGCGGAGCGGGGAACGCTGAAGACCAGGTTGGCCGGCCCGTCGATTTCGTCGCTGTGGTACTGCATCCCGTTGGCGGGGTCGGCGGCGATGTCGAAGAGCTCGGCGATGGTCTGGGCGACGTTGCGGAAGGCGGGGTGCCCGGCGACGTTGTCGACGACCTCTCCGTCGAGCAGGACCGTTCGCTCGTCGTTGAGCGACTTGAGGTAGGCCTCTCCAGTGCGCATGGTCAGTTTCCTTTCTGGATGGTGTAGGTGTGGGAAAGCCGGGTGCCGTTGGGCAGTGTCAGTTCGAGGCGCCAGTCGGTGCCGTAGACGAACGTTCCGCCGATGACGGGCAGCGTTCCGCCGAGGCAGACAAAGTCCCCCTCACCGATGCCGGTGCGCCGCAGCAGCAGTTCGACGACGTTTTCGGGGGTGCGCAGGCCATCGAGCGTCCCGTCCTGGTACGGCCGGCCGTCGACCCAGCAGCGGGCCCGGGCTCCGTCCAGCACGAGGCCGGCGAGGTCCGGCACCGGGACGACGGTGGCCGCGACCGGCTTGGGGCAGGCCCGCTTCGACTCGCCGATGTCGATCGTTTCGACGTGCCGGTCCGTGTGGTCGGAGGCGATGCCGAGGTAGTAGCGGCCCTGGTGGCGGATATACAGGGGCTCGATTTCCCCCGAGGTTTTGTCGCCTGCGACCTGCACGCGGGCGACGGTGGTGATGGTGTGGTTCTGCACCGGATAGAACATCGGGACCGCGGGCGGCGGGGCCACGCCGATGGCCGCGAGTTCGTCGATGTGGTGCTGCACCGCGGCCTCGTCGCGGCCGGTGTAGCCGGCGACGATGGCGGTGAAGTCGTCCAGGACGATCGATTCGCCCGTGCCGTCGACGCTGAATTGGAGGGTGTCTGTGTGGGTGGGCATGTCTTCCGTTTCTTGTCCGGGTGGTTCGAGTCCGGGCGTTCGTGGCCGGACGTGTCGGGTCAGGTGGGGAGGTGGTGGGGCGCGGGGCGGGTGAGCGCCGGATCGAGGCTGGCGCGAACGAGGTCGCCGAGACCGGCGGAATCGAAGGCGGCACCCTCCTCCCCCGGCGGCAGGTGGAAAAAGCCGGTTTCCATGGGGTCTCCAGGGCGGTTCGGGATGTCTTGGTTCAGGGTGTTTTTGGGTATGCAGTGGCTACGCCGGGGTCGAAACGGCCCCGGCGGAGGGGTGGGGTGGGGCTAGGCCGCGGCTAGGACGTCCTTAGGACGTGCGGCGCGCGCCCAGCACGCTGCGGGTGGAATGGATGTGGCTGCGGACGGCTTCCGCGGCCCGCTCGGGATCGCCGTCCCTGATGGCCTGCACGATGGCCCGGTGCTCGAGCAGGACGGTTTCGCTTCGTCCGAGGCCGGCCAGGACGGCCTGGATGCCGAGGCGCTCCTGCTTGAACCGCTGGGAGTCATAGACCTGCGCGAGCGTCGGGTTGCCGGCGGCGTGGACGATGCGCTGGTGGAACGTGATGTCGCACTCGATGAACTTCACCGGGTCGGCGAGGTGCTGCTCCTGTTCGAGCACCAGGGCCTCGAGGTCGTCGGCGGGGACGAGCCCGTCCGCGGCGACCTTGCGGGTCGCCCATTCGCCGATCACCTGGCGCACTTCCATGATTTCCTGGATGTCCGTCTCCGTCAGGGCCGGGATGTAGGCGCCCTTGTGCGGGACCCGTCGGAGCAGGCCCGAGGCCTCCAACCGCAGCAGCGCCTCCCTGACGGGCGTGCGGGAGATCCCCGAGGCCTCCGCGATCGCGTTTTCGCTCAGGAACGCCTCCCGGTCCCACGGCAGGGCCGCGATCTGCTGACGCAGCCACAGGAACGCCCGGTCGGGTGCGCTTGTGGGGGCCGGTTGGAAGATGCTCATCGTTCTCGTTCCTAGCTAGGTAGATGGTGCGGGGGCTGGGATTCGGGCCGGCTAACTGCCGGCCGGGGCGGCATCCAGGTCGCTGAGCCGCAGGTTCTTGGTCTCCTTGGCGCAGGCCACCGAGACGATCGAGATGAACCCCATCACCACAAGGTACAGGGCGATCGCCTGCCCGGTCCCGAAGGCCTGGTAGAGGGCCAGCGCGATTATTGGGGACAGGGAGCCTGCCACCAGGGAGGCGATGTTGTAGGCCACGGAGGTGCCGCTGTAGCGGACCTCGGTGGGAAAGAGCTCGGAGAAGAAGGCACCGATCACGGAGCTGTAGGCGGCGAAGATCAGCAGCCCGCCCACCGCGGCCAGGATGATGAACGGCAACTCGCCGGTGTCCAGCAGGGCGAAGAAGGCGAATCCCCACACCACCGTGGCGCCGGAGGCGGCGAAGAGCAGGGGCTTGCGCCCCACCCTGTCCGCCAGGACTGCCAGCAGCGGGATCGCGAGGACCGCCACGCCCTGCCCGACCATCACCGCGGTCAGCCCCGTCTGGCGGTCCAGCTTGAGGATTTCCGTGACGTAGGTGATCAGGAACAGGGAGTAGATGTAGAACCCGGCATTCTCGCCCATGCGGCTGCCGGCGGCGATGAGGATCTCGCGCCAGTGGTGCCGTACCAGCCGGGCCAGCGGGAGCCGGGAACGCCCGGCATCCTCGGCGTCCGCCTTCGCCTGGGATGCCTGGAACAGGGGCGTCTCCTGGACGTAGAGGCGCAGGACCAGGCCGATGACGACCAGGATCGCCGACAGGCCGAAGGCGACCCGCCACCCCCAGGCCATGAACTGCTCGGCGGGCATGGTGGCGGAGAGCAGTGCGAGCACGCCGGCGGCCATCAGGTTGCCCAGCGGCGGCCCCACGTTGGGCCACGAGGCCCAGAACGCCCGGCGGGTGCTGTCGTTGCTGTACTCGGAGACGAGCAGTACCGCTCCTCCCCACTCCCCTCCCAGGGCGAATCCCTGGACGAGGCGAAGGAACAGCAGGATGACCGGCGCCGCCACGCCGATGCTGGCGTAGGGCGGGATGAGGGCGATGAGCGCGGTCGCGACGCCCATCAACATCAGGCTCGCCACCAGGGTGGCCTTGCGGCCGCGGCGGTCGCCCAGGTGCCCCAGGACGATGGCGCCCAGGGGCCTGGCGAGGAAGCCGGCGGCGAACGTGCCGAGGGCCAGCATGGTGCCCACGAACGGATCAGTGCTGGGGAAGAAGAGCTTGTTGAAAACCAGTGCCGCTGCCGTGCCGTACAGGAAAAAGTCGTACCACTCCACTGCCGTGCCAGCGAGGCTGGACGCGGCAACGGCCGGCAGGGAGGTGTGTTTGCGCACGCGTGGAGGCGAGGAAAGCGTCGTCATGCGGTTTCTCCAGGGTTGGAGCCCCTCACGGGGGCTGAGAGATGGCGCCTTGCGCCGGGTGATCTAACTCACGAGCAAGACTGTAGACCAACTGTATACAACTTGTCTACCGCGCAACTGATCGCGTCACGGGAGCGGCTTTTGTGGCAGGGGCTTGACATTGGAGTGACCTGCCCCACACTAAAGTGTATGGCTTTCACTAAAGACGAGGCGACCCACGCTCCGCCCGCCGCCGGCCCCGCCGCCGGACTCAAAAAAGACGCGATCGGCACCCGTGACATCGTGTTCATGCTGGTTTCCGCCGCCGCGCCGCTGACCATCGTGGTCGGCATAGCCCCGCTCGCCATCGCGGTGGGCGGCGTGGGCGCCCCCGCGATCTACGCCGTCGCGGCCCTCGGGCTGGGACTCTTCGCCATCGGGTTCATGGCGCTCACCCGCTACGTGCGCTCCTACAGCGGCTTCTACGGCTACATCGTCAAGACGCTGGGGCGGGTGGCCGGACTCGGCGCCGGGCTGACGGCCTGGATGAGCTACAACGGCATCCAGATCGGCCTCTACGGCCTCCTGGGGATCCAGGCCAACCTGGGCGTCCGGCAGTTCACCGGGATCGAGCTGCCGTGGTGGCTCTACGCCATGGCTGCCATCGCGGCCGTTTGGGTCCTGGGATGGGTCGGCATCGACGTCGGTGCCAAGGTGCTCGCGGTCCTTTTGACCCTGGAGACCCTCATCGTCGCCGTCGTCGCGGTGGCCGTCCTCGCCCGCGGCGGGGCGGGCGGGATCAGCTTCGACTCCTTCAGCCCCGACGTGGTCTTCTCCCCCGCCTTCGCAGCCGTCCTGACCCTCGGGTTTTCCGCCTTCATGGGTTTCGAAGCCGGCGCGCTCTACCGCGAGGAGGCCCGCAACCCGGACCGGACCATCCCCCGGGCCACCTACATCTCCATCGCCTTCATCGGCGCGTTCTACGCCTTCGCCGTCTGGGTCATCGTCCAGGCCTTCGGCGCCGATGCGGTGCAGGCCTTCGCCGCCGGCCACCTCGACGCCGGGGACACCGCCTACATCATGGCGGGCCAGTACGCCGGGGACTGGTGCGTGCAGCTCATGAGCATCCTCATCGTCACCAGCATCTTCGCCTCCCAGCTCGCCTTCCACAACACGATCAACCGCTACACGCTCTCGCTCGGCAGGGAGGGCATCTTCCCCGGCTGGACCGCCAGGGTCAGCCCCCGGTTCCGCACCCCTTCCAGCGCCGGCGTCCTCCAGACGCTCCTGGCGGTCGTCTTCGTCGGGGCCGCAGCCCTCCTACAGCTCGATCCCTTCAGCCAGTTCGTGATCTGGATGAACTCCCCCGGGGTCATCGGCATCCTCGTCCTGCAGGGCCTGACGAGCATCGGCGTGGTGGCCTACTTCCTCCGCAACCGCCAGCTGCGTCCGGCCTGGTACGTCGTCCCCTCCGCCATCGTGGCCGCCGTCGTGATGGCCACCGTCGCCGGGCTGGGCATCGCCAACATCCAGCTGCTGACCGGGGCGGCGCCCGGCGACCCGCTCAACACGATCCTCATCTCCGTCACGCCGGTAGTGTTCACCGTCGGTGCCCTCATCGCCCTCTGGCTTCGGCGGGCCCGCCCCGGAACCTACGCACGGATCGGACACTCGGAATGAATCGGACACCCGAAATGAGCCAGGCAGCAGACGGCCAGACACCCCCCGTGCGCCGGATGGGACGGCCCAGCACGCCGCGGCTGTCGCTGCACGCGATCGGGCACGAGGCCCTCGCGCTGCTGGAGGAGGAGGGCGTGCTGTCCCTGCCCCGGCTCGCCGAACGCCTCGGAGTGCGCCAGTCGGCCTTCTACAAGCACGTCGCGGGACGGTCCGACATCGTGGAACTCGCCCGGGGGGCGCTGGCCGAACGCATCCCGCTCCCCCGGCTCTCCGGGGACCTCGACACGTTGGTCCACCAGGTGTTCGACGTCCTGCGCCGCACCTACCAAACCGTTCCGGCGCTGCTGCCACTGCTCCTCGTCCAGCCCATGACCCACCCCGACGCCCTAGCCGTCTACGACAGGATCGCCGCGGCCTTCGAGGCGGCCGGAGTGCCGAAGCACCTGGTGCTTCCCGCGGTCGAAACCCTCGACAGCGCCGCGATCGGCGCGGCCCTGGACGCGCTGACCATCGAATCGATGTGGACTTTCACGGACGGCCAGGCCGCCGCCTTCCCGAACCTCGCCGGCGCCAGGGACGCGCTCTCCACCCGCCCGGTGGACCGCTTCGGCTTCCTCGCCGACACCCTGGCCGCGGGCCTGAAACGAACAGCGGTGCCCGGCCCCGTGGCGCCCGTTCCCGCCCTCGCCCCCGAACCCGCCGACAACCAGGAGAAGCTTCCATGAACCCGAACCACCCCATCGACCTAGCGATCGTCTCGACAAGCATCCTCACCGGAGCCGACCTGGCCAAGGTCCAAGGCGTCGTGGCCATCGACGCGGGCCGAGTCGTCGCCGTCGGGTCCTCCGACAGCCTCCAGGAACTCACCGCGCGCGCCCGCCGCGTCATCGACGTCGGAGGCGCCACGGTGGTACCGGGCCTCATCGATGCCCACATCCACCCCATCCTCGGTGGGGAGTTCGCCCGCGGCGCCGACCTCAGCGGCGTCACGACCTGGGACGCGGCGCGGTCCCTCCTTGCCGAACACGCCGCAACCCACTCCGGCGACGGGGAATGGGTCCTCGGTTGGGGACTGGACCCCGCCGTCTACGGCACCCGGCCGTTCAGCAACGCCCTCTTCGACGGCATCCTCGACGGCAGGCGGGCGTACGTCACGTTCTTCGACGGGCACGCCGCCGTCGTCTCCGCCGCCGGCCTGGCGGCAGCGGGCCTCAGCGGGGCGCGGGACCTCCCCGGTTCCAGCCGCGTCGGCGTCGACGCGCACGGCCGCCCCACGGGGATGCTCTTCGAGTCCGCCGCCATGAACCTCGTCTCGCGGGGGCTGCCCGAACGCGGCTTCGGCGAGCGCCTCGACGACCTCCACCAGATCCTCACCCAAATGGCCTCCTCCGGACTGGTGGCGGGGCAAATGCTGGACCTGGGGACCCCGGACGCGCTGGACCTCCTCGAAGCGCTCGAGGAGCGCGCCGACCTGCCGATCCGGCTGCGGATCTCGCCCTGGATCATGCCGGGCGACACGGCCGAGGACGTGGAACGGGTCATCGGCCTGCAGGGGCGGCACGGGCGGCGCTGGCACGTGCACGGCGTCAAGCTCATGATGGACGGCACCATCGACAACGGAACGGCCTGGCTGTTCGAACCGGACACGCAGGGCGAATCCCGGCAGCCCCTGTGGACCGACCCGCTGGACCTCACCTCCGTCCTGCGCCGCCTCCACGACCTGCGCATCCCCACGGCCACCCACGCCATCGGCGACCGCGCGGTGTCCTTCATCGCCGAAGCCATTTCCCGGCTGCCGCCCAACGGCACCGTGCACCGGATCGAACACATCGAAACGATCCCGGATGGCGTGCTGGACCAGGTGGTGGCCTCCGGCGCCACGACCAGCCTGCAGCCCACCCACTGCGCGCTCTACAGCAGGGCCGACCACAGCGACAACTGGTCCCAGCGGCTGGGAACCGAACGGGCGAACCACGCGTGGCGCACCGGAGACCTCCGCCGCGCCGGAGCCGTCGTGGCCCTGGGCTCGGACTGGCCCATCGCGCCCCACGATCCGCGCGGGATCATCGCCGCCGCGCAAACGCGCCGCCCGGCGGGCCGGCCGGACATCGAGCCGGTGCAGCCGCAACAGGCCCTCTCCGCCCGGGCGGCCCTTGAGGGCTACACCAGCCAGTACTGGCTCTCCGTGGGGGAAACGGGCGGGACCATCGAGGCCGGAGCCCGCGCCGACCTCACCGTTTTCCTCGACGACCCGCTGGAAACCGATCCGGACGACTTTTCTTCCTCCCCGGTCCTGCTCACGGTGGTGGACGGCGAGATCGTGGTGGACAACCTGGCCGCCGTTCTCACCCAAGGAGCAACCACCCCATGAGCCGACACCTTCGTCAGGCCACCGCGGCTGAGCGCCGCTAGGAGCGGAAAACCGGCTCTCCGCGGAATTCCTCGAGGGCCTCGCGGTGCGCGGCCGGGATGCGCAGCAGGCGTCCCTCGTTCACGGAGAAGAACGCCAGCGTGGTGGTCGCCTTCACGCGCAGCCCGCCGTCCACCGGGTCGTGGAACTCATAGCAGATATCGAAGCTGGCCGGCTTGACCCCGGAGATCCAGAGGTCGGCGTCGGCCGGGACGTTCCGGTAGTCCAGCGGCACCACGTAGCGCACGCGGTGCTCGACGACGAGGATCTGGGTGGCCTCCGGAATGGTGGAGAACAGGTTCACCAGCGGCTCGGTGCCCGGCTTGCCGGTGCCGCCGGGCACGCCGAAGCCGGCGATGCGGGCCTCCTCCATCATGCGCACCAGGTTCACGTTGTTGATGTGCCCGTAGGCGTCCATGTCCGCCCAGCGCATCGGGACCTGGACGCGCAGCTTCCGGCCGCTCACCGGACGTCTCCGCCGTCGCGCTCCGCCGGCTCGGGGACCAGGCCGAGCCGGCCCAGCTCGGCGACGATCTGCGCACCGTCGGTCGCGTAGACCCACGGCACCCCCGGGGTGGACGCCATGATGCCCTGGGACCGGCCGCCGGCCAGCACCGCCTCGGAAGGGGTGAGCTGGCGGATCACGATGGCGCACACGTTCTGCGGGTAGCGGCGGGCGAACTCGGCGTAGATCTCCGGGTCGTGCTGGCCGTCGTCGCCGAGTAGCAGCCACTGGATGTCCGGGAATTCGACGGCGAGGCGGCGCAGCTGGTCCACCTTGTGCTTCATGCCGGAGCGGAACCAGCCCACCTCGGTGGGGCCCCAGTCGGTGAGCAGCAGGGTGCCCTCCGGATAGAGGTTGCGGTTAAGGAAACGGGTCAGGGTCTGTGCCACGTTCCAGGAGCCGGTGGAGAGGTACAGCACCGGGACGCCCGAGCGGCCGCGCAGCACCCGTTCCATCATGACGGCCATGCCGGCGGTGGCGACGCGGGCGTGCTCGTCGAGCACAAAGGTGTTCCAGGCCGCGAGCAGCGGACGCGGCAGCGCGGTGACCACCACGGTGTCGTCGATGTCGGAGAGCAGCCCGAAGCGGGCGTCTTCGGCGACCACGAAGATCTTGGCCGACGCCGGCTCGGAGTCCTGGCAGGTCAGCGTGACGGTGTGCCAGCCCGGTGGAAGGTTGGCGGGGACGCGGGCGTCCAGCACGCCGCCGCGGTCCGCGTCGATGCGGAATTCGCGGTCGCCGATCCGGGCGACCACCTCGGCATACGGCGCCGCCGGGGAAATGAAGTTGCGCCACCCGCGCACTCCGTCGGAGATGACCTTGGGCTGCAGGTGCCCGTCCTCGAAGGCCCGGGGACGGGCCATGACCACGCGCGCCAGGATGCGGACCCACCCGGCATCGGCGCCGGCGCGCCCGTATCCCTTGAACGGAAGCACCGTGGCGACCATCCCGCGTTCGCGTGCCCGGCGTTCGCGCCAGGCGTGGAACCCGTCTTCGAGCTTGGAGGCGAAGTGCGTTTTGTTCTTGGCGGGCATGGCGCCCAGTCTGTCACGACCGCGGGCCCGCTGTCAGAATGAAGACATGGCCGCCACGTCACGCGGCGGTCGCAGCGGGATGCGGGCCCGGTGGACCGTCTGACCCCCGAACAGCGCTCGGCCCTGATGTCCCGGATCCGCAGCAAGGACACCGGGCCGGAGTTGCGCGTGCGCCGGATCGCCCACGCCGCCGGGTACCGCTACCGCCTCCACGGGAAGGTATCCCGTGCCGAGGCCCGCCGCGCTCCCGGAGGCAAGCTGCCCGGCGGCAAACTGCCGGGGCGCCCGGACCTGGTCTTCGCCGGCAGCCGGAAGGCGGTGTTCGTCAACGGCTGCTTCTGGCACATGCACGACTGCCCCGCCGGACGCGTCGCGCCGGCGTCGAACGCCGAATTCTGGTCCGCCAAGCGGGAGGCGACGATGGCGCGCGACGCCCGCAACGCGGGGGCGCTGGAAGCGATGGGCTGGTCCGTGCTGACGCTCTGGGAGTGCCAGCTGAAGGACCCCGAGCAGGTGCTGGACCGGCTGGACGCGTTCCTGGGTGCCCCGGCCTAGAATTTCCGGCCCCAGCCTGGAATTCCCGGCCTCGCCCTAGCAATCTTCTACGTCGCGTAGAAAAATGGTTCCATGATGTTCGAACATGCAGACAACCAGCCCATCCTCCTTCTCGACGAAGACCAGATTTGGCGCCTCCTGGACAATGCGAAGCACGGCCGCCTGGCCGTGACCGTCGGCGGAAGGCCCGATATCTTCCCGGTCAACTACTCCACCGCCGGCCGCCGCGTGTTCCTGCGCACCGGCCCGGGCACCAAGCTTGCCGAACTTGCGGTCAATCCGCAGGTGGCCCTGGAAACGGACGGGATCCTCAGCGACGAGGCCTGGTCCGTGGTGGTGCGCGGCGAGGCGCGCATCCTCGAGACGGAAGCCGAGATCGCCGCAGCCCGCGACTCCGGAGTGGCTCCGTGGATTCCCACACTCAAGGACGTGTGGGTGGAGATCGTCCCGTCCTCGACCACGGGGCGGCATTTCATGCTCGGCGCCCAGCCGGAACAGCTGGACGAAACCTGACCGGCGCCGCACCTGCCCCGGTTGGGGGCGGGTGCGACGCCGGCCAGGACGGCTGCGGGGCAAGGCCACCCCGGGGCGGGGCAACCCCTACAGCGAGCGGCGCAGCGGAACTTCCTTGATGAACAGGATGCAGGCGAAGGCCACCACGGCCACCGCCGCGGACAGCAGGAACACCGCCGCGGTTCCGTCGCCGTAGGCGCCCTCGACGATCATGCGCACGGAGGCCGGCAGCGCGCCCACGTCCATGCTGGACACCGAGGCGGCGGCGCTTCCGTCCGGAGAGATCAGGTGCGCGGCGACCATGCCGTCCAGCGTCAGCGTGCCCACGCGCTCGGCGAGCACCGCCCCAAGCACCGCGACGCCTGCCGCGCCGCCGATGGAGCGGAAGAAGGCGACGGCCGAGCTGGCCGTGCCGATGTCGCGGACCTGGACCGTGTTCTGCACCGCAAGGACCAGGTTCTGCATCAGCATGCCCATGGCCATGCCGTTGGCGAGCATGCCCACGGCCAGGATTCCGTAGGGCGTCTCGTGGGTCATGGTGCCCAGCAAAGACAGCGAGACGACGTTCAGCAGCGATCCGGCAACCAGGAACCCCTTCCAGCGGCCGTACCGGCTGATCAGCTGGCCGGAGACGACCGAACCGATCAGGTTGCCCGCGATCATCGGCAGGGTCAGGATGCCGGCCAGCGTGGGGCTGGCCTCGCGGGAGATCTGGAAGTACTGGCCCAGGAAGGCGCCGGATCCGAACATGGCCACGCCCACCGAGACGGAGGCGATGATGGCCAGGGCCGGGGTGCGCTGGACCATGATCTTCAGCGGCAGGACGGGCTCGGGGACGCGGCTCTCCACGACCAGCAGCACCGCGATCAGCACCAGTGCCCCGCCGACCATGGCATAGGTCTGCCAGGAGGCCCATCCGAAGTAGTCCGGCTTGCCCACGAAGGAGGCCCAGATCAGCAGGATGCTCACGGAGGTGGTGACCAGCACCGCGCCGGCCCAGTCGATATGGACCTTGCGCGGCAGGTACGGCACGCGCAGGGTGCGGTGGATCAGCAGCATCGCGGCCAGCGCGATCGGGATGCCGAACCAGAAGGTCCACCGCCAGCCCAGCGGGCTGTCCACGATCAGTCCGCCAAGCAGCGGGCCGCCGGCCGTGGCCGCGGCCATGACCCCGCCGAAGTAGCCGGAGTAGCGCCCGCGGTCGCGCGGAGCGATCACGGAACCGATGACGGCCATGCCCAGCGCGGTGAGCCCGCCCATGCCCACGCCCTGCAGGACGCGTGCGCCCAGCAGGGTCGGCACGTTCGGGGCGAACCCCGCCGCCAGGGAGCCGAGGACGAAGATCGAGATGCCGATCTGGGTCAGCCGCTTCTTCGGGAACAGGTCAGCCAGCTTGCCCCAGATCGGGGTGGTGGCCGCGTTGGCCAGCAGGGCGGCGGTAATGACCCAGGCGAAGTCGGTTTGGGTGCCATGGAGGTCTGCCATGATCGTCGGCAGCGCGATCGAGACGATCGTGGCCGAGAGCATGGCCGCGAAAAAGCTGGCCAGCACGCCGATCAGCTGCTTCATGACATGGGGGCTCTCCGGCGCGGATTCCTTGCTCAGGGCCGGGGCGCTGGTTTCCTTGGCTGCCGTCATACCGCTGCCGTCCCTTCGGCGCCGGGGCGTCCGATTCCGCGTTCGACCCCGGTGCGGAGGATGGCCTCGATCTTGCCCAGCGTCTCGATCGCGTCGTGGGCCTCGGATTCGTCCCAGTCGACCAGCATCTCCTGCAGGAGCAGGCCGCGCTGCCGGTTGGAGCGCTCGACGGCGGCACGGCCGGCGTCGGTCAGCTCCAGCAGTTGGGCACGGGCGTCGTCCGGGTCCGGGCGGCGCACCACCATTCCGGAGGATTCGAGTTCGGCGACATGGCGGCTGAGCACGGCGGGGCCGACACCCAGCCAGCGCGCGGCCGCGGCGGCCCGGGTGAGGGGGTTGTTGTAGACGTATCCCAGCACGCCCAGCGCACCGAGCCCGGGTTCACCGGGTTCGATGCCGAGATGGGAGACGCAGCGGAGCATGCGGTGCAGGGATTGGATGCCCTGGACCAGTTCCACCACGGTGGTTTTTCCGACCGGCATGGATCTCCTTCGCAGGTGAGTGATGGACCCCGGACCGTCGATGCGGGAAGCCGGATCGACGCAGCCGGGGCGAAAAGGGTGGGTGGCGCAAAAAGCTTGACTGATGCAACAAGGTCCACCAGGACAAGAAAGTTGACTGAGGCTAATATTGCGTAAGGCAACTATATGCACATAACTGTTGACCGTGCAAACTACTTTGGGGAGAAAAGCTTAGGCTGGACGCGTGGAATCCCTCGAAGACCTCGCCAGCCTGTCCACCCGGCTGCGCGACATTGCCGCCGACGCCGCGACCGGCGTCGGACCCGGCCTGCGCGCGGCCTTCCGCAGCGGCGTCAGCGCCGGCCACAAGACCAACGCGCATGACCTGGTCACCGAGCACGACCGGGCCAGCGAGGAAGCGATCGTCCGCCATCTGCTCGCCTGCGAACCGGACAGCCGCGTTTTGGGCGAGGAGGGCGGACACCGCGGCCAGGGGCGCATCGAGTGGATCGTGGACCCGATCGACGGCACCAGCAACTTCGCCCACGGCGTCGCGTTCTTCTGCGTGTCCATCGCGGCGGCGCTCGAGGGCGAACTGCTGGCCGGCGTCGTCTACGACCCGATCGCCGGCCTGCTCTTCACCGCCGACCTGACCGGCGCCTACCTGAACGGGGCGCCCCTGCACCCGCAGGCCGAGGCCGAAGAGGCCCGCGCCTGCCTGATGACCGACTATCCGTCCGCCGAGGCGCTCGCCCTCGACGGGCCCGCCGCGTTGGAGGCGTTCGGCGAGCTGGTGGGCACCTACGCGACGGTGCGCCGCAAGGTCAGCGCGGCACTGGCGCTGGCGCACGTGGCGGCCGGGTGGACGGATGCGACCCTGGGCCTGGACACGAACCCGTGGGACGTAGCCGCGGGCGTCCTGCTGGTGCGCCAGGCCGGCGGCAGCTACCTGCCGTTCCGGTACGACGACGAGGCCGGGCCGGCGCACGAGGCCCCCTGCTTCGTGGCGGTTGGGCCGGGCGGGAACTGTCCGACGGCGGTGGCCGTCGTCGAGCGCCTCGTCGCCGCCCGGCGGGCTACCGGCTACCGGCGCTGACAGGGGCTACGGCTGGCCGTCCCAGTTCCCGTCGCCGTCCTTGTCCATGCCCGCCACGGTGGCGCAGATGACCGAGGCGCCGGTTCCCGAGGCGGTGTTGGTGGAGATCAGCCTGCCGGTGGAGTCGGTAATCGTGCAGGTCAGGTCGCCCGCGGTGTTACCGGTGTTGTGCGCCTCGAGAGTGCCCAGCAGCTTGGAGGCCTCGACCTCCGCGCTGAACTGGCCGGTCGCCTGGTTGGTGGTGCGATCGAAGAGGCTGGTGGTGGTGTAGGTGACCTGGAAGGTGCCCTCCCCGACCACCTTGTAGGTGTAGGTTCCGGCCTGGCTGGTGGCGTTGCCGAACACGCCCGCGAGCGCGATGCCGATCGCCAGATAGAGGATGCACAGCAGCAGCGCCAGGGCGCCAGTGATGATGCCGGTGATGGAGAAGCCCTTCTTCGGGCGCTTCTTCACCAGTCCGATGATGCCCAGGATGATCGCGAGCGGGCCCAGCACAAAGGACACGAACCCGAAGATCGGGATCGCGGCCACGACCAGCGCCACGATCCCGACCGTCATGGCCGTGATGGTCAGCCCCGACAGCTGCTCGGGGGGCTGGCCGTCGTAGGGCGCCGGCTGGTAGTACGGGCCGGGCTGGTTTGGATATGGCTGGTTCGGGTACTGCTGATACGGGTCGGGGCGGTTCGGGTAGGGCTGGCCGGAAGAGGGCTGGTTTGACGGGTTCGGCGTATCTGGACTGCTTGGCTGGTTCGCGTCGGTCATGGGATCCCCCACTTTTTCGTTGTCCCCCAGTGTGGTTGCTCCCAGCGTAGCGAGCACCCTCCCGGACCAACAGAGACGCACCGCGGCGGCGGGACGGGCACCGCTCCGCCGCCGCGGTGCCTATCCAGCCAAGAGGGGCGCCGGCGGCGTAGGCTCAAGGTGGAACCCGGCGGTCATCCCAGAGAAAGGCGCCCCATGGCAGAGAAGAAGTCCCTGTTCGGACGCATCGCCCAGCTGGTTAAGGCGAACGCCAACAGCGCGATCGACGCATCGGAGGACCCGCAGAAAATGCTGGACCAGACGGTGCGCGACTACACCAACAACATCGCCGAGGCCGAGGCATCGGTGGCCCAGACCATCGGCAACCTCCGCCTGCTGCAGGACGACTACCGCAACGACCTCCGCACCGCCGAGGACTGGGGACGCAAGGCGCTGGCCGCCTCCACCAGGGCCGACGGATTCCGCACCGCCGGCGACACGGTGGACGCCGCGAAGTTCGACGAACTGGCCCGGGTCGCCATCACGCGCCAGCTGCAGCATGAGAAGGAGGCCCGCGACGCGGAGCCGACCATCGCCGCCCAGGAAGAGATCGTCGCGAAGCTCAAGGCCGGACTGGAGGCCATGAAGGCCAAGCGGGCCCAGCTGGTCGCCAAGCGCGACGAACTGGTGGCGCGTTCGCGCACCGCCGCCGCGCAGAACCAGATGATGGACGCGGTGAAATCCATCGACCTGCTGGACCCCGCCAGCGAGGTGGGCCGCTTCGAGGAGAAGATCCGCCGCGAGGAGGCCAAGGTCCGCGGAGCGGCGGAGTTGGCGGCATCCTCCCTGGACGCCCAGTTCGAGGAACTGGAGAACCTGGGCGAGGTTTCCGAGGTGGAGGCCCGGCTGGCTGCACTGAAGGCGGAAAACCGGCAGCGCGAGCTCGGGTCCTAGGCGCCCCGACCAATCCCGCTTCGCCGGCCGGCACCGATGCCGTGCGGGCGAAGCACCCCGAAACGGAGAGCGCATGACCCCCGCCTGGACCACCCGTCCCGAGGCCCCCGCCGACGTCGCAGCCGTCCGCGCGATCAATGTCGCAGCGTTCCCGACCCCCGCCGAGGCGGACCTGGTCGAAGCGTTGCGCGCGGATCCGGGGGCTTGGATCGAGGGCCTGTCCATCCTCGCCGAGGCCCCCGACGGGACCCCGGCGGGGCATGCCCTGCTCACCCGCTGCCATGTCGACGGGCAGCCGGCCCTCGCGCTGGCCCCGTGCGCGGTGCTGCCCGCGTTCCAGGGCCAGGGCGCCGGCGCGGCCGCGATCCGGACCGGCCTGGAAGCCGCCCGGGCGTTGGGCGAAAACCTGGTGCTCGTGCTGGGGCACGCCGGCTACTACCCGCGCTTCGGCTTCACCCCGGCCTCCGGCTACGGCATCCGGGCACCGTTCGAGGTGCCGGACGAGGCGATGATGGCGCTCACGCTGGACCCGGGGCGCCCCGTGCCCTCCGGCGCCATCCAGTACCCGGCCGCGTTCGGGATCTAACCGGCGCGCCGAAGTCCGGCCCACACGCCAGCGGGCCGGCCACCAGGAGGTGGCCGGCCCGCTGATCAGGCAAGCGGAACTAACGTCGTCGACGCCTCCCCGACCTCGCTTCGCTCGGCCGGGGCCCCTCGGCGTCTAGACGAGGGACGACTTCCCCACGGGGACCTGCGAAGTGGGAACCGTCTCGGAGAAGTCCGGCAGCGCGTTGAGGTACGCGACCACGTTCTCGAGCTGCTCGACGTCGCCGAACTTGGCGTCGATGTCGAACAGGTTCCAGGCGACGACGCCGGGGACGCGGTCGCCGACGGCCTCGCGGACGACGATCGGGCGGAAGCCCTCGGCGATGGCGTCCTCGACGGTGTGGCGCACGCAGCCGGCGGCGGTGACGCCGGTGATGTCGTAGGCGGTGGTCGTGTAGATGACCGGAACGCCCTTGGCCCGGGCGGCCTCGTTCAGGCTCTGGCAGGCCGGGATGATCGTTTCCATGTTCTTGCAGGAAAACTGGTGGCCCGGACGGGTCCACGCGTTGGCCATGTCGATGTGGATGAGGGCCGGGCGCGTGCCGTAGCCAACGCGACGCTTGAAGCCGCGCTCCGCGTACTCCTCGGCTCCGATCGCGAAGGCCTTCTCCAGGAGTTCGTTCAGCTGGGTCTCGATTTCGTTGGACACGTGCATCTCCTTCAGTGACTGACGTCGCCACCCCGAGATGGCGCCGCATAGCCCGTCCACGCACAGATTTCTCCCATGAACTTGCGAAATCAAGGATTCCGACCGGCCCGCGGCAGGCGCCGCTCCAAGGCGATCCGATAGTGCCAGCCAACTTGGCCGCGGAGAAAATAGTTGCTCCCCCAGCAACATGGCCCTCAGTGCCTCTCGATTTTCCCGGAACGATGCGGCCAGAGCCCGCCAAAGCGTGTTGCCGGAACCTGTTCGGGTTCCGGCGTTGAGGGCACAGCAAGGAAGGCCCGTGCGAACGCGCCGCGGAAGGGACCTGCCCGAGCGATACGGGAACCGGAACCGCTGGGATTTCGACGGCAAGGGCAGCACGGTCGCCGCCGGCAACTACGGGGCCGTCGCCCTACTCACCGCAACCGCCAACGGGCTACCGGCCAGCGGTGGCGGCGCGCCCTAGGATTCGGGCTTGGCCGGGGCGCCGCCGAGCCGGTCCGTGACCTCTTCGGCGGCAGCGCGGACCGCGGCAATGAGGTCCGCGTGCGCCTCCGGCGAGATGCGCCCGCGCGGGGCGGACAGCGTAATGCATCCGACCACCTCGCCGCGGTAGTCCTTGACCGGTGCGGAAACACCGAACTCCTGGGGATCGGTGAATCCGTCGTTGAGCGCCACCCCCTGCTCCCGGACCTGGGCCAGATGGGCCGCGACGTCGGTGCCGAGCCCCGAGGTCGCAGTGCGCGCAATCTGTCCGGTCTCCAGGAGCTGGGACACCGCGCTCTCCGGCAGCGCGGCCAGGAAGACCCGGACCGACGAACTCTCGTAACGGTCGAAGCGCGTCCCGATGTAGGCCGTGTGCTTGACGAACTGCGGGCTGGGTGCCTGCTCGACGACGATCGCCCCGGTCCCGTTCCACACGGAGAGCGCGCTGGTTTCCTGCGTCTGGAGCGTCAGGTGCTCCAACGGGCCGCGAGCCAGGCGCCGGACATCGAGTTCGGCCAGGAGCGGACCCGCCAGACCGATGACCCCGAGGCCCAGCCGGTAGCGTCCGTTCTCCTGCTCGCGCTCAAGGTAGCCGGCAGCCGCCAAGCCGGAAAGGATCCTCGAGACCGTGCTCTTGTGCAGGTCGACGATCTGGGCGACCTCGGTCACGCCCAGGCTCGGGCGCCCGATGCGGAACGCTTCCAGGACCTTGAGACCGTTGAGCAGGGACGCCGCCGCGCCTTGGACTCCCGCGGCGCGGTCATTCGGTTCTGGTGACACGGAGGCTCCTCGGTACGTTGGTGATCCTGTCCACATCCGCCGCCGCACAGGGATCCGGCTATGGCCACGATCCACGATAGCCGACGAGGCCATGAGGCCCGCGTGACCACGCCACCTCCCCCTATACACGCAGGCCGCAGCGGCGAAACGGCGCAGACAAATGGCGAAGGCAAACGGCGCGCCGAAGCGCCGTCGGACGCTACGGCGTCCAACGGCGCTTCGGCGGGGCGTTGTCCCCTACTCGACGGGCAATGCCGCCGGGTCGCGGTGCGGCGCGGCGAGGACGACGAGCCCGGCCGCAAAGACCGGAACGCACCCCACGATCAGCGCGGTGGTGTTCCAACTCAGCCCCGCGGAGAGGGCCGCCGTGACCAGGACGCCACCCACGATGGCCCCGACCTGGCCGGCTGCGTTGATGATGCTCCCCGCGGTGGCGCGGGTCGCCGCGGGGAAGCTTTCGCCGTTGAAGAACAGCAGCGCCGCGAACGGGCCGATGAGGAAAAACAACCCCAGGCTGTAGAGCGCGACCGTCGCCGCAAACGCGCCAGCCGGCAGCAGGATCATGGCCGCGAAGGAGACCGCCGAGAGGGTCCATCCGATGGCGATGGTGTTGCGGCGGCCGATCCGGTCCCCCAGCCAGCCGTGGAAAAGGTAGCCCAGGAATGCGGTTCCGTTGGAGATCGCAAGGATCAGCAGGGCGTTCGTGAACTCGATGGCTTTCCCCGTCTCCGCCGTCAGCAGCGAGGTGCCGAGGATGGAGAACACCAGGACGCCGATCCAGTTCAGGAGGAAGGCCAGGCCGATCGCGAACAGCGGGCGGCGCGACTCCCCGCGGAAGGCGTCCTTCAGCGGCGTCGCGGCAGTGGCGGTGTGGTCGATGTGATGCTCCGCGGCCAGGGCTGCAGCGGCCGCGCCGTCTCCGGACCGCTGCAGCCGCAGCACCTCGGTGCGGGCGCTGAACTGCGGGCTTTCCTTGAGCCAGCGGGCGGCCCACACGATGAAAGCGGCCGGCACGGCGGCCAGGACGAAGCAGAGTTCCCAACTGCCAATCGGCATGAGGACCGCCGTCGACGCGGCGGCCAGCACCGCGCCCACGGGCCAGCCCGACTGCACCAGCGAGTAGACCAGGCCACGCCGGCGCAGGCTGGGCCCGTTGGCGCCGGCGGATGCGTAGACCTCGTTCAGGTAGACGGCTTTGATCGCCTGCTCCGCGTAGCCGAGGCCGGCCAGCGAACGGATCAGCACCAGCGCGACGAGGCCCAGGCCCCCCAGGAGTCCGATGAGCCAGCCGACGGTCGCGGTCAGCACCGAGGCGACGGCGGCCCCCGCCACGGCAATGACGATCCCCTTGCGGCGTCCGTACCGGTCGACGACGGGGCCGATGCCGAAGGCGACCAGTGCCGTTCCGGCCGTGATCCAGGTGTTCAGGCCGGTGGCCTGCGCTTCGGCCAGGCCAAGGTCGGCGGCCATGACCGGGAGGAGGTTGCCGAAGAGCACGAAGTCGTAGACCGCCACGGCCCACGCGAAGAAGCAGATCCAGCTGGCGATCTTGACATCGCGCGGCGTAAAGGAATGTATCCCGGCACGGGCCGGGGTGGATGATGAGAGGGTCATGACGAGTCCTTGCGTTCTGGCCGGGCGGATGCGCCATCGCGACCGCGCCGTGCGGACCGGCCATCCGGCCGGCACCCTCCGCGGCAGGCTTGGCTGCCCGGCGAAAGAGAAAAGGTGTTGTGCACCAAAGAACTGTGACGCATCCATAGAAACACGCATCCGTGTCATTCGTGTTTCGTCAAACCAATTTTCTTTAACGCCGCCACTAAGCAATGCCGAGTAGGCCGTATGGCCGAAGGCCGAGTCGTCAGGATGGGCGGGAAATAATGAATTTACACATTCCCTCTTGTGCTCATAGTTGCCGAGAAAGCAAAGTAGTTGCTGGAAGAGCAACCGAGGGCCGCTGAGAGATCCGCGACCACCTGGAGGAGATCGAGCATGAAGCGCATTGGAGTCGATGTCGGCGGGACGTTCACCGACCTGTACTACTCG
>NZ_BAABEO010000033.1:0-8299 GCF_039540195.1 Arthrobacter ginkgonis | reverse complement strand
CGTTAGCCGCCGCGGGACCCGCGCCGAGCGCCAGCGAGGCGTGGGAGGCGGATAAGCGTTAGCCGCCGAGGGACCCGTTCTCCCGGGCCGACAAGGTAACAAGACGGGCGGCGGATTGTGTCCCGAGTCGCACGGCGGCGTCAACTGGCTTAGGCTCGGGGAAAGTAGCACGACGCCGACAAAGGAGGCATCGCGTGCCGATGATCCAGCAGTACCCGATCGAAACGCAGCAGGAAACACCGGCGGAACCGACCGCCGAAAGCACCAAGTTCGACTTCGTCGTGGTGGCCAACCGGCTGCCCATCGACCGCATCCAGGACGCTGACGGCGAGCCGGAATGGCGGCGCTCCCCCGGCGGCCTGGTAACCGCGCTGGCCCCCGTCATGGCCACCGCGGACGGCGCCTGGGTGGGCTGGCACGGGGCTGCGGACGAGGAACTGGGCGAGTTCAACCATTCGGACATGCATCTGGTCCCGGTCCCGCTCTCCGTCGAGGACGTGGAACTGTACTACGAGGGCTTCTCCAACTCCACGCTCTGGCCGCTCTACCACGACGTGATCGTTCCCCCCGAGTTCCACCGCACCTGGTGGGACCGCTACGAGGAGATCAACCGCCGATTCGCCGAGGCGACGGCAAGGACCGCGGCCCCCGGCGCCACCGTCTGGGTGCAGGACTACCAACTGCAGCTGGTCCCGCTGATGCTCCGTGAGGCCCGCCCGGACCTGCGCATCGGCTTCTTCAACCACATCCCGTTCCCTCCGCTGGAGATCTTTGCCCAGCTGCCGTGGCGCCGCCAGGTCCTGGAGGGCCTGCTCGGTTCGGACCTGGTGGGCTTCCAGCGCCAGAGCGACGCCAACAACTTCATGCGGTGCGTGCGCCGCTACCTCGGCTACACCGTCAAGGCCCAGCACATCCACGTGCAGGATGCCGGCGGGGCCCCGCAACGGATCTGCCGGGCCGAGGCGCACCCCATTTCCATCGAGTCCCGCGAACTGGCCCGGCTGGCCACGGACCCGGAGATCCGCGCCCGTGCCGCGGAGATCCGCGCGGAACTGGGCAATCCGGAGACCGTCCTGCTCGGCGTGGACCGCCTCGACTACACCAAGGGCATCCGCCACCGCATCAAGGCGTTCGGCGAGCTGCTCGAAGACGGGAAGCTGACCGTGGGCCAGGCCTGCCTGGTCCAGGTCGCCAGCCCCAGCCGCGAACGCGTGGAAAGCTACGCCCAACTGCGCGAGGAGGTGGAGGGTGCGGTCGGACGCATCAACGGCGAGTTCGACACCATGGGCCACACCGCCGTGCGCTACCTGCACCATTCCTACCCGCTGCGCGAAATGGTGGCCCTGTACCTGGCCGCGGACGTCATGCTGGTCACCGCCCTGCGCGACGGCATGAACCTGGTCGCCAAGGAGTTCACCGCCACCCACACGGACAACCACGGCATGCTGGTGCTCAGCGAGTTTGCCGGCGCCGCCGACCAGCTGCGCCACGCGGTCCTGGTCAACCCGCACGACATCGACGGCCTGAAGGCCGCGATCATGACGGCCGTCAACATGCCCCAGGCCGAATCGACGCGCCGCATGCGCATCATGCGCCGCCAGATCGCCGTCAACGACGTCGCCCGCTGGTCGCGCATCTTCCTCGAGTCGCTGGCCGCCGGCCACGAGGAGGACTGACCATGCCTTCCGCACACGCCGCGCTGTACGACGCGATCGAGGGCCTGGCCGACGTGCCCCTGCTGCTGGTCGCGATGGACTTCGACGGCACCATGTCCCCCATCGTGCCCCGCCCCGAGGACGCCCGCCCGCTGCCGGCGGCCGCCGCCGCGCTGGAGGCCCTCGCGGAACTGCCGGGCACGACGACGGCGATCCTGTCCGGGCGGGATCTGGCCAGCCTGCGCCGGGTCGCCTCGCCCGGCCCCGAAACGCTGCTGGTCGGCAGCCACGGCGCCGAGCGCTGGGCCCCGGAGCGCTTCCACGCCGACGGGTCCGACGTCGTGCTGGACGTCCGCCAGGTCAGGCTGCTGGAAACGGTCCGTTCCCGCTTCGCCGCAGTGGCCGCGGGCTGCCCGGGCGCCGCGCTGGAAGCCAAGCCGGCCGGCGTCGTGCTCCATGTGCGCGAGGCGGACCCCGCCGCGTGGGGCCCCACGCTCGCGGCCGGCCGTGCCGAACTCGAGGACGTGGAGGGCGTGACGCTCAAGGACGGCAAGGCCGTGCTGGAGGCGTCCGTGGTGCGCGCGGACAAGGGCTCCGGGCTGGACTGGCTGCGCGAGGTCGTGGACGCCTCCGCGGTGCTCTTCGCCGGCGACGACCTCACCGACGAGGAGGCCTTCGCCCGGCTGCATCCCGGCGACATCGGGGTGAAGGTGGGCCCGGGCCCCACACGCGCGCAGTACCGCATGGACGGACCGGGCGCCGTTCCCGGCCTTCTCCGGGCGGTCCTGGACGTGCGAGCATGAGCTGACCCACCCACCACGGATCGCCGGGCACGCTCCTGCCCGGGGAGGGAGCACCGCTTTCGATGGCACGGCACAATCCGATAGCAGGGCGCAATCCGATATCAGGGCACGGTGCGTTCTGGCTCAACGAACCCACCGACTACACCCAGCACGGCAAGCTTCCGCGCGAAACCCCGGCGGCCCCGCGCCCGGCGGTTCCGGGACCGCTGAGCATCACCGCGGCCACCCTGGACCCGGAACTGCTGGACCTTCCGTGGCACGTGGCGCTGGAGGACTGGCAGGCCCGCAACCTGGCCGCGCTTCCCCGCGGACTGTCCCGGCACATCGTGCGCTTCGCCCGGCTGGGGAACACGGTCATCGCCGTGAAGGAAACCACCGAGCACGTCGCCCGCCACGAGTACCACATGCTGCGCAAGCTGCGCCGCCTGGATGCCCCCTGCGTGGAGCCGCTCGCGGTGGTCACCGGCCGGACCGCCGCCGACGGCACCCCGCTGGCTCCGGCCCTGGTGACCCGGCACCTGAAGTACTCGCTGCCCTACCGCGCCCTCTTCTCCCAGAAGCTGCGCCGGGAGACCCTGACGCGCCTGATCGACGCGCAGGCCCTCCTGCTGGTGCGCCTGCACCTGGTGGGCTTCTACTGGGGCGACGTCTCCCTCTCCAACACCCTCTTCCGCCGCGACGCGGAGGCCTTCGCCGCCTACCTGGTGGACGCCGAGACCGGCGAGCTGTACCCGGAGCTTTCGGCCGGACAGCGCGAATACGACCTTGAGATCGCCCAGGTGAACATCGCCGGGGAGCTGATGGACCTGATGGAAGCGGGCCTGATCGAGGACGCCGTGGACCCGGTGGCCACCAGCGAGCAGATCCTGGACGCCTACCGCGGGCTGTGGGCGGAACTGACGCGGCAGGACAAGCTGGACGTGGGCGAGCGCTGGCGCATCGACGAGCGCATCCGCCGGCTCAACGGGCTCGGATTCGACGTCGAGGAGATCTCCCTGCTGGCCACCCCGGACGGCACGCAGCTGGTCCTCCAGCCCAAGGTGGTCGACGCCGGCCACCACCAGCGCCGGCTGCTCCGGCTGACCGGGCTGGACGTGGAGGAGCGCCAGGCGCGGCGGCTGCTCAACGACATCGACGCCTTCCGTGCCCGCCGCCACCCGGAGGCGGACGAGGACCTCGCCGCGGCCCTGTGGGTGGAGGAGATCTTCCAGCGGATCACCCGGGCCATCCCGAAGGACCTGCAGGGGAAGCTGGAACCGGCCCAGATCGTGCACGAGGTCCTGGAGCACCGCTGGTACATCTCCGAGCGGCGCGGGGCCAACGTGCCGCTGGCGGAGACGGTGGCCTCCTACGTGGAGAACGTCCTGCGCCACCGCCGCGACGAGGCCGCGATCATGCTCGATCCGCCCGCGGCGGGCCTCACGGACCCGCCAGATCGGGATTGAGCGGGGCCGTCACCGGCTCCGGCCGCACCGCCGAGCCGCGCGCCTCCACCGGCACGTGGACGCCCGGGAGGGCGAAGAGGGCCGCGGACGGCCCAGTGCCCTCCAGCACGACGACGGCGGCCGTGCCGCCGTCGTCTGAACCAGCACCCTCCGGACCAGCACCCTCCGGACCAGCACCGCCCGGATCACCGCGGCGGTCCGCCGTGATCCGGCCTCCGACGGCTGCCAGCGGCTGCGGGGTCCCGCCGACCAGGTCCACGGGCAGTTCCAGCCCGTTGAACGGGGCCCGGGAGGCGACCACCAGCACGGACCCGGACGGGTGCTCGCGCACGAAGGCAAGCACGTCCCCCTCGGCGTGGAGCCAGCGGATGCCGCCCTCGGTCAGCGCCGGGTGGGTGCGCCGGACCCGGGCGAGCTCCTCATAGAGCGGACGGAGGTCGGCCAGCACGCGGGACGGATCGTCCCACGGCATCGGGGTGCGCGAGTCCTCCCCGTTCCAGCCCTCCAGCCCGAATTCGTCGCCCATGAACACCAGCGGGATCCCGGGCAGCGAGAACTGCAGCACCACCCCCACGGACTGGCCGCCGGGGATCATGGCGTAGGCTGCCCGGCCGGTGTCGTGGGTGTTGATCGCGTTCAGGTTGGCCCGGCGCACCGCCCAGGGGAACCCGGCGGCGAAGTCCAGGTGGGTGGCCAGGAGGTCCTCGGCCTCGATCCGGTTCGGGCCCTGCTGCGGCAGGCCGTAGAAGTCCACCGGCCGGCGCCCGGGTTCGGGGTCGCGGACGAGCCACTGCCACAGCGGCCGGGTGAAGTTGGTGTAGGTCATCGCGCCCTGCCAGGCGCCGTTCTGGAAGTCCGGGGAGGCGTCGGAGGTGGACTCGGCCAGCAGCATGGCCTCGGGCTTCACCTGGCGCAGCCGTTCCCGGAGCAGCCCGGCGATCTCCTGGTTGAGGTCGTCGGCGCCCATCCGGCCGGTCATGTTGCCCACGTCGATGCGCCAGCCGTCCAGGTTGAACGGGGGCTTGAGCCAGCGCACGGCCATCGAATCGTCGTCGAGGATGAAACGGCGGCGCAGCGCCTGCGAATGCCAGTTGAACTTGGGCAGCGACTTGACCCCCAACCAGGCCACGTACTTCGTGTTGCGCTCGGAGAAGTAGTAGTAGCCCGACTCGGGGGCCTCCGGATGGCCATGGGAGTTGCGGAACCATTCGTGGGCATCGCCCGAATGGTTGGTGGTCAGGTCGCCGATGACCTGCAGGCCGCGCGCGTGCGCCGCCTCGATCAGCGAGATGAACGCCGCGTCCCCGCCCAGCAGCTCGTCGACGTGGTTGAAGGTGGAGGCGTCGTAGCGGTGGTTGGAGCGGGCCGGGAACATCGGGGTCAGGTAGACGACGGACGCTCCGAGCGCCACGATGTGGTCCAGCTTCTCCTCGACGCCGCGCAGGTCCCCGCCGTAGAACTGGTAGGGGGTCTCCGGCCCGCGGCCGATCACCGGGGTGGTGTTCCAGTCGCAGGGGATCGCCCAGTCCGGCAGTTCGCGCCCGTCCGCCTCCGCCGAGCGGGCGAACCGGTCCGGGAAGATCTGGTACATCACCGAGCGGGGCACCCAGTCGGGGGTCGGGTCGGCGACGCCGATCCTGAAGTCGGCCGCGTCGGGGACGTCCCGGGCAGAGATCCCGCGGGCGTTCACCCAGAGGTAGGTCGGCCGCGCGGCGTCGTCCTCCGGGGCCACCTCCACGAACCAGCGGTACTTCTGCACGGGGTTGACCATGGTCAGCCCGGCCTCCCACCAGTCCCAACCGGCGGAGCCCTCCAGCCGCACGGCGGCGTCGTAGTGCGGCTCCGCATCCCGCACGCTGCGCAGCCACACCCCCGTCACGGTGCCGAATCCGGCAGGGATCCGCAGCCGCACCTTCACCGTGTCCCGCAGGCGGGGGTTCGGCGGCTCCACATACAGGCTGGAACCGTCGTGGTGCGGGTGGATGATCATGGCTCTCTCCGGATCTCGTGCGCTTGTTAGGGCGAGCCTATCCCCGCCAGGCCCCCGCGCAGGTGACGAAGTCCCCGCCGGGTGCGTGGCGCCCATCGAGCGTCACGCAGGCGACAACCAGTGCCGGGCGCTGCTGGGCTGGGCTGGGGGCGGGAAGGCGTGGGGATCCGGGCCCATCTCTGCAAAAATGCCCTGACATGGAAGAAGGCCCCCGATCCTGGCGGATCGGAGGCCTTCAGTGGTCGGGGTGACAGGATTTGAACCTGCGACCTCGTCGTCCCGAACGACGCGCGCTACCAAGCTGCGCCACACCCCGGTGCATCACTGCGGAACAAGACTTTACCGGGGATTCACCGAATCACCTAATCGAGGCAGCCCTTTGTGGCCTAGATCGCTTTTTCGGGGTTGAGGATGCCGTTGGGATCGAAAACAGCCTTGATTTGGTGCTGCAGATCACGCACCTCCTGCTGCTGTTCCCAGCCCAGCCAGCGCAGCTTGTACTGGCCGACGCCATGCTCGCCGGTGATGGTCCCGCCGGCGTCCAGCGCCGCACGGATGGATTCGTCCAGCGCGGCGTCCAGCCGGCCCAGGCCGGCTTCGCCCTCGTGCGGGTCCAGCCAGAAGGTCGGGTGCAGGTTGCCGTCGCCGGCGTGCGCAACAATCCGCAGCCGGACGCTGTGGCGCTCGGCGATCCGATCCAGCGTGCGCATGTAGGCCACCATCTGGGAGCGCGGCACCGCGACGTCCTCCCCCACCCGGTAGGCGTCGTCCTGGGCGTCTCCGCGGCTGGAGCGGCGCATTTCGATCAGAAGCTCCGCCTCGCCGTCGTCCTCCGGTCCCAGCTCGGCGCCCAGCGCCGCCAGCGCCCGGCGGACCAGAGCCTCCTCGATCCGCGCGCCGTGCCCGTCCAGGCGCACCAGCAGCAGGGCGCCGCCGCGCTCGCGCAGATTGCTGCCGTGGATGGCGTCGATGACCTCCATGGTGCCGGAATCGAGCAGTTCCATGATGGCTGGCTGGACCCGGGCGCGGGCGATCGCCATGACCCCGGCAGCCGCCGCGGCGATGTCCGGGAAGACGGCGGCCAGCGAGCGGAGCTCGGGGCTGAGGTAGCGCAGCCGCACGGTGACGGAAACGACGACGCCGAGGGTGCCTTCCGAGCCGACGAACAGCCCGGTGAGGTCGTAGCCGGCCACGCCCTTGAACGTGTCCCGGCCGATGCGGATCAGGCGCCCGTCCGCGAGGACCACCTCGAGGGCCAGCACGGAGTCGCGCGTCACGCCGTACTTGGCGCAGCGCAGGCCGCCGGCATTGGTGGCCACGTTGCCGCCGATCGTGGACTGCCGGAAGCTGGCGGGGTCCGGCGCGTACATCAGGCCGTAGGGTTCAACGGCGGCGTTCAGGTCCGCGTTCACGACGCCGGGCTGCACCGTGGCAACCTCGTCCTCCACGCGGATCGCCAGGATGCGGTTCATCCGCTCGAGCGAGAGCACGATGCAGTCCTTGATCGCGTGGGCGGCCCCGGAGACGCCGGTGCCGGCGCCGCGGGCGATCACCGGCATGCGGTGCGCGTTGGCGATGCGCAGGGTCGCCTGCACGTCCTCCACGGTTTCGGCGAAGACGACGGCGTGGGGCACCTGCGGGTCGGCCACGTGGGCGTTGTCACGGCTGTAGGCGGCGCGTGTGGCCTCGTCGACGGCGACGTGGGCGACGGCTGCGGACAACTCGTCCAGGAAGGGCGAAATGACGGCGGGCATGCGTACCTTTCGGAGGCGAAGGGTGGTTCGTGGCCGGGACCCGGCTTGGGGCAGGAGCGCGGGTGCGGCTATTTGCCACCCATGAAGCGGGCGTAGTATCCAAGGATCTCGTCCCAGTTCCCATACTTGGCATGCTGCTCGTGGCCGGCCGCACCCGGAGCCCACCCGTCGTGCGTCAAGGTGACTTTGGTCCCGGTGCCGTGCTCCTCGAAGGCGATGACCACCCGGGTCGGAGGCTGCTGGTCCATCAGCATCGTGAAGGCGAGCTCGATCAGTTCCGGGTGCTTGACCTGCACGATGCGGGCCCACTGGTACTGCCGGCCGTCCTCGGCCTCCTCATAGAGGCTGCCCGAACCGAAGGCGGGATGAGTGCCGGAACCGAAGGCCGAGTACTTGCCAACGGGCCACCAGAGATGGGTGTACTCGGTCATTCCCTCGAAGGCCTGGTCCGCGGCCACGGGCACCGTCACCGAGGAAACCAGCGGCGCAGGAACGTCCGTGGCGGTGTCCTCCGGGCCTGTGGCAGGTGACGCATGGGAAAAAAGTCCGTCCATGGGTTAACCGTACCGCTGGGTGTGGCGTGTTGTGGTGTTAAAGGCGTCAGGCCCCCGACCGTGTGGTCGGGGGCCTGGCGTGAATGGTTGTCCGGCGG
>NZ_BAABEO010000032.1:0-9153 GCF_039540195.1 Arthrobacter ginkgonis | reverse complement strand
CAGCTACTAGGGGTTCCAACCACCGAACCCGAGCCACCCTCCGGGCCCCGGCACCTTCGCCGGGGCCCTGAGCCGGTCCGGCGGCCTGGCGCCGCCATTGCCCGGCCGCTTCGCGGGCGCCCCGCGGGCTCGGGGGAATGGGGTTCCGGCCCCTGTCAGACGGATGCCCGCGGTGCTAGCGTGGCGGCAGAGCCATGCTGGCGGTGCCCTGCGTCGATGAGGGCGGCACCGAAAGGCGGCACCCACGAAGGCGGCACCGACGAAGGTGAGGTCCCGATGGAACACCACGCCGCGCCCCCGCGGCCGGAGGGAGCCCTCCGCAGCTTCGGGGTGGAAGAGGAGCTCCTGCTGGTTGGCCGCGGCAGCAACCTTCCGTTCGCGGCCGCAGAAACCGTCCTCGCCGCCCGCACCGAATCGCCCACCGACGCGCCGGGGACGACCGCCCTTGCCGTGGGATCGGAGCTGACCTTCGAGGTCAAACAGGAACAGATCGAGGTCGTTTCCCCGCCGGTGTTCCGCCTCTCCGAGGTCGCCGACACCATCCGGCGCGGCCGCGAACTCGCCGACCGCGCCGCGGCGCGGGCCGGAGCCGCCGTCGCCGCCCTGGCCACCTTCCCGTTCGAGGTGGTCCCGCACATGGCACCGGGCAAGCGGTTCGCCCGGATGGAAAAGCCCTTCGGAATCACCTTCCGCGAGACGCTCTACTGCGGCTTCCACGTTCACGTGGCGGTGGAGGACCTGGAAGAGGGCGTTGGGGTGCTGGACCGGATGCGGGTCTGGCTGCCCACGGTGCTGGCGCTGAGCGCCAACTCGCCCTTCTGGCAGGGCGCGGACACCGGCTTCGCCAGCTACCGCTACCAGGGCTGGGGGCGGTGGCCCACCACCGGGCCGAGCGCGATCTTCGGGTCCGCGCACGCCTACCGCCTGCGCTCGGCCTCGCTCCTGGCCTCCGGGGTGCCGCTGGACACGAAGATGCTCTACTTCGACGCCCGCTTCGCCCCGCGGGTGCCCACGGTGGAGGTCCGCGTGGCGGACGTCTGCCTGGACCCCGAACACGCGGCAACGCTCGCCGCCGTCGTACGCGCGCTGGTGGAAACCGCCGCGCGGCAATGGCGCGCCGGAATTCCGCCGGATCCCGCCACCTCAGACCTGCTGCGCGTGTGGATGTTCCAGGCCAGCCGGGCCGGCGTCTCCGGGGAGCTGGTGAAGGTGGCCACGCGCCGCGCCGTCCCCGCCGCGGACGCGGTCGCCGACCTGCTGCGGCACATCCGTCCGGTGCTGGAGGAGGCGGGGGAGGACCGCGACGTTGCCGCGGGCCTGGCCGCAATCCTCGCCCAGGGCACGGGGGCGAGCGTGCAGCGTGCGGCGTTCGCCGAGCGCGGGCAACTTCTGGACGTCGTGGCAGAAGCAGTGCGGCGCACTTTGGCGTAGGCTCCGTGCATGGTGCGGTTCCTGACTTTTGCGCTGTTGCTCCTGCTCGGTTTCGCCACCGTGGTGGCCGCGGCGCTGGGGGCGGTCGGCTGGTGGGTGCTGGCCGTCATCGTGCTCCTGCTGCTGACGCTCGGGGTGCGCGACGTACTCCAACGCAAGCACTCGGTCCTGCGCAACTTCCCGGTCATCGGGCACCTGCGCTACCTGCTCGAATCCATTCGGCCGGAAATCCAGCAGTACTTCGTCGAGCGCAACTACGACGGGCGCCCCTTCGACCGGGACGCCCGCTCGCTGATCTACGCGCGGGCCAAGGGCGCGGACAGCCACAAGGCGTTCGGCACCGAGCTGGAGGTCAACCGGCTGGGGCACGAGTACCTGCTGCACTCCACCGCCCCGGTGGCCCCGCCCGCCAAGCCGTTCCGGGTGCGCATCGGCGGCCCCGAATGCCTCCAGCCGTACGACATGGCCCTGATGAATATCTCCTCAATGAGCTTTGGCGCGCTGTCCAAGAACGCGGTACGGGCGATGAACAAGGGCGCCGCGCTGGGCGGGTTCGTCCAGGAGACGGGGGAGGGCGGGCTCTCCCAGCACCACCTGACCTACGGGGCCGACCTGTTCTGGGAGATCGGCTCCGGGTACTTCGGCTGCCGCACCCCCCAAGGCCGCTTCGATGCTGAGCAGTTCGCGGCCAAGGCCGCCCACGAGCGGGTCAAGGGCATCACGCTCAAGCTCAGCCAGGGGGCCAAGCCCGGCCTGGGCGGGGTGCTGCCGGCGGCGAAGGTGACCCCGGAGATTGCGGAGGCGCGCGGGGTCCCGCTGGGGACGGACTGCGTGTCCCCGGCCTCGCACCCCGAATTCGACACCCCGCGCGAGCTGATGCTCTTCATCGGACGGCTGCGCGAACTCTCTGGCGGCAAACCGGTGGGGTACAAGTTCTGCGTGGGATCGCGCACCGACGTGCTGGCGATGTGCAAGGCGATGCTGGAAACCGGGGTCACCCCGGACTTCATCATCGTGGACGGAGCCGAGGGCGGCACCGGTGCGGCCCCGCTGGAGTACGAGGACCATATCGGCACCCCCCTGACGGAGGGGCTGATGCTGGTGAACAACGCGCTGGTGGGCACCGGCCTGCGCCCGGTCATCCGGCTCGGGGCCGCCGGCAAGGTGGCTAACGGGTCCGACATCGTCAAACGGCTGATCCAGGGGGCCGACTTCACCCTGAGCGCCCGGGCGATGATGATGGCCACCGGCTGCATCCAGGCACAGAAGTGTCACACCAACGAGTGCCCGGTAGGGGTGGCCACGCAGGATCCGCGGCTGGTGCGGGCGCTGGACGTGCAGGACAAGGGCAACCGGGTGCACAACTACCAGAAGCTCACGGTGCAGGAAGCCATGCAGATCATGGCCTCGATGGGGATCGCCGACCCGGCTGAGCTGAATCCGCGGATGCTGCGCCGGCGCATCGACCACCTCACCACGCGCAGCTATGCGAGCATCTACCACTGGCTGCGCGCCGGGGAACTGCTCGAGGACCCGCCGCGCGGCTGGGCCGACGACTGGCGGGAGGCCGATGCTGACCACTTCGGGGAGCATGCCCCGCTGCCGTGGACCCAGGAGGTGCCGTTCGAGGTCGTCACCTATCCGCATGCGGCGAACGGGATCCCCGCCAAGCGGCAGGAGCCCAAGCCGAGCGCTCCCGGACCGACGCCGAAGGTCACCGCGGTGCACCGGCCCGAAGGACTGCCCGGGCGCTGAACAGGCCGGCGGGTCCCTCGCCGCCTAGACTTGTCCGGTGGCCCATATCGACGTGACCGACCTCCAGTACTTCCTCTCCGACGGCACCCAGTTGCTCGGCGGCGTCACCTTCAAGGTGACCTCCGGTTCCAAGACCGCGCTGATCGGGCCGAACGGAACCGGAAAGACCACCCTCTTCCGGATCATCTCCGGCGATCTGGTCCCGGATGAGGGCACGGTGAACAAGTCCGGCTCGATGGGCATCATGCGCCAGTTCGTGGGCCAAGTGCGCGACGAGTCCACCGTGCGCGAGCTGCTGGTCTCCACCGCCACGCCGGAACTGGCCAAGGCGGCCCGCGAGCTGGACGCGGCCGAGACCGCGATGCTTGAATCCGAGGACGAAAAGGTCCAGATGGCCTACGCCCAGGCGATCGTGGACTGGGGGGATGCCGGCGGCTACGAACTGGAAACCGTCTGGGACGAGGTTTGCATGGCAGCCCTGGGCGTTCCGTTCGAGAAGGCCGCGCACCGCGCGGCGTCCACCCTTTCCGGCGGCGAGCAGAAGCGCCTGGTGCTGGAGGCCCTCTTCTCCGGCCCGGACGACCTGCTGCTGCTGGACGAACCGGACAACTACCTGGACGTTCCCGGCAAGCGCTGGCTGGAGGCCAAGCTGGCCGAGTCGCCGAAAACCGTGCTGTTCATCAGCCACGACCGCGAGCTGCTCAACAACGCGGCCACCCGCATCGTCACCCTGGAACCGGGGCACTCGGGGGCCACCGCCTGGGTCCACGGCGGGTCCTTCGCCTCCTACGTCGACGCCCGCGCCGAGCGCAACGCCCGCTTCGAGGAGCTGCGCAAACGCTGGGACGAGGAGCACGCCAAGCTCAAGGAACTGGTCAACATGTACAGGACCAAGGCGGCGTTCCGCTCCGACATGGCCAACCGGTACAACGCCGCCCAGACCCGGCTGGCCAAGTTCCTCGAGGCCGGGCCGCCGCAGGCCATTCCGCTGGAACAGAACGTGCAGATGCGGCTCAAGGGCGGGCGGACCGCCAAACGCGCCGTCGTCGTCGAAAAACTGGAACTGACCGGGCTGATGAAGCCGTTCTCCACCGAGATCTGGTTCGGCGACCGGGTGGGCGTGCTCGGCTCCAACGGCTCCGGCAAGTCCCACTTCCTGCGCCTGCTGGCCGCCGGCGGGTCCGACCCGGACCGCGAGCACCTGCCGGTTTCCGACGTCGTGATCGCCCCGGTGGAGCACGCCGGCACCGCCAAGCTGGGCGCGCGCATCCGCCCCGGCTTCTTCGCGCAGACCCACAACCGGGCCGACCTGCAGGGACGCACGCTGCTGGAGATCCTGCACCGCGGCGACGAGCACCGCTCAGGGCTCGGCCGCGAAGCCGCCTCCGGCGCGCTGGACGGCTACGGACTCGCCGGGCAGGCCGAGCAGAAGTACGAATCCCTCTCCGGCGGCCAGCAGGCGCGCTTCCAGATCCTGCTGCTGCAGCTTTCGGGGGCGACCCTGCTGCTGCTCGACGAGCCGACCGACAACCTGGACCTGCACTCGGGGGAGGCGCTCGAGCGGGCCATCGCCGCATTCGAGGGCACCGTCCTGGCGGTCACGCACGACCGCTGGTTCGCCAAGTCCTTCGACCGGTTCCTGGTGTTCGGTTCCGACGGGAAGGTCTACGAATCCGCCGAGCCGGTGTGGGACGAGGCGCGCGTCGAGCGCAAGCGCTGACGGAACCGGTCAGGCGGCGGACAACCCCGCCCGGGCGCACGCGACGTCCTGCTCCGGCGTCGCGCCGCTGACCCCGACCGCCCAGGCCGTTTCGCCCGTGTGCACCACGCCGCCGGGCAGGGTGGTGGGCTCGAACGGCAGTTGTCCGCCGATCAGCCTGAACAGCTCTGGGTAGGAGCCCTTCAGCCCGTCCAGCGCTCCGCTGTCGCGGCGCAGCGCGGCGGCGGTGCGGGCTTTCGCGCGCGCCACCTCCGCGGTGAACCAGTTGGCGCCGTCCGCCCGCAGGGTGACCAGCTCGTGTCCGCGCGAATCGACGACGCAGACGCTGACTTTGATCCCCAGGTGCGAGGCATGGGCAAGGGTGGCCTCTGCAACGTTGCGGGCCGTTTCCAGGGTGGGTTCGGTCATGGGGGCATTCTCCCCCACGGGACGGGTCCGCGCATCACCCGCCCGTTCCGGGCCGCGGACCGCGGGACGCGGCTCCGCCGCCGCGCGGCGGGATACTGGGACCCATGCCAGCCGTCCTGTCCCGTGCACCCCGCGGCTTCTACGCCATCGTGGCCCACGCCTTCTTCATGCAGACCGCCCTGGCGATCGTGCGCCCCACCACCTCTTATCTGGCACTGGAGATGGACGTCAGCGCGGCGCTGCTGGGCCTGGTGGTGGCCAGCTTCTCCCTGCTGCCCGTCTTCCTGGCGGTGTGGGTGGGACGCCGCCTCGATGCCGGGTACGAAACGCCCGTGCTGCTGGTCAGCGCGGTGTTCATGCTGGCCGCCGGAGCCGGCCTGCTCTGGGCCACTCCCAACCTGCAAATGCTCCTGCTCTGGAACGCGGTGCTGGGCCTGGGCCACCTGGGCGGCATCCTGGGAGAACAGGCCCAACTGTCCGCCTACGACAAGGCGAAGCTGGACCGCTCCTTCGGCCTGTACACCATGACGGTCGCGGTGGGACAGGCGCTCGCGCCGCTGTTCATGGGCGCCCTCGGCGGCGACGCGGTCCACCCGGACACCACGCTGCTGCTGGGTGCCTATCTCGCCGGTGCCGCGGTGGTCCTGGCCACCGCCTTCGGCATGCTGCGCGGGCGTCCCCCGCGCCCGCGCGGCGACCGGCCGCCCGCCGCCACCATGCGCGAGGCCCTCGACGTCGAACCGCGCAAGCGCCGGGTCCTGACCGGGTCCATCCTCTTCGGCATGATGGTGCTCTGCGCCATGGATCTGGTCCAGGTGTACCTGCCGGCGCTGGCGGTGGAGCGCGGGATTTCGGTGGGCGTGGTGGGCATGCTGCTGTCCCTGCGTGCGGCGGCCACGGTGGTCTCCCGGTTCGGCCTGGACCGGCTGGTGGCGCGGTTCGGGCGCGGCCGGCTGCTGCTGGTGTCCTCCTGCGGGTCCGCGGTGCTGCTGTCCCTGATCGCGGTGCCGATGCCGGTGGCCATGCTGGGCGTGCTGATGTTCGCGATCGGACTGGTCATGGGGGTGGGCCAGCCGCTGGGCATGACGCTGGTGAGCCTGTACGCCGAACCCGGCACCCGCGGCACCTGGATCGGGCTGCGGATGACCGGCAACCGGCTGGGCCAGGCGGTCATTCCGGCCACCGTGGGATTCTTCGCCGTGGGGCTGGGGACCGGTGGGGCGTTCCTGTGCATCGGTGCGGCGATGGGGGCCGTCGCGGCGTCGTCCTTCGGCGCCTTCCGCAGCCTGGAGTAAGCGCTTCCGGAGCCTGAAACGAGCGCGGGGCCACCGGTCCCGCAGGAAACACCTCCGCGTACGGCACGGGGTGCAGATTCCTTACCGGGGGAATGGCACCATTGGATGTGATGACCACTACAACACGGGCCGAGCGGACGGTTGCCGCCCTGAGCAAGGCGCTGTTCGACTTCCTGGCCGAACACAACCTCTCGGAACTGAACGTCTCCGAGCTTTGCCGCATGGCCGGAATCCACCGGACCACGTTCTACGGCCACTACCAGGGCATCGAGGAATTCGCCGCCGCGGTGTACGCGCAGACCCTTGACCGCCTGGTGGGGGACACCTTCGGCAGCCGCCCGGGCAATTCCACCGTCGACTCGGTCTCCGCCGACTGCCTGGAGGCGCAGCTGCGCATCCAGAAGCGGATCCTGGAGGACCGTGCCGTCTACCGGTCCCTCTTCACTGCCGGCGGGACCGGCGCCTTCCGCCATGCGGTGGAGGAGAATGCCCGCCACCGCACCCGGGCCTGCTTCGCGGCGCTCCACGAGTTCGGCGTGGCCGAGGCCGATCCGGACGGCCCGGGCGTGGCCTTCGTCGCGGCCGGGTTCGCGGCCTGGCTGGAGAACTGGGCGCTCTCCGACTCCGAGGACGTCGAGGGCTGGGCCCACGACCTCTTCCAGTACCTTCCGGTCTGGTGGCCGGCTCCGGAAGAGCCGGGGACTGTCCCGCAGGTGTGATCGGCATTACACTGTCGGTGCTATGAGTCCGGATCGTCAGCCAGGCGCGGCAAGGGCCCTGAAGTTCACCACCGAGGGCATCCCCGCCGGCAACCGCGTGCACCTGTGGGAGAACCACAACGCCAAGGCCTTGATTTCGCTGGACATCCGCACCATGGACGACGCGCCGCTGCGGGCCGCCGAGATGAACCTGCATTTCCCGTCGCTGAAGTTCGCCCAGGTCAAGGGCAGTGCCCAGGTGGTGGAGCGCAACGAGAGGTTCATCCGCCAGAACCCCACCGACGTGATCGCCGTCTTTTTCGCCCTCGAAGGCGAGGCGTTCTTCTACCACCAGGGTGGCCACGAGTCGCTCAAGCCCGGCCAGGCCGTCATCTACGACGCGGACCGGCCGTTCATGCGCGGCTTCAGCCGCGGCCTGCGCGAAATGGTGCTGACCATCCCGCGCGACGACTATCTGGAGCTGTCCGGCGGCCGTCCGCTGCTGAAGCCCCAGGTGTTCGACTTCGGCGAGCCCGGAGCGGCTAACCGGCACATGCTGGCGCTGGCGAGGCTCGTGAACTCCACCCTCGCCTCGCCCGCGGCCGACCCGGAACGGACGGAGGCCTCCGCCCTGGAGCTGCTGGGGCTGCTCGCCGCCGGGGACCGGACCGGCACCGGGGCCGGCTACCTGGCCACGGCCCGCGTCTACATCGAGGACCGGCTCGCCGACCCGGACCTGTGTCCGGCCCAGGTGGCCGCGGCCGTGGGCGTGAGCGAGCGCCACCTGGCCCGCATCTTCGCCGAGACCGGCCATACCCCCAGCGCCTACCTGATGGAACGCCGGCTCCAGCGGGCGCGCACCCTGCTGGCGGACCCGTTCGAGGCCACGACGGCGATCGCCGCCGTCGCGGCCCGGTGCGGCTTCTCCTCGCAGGGACATTTCGCCCGCGTCTTCAAGACGCGGTTCGGCACCACCCCGCTGCGCGCCCGCAAGGACGGGCTGCCCGAAACCCCGTAGGGGCCCGGCTCCCGGGACCCGTTTTTGCACGCTGCGGACATCTTTTGGCACGCTGCGGACATTCCCGGCCGGCGCGCCCCCACGGCCATGTGAAAGGCGCCACTCTGGTGTGACGGCGGCAGGAGCCGCCCCCGCCCCAGGAGCCCCAGGAGTAGGAAATGCCCGATTCCCCTGTCATCGACCCGCGGGACCTGCGCCACGCGTTTGGTCGGTTCGGCACCGGCGTCACGGTCGTGAGCACCCGGTCCGACGACGGCCAGGCGCACGGCGCCACTGTCAGCGCCTTCGTCCCGGTCTCCCTGGACCCGCCGCTGGCCCAGGTCACCCTGATGCGCAGCTCCAAGCTCTCCGGCTACGTCGCCGACCGGCCGTTCGCGGTCAACGTGATGGCCCTGGGGCAGCTGGACACCTGCCTGCACTTCGCCGGAAAGCCCATGAAAAACGGCCCCGCGTGGGGTACCAGCGCCAGCGGGGTGCCGGTCCTGGCCGGCAACGCCGCCACCCTGGAGTGCCGTCCCTGGAACGTGTACGACGGCGGGGACCACGTGATCGTCGTGGGCGAAGTTGTGGCCCTGGACATCTCCGCGACGGAGCCGCTGCTGTTCGTCGGCGGCAAGTTCCACCACCTCGGCCGGCTCGTCGGCGGCTCCCCGTGGGAGCAGTGCGGCGACGGCGACGGTGGCCAGTGGTTCGCCGACGCCGCCTCCTTCAGGCCGCTGGTTCGCGCCTGATTCAGTCCGCGCCCGACCCCCACTCCACCCTTCCCCACACCCCCACACCCCCACACCCCCACACCCCCACACCCCCACACCCCCACACCCCCACACC
>NZ_BAABEO010000031.1:0-25537 GCF_039540195.1 Arthrobacter ginkgonis | reverse complement strand
ATCCCCGGCGAGGGCCACCGGGCGGCCGAACTGAACGGCCACGGGCCCATCGACGACGCCTCCGCCCGGCGCCTGGCCGCCCAAACCGCCACCTGGACCCGGCTCTACGCCACACCCGGATCCCTGGCCGTGGTCGGCATGGACCACCACCGCTACCGCCCCACCCCCGCCCAGCGCCGCGCCCTCTGGGCCGCCGACCAAACCTGCCGCTTCCCCGGCTGCCGGCGCAACGCGCTGGCCTGCGAACCCGACCACGTCCACGAACACCACCACGGCGGACCCACCGAACTGGGCAACCTCGCCAGCCTGTGCCGCAAGCACCACACCTACAAGAGCCTCGGCCTCTGGACAACCCGCATCGGAGCGGACCGCACCCTCGAATTCACCTCACCCGCAGGCCGCACCTACCGCACCGACCCACCCCTGCCCTGGCACACGGACCCGCCCGACCCGCCCCAGGACACCCAGCCCCACGATGCGCCAAGCACACCGTTTCCTGGACAGGCAAAGGTAACCAGCCATGCCTCGGACGCCGGGGGCCCCAGAAGCATCGGGGACACCGCAAACGGTAGGGAGACCGTCGGCAAAAGGGGAACGCGCACCGCGGCCCCAGCTGACGGTGGAAGCAGATGCCCTCTCCCGGGTTCGGGCGCGGATACCCGCACGAGTCGTCCCACCCGCCACTACGGCTGGGACACACCCGCAACCGCAGACCCCGACGACGAGGCTCCGCCCTTCTGATCTGCACCACCGGACCGACGCATTCCCATCGAATTGGCGCCCATGCGAGGGGCGCAGCCGCTGGGACAAGGCAGCTGAAAAAACCTGCCGCATCTCCCTGCGGGCCCCCAGTCGCAACAGTTGACAGCCCGCGCGCCCCTTTCCCAAGACATTCCGGCCGCTCGGCCTAGGAGGATTCAGCGCTGAGCACCAGGAACCGACCGGGAAGAATGGACCGCTCAGGCAGGGCCGCGCAGCCAGTCCAGCACGGGCCCGGTGTGCTCGCCGAGGGCTGGCGGGGCTTGGGTGCGTGCGGCCAGCCGCGGGGTCCAGGTGATGGGATGGCGCACCTGCTTCCCCACGGTCCGCCCGGAAGCGTCCTGCACCTCGATCACCGGATCCAGCCCCAACGCGTCGGCGTAGTCCAGGCCCTCGTCGATGCCAGCCACCTGCCCGGCCGGCACGCCGGCCCCGGCGAGCTTGTCCTGCCAGATCCGGGCCGGCGCGCCGGCCAGCGCTCGCTCCAGAAGCGGGATCAGCTCGCCGCGGTTGCGGACCCGGGCACTGTTGGTGGCGAAGCGTTCGTCGGCGGCCAGTTCCGGAGCGCCGAGCACGTCGACGAACCGGGCGAACTGGCCGTCGTTGCCGCAGGCCACCGCCAGCGGCCCGTCGGCGCACCCGAGCAGCTGGTAGGGCACGATCGAGGGGTGCTCGTTGCCCATCCGGCCCGGGACCTTTCCCGCGCCGAGGTACGCCTGGGCCTGGTTGGCCAGCGCCCCCTGCAGGCTGGAGAGCAGGTTCACCTCGATGCGGCTTCCGCGGCCCGTGGCCTGCCGGGCGTTCAGCGCGGCGAGGATGCCGATGGTGGCATCCTTGGCGGTGAGCACATCCACCAGCGCCACCCCGGCCTTGTAGGGGGAGCCGTCCGTTTCGCCGGTGATGCTCATCAGCCCGCCGAGGGCCTGGACGATGAAGTCGTAGCCAGGCAGCTCGGCCCCGCCGGCGGAGCCGAATCCGGAGATCGATGCGTAGACCAGCCCCGGGTTGCGCGAGGCGAGGTCCGCGTAGCCCAAGCCGAGCTTGTCCATGCCGCCGGGCTTGAAGTTCTCCACCAGCACGTCGGCGCGCAGGGCCAGTTCCCGGGCCAGGGCGCGATCCTGCGGGTCTGCGAGGTCCAAGCAGACGGATTCCTTGTTGCGGTTCACGCTCTCGAAGTACGTGGCGCCGGTGGGGGAGAACGGCGGGCCCCAGGCGCGGGTGTCGTCCCCGGAACCGGGGCGTTCCACCTTGACCACGCGCGCACCGAGGTCGGCCAGTGTCATGGTGGCCAGCGGTCCGGCCAGCACGCGGGAGAAGTCGGCGACGAGCACGCCCTCCAGGGGACGCTGCGCGGAAGACGACGGCGGGGGAGTGGGCTGGGAAGGCATCGGCGCCCTTTCGTACGGGAAGCAGTCAGGGAACCGCGGCCGGTTCCTGGAATGCCGCCCACTGTAGGAAGGGGCTCCGGGCAAGGGCATCGGACGTTCGGCCCAAGGGATTGGACGGATCGCACAACATGCAGAAATTGCCCAACGGGGACCGGCTGGGTGGTCCCCGTTGGGAAGCGTGATCGGACTCGATCACGCCGGCTTCCTGTGCCACTGCGGGGGCTATGCCCTGGCCATTGCCCGATCGTGTGTGCGCAGCTGCAGCAGGGCCAGGCTGGTCAACGGCACCTCAAGGCCGAAGCCCGCTGCGGTTGCGGCAAAGTGCCCCAGCAAGTGCTCGCCCTCGTGGGGCAGCCCGGCCGCCACGTCGCGGTAGAGCGATGAGGTGAAAACCGAGCCCGGCTCGGTTAGCATGTGCACCGTCGCGGCGTGCTCCGTGGCCGTGACTTCATGGCCGGCAGCCGCGGCCACACGCTCGGTCTCGGCGATGACTTGGTCAATGAAGGGTTGGCCGCCGGCGGCCATGATGTCTCCGATGGAGCCGCGCATGAGGCATGTGACCACGCCGGCAGCGGTAATGAAGGCCCACTTCTTCCACATCGCGTCAACGATGTCCGTTGCGAAGGTCAACTCATAGCCCGGAACGTCGAGCTGCTCCCGGATCTCCTCCAGCTTTCCGGTTGCCATTCCGTCCTGCGGCCCGAAATCCATGGTGGCGATCGGCTTGAGCTGGTGGATCGCGCCCGAGTCGGTGACGGTCGTGACCACCCGCACCAGGCCGCCGAGCACTCGCTCGGCCCCGAACCGGAGGTTGAGTTCGGGCATGTGGGCCATGCCGTTGAGGAAGGGCAGGATCAGGGTGTCAGGCCCTACCGCCGGGGCAATTTGGTCAAGGACCGGGGCCAGGGAGCCGGCTTTGACGGCGATGATCACCAAGTCGTAGGGGGCCGTGATCCGGTCTGCCGTCACCGTGTGGACAGCGACCGTTTCCTCCCCCTCCGGTCCGATCAGCTTCAAGCCGCCGCGCAGCTGCTCCGCCCGCCGGGGCCTCACCAGGAACGTCACATCCCGGCCGGCCTGACTGAGGCGGGCCCCGAAGTAGCCGCCCGTCGCCCCTGCCCCTGTAACCAGAATCTTCACGAATCCCTGCTCTCATACTGTCTGGGCCGCTTCGCCCGCCGACGCCCCTGATCCTATCGGCGATCACCCGGCCCCGGCGGAAGCACGGTGCTGGCGCATTTCGCCAAGGATTCCTGTTCCCACGGTGCGTTTGGGCGAAGAACGATGGCGGGTTCGGGCGTGAAACCGGACATCATCCTTTGGCCAAACGAGAAAAGCGCGGCACTCCCCGGCACCCCGGCACCCCAGCACCCGGGCGTCCCGCCCGCGCACCCCAGCACCCGGGCGTCCCGCCCGCGCACCCCAGCACCCGGGCGTCCCGCCCGCGCACCCCCGCCCGGGCGCCCCGCCCCGGCACCCCGGTGCCTCGGCCCCGGGGTGCCGGGAGGTGTGGGCAGTGGAGAAATCTTTCGGAAATGAAGTTTTTTGCAGTGTTTACGATCTTCGTGATCCGCGTCGCATTTTCTGCGATATACCCCCACTTAGCCTTGGCTAATAACGGATTAGCTCTCCTAGGTCCGCCTGAGCAACGGCTTCCCAAAAAATCTCTTGCCAAATAAAACATGCAGCTATACAGTTTTTAGTGATGAAGATCACGTGACGCCTATCACTGTGAGCCGTCAACATTCCCCTCCAAGCACCAGCCCCTCCCGCTGAAGGAGTTCCATGTCCGCCGAAATGACCCGTCCGGCCGAGGCGTCTGCCCCGGACGAAGATGCCGAGCATCTGGCCTCGCTGGGCTACTCGTACGAGAAGCAGTTCAAGCGCGAAATGACGTTCTGGGGCAACGTGTCCCTGGGGTTCACCTACCTGTCCCCGGTGGTGGGGATCTACTCGCTGTTTGCCATCTCGCTGGGCCTGGCCGGCCCGCCGATGTTCTGGTCTCTGCTCATCGTGGGCGCCGGCCAGCTCCTGGTGGCCCTGGTCTTCGGCGAGGTGGTTTCCAACTACCCGGTCGCCGGCGGTGTCTACCCCTGGTCGCGGCGCCTCTGGGGCCGCAAGTGGGGCTGGATGAACGGCTGGATCTACCTCATCGCACTGCTCGCGACGATCGCCTCCGTGGCCTACGCCTCCGGTCCGTACCTCGCCGCGTTCCTGGGGCTGGAGGGAACCGTCGACTCGACCATCCTTTCCGCCCTGGCCGTGATCGCGGTGGCCACCGTGCTCAACCTGATGGGCACCGGCGTGCTCAACAAGGTCGCGATGATCGGCCTCATCGCCGAACTCGGCGGCGCCGTCGTCGTCGGATTCTGGCTGCTGGTCTCCCACCGCAACCATGACTTGTCCGTCCTGTTCGACACCTTCGGCGCCGGCGAGGGCTCCGACTACTTCTTCGCCTTCGCTGCCGCCGGCCTGATCGGCATCTTCCAGTACTACGGCTTCGAGGCCTGTGGCGACGTCGCCGAAGAGGTCCCGAACCCCGGCCGGACCATCCCCAAGGCGATGCGCATGACCATCTACATCGGCGGCGCCGCCGCGATGTTCGTCTGCCTGTCGCTGATCCTGGCCGTTCCCGACTTCGCCGCCGTCATCTCCGGCGCGGACGCCGACCCGCTGACCAACGTCCTGATGGCCGCCTTCGGGCCCGTCGGCTTCAGGGTCGTCATCGGCGTCGTGCTGATCTCCTTCATCTCCTGCGTGCTCAGCCTGCAGGCCGCCGCCAGCCGCCTGACCTACTCGATGGCCCGCGACCGGATCCTTCCGTTCAGCGGCGTGCTGGGCCGCTTCAGCGAAAAGCGCCACGTCCCGCCCTACGCCCTGCTGATCGCCGCCCTCTTCCCGGCCCTGGTGGTCGTCGGATCGAAGGTTTCCGAGGACGCACTGGTCGCCATCATCTCCTTCGCCGCCATGGGCATGTACATGGGGTTCCAGATGGTCGTCCTGGCTTCCCTCCGGGCACGGCTGAAGGGCTGGAAGCCGGCCGGGAAGTTCACCCTGGGTGCCTGGGGCCTGCCGGTCACCGTGCTGGCCCTGGTCTGGGGCGTGTTGGGCATGGCCAACATGGCCTGGCCGCGGACCCCGGAAGCCGGCTGGCTGTCCAACCACATCGTCCTGATCTCCTCGGTCGCGGTGGTGGCCATCGGCGCCCTCTATATGGCGGTCCGCAAGCCCCACCTGCTGGGCGATGCCCCCGCGGGCGACGCCGGCCTGGCCCGCGAACGCGCGGACGTCCGCTAACCCCCTCCGCTAACTCACCCTCGACGGGCCGTACCCCACACGGCCCGTCCCCACCCCCAACTCTCCCCACCTACCTCCCGCCCCGCCCGCGAAAGGAACCGCGCCATGAGCGTCGAGACCGCCCACCTGCAGCAAGACATCCCGTACCTGGACATCTCCGATCCGGCGTTCGCCATGCAGTCCGAGCAGCTGCGCGACGCCCGCGAGCGCAGCTGGTACGCGCGGACCAACTACGGGATCGCGGTGCTCCGCTACGACGAGGTCAGCAAGCTGCTCAAGAGCCCCAAGCTCATCCAGGGCAGCGCCAAGTGGCCGGCCCACAACGGCGTCCACGGCGGGCTGTTCTTCGACTGGTGGACCAAGAACCTGCTGGTCCTGGAGGGCGAGGACCACCACCGCATCCGCCGGCTGCTCAACCCCGCCTTCTCCCCGCGCCTGATCAAGGACCTGGTGCCGCGTTTCCAGGCCCTGGCCAACGAGCTCGTCGATGCCTTCATCGACAAGGGCGAGTGCGAATTCATCGCCGACTTCGCCGAGCCCTACGCCACCCGGGTGCTGACCATCCTGCTGGGCATCCCCGAGACCGAATGGCCGACGATTGCCCGGCTGGCCTCCACCGTGGGCCTGGCCCTGGGGGTCACCTTCAAGCAGGACCTGGAAAAGGTCGACGCCGCCGTTGCCGAGCTCTACGAGTACGCCGAGGACCTCATCCGGGACCGCCAGCAGAACCCCGGCGAGGACTTCGTCTCCCGCCTGGTGCTGGCCAGCCGCGACGGCGACAAGCTCAGCGACGAGGAACTGCGCAATGCCCTGGTCCTGCTGATCTTCGGCGGGATGGACACCACCCGCAACCAGCTGGGCCTGGCCATGCAGTCGTTCATGCGCAACCCGGAGCAGTGGGAGCTGCTGGCTGAGCGCCCCGACCTCGGCGGCAAGGCCGTGGAGGAGGTCATGCGGATCAACCCGACCGTCACGTGGGTCACCCGCGAGGCCGTGGAGGACTTCAGCTACCAGGGGCTGGACATCAAGGCCGGCACCACGGTGCACCTGTTCACCCAGGCCTCCGGCACCGACCCGAGGGCCTTCCCGAACCCGGAAATGGACCTGCTCGGGGAACACCCGGCGCACTACGGCTTCGGCGGAGGCGTGCACCACTGCCTGGGACACTTCGTGGCCCGCGCCGACATGAGCGAGGCGCTGCCGCTGCTGGCCCAGCGCATCGCCAACCCCCACCTGGCCGGCGGCGACGAATGGCTGCCCGACTCCGGCAACACGGGTCCGATCCGCCTGCCCATCGCCTTCACCAAGCGCGCCTAGCCGGCGTCCCCAACACCTGCACCACGCCACCAGAAACGAGAAACACCATGGCCCAGATCAGCGTTGACCTCAAGCTCTGCGACAACCACGGACAGTGCGCCATCTCCGCGCCTGCCGTCTTCCGGATGAACGACGACGGCGTCCTTGAATTCGAGGAGACCTTCGACGACGCGCTGCTCGACGAGGTCGAGGAAGCCATCGACGTCTGCCCCCTTCAGGCGATCTTCCTCAAGGACTAGACATGCCCGAACAGACAATGCCCGAACGGATCGTCATCGCCGGCGCCTCGCTCGGGGGCCTGCGCGCCGCCGAGCAGTTGCGCTCCGCCGGCTGGGAGGGGGAGCTCGTCGTCATCGGCGACGAGGCCCATCCCCCCTACAACCGGCCTCCGCTGTCCAAGGAGATGCTGGCCCGGCCGGGCACCCCGGAGGAGGCGCTCGCCGCGCTGGCCTTCAGGCCGCGGCGCAGCGCCACCGGCATCACCTGGAAGCTCGGATCCGGCGTCGCCGCGGCGAACCTCGCCCGGCGCACGGTAACAACGCACGACGGCGAGGTGCTGGGCTTCAGCGGCCTGGTCGTCGCCACCGGGCTGCGCCCGGCCCGCGTGCCCGTCCCCGGCCCGCTGGCCGGACGGCACGTGGTGCGCACGCTCGAGGACACCCTGGCCCTGCACACCGACCTGGTGCCCGGGGCCCGCGTGGCGGTGGTCGGCTCCGGCTTCATCGGCTGCGAGGTCGCCGCGACCGCCAGCGGCCTCGGCTGCCGGGTCACCCTCATCGAGGGCACGTCCGGCCCGATGGAACGCCCGCTGGGCGCGGAACTGTCCTCCGGGGTGCGCCGGATGCTCAACGACCACGGCGTCGCCACGCTGGCCGGGACCCGGGTCATCCGCTTCCTCGGCGGGCAGCGGTGCACCGGCCTCGTGCTCGCCGACGGCCGCGTCCTGGAGGCCGACGTCGTCGTCGAGGCCGTGGGATCCCACGCCAACACCGAGTGGCTCCAGGGCAACGGGCTGGATCTGGACAACGGTGTCGAATGCGACGAACACCTCCGGGTCCTTGACTCCGCAGGCACCCCGGTGGCCGGGGTCGTCGCGGTGGGAGACATCGCCCGCTACCCGGACCCCCTGGCCGGCGGACCGGCCCGGAGGGTCGAGCATTGGGCCACCCCGACCGACACCGCGAAGATCGCCGCCCCGACGCTCGTGGCCGGCCTGCGCGGCGAGGAACCGGGGCCGGCCGCCTCCCCGCTGCCCTCGTTCTGGACCGACCTGTTCGCCCTCCGCATCCAGGGCGTCGGGTCCCCGGCCCGGGCCGACGCCGTCGGGATCCTCGAGGGCGACCCGGCCCGGCCCGCGGACGGCGTGGCGCTCGGCTACTACCGCGAGGAGCGCCTCATCGGTGCCGTGACCGCCGGCCTGCCCGCCCAGAAGCACCTCCAGTACCGGCAGGCGGTGCTGGACGCCCAAGCCTCGGGCTCCCGAGTGCCGGAACCCCTGCCCGCCGCCTAGGGCCACCAAGAAGATTTAGACCAGCAGAAAAGAGTTGATCCCCATGACCCTGCAAGCCATCCGATCCGAAACGGACGCCCTGCTGGACCGCAACGCCTTCGCCGCTCACCAGGAGCGGAACCTCGCCCCCGACGTCGTGCGGGAGCTGGGCCGGAAAATCGAGGAGGCCGGCGTCGAGTACATCTACTACGCGCTGCCGACCATCGGTTCGCGCATGGTGGCCAAGATGGTGCCGGCCAACCACTTCCGCCGCAACCTGCAGAAGGGCATCGCGTTCCACCGCACCGCGCTGTCCGACCTGCAGAACGACCGCCACGGGAACCTGATCGGCGGCGGCATCGAGGCCCGCGAATTCTGGGCCCTGCCGGAGCCGGACACCTTCGTGGTGCTGCCCTGGGACACCTCCGTGGCCCGCATCTTCTGCACCGCCTACGAGCCGCCCCACCTGCCGGAGGTCGGCGGACGCCCGCTGGCCATCGACACTCGGTCCCTGCTGATCCGCTCCCACGAGGCGTTCACCGCCCGCACCGGCTTCGAGGTCCGCTCCGGCACCGAGCCGGAGATGACCTGGGAGGGCCCGGGGCTGGAGGTCACCAAGAAGCCCGGCTCCAGCCCGGCCTACCAGGTCGAGAACCTGGAGCGGATGCGCCCCATCTACAAGCAGCTGGTGACCTACGCCAAGGCCATGGGCCTGGACATGATCGAGGGCGACTACGAGGACGACGGCCAGCTGGAGCTGAACTGGATGTTCGACCGGGTGGAGCGCACCGCCGACCGGCTGGTCACCTACCGGCAGATCTGCAAGCAGGTCGCCCGCGAGTTCGGCGTCACCGCCTCCTTCATGCCCAAGCCCTACAACGGCCAGATGGGCAACGGCTGCCACCACAACGTCAGCCTCTGGAAGGACGGCACCAACGCCATGGAGGAGGCCGGCAGGGTGGAACTGCACGTCTCCGACACCGCCCGGCACGCGATCGGCGGGGTGCTCGCCCACGCGCAGGGCTCGATGGCGGTCATGGCCTCCACCGTGAACTCCTACAAGCGCTTCTGGGACGCCGGCCAGTTCGCCCCCTCCACCGCCAACTGGGGCCTGGACTCGCGCGGCTGCCTGGTCCGCATCTCCGCGAACGGGCGCATGGAGTACCGCGTGCCGGACGCGGCGGTCAACCCGTACCTGTCCCACACGCTGCTCATCGCGGCCATGGAGGACGGCCTGAACCGCAAGCTGGACCCGGGAGCCCCGGACGAGGCCACCGACAACGTCCCGGCCGTCGGCACCCAACTGCCGCTGACCCTGGGCGAGGCCACCGAGGCGTTCGTGGCCGACACCTACCTCACCGGCCAGCTGCCCGCCGACCTGGTCTCGATCTACACGCAGCTCAAGACCGAGGAATGGGCCCGCTACTGCGGTGCGATCACCGAGTGGGACCGCGAGATGTACTGGGAGACGATGCCGTAATGCGACCGCTGAAACTTGCCTGCATCGACGCCGAGGCCCCGCCGCTGTTCGGCCTGCGCGACGCGGCCGGCCGCCGCTCCGGGTACGAGCCGGCCGCCGCAGAACTGGTCGCCGCCCGCATGGGCCGCGGCATCGAATGGGTGGTGCTGGACTGGGACGAGATGCTGCCGGCCGTGGTCGGGCACCGGGTCGACGCCGTCTGGTGCGGCCAGGGCATCATTCCCGAACGTGCCGCCGTCGTCGACTTCACCCGGCCCTACGCGATCTTCGACGAGACCGTGCTGGTGTCCAAGGGCGACCCGGCCCGCTCCGCCGCCGACCTGGTCGGCTACCGGGTCGGGGCCATCGAGGGCAGCGCCAACATGCGCCTGGCCCGGACGTTCGAGGGCGCCGAACCGGTCCCGTTCTCCGGCGAGGACGTCTACAACCAGATGCTCGACGCCGTCGCGAACGGAAGCATCGACGCCATGGTGGACGACGACGTCGTGCTGGTCCCGCTGGGCGACGACCCGCGCTACGACGTCGCCTTCACCGTCCGCACGCGCAACCCCTGGGGGATCGGCGTGGCCAAGGACAACCCGGGCCTGCGCGCCGAGTTCGACGCCGCGCTGGGCGCGGTGATCGCCGACGGCAGCCTGGAACGGGTGTGGAACGAGTGGATGCCGTCGCTGGAGTTCCCCTTGGATGATGTGGTGGGGGTCCGGGCATGAGCGGCCGCCGGCCGCTGGTGGGCGTCCCCGGGATGTGGTCCGCGAAGGTGCAAGGCATGCGCTTCGCGGGGGTGGCGGTTGCCGCGGAGGTGCTCCGCTCGATCGACCGCGCCGGCGGGGAGCCGGTGGTCCTGTTCCCCGGCAGCGCCGAGGGACCGGCCGAGCAGCTGGCCCGGGTCGATGCGGTGGTGCTGCCCGGTGGTGCGGACGTGGACCCGCGGCTGTACGGGGCCGAACCCGACGAACACCACTGGCCGGCCGACCACGACGGCCAGGACCGGTTCGAGGCCGGGATCCTCGCCGGCTGCCTGGAGGCCGGAGTGCCGCTGCTGGCCATCTGCCGCGGCCTGCAGCTGCTCAACGTCACCCGCCGCGGGACGCTGATCCAGCACCTGGAACCAGGGCCGGTCCAGCACAAGGACGCGATCCACCCGGTCGCCGTGTCCCCGGGGTCCCTGCTGGCCTCCGCCACCGGTGCGTCCCGGGTGCACGTCTCCTCCTACCACCACCAGGCGGTCGGGATCATCGGCGAGGGCCTGGTGGCCACCGCCACCGCGGAAGACGGAGTGGTGGAGGCCCTGGAGGTTCCGGGCGCACCGCTGCTGGCCGTGCAGTGGCACCCGGAGGACACCGCCGCCACCAGCGCGGAGGACCACGCCCTCTTCGCGTGGGTGATTGAGGCCGGGCGGCAGCGCCGGGACGCGTGCGCCGAGTTCGCCGCGGCGGCCGCCCTGTGACCGCCGAACAGCCGAGCGGGGCCGGGCTGCGGGTGGATCCCGCGGATGTGGTGCCCGCCGGCTTCGACGGCCTGCCGGGGGACGCGCCGCGGATCGCCGTCGTCGTCTCCCTGGCCTTCCCGGGCATGACGGAGCAGACGCACGCCCTGATGGAGCGGTTCACCCGGACCGCCTTCGAGGCGCTGCTGGCGTCCGGGGCCCGCGCCGAGCTGGTGGACAGCGCGGCGGAGGACCTGGTGCCGGAGGCGGAGCTGGCAGGCTACGACGGCGTGCTCTTCCTCGGCGGCGGGGACGTCGACGGGGCGCTGTACGGGCACCACGGGGAGGTGCCGAACTCCTACGGCGTGGACCGGCGGGCGGACGAGTACTGCCTGGAGCTGATCCGCGGCGTGCTGGACCGCGACCAGCCGCTGCTGGCCATCTGCCGCGGATCGCAGCTGCTCAACGTGGCCTGCGGCGGCACGCTGGTCCCGGACCTGGACCCGTGGCACCTGCACCGCGGCGGGCCGGGCCGGCCGATCTTCCTGGACGAGGAGGTCGCGCTGGTGCCGGGCTCGCGGATCGCCGCCATCCTGGGCCGGGACCGGGCCACGGTGCGCTCCGGCCACCACCAGGCGGTGGGGGCCGTGGCCCCGGTGTTGTCCGTGGCCGCCCTGGCCCGCGACGGCGTGGTGGAGGGAACCGAGCACCGGGAAAAGTCCTGGGTGGTCGGGGTCCAGTGGCACCCGGAGGACGCGGACGGCAGCGCCGCGGACCGCGCCCTGATCTTCGGGGCCTTCGCGGAGGCCTGCGCACAGGCACCTGGTAAGAGGCAGGCGCTGGCTACCACAGTCACCAGAATGTAGGCCGCCCGGAGCGGCCCCTACCGAAAGGCAACCCTTTGTATCAGGTCATCAACCCCGCCACCGGCGAACTGCTCGCCGAATACCCCAACGCCACCGACGCCGAGGCCCGCGAGGCCGTGGACCGCGCACACCGGGCCCACCTGTCCTGGCGGGACACCCCGCTCGCCGAACGCGCCCGGCTGGTCGGCCGCGCCGGGGAACTGTTCGCCGAGCGGGCCGAGGAACTCGCGGCGATCATCACCCGCGAAATGGGCAAGCGCATCGCCGAAAGCCGCGGCGAACTGGAGACGGTCGCCGAGATCTTCGCGTACTACGCCCAGAACGGACCGGAGCAGCTTCGCGACGAGCCGCTGGAGATCCAGGGCGGGCGGGCGCTCATCCAGAAGCGTCCGGTCGGCGCCCTGATCGGCATCATGCCGTGGAACTACCCCTACTACCAGGTGGCCCGCTTCGCCGCTCCCAACCTGGTGCTGGGCAACACGATCATCCTCAAGCACGCCCGCAGCTGCCCCGAATCGGCCGCCGCCATCGAGACGGTGCTGCACGACGCCGGCCTCCCCGCCGACGCCTACATCAACCTGTACGCCACCAGCGCCCAGATCGCCGAGATGCTGGCCGATCCCCGGATCCAGGGCGTGTCCCTGACCGGCTCCGAACGCGCCGGCGCCGCCGTCGCCATGGAGGCCGGACGGAACCTGAAGAAGGCCGTGCTCGAGCTGGGCGGATCGGATCCGCTGGTGCTGCTGGACACCACGGACCTGGACCGGACCGTGGCGACCGCCGTCGCCGCCCGCATGGGCAACAACGGGCAAGCCTGCAACGCCCCCAAGCGGATGATCGTCATGGCGGACCTCTACGACGACTTCGTCGCCAAGCTGGCGGATGCGATGTCCGACTTCAAGCCCGGCGACCCCGCGGACCCGAGCACCACGCTGGCGCCCATGTCCTCCCAGACCGCCGCCGACGAGCTCGTCGGGCAGATCGAGGACGCCGTCGCCCAGGGCGCCGTGCTGCACACCGGCGGCCGCCACATCCCCGGCCCGGGCGCCTTCGTCGAGCCGGCGGTGCTCACCGGCGTGACGCCGGGCATGCGCGTCTACCACGAGGAGCTGTTCGGACCCGCCGTCGTCGTCCACCGGGCCGCAGACGAGGACGAAGCCGTGGCACTGGCCAACGACACGGCCTTCGGGCTCGGATCCGGGGTCTTCAGCGCCGACCCGGAACGGGCCCGCCGGGTCGGGGACCGGATCGAGGCCGGGATGGTCTACATCAACCGCGCCGGCGGATCGCAGGCGGACCTGCCCTTCGGCGGCATCAAGCGCTCCGGCGTCGGGCGCGAGCTGGGTGCCTTGGGCATGGAGGAGTTCATGAACAAGAAGATCGTTCGGCTCTGAACCGGCCTGAGGCCCCCGTGTCCCGGCAGGCGCCGGGACACGGGGGCCTCAGGATTGGGTGCCGCGCAGCAGGCCCAGATTCAGGTGGGGGACCGGCAGCGGGACCATCCGGAAGCCCTCGGGCCGGCTCTTGATCCGCTCGCCGACCAGGAACCTGCCGGAGTTGCCGAGGATCACGCGGTCCTCGTTGCCGTTCACCAGGGCGGCGTCGCCCGGGACGGGCCGGATCATCGGGATGAACACGTGCTCCAGGTCGCGCACGCGCAGGTCGCAGCCGGCCACGCCGATGAACTCCCCGCGGACGTAGCACGGGACGGTGCAGGTCACGATGTATTCGTTGAAGCCCAGGTAGTCCACGTACGGGCCGGCTATGGTCGGCTGTCCGGTCCGCGCGGCGTCGGAGAACCACGGCAGCTGCTCGTAGTCGTAGAAGCTGTTGCCCTCCGGGGCAAGGTCGAAGCCGAGCTTGTCGATCTGGTTCCGCTCGTCCCTGACCCACCACTCCAGCACGCCTTCGGTGTCCTTGATCCAGGCCACGGAGAAGATGACGCCGGCGCCGACCACGTCCGGGTGCGAAACCAGGAAGTCCGTGGACCGCTCGCGCAGCCCCGCGAGGTCCCGCGTGGTGACCCGGGTGCGTCCGCCCAGCGCCGCTTCAAGCAGGCGCCCCACCTCGCCCGAGAGGCTGCCCAGGTCCTGGTACAGGGCGTTGAGCCAGCCCGCGATCGATTCGACGGCGGCCTCCGCCAGGTCCTGCGAACTCACATGCTCTCCCTCACATCGTCTTCCGGGGTCCGGTCCGTGTAGCTCAGCGTCAGCTTGGTGTCGATCAGGTGGTAAATGTTCCGGCGGATGTGCTCCAGCGCCAGCCGCTGGGCCGCCGCCGGGTCGTCCCGCCGGATCGCCTCCACCATTTCGAGGTGTTCGGAGGCCGCGGCTTCGGTGCTGTATTCCCCGGCCAGCGGGGTCCACAGGACCTGGCTGATTTCGCCCTGGAGCCGTATCTCCGCCGCCATCAGCCGGGGCGACTGGGCGGCCACCGCCAGCTCGATGTGGAAACGGCTGTCCGCCCGGGCCTGGGCTTCGGGGGTGTCGGCGCGCGCCTGGGCCCTGGCCAGCTGCTCCAGCCGGTCCAGTTCCTTGGGGTCCGCGCGGTCGCAGGCCAGGCGCACCGTGGCGGCCGCGATGGACGCGTGTTCGTCCCCCAAATCGCGCAGTTCGGCCAGGGACGTCTCCGCCAGGTACCGCCGCATCAGGTCCCGCGCCGCCGTCGGGGCCTTGACGACGAACGTTCCGCCGTTGCGTCCCCGGCGGGTTTCGACGACGCCCCGTTCGCGCAGGGAAGCCAGCGCGTCCCGCAGGGTGGCGCCGGCGACGCCGAACATCTCGGAGAGCTCGGACTCGGTCGGCAGCCGCTCGCCTTCGCGCAGCATGCCCAGCGAGATGGCCGTGGAAATCCGCTGCGCGATGGTGTCCGCCCGCTCCAGGGCGGGAAGGGTCCGGTAGATCTGCGACTGCAAAGCAGGCAGCGAGGCCATGGGACCTCCGTTCTGGTGCGGCCATCGGCGGACGGCAAATGGGCTGTTCCCAATATATCCGCCGGTGCGGCAGGTACCCGGAAAGCCCGCCGGCGGGGATCCTAGAGGTGGTTCAGGCCCTCCGTGAGCACGGACCGGAGGATGGATTCGATCTGGTCGAACTCCCTCTGGCCGATGGTCAGCGGCGGAGCCAGCTGGACCACGGGATCCCCGCGGTCGTCCGCCCGGCAGTACAGGCCGGCGTCGAACAGCGCCCCGGAAAGGTACCCGCGCAGCAGGCGCTCGGACTCCTCGTCCGTGAACGTCTCCTTCGTGGCCTTGTCCTTGACCAGTTCGATCCCGTAGAAGTAGCCTTCGCCGCGCACGTCGCCCACGATCGGCAGGTCCAGCAGCCGCTCCAGCGTGGAGCGGAAGGCCGGGGCGTTCTCCTTGACGTGGCCGTTCAGGCCCTCGCGCTCGAAGATGTCCAAGTTGGCCATGGCGACGGCGGCGGACACCGGGTGACCGCCGAAGGTGTAGCCGTGGTAGAACGTGGTGTCCCCGCGCGTGAAGGGCTCGAACAGCCGGTCGGAGGCGATCATCGCGCCGATGGGGGAGTAGCCGCTGGTCAGGCCCTTGGCGCAGGTGATGATGTCCGGCACGTAGCCGAAGTCCTCGCACGCGAACATCGAGCCGATCCGCCCGAACGCGCAGATGACCTCGTCGGAAACCAGCAGGACGTCGTACTCGTCGCAGATCTCGCGGACCCGCTGGAAGTACCCGGGCGGCGGCGGGAAGCAGCCGCCGGAGTTCTGCACCGGCTCCAGGAACACCGCGGCGACAGACTCCGGCCCTTCGAACTCGATCGCCTCCCGGATGCGCTCGGCGGCCCAGAGCCCGAACTCCTTCTCATTGTCCGCATGCTCCTGCGGCGCCCGGTAGAAGTTGGTGTTCGGGACGCGGAAGGTGCCCGGCACCAGCGGCTCGAACGGGGTCTTCATCCCCGGGATCGAGGTGATGGACAGGGCGCCCTGGGGCGTGCCGTGGTAGGCCACCGCGCGGGAGATCACCTTGGTCTTGCCCGGCTTGCCGGTGAGCTTGAAGTACTGCTTCGCCAGCTTCCAGGCGGATTCGACGGCCTCTCCGCCGCCGGTGGTGAAGAAGACGCGGTTCAGGTCCCCCGGCGCGTAGTGCGCCAGCCGCTCGGCCAGGTCGATCGCCGGTTCGTGCGCGTAGGACCACAGCGGCATGAAGGGGAGCTTCTCCGCCTGCTTGGCGGCGACCTCGGCCAGCTCGGCGCGGCCGTGGCCAACCTGGACCACGAAGAGCCCGGCGAGGCCGTCGATGTAGCCCTTGCCGGCGTCGTCGTAGATCATGTGGCCCTCGCCCCGGGTGATGACCGGAACCGTGCCGCCGTCGGCCAGGTTCGAGTGGCGGGCCATGTGCATCCAGAGGTGGTCGCGGGCGGCCTGCTGGCGGTCGGTGCCGCGGGGAGTGGTGCTGGTCATCGGGTACCCCAGTTGTATTCCTGCTTGCGGAGGGAAAGGTAAAGGAGCGCTTCGGTGTCGCGCACGCCGTCGATCTCGCGGACGGCATTGATGATGCGCAGCAGTTCCTCGTCGTTGGCGCAGACCACCTCGGCCAGGACGTCGAAGGAGCCGGCGGTCACTACGCAGTAGTCGACCTCCGGCAGGGCGGAGATCCGGTCCGCCGTGGCCACCATGTCCCCGGTGGTCCGGATCCCCAGCATGGCCTGCCGGTGGAAGCCCAGCTGCAGGGGATCGGTAACGGCCACGACCTGCATGGTCTTGCTGTCGATCAGCTTCTGGACCCGCTGGCGTACCGCCGCCTCGCTGAGGCCCACGGCCTTGCCGATGGCCGCGTACGACCGGCGTCCATCGGCCTGGAGCTGTTCGATGATGGCCTTGCTGGTCGCATCCATGGCGGCTCCGTTGCTGGGCTGGGAGTGGGGCGGTTGGGCCACCGGGCACCGACCTTTCGGGGGAGCGTTGGAAGCGGTCGAGGGGACTTCCGCCCTGTCAGCAACCGAGCCTAGTCCTAAAGAATCAGTTGTGGAAGGCTCGTAAGGCAACCGATTTCGCGACGAAACAAAATCTTTACAACTCAAACTATTGTCCGCGGATTGGCTCACCTGCCATGATCCAAACCACAGGATCAAGCAGCCACGAGCCGGGAGCCACCCCGCGCGCCGGTGGCCGTCCCTAGGAGACCGCATATGAGACCCCAGCTCCCCAACGACCGCCTCAACGATCCCGCCCTGCGCGAGCTCGTGAGGGCGCAGGCCAGGATGCAGCAGACCAGGGCGCAAATGACCCGGCGCACCCTGCTGCGCGGGGCCGGGGGCCTGGGGCTGGCCGGCCTGCTCGCCGCCTGCGGCACCGGCGGCACCGGCACCGGCGGCCAAAGCGCCGCGCCGAGCGCGGCGGCGGACCTTTCCGGCACCGACAAGGCCGTGAACTGGGCCAACTGGACGCTCTACCTGGACTACGACGACAAGACCCGCACCTACCCGACCCTGGTGGAGTTCGAAAAGCAGACCGGCATCCGGGCCAACTACGCCGAGGACATCGACGGCAACGACAGCTACTACGGCAAGATCCAGGCCCAGCTCTCCGCCGGGCAGGACATCGGCCAGGACATCATCACGCTCACCGACCCGATGGCCGGGCGCATCATCCGCCAGGGCTACACCCAGGAACTGAACCACGCGAACATCCCCAACATCGCGAACCTGCTGCCCTCGCTGCAGGACGTCGGATTCGACCCGGGCCGCAAGAACTCCCTGACCTGGCAGTCCGGCTACGCCGGCATTGCCTGGAACAAGGAGGCCGTGCCGGGCGGGCTGAGGAGCGTCGATGACCTCTGGAAGCCCGAGCTGAAGGGCCGCGTCGAGGTGCTCGACGAGTGGCGCGACACGATCGGGCTGATCATGATGCAGAACGGCATCGACATCTCCGGGGACTGGACCTCCGACGACTTCGACGCCGCGCTGGCTGTCCTCGACGAGCAGATCGCTTCCGGCCAGATCCGCCAGGTCAAGGGCAACTCCTACAAGGAGGACCTGGTCAGCGGCGACGCGCTCGCCGTCATCTGCTGGTCCGGGGACATCACGCAGTTGAACTTCGAAAACGACGACAAGTGGGAGTTCGCCATCCCCGAGGCCGGCGGCACCCTGTGGAGCGACAACATGATGGTTCCCATCGGTTCGCCGCGCAAGACCAACGCCGAAAAGCTGATGAACTACTACTACGAGCCCGAGGTGGCCGCGACCGTGGCAGCCTACGTGAACTTCATCTGCCCGGTCGAGGGCGCCCGCGAGGCGATGGAAAAGATCGACCCCACGCTCGTGGACAACCCGCTGATCTTCCCCACCGACGAGGACCTGGCCCGCACCAAGGTCTTCCGCACGCTGACCGCCGAAGAGGAGACCGACTACGGGTCCCGCTTCCAGCAGACGATCGGGGCCTGAGGCGATGGCGCTCCAGGCAGAGGAAACGCTCCGGAAGGGGACCGCCGAAGGCCACGACCTGGTCCTGGCCAACGTCACCAAGCGCTTTGCGGACTTCACCGCCGTCGACGACCTCTCCCTGACCGTCCCGGCGGGGTCGTTCTTCGCGCTGCTGGGCCCCTCGGGCTGCGGCAAGACCACGACGCTGCGGATGGTCGCGGGCCTGGAGCAACCGACGTCGGGGAGCATCGGCATCGGCGGCCGCGACGTCACCACCCTGCCCCCGTACCGGCGGCAGGTGAACACGGTCTTCCAGTCCTATGCGCTCTTCCCGCACATGTCGATCCTCGACAACGTGGCCTTCGGGCTCAAGCAGCGCCGGGTGCGCGACGCCCAGGCGCAGGCGAAGGCCGCGCTGGCCATGGTCGAGCTGGAACACCTAGGGGCACGCAAGCCCGCCCAGCTCTCCGGCGGCCAGCAGCAGCGCGTTGCGCTGGCCCGCGCCCTGGTCAACCGGCCGGCGGTGCTGCTGCTGGACGAACCGCTCGGGGCCCTGGACATGAAGCTGCGCCGGCAGATGCAGGTGGAACTCAAGGCCATCCAGACGGAGGTCGGGCTCACGTTCATCCACGTGACCCACGACCAGGAGGAGGCCATGACCATGGCGGACACCGTCGCGGTCATGAACCAGGGCAAGGTGGAGCAGATGGGGCCGCCCCGGGAGCTCTACGAGCTGCCGCGGACCGCCTTCGTGGCCAACTTCCTGGGCAAGTCGAACCTGATGAAGGGCCGCGTCGCCGAGGACCTGGGGCAGGGCATCGGGGTCGACGTCGCCGGCACGCGGGTGGTCCTGCCCAAGTCCCGGGCCGCCGAGCACAACGGCTCCGTCGTCGTCGGGGTGCGTCCCGAAAAGATGCGCATCCAGCGGATGGACGCCCCCTTCCCCGCCACCGCCAACCAGCTCGTGGGCACGGTTGTGGACGCCTCCTTCACCGGCGTGAGCACCGAGTACCTGGTGGACACCCCCGGCGTCGGGCTGGTGGGCACCTTCTCGCAGAACCTGGGCCAGGACCCGGCCTCGCCGGGGGACAAGGTCCGCCTGCTGTGGGAGCCGGAATACTCGTTCGGACTGGCCGGCGACGAGGACACCAGTGCGGGCGAGGTCGGGCCGTGAGCGCACCCGCCGACGTCCGGACCCGGAACGACGCCGGCCGCAGGCGCGGCGGGCGCGCACCGGAGGACTGGCGCAGCCCGGAGGAACTCGCCGCCGAGAAGAAGCGCGGACGGATCGGACAGTTCCTGGTCCTGCCCGGCTTCATTTTCCTGCTGCTGTTCTTCGTCGCGCCGGTGGTGGTCCTGCTGGCCATGTCCCTCTACACCAGGCCGCCCGGGGCGGAGATCGGGCAGTTCGCCCCGGCGCTGCAGTTCTCCAACTACGCGGTGGTGCTGCGGGAGTACTGGGACGTGCTGCTGCGCTCCTTCGGATTCGCCCTGATCGCCACGCTGGCCGCGCTGCTGATCGGCTACCCGATGGCCTATCTGGTGGCGGTGCGGCTGCGCGCCCACCGGCTGCTCCAGGGCATCCTGCTGGTGCTGCTGATTGCTCCGTTCTTCTCCAGCTTCATCCTGCGTACCCAGGCCTGGAAGCAGATCCTGGCGGACGAGGGACCCGTCGTCGGGGTCTTGAGGGCCGTCGCGATCCTGCCCGCGGACGGCCGGCTCACCGCGACGGCGTTCGCCGTCGTCTGCGGCCTGACCTACAACTTCCTGCCGTTCATGACGCTGCCGATCTACGCGAGCCTTGAACGCCTGGACACCCGGCTGCTGGAGGCGTCCGGGGACCTGTACGCCAGCCCGATGCGGACCTTCCGGCAGGTGACGCTGCCGCTGTCGATGCCGGGGGTCTTCGCCGGCACGCTGCTGACCTTCATCCCCGCCTCGGGCGACTACGTCAACGCCGCGCTGCTGGGCAACAACCGCGACACCACCATGATCGGCCAGGTCATCGACTCCCGCTTCTTCCGCGTGGTGGACTACCCCGGCGCCGCGGCGCTGAGCTTCATCCTGATGGTGGCCATCCTGATCCTGGTCATGATCTACGTCCGGCGCTTCGGCACCAAGGACCTGTTCTAGGGGCATGGCATGAGACAGAGAATCGGTCGGTGGATCATCCCCGTCGTGGGCGGGCTGGCCTTTGTGTACCTGCTGGTGCCGATCGCCTACATCTTCGCGTTTTCCTTCAACGACGCCGGCCGCACCAATCTGGTGTGGCGCGGGTTCACGCTGGCGAACTGGCAGAATCCCTGCGGAGCTCCGCAGGTCTGCGAGTCGCTGGTGAACTCGCTGCAGGTCGGCCTGGTCGCCACCCTGGTCGCCACGGTGCTGGGGACGGCGATCGCGCTGGGGCTGGTGCGCTACAGGTTCCGGTTCCGGAACACCGCTGACCTGCTGATCATCCTGCCGCTGGCCACCCCGGAGGTGGTGCTGGGCGCTTCGCTGCTGGCCCAGTTCCTGAACCTGGGCTGGAACCTCGGCTTCGCCACAGTCGTCATCGCCCACATCGTTTTCTGCATGGCGTTCGTGGTGGTGACGGTCCGGGCGCGCGTGGCCGGGCTGGACCCGCGACTGGAGGAGGCCGCCAGCGACCTCTACGCTTCCCCGCTGGCCACGTTCCGGAAGGTCACGCTGCCGCTGCTGCTGCCGGGCATCGTCGCGGCTGCGCTACTGTCCTTCGCCATGAGCTTCGACGACTTCATCATCACCAACTTCAACTCCGGCAACTTCGACACCTTCCCGAAGTTCATCTACGTCGCCGCCACCCGCGGCATCCCGGCGCAGGCGAACGTCATCGGTTCGGCCATGTTCCTGGTGGCGCTGTTCGTCGTCGTGATGGGCCAGATCATCTCCTACCGCAAGCGCAAGGCGCTGGCGGCCCGCTGAGCCCGGGAGCAGGGCCGGGGCCGCGCTGTGAAAAGATGGAGCCCATGACCGAACCCCGTTGGCTCTCCCCGTTGGAACGCGATGCCTGGCTGGCGCTGCTGGCCGTGGCGACCCGCCTGCCGAGCCGACTGGACAGCGAGCTGCACAAGCAGGCCCGCATCACCCTCTTCGACTACAACGTCCTGGCCATGCTCTCCGAAAGCGAGGGGCGCCTGCTGCCGATGAGCGAACTGGCTTCCCGCACCAATTCATCGCTGTCCCGGCTGAGCCACGTGGCGAAGAAGCTCGAGGGCCGCGGCTGGCTGGAACGGCACCAGAGCGCCGAGGATGCCCGGGTCACCATGGCCCACCTGACGGACGAGGGCATGGACATGCTGGTCGGGCTCGCCCCCGAACACGTCGAATCCGTGCGCCGCATCATCTTCGACGGGCTCACCGAGCGCGACGTCGACGACCTGGCCCGGATCGGCCGCAAGATCACCGCGGAGATCGACCCGGAGCACTGGATCCTCCGCCGCTGAGGCACCCCGGTACCCGTGCACCGTTTCCCGGGAAACGGTGCACGGTGCCCTATGGCGCGTCGCCGATCTCCAACTGGAAGTCGCGGTACCGCGAGTAATGCCGGTGCTTGGGCAGGAAGTCCCTGGTCCGCGAGAAGGACGACTGCCCGGAGTCGGGCTCCGAAACCTCGACCGTCGTTTCCGGGACGGGCAAGGGATTCGACCCGCCTTGGCCGCCAGCTCCGCCGGCTCCTCCGGCACCCCCAGCCCCGCCGGCACCGCCAGCTCCTCCGGCGCCCCCAGATCCAGTGGACCCGCCGGCCGAGTCCCCACCCGCCGGCGCGCCGCCGTCCGCCGGCTTGGACCCGCTGGTGCCGCCGGGCTGCGTGGGATCGGGCAGGACGGCCGGGACGTCGGCCGACGGCTGGCCGGTCTTGGGGGAGTCGGGGGAAGAAGGCGCGGGATTGCGGGTCTTGGGTGCCGTGGTGGCCGGCGCGTCGGCACCCGGCCCATTGGAACCCGGCGTGGACTGCGTCCCGCCGTCCGAAGGCGTGGTGGCCCCACCGGCGTCCGCTCCATTGCCTGCGCCGTCCGTTTCCGGGGCCTCCGCGGTTTCCGAGGCCGGCGATTCGGCCGCGTCCGAGGAAGACGGCGACGTTGTTTCGCTGCCGCCCGTCGACTGCGTCGGGTGTAGGGAGGGCCCCTCCACGGTGGTCATCGGGACCACCTCCGAAACCACGCCGGTTGCGCCGGAGGGCAAGGGCAGCGGCAGGGTCCCGTTGGCCGCGAACGCGACCCCGGCCACCAGCATGCCGGTGGTTCCCGCGAGTGCCACGGAGGGAAGGAGGCGCCGCCGGATCCCGACCTTGCTCGGCTTCCGGCGGCCGGCGGCCGGGCGGGGCCGTGCGCCGTCGGCGTCGACCTTAAGTGCGGGGAAGGACTGCGTGGCCGGTCCGGGGGAGTGCTTCGGGACGATCGGATCGGGTGCGCTCTTCTGCGCCGCTGTGTTTTTTTCCTGCGCCACAGTGCTTTCCTGCACCGCTTGGCTCGCCTGCACCGCTGCGCTGCTGGGCCCGGCGAGGGCTACCTCGAAGGTCGTGGTGGAGGAACTGGTGGTTGCGGGGCCAATGGGCACGGCCTTATTGGGCGCAGCGTCGCTGGCCGCCGCATCATTCGCGGCCAGGTCGGAGAGGGCGACGACGGTGGGTCCGGCGCCGCTGGGGGAGCCGCTGGGTGAAAGGTCCAAGGGGCCGGCGACGATGGACACTGCGCTGGTGGGGGTGGCATCGATGGCCGCCACTTGGTCCACCGCGGGGACGGCCAATTCGGGGACGGCTTCTGGGGCAGATTCTTGGACAGCGGCTTCCTGGACAGCGGGTGCCGAACCATCGAGCAGCGGCAGCAGGGACGCGGCCCCGGACCCCAGGAACAGCGGGGCGATGACCGTGAGCAGGCCCGTGCTGATGTCCCCAACCTCCGCCAGCGCCGCGTCGCATCGGGGGCAGGTTCCCAAGTGCTCCTCGAACTTGAGCACGGCACGGGGGCCGAGGGCCCCGTCCAAGTGGTCGCCCAGGCGGTGGCATTGCTCGGCGAACTCGCTGGAGGCAGCGGCGCCGTGGGCCTCCAGGTAGGAGGCGCGCAGTCCCTCGCGGGCCTCCCCGGCCACCGAGGCCACCGCATCGACGCCGCCAGCATCAACGCGGAAGCCCAGCCCCTCGGCGACCTCGGCGGGCGGGGCGTTCTCGATCTCGAGGCGCCACAGGACTTCCTGCCAATGCCCGGGCAGGGACTTGAAGGCTTCGACGAGGAGCCCGGATTCCCGCTGCTCCATGACCGGGTCCGCATCGCGGTCACCCGGTTCGAAGAGCGCAAGTCCGTCAGCCACGCGGGGGGCGGGGTCGTGGCGGTTGGCGGCGAACGCCTTGCGGCTGGCCAGGCAGGCCAGCCAAGCGCGGAGAGCGTCGCCGCACTCATTGCCTTGGCGTATCAGCTCCAGCAGGTCGGCAAAAGCATCGACGGCAACGTCTTCGGCGAGGGCGCGGTCCTCAAGCCGGGCGCCCGCGGTGCGCACCGCGGCACCGTAATGGCGCGCGTAGAGGACGGCGATGGCCTCCGCCGTGTTGCCGGCCCCCGCGGGGTCAGCGTGGCTGGCCCGGATCGCGGCGGCCAGCTCGGCGTCGGGCAGCCCTGCGAAGGCGTTGGTCGATGAAGTGTCCATCAGTCTCCTGGTCGAATCACCCTGGGCCCCACCCGAGGGCAGGCGGCTTGCTCCGTCCGCGCAGCAAGCCGTGCTTATATTCCCAACCGCGGGCTACGGCAACGGTAAAGGCGTGTCTTTATTAAACCGTTATAGTCTAACGGCCCCTGGAGGGGATGGCACAGAGTGTTTAGTCAGCCCCGCGAGTCGGCCGTAAGGAGCCGGAAATCCTGGGCGAACCCCGGCGTCGGGCCGGTTTGGGTTAAAGTGCCCGGGTGCCCTAGGATGGTAGGGCGTTAAGTCAAGCATGCCCAAGTGGTGTGCCTGGCTGCCCGTAAAACCGAATATCGCGGTCCAACCGAGTGGGGAAAAACGCTTGACCGGACCCGAGGTTCACCGTCTTTTCGCGTGCTAAAGGCGCTTCGGTTGGTTCTCACCCAGCCTGGTTCCCTTCGTTAAGTCGCAGTAATAACGGTGTCACAACTGGTGGCGGGACTCTGGAACGCGGATGCAGAAGCAGCTCAGCGCTGCATCTGCGACGAGTACCGCCAATATTTACTACTACTGGAGGAGTGATCATGGCAGCTGTATGCCAGGTGACCGGTGCAGTCCCGAACTTCGGGCACAGCATCTCCCACTCGCACCGTCGTAACAAGCGTCGGTTCGACCCGAACATTCAGAAGAAGCGCTACTGGGTTCCGTCCCTGCGCCGCAACGTCACGCTGACCCTGTCGGTCCGTGGCATCAAGACCATCGACGTGCGCGGCATTGACGTCGTCGTCGCTCAGCTACTTGCGAAGGGTGTGAAGCTCTAATGGCAAAGGACAAGGACGTACGTCCGATCATCAAGCTGAAGTCCACCGCCGGCACCGGTTTCACCTACGTGACCCGCAAGAACCGTCGTAACGACCCGGACCGCATGGTCCTGAAGAAGTACGACCCGGTCATCCGCAAGCACGTCGAATTCCGTGAGGAGCGCTAAGCACTATGGCGAAGAAGTCCAAGATCGCTCGTAACGAGCAGCGCAAGGTCGTTGTCGAGCGCTACGCCGCGAAGCGTGCCGAGCTCAAGAAGACCCTGGTCGACGAAAACGCGACCGACGAGGCCCGCGAGGCTGCCCGCCTCGGCCTGCAGAAGCTGCCCCGCAACGCCTCCCCGGTGCGCGTCCGCAACCGCGACGCCATCGACGGCCGTCCGCGCGGTACCTTCCAGAAGTTCGGCATTTCCCGTGTCCGCTTCCGCGACATGGCCCACAAGGGCGAACTGCCGGGCATCACCAAGTCCTCCTGGTAAGCCCCTAGGCTTCCGGACAACGAAGGCCGCACCCCGTTCGGGGTGCGGCCTTCGGGCATTTAAGCGTGGCCGTGCAAACGCGGTCCCCGGATCCGACGGAGCGGGCGGGCCATACCGTCGGATCCGGGGACCGCGTCCGGTCCCGCGCGTGGCTATCCGGGGATGCCGGTGAACTCGTTGGGGGTATGCGGCAGTTCCGTGCTGC